>JAJFHQ010000004.1 GCA_021775525.1 Hyphomicrobiales bacterium
ATGAGAAATCAGGATGACCGCGCCCTCATAGGCATTCAACGCATGGATCAGCGCTTCGCGGGCATCGACATCGAGATGGTTTGTCGGTTCGTCCAGAATGAGCAGATGCGGTGCATGAAAGGTCGCTAGCGCAAACAGAAGACGCGCCTTTTCACCGCCTGAAAGGTCATCAGCAGGCGTGTCTGCTGTATCAATGCCAAAGCCCAGTTTTCCCAGATGCGCGCGCTTCTGCGCTTCGGTCGCATCGGGCATCAGCTCGACGATTTTGTCGTAGGGCGATTGGCGGGCATTAAGTTCATCGAGCTGGTGCTGGGCGAAATAGCCGACGACCATCTTCTTCGAACATCTGCGATGCCCGGTCATCGCCTCAAGCCGTCCGGCAAGCAGTTTGGCGAAGGTGCTCTTGCCATTGCCGTTGGCGCCAAGAAGCCCAATGCGGTCATCTTCGTCTATCCGCAAATCAAGCGCGCTCAGAACCGGTTCATCAGTGGCATAGCCGACGCTGACTTCATCCAGGCGTATCAACGGGTTTCCCAAACTCTTTTTCGGATTGGGGAACTGAAAGCCGATCACGCGCTCAGCGACCTGAGCTGCAATGGGCTTCATTTTTTCCAGTATTTTGATACGCGCCTGTGCCTGGCGCGCCTTGGTTGCCTTGTAACGGAATCGGTCGACAAACTCTTCAAGATGGCGGCGGGCGTCATCCTGTTTTTTCTTGAGTTTGAGTTGCAGGCGTTGCTGCTCCCGGCGCATGGCTTCGAAGTCGTCATATCCCCCGGCATAAAGGCTGAGCTTTCCCTGTGATAAGTGCAGGATGCTGTTAACAGCCGTGTTCAGAAGATCGCGGTCATGGCTGACGATCAGAACGGTGTGCGGGTAGCCTCTGAGGAAATTCTCGAGCCATAGCGTGCCTTCAAGGTCGAGATAGTTGGAGGGCTCATCGAGCAGCAAAATATCGGGTGCGGCAAACAAGGCGCTTGCCAGTGCCACGCGCATCCTCCAGCCGCCTGAAAACTCCGCGCAAGGCCGCTGTTGTTCAACTTGAGAAAATCCCAGTCCTGACAAGATGGCAGCAGCCCGGGCAGGGGCGGTATGGGAGCCAATGTCTGAAAGCCGCGTGTGTATTTCACCAATTCTGTTCGGGTCACTTGCGGTATCCGCCTCGGCTAGGAGGTTGGCGCGTTCTGTGTCAGCCGCCAGCACAGTATCGATGAGTGATTCCGGACCCCCGGGTGCTTCCTGGGAGACAATCCCCATGCTGGCTTTTTTAGGCATGCGAATGTCACCGTCATCCGGTGAAATTTCACCAGAGATCAGGCGCAGCAAAGTCGTCTTGCCAACACCGTTGCGGCCCACCAGCCCGACCTTGTGTCGCGGGGGGATGCCGGCGGTCGCTTTCTCGAAGAGCAAGCGCCCATCGATGCGGTATGTGAGGTCGTTGATGTGCAGCATGGGTGTATCTCGAAGTGCTTACAGCGTGCGCTCATAGCACGCCCGCAAGCCATTGGCTAAAGCTGAGTTAGCAATGGTTGCGGCAGCTAAGGGTGGGAGCTATAAGCGCCTCAACCGCCGAACGGCAAAACCTAAATCTCAAATAGCAGGATTTCATATTATGGCTATCGAACGCACACTCTCAATGATCAAACCCGACGCTACCGCGCGCAACATCACCGGCGCAATTATCGCCAAGCTGGAAGAAGCCGGATTGCGTGTCATCGCGCAGAAACGTGTGAAATGGAGTGAAGCGGAGGCACAAAAATTTTATGAAGTCCACGCCGAGCGCCCGTTTTATAATGACCTTGTTGCCTTCATGACTTCGGGACCAATTGTTCAGCTGGTGCTGGAAGGCGAGGGTGCTATTGCCAAGAACCGCGAAGTGATGGGTGCCACCAACCCGGAAGAAGCCGATGCAGGCACTATCCGTGCTGAATTCGCCGAGAATATCGAGCGCAATTCTGTGCATGGCTCTGACAGCGCCGAGAATGCCGCCATCGAGATTGCACTCTGTTTTGATGAAAGCGAGATCGTAGGTTAGAACGCAGTCATGATTACACCGAGCTATGTGCAGAGGATGGCAGCCTATAGCGGCTGGATGAATGACAGCATCTTCGCGGTATGTGAAACCCTGTCCGATGAGGACCGCAAAAAGGATTGCGGCGCGTTTTTCAAATCCATCCACGGGACACTCAACCATCTCTTGTGGGCGGACCAGATTTGGATGAGCCGCTTCACGGATACGCCCGCACCTGTGTCGGAAGACATCCCGGGTTCCGTATCTCAATATGAGTCGTTTGAGGGTTTGAAGCGCGAGCGCGTCGCGTTCGATCAGGTCATAGAGGGCTGGGCAGCGGGGCTTGAGCAGACCGAGATGGAGGGCGATATGACCTGGTATTCAGGCTCGGCAGGACGTGAAATAACCAAACCGAGAACTCTTCTGATCACCCATATGTTCAATCATCAGACACATCACCGCGGGCAGGTTCATTGCCTACTCACTCAATTTGGCGTGCAAACGCCAACCACCGACATGCCATTTATGCCTTAGGATGATGTGTGCCTGAGCAGCTGGAACAGCTGCCCGTTGATCGCGGCAACACCGACAATGACGGCACATAACCCAACAGCAATCTGCCAGTTGAAAACCTCTCCAAGCATAAGCACTCCAATCACCACGCTGATGGCCGCTCGGGAGTAGGCGACACTCGAAGTGCCTATTGATCCCAGTGTATTCACGAGCCGGAAATACAGAGTGAAGGCGCCTGCAGTTGAAAAGACGGCAAGGGCGACGAGCGCCATTATGGACGTCCTTGATGGTGTGAGTTCTCGTGGTTGCTCCAATATAAAACTGGCAGGCAGAAGGATCAGAGCCGCAATCGATAGTGTACATGCGGCCGTCGCCTCAGGAGCAATATGCTTGAACCTCTTGCCGTATATCATCGCAATTGCGTAACTGATGGTTGCCCCTGTAATTGCCAGCTGACCGGCTACATTTGCGCCCAGGCCCTGCACGGCTTCGAAGCCGATCAGGAGGCAGACGCCACCCAGGCCTGACAGCACGCCCAGTAAATTTTCCAGACTCACTTGCTCATGGCGTGTCCAGAACACAGTGATGAGGAACAGGAAAATCGGGGTCGTGGAATTGAGGATACCAGCCAGCCCGCTATCCACATATTGTTGGCCCCATGTGATCATCGTGAAGGGGATGACAAAACCAAACAGTGCCTGAACCATGAGTTGCCGCCAGTTTTGGAGCCCCCGTGGTATTGGCCGCTGCCGTACCATGACCACAAGCCAGAGGACGCTGGCGGCGATTATCACCCTGATGGCGACAAGCGTTAGCGGTGTTATTGTTTCCACCGCGAGTTTGATCAGACCGTAAGATGCCCCCCACAGAATGGAAAGCAGGGTGAGCAATGCAAGCTCAAGCGGTATCGAGGGGCTGGTCTGGCCGGAATATGGTGTGTCATTCATAGTTCGACTTAAGCCGAAATATGTTTGCTTGTCGAGACATGACATTTCGCTTATAACCGAACTATGATTGAAGGTCCTTACATTGCAGAGGCAGCCGCGCTGATTGGTGACCCAAGCCGGGCGACCATGCTGTCAGCCTTGATGGATGGCAGGGCGTTGACGGCGACTGAACTGGCCTATGCTTCCGGCATTACACCTCAGACTGCGAGCGGCCATCTGGCAAGGCTAAGCGAGGCCAGGCTGGTTGAGGTCGAAAAGCAGGGACGGCATCGCTACTACAGGCTGGCAAATGAACATGTGGCCCATGCGCTGGAGGCTCTTATGACCCTTGCCGTGCACGGCGCCCCGCGTCACAGGCCGACCGGCCCGAAAGATGATGCCATGCGCTTTGCCCGGACCTGTTACGACCATCTGGCCGGGCGTGTGGGCGTAGCGCTGGCACAGTCCCTGTTGAGTGATGGAAGTCTCAAACAGAACGACAAGGCTTTTGCACTAACCCCTCAAGGCGAATCAAGACTTGGGAATTTAGGTCTCGACCTCACGAAAATGAACAAGGGCCGCCGCGCGGTTGCAAGCCGGTGCCTGGACTGGAGCGAGCGGACACCGCATCTGGGCGGAGCACTGGGGGCCTTGCTCCTCGAGGAGCTGGAGGGGCGGGACTGGCTGTTGAGGATGCCGGATTCTCGCGCTGTGACGCTGACGAAGGCCGGAAAGGCGGGTTTGCGAAAAGAGTTTGGCATTTCACTGGATTGACCCTTTACAAAATTATGGTGTGCTGCAGGTCTGGTGTTATCCTGTGATTTCGTTTGGAGTTATCCCATGGATGCCCGCATACCCATAGGCCACAGCGCCTGTCCGCATGATTGCCCGTCAACTTGCGCGCTGGACGTGGAGTTGCTGGACGATAACCGCATCGGTCGTGTGCGCGGGGCGAAGGACAACTCATATACGGCTGGCGTTATCTGCGGCAAGGTTGCGCGTTACGCCGAGCGC
Source organism: Hyphomicrobiales bacterium (assembly GCA_021775525.1). Classification (GTDB taxonomy): domain Bacteria; phylum Pseudomonadota; class Alphaproteobacteria; order Rhizobiales; family Methyloligellaceae; genus UBA2767. The sequence continues at coordinate 4,465 of JAJFHQ010000004.1, forward strand.
ATCCACCACCCTGACAGGCTGATGACCCCTCTCAGGCGCAAGGGGGATAAGGGTTCGCAGGAATTCGAACCTGTCAGCTGGGACGATGCCCTGGACATCACGGCTCAGAAGCTGCTGAAGGCTGAAGCGCTCCATGGTCCGGAGGCCGTTTGGCCATATTATTATGCCGGGACGATGGGGCTTTTGATGCGCGACGGCATCAACCGGTTGCGGCACGCCAAGCACTATTCAGGCATCTTCAACACTATCTGTACGCCGCTTGCCCAGTCTGGCTTTATTGCCGGTGCTGGCAGTCTCATGGGGCCGGACCCGCGTGAGATGGCGAAGTCGGACCTGGTGGTAATCTGGGGCACCAACCCGGTCAGCACCCAGGTCAATGTGATGACCCACGCTACGCGGGCGCGGAAGGAGCGCAGGGCGAAAATTGCCGTTGTTGATGTTTACCGCAACGGCACGGTGGCACAGGCGGACCTCGCCCTTATCATCCGTCCTGGAACCGACGGCGCATTGGCGTGTGCCATCATGCATGTGCTGTTCCGTGATGGGCTTGCAGACTTGGACTACCTCGCGAAATACACTGACTGCCCGGAAGCGTTTGAATCCTATCTTGTGAAAAAGACCCCTGAGTGGGCTTCCGTTATTACCGGTCTTCGCGTGGATGAAATCGAGTCCTTCGCGCAGTTGATCGGGGAGACTCCAAGAAGCTATTTCCGGTGCGGTTACGGCTTTACCCGGTCGCGAAACGGTGCGGTGAACATGCATGCGGTGACCTGCATCCCGACAGTCACCGGCGCATGGGCGCATGAGGGTGGCGGCGCTTTTTTTGGAAACAACGCCATCTATCACTGGGACAAATCCATGATCGAGGGGCTGGATGTGAAGGATCCTTCGGTAAGGATGCTTGATCAGTCACGCATTGGTCCTGTGCTGTGCGGAGATCCGCAGGATATTGGCGATGGCCCACCGGTATCAGCACTGTTCGTGCAAAACATGAATCCGGTGGCTGTCGCCCCGGAGCAGCGCAAGGTGAAAGCCGGGTTTGCGCGCGATGATTTGTTCGTCTGTGTCCATGAGCAGTTCATGACTGAAACGGCGCAGTTGGCCGACATCGTGTTGCCCGCCACCATGTTCCTGGAACATGACGATTTATACCAGGGCGGGGGTCACCAACACATTTTGCTTGGGCCAAAACTCGTCGAAGCTCTCGGTGAGTGCCGCTCCAATCATGAAGTGCTTTGTGCGCTCGCAGAACGCGTGGGTGCGAAGCATTCAGGATTTGAAATGTCAGGACGGGAATTGATCGACTGGACATTACAGGCTTCAGGCTGGGGAAATCTGGAACATCTGGAAGAACAGAAATGGATAGATTGCCAGCCCGATTTTGAAACGTCGCATTACGTGAACGGCTTTGGCTGGCCGGATGGGAAATTCCACTTCAGGCCCGATTGGCGCAAGATCCAAATCGCAATTACCACTCCACTCGGTCCGGTCGACGATATGCCAGAGTTTCCTGACCATTGGGAGGTGATCGAGGCGGCGAATGAGGCGCATCCCTTCCGTCTCGTTACGGCACCGGCACGCAACTATCTCAACTCTTCCTTTTCCGAAACACCGACGTCGCAAGCCAAAGAAGGTGCGCCCGCGGCAATGGTCCATCCCGATGACATGGCCGAGCTTGGAATCCCTGATGGCGGGCGCATCGCAATGGGCAACAAGCGTGGAGAAATCAAGCTACTGGCGCGCTTTTTCGAGGGCGTTCAAAGGGGCGTTGTGATCGTCGAGGCAATCCCCAGAAACGAGAAGTTCGAAGGCGGGGAGGGCATCAACACACTGACAAGTGCGGATGCTGCTGCCCCGTTCGGGGGTGCGGCCTTCCATGACAATCACGTCTGGATCAGGCCCGCCTGAGCCGAAAATGAGAATGGAGGAATTCAATGACGGATGAGGTCGTATATTACAATCCTCCGGGAGCCAGGAAGCTGACCAGCCTCTATTCCCATGTCGCGCGTGTTAAAGCGGGTGAGATGATTTATATCGCCGGCCAGATCGGCGCAGACCGTGCCGCCGAGGGCGGTGATTTCGAGGCGCAGTTCAACGAAGTGTTCGAGGCGGTCGGGCTGATCCTCGATAACCTGGGGGCTGATTTCAACGCGGTGGCCAAGCTCACCACCTACGTGGTGGGAGCAGAGCATATTGTTGCTTTCAGAGATCTGCGTGACGTGTTGTTTCCAACATTGTTCAAAGGGCCGCTTTATCCCCCCAACACGTTGCTGGTTGTAGAGAGGCTGGGTAATCCCGAATGGTTGCTCGAGGTTGAGACGGTGGCCCGACTGCCGGGCTGAGGCGTTGGATCGATATCAGAACAAGAAGACTGGAATTAATTGTGGGAAGTAACATGGCGAAACCCAAAGTCGTCGTCTGGATGCCGATGTATGACCAGATCGGCCACAGGTGGTTTGAAGAAGCGGGCGCTGAGCTGGTGGTTGTGGATACAACCGACGCACAGGCAGTCATGGCCGAGCTTCCAGACGCTAAAGCCATCTGGGTGAGAACGCCTGAACGAATAACCGCTGACATGATGGATGCAGCTCCTGAACTGGTGGTCATTTCCACATCCGGATTTGGCACTGACAATGTAGATATTCCCGCGGCGACGGAACGGGGAATTCTCGTTGTCAACAATCTGGGTTTTGGGCGCAAGCCGGTTTCCGAGCACACCATTATGCTGATACTGGCGGTCATGAACCGGCTCACATGGGCTGACAGGTCCACGCGCGATGCCACGGGTTGGGAAGCGCGAACCAATGCAGGCTTTCTGGAGCTTGAAGGCTCCACCGTCGGTATCCTTGGTCTTGGCTATATTGGCTCGGAAATTGCGCGCAAGCTCACGACCGGTTTCCGCTGTCGGGTGCTTGGCTATGACCCCTATGTAGACAGACGCATCCCCTTCACTGTGGGGGCAGAGATGGTGGAAGATCTCGATGAGATGCTTAAAAAAGTGAGCGTATTGTGTCTCTGCGCCGAACTCACCGAGGAAACCCGCGAGATTATTTCAATACGCGAGCTGGCGCTCCTGCCGAAAGGATCGGTCGTGATCAACACCGCGCGGGGCGCCATCCTGGATATCGATGCACTGACCGAGGCACTCGAATCTGGTCATATTTTCGGGGCTGGCATCGACACCACCTTTCCGGAACCACTTCCGAGCTCCCACCCACTACTAAAACATGAGAATGTTATTTTCTCACCGCATATCGCCGGGCTTACGACATCAACGGCAACTGCCCAGACGCGCTTTGCCGTCGATCAGGTCATGTGCATTGTCGGGGGAGGTGAGCCGACATTTCCGCTCAACAGGCAAGCCTGGGAGGGGAAAGTTTCGAGAAAGCCGAAATAATGCCCGACTAAGCCAATTCCCTGATCCTGAAATTCAACCCGCCCTTGGGGCACAGCGTTACGGTCGATTGTATCGGTGCAGGCACATCGCCCACATATTCGGGGTCGAAGCGGCGCAGCAGCGTGACCAGTGCCAGCATGTTTTCGATCTGTGACAGCGCTCCGCCAATACAGGCGCGCTTGCCTGCCGAGAAGGGCAGGTAGGAATATTTGATGCGCTTTTTCATGCGCTCCGGTGAGAATCGCTCGGGCTGGAATTCTTCCGGGTTGTTCCAGTATTTCGGACTGTGATGGGCGAGATACGTGCACATCACGATCTTGTCGCCCTTATGGACTTCGTGGCCCTCGATGACATCATCGCCCTCGGCAACGCGTATGAGCGCCCAGATCGGCGGATAGAGCCGCATGGTCTCCTGCAGCACCTGGCGCGTATAGCTTAACTGCGCGACCTGGTCCCAAGTGGGTTCATTGTCGCCACAAATCACGTTGGCCTCAGCGCGGATTTTGTCTGCAACACCAGGATTTTGCGATAACAGGTAGAGACACCAGGCGAGGGTGAGCGCTGTTGTTTCCGTCCCGGCCCACAGATACTGCTTCATTTCATCAACCACCTGCTGATGGTCGAATTCCGGGAACTCCGGATCAGCCTCGGCTTCCAAGATCATGTTGAGAAGCGTTTTTTCACGCTCATCAACCACGTCGGAACCTATAATCGAATCCGGCACCTTGGCCCAATGCTCCATCGCCTTGGCGGCCTCAGCATCGGTCACTTCCTTGAGTTCACCTGACGCTTGCTTCAGGCGGATTTCCTTGTGGTTCATCACGTCTGTGTAGGTTTTGACCATGCCGAACACGAAGTGCGGATTAAACGGCATTTCCCGGTCAAACAGCGCCTTGCACACCATGTCGGCGGCTAAGGTCCAAGTTTGCTCCACCATTTCCACTGTTTCGCCGGTCTTCGCATATTCGGCCCAGATGTCTGACTTGGTGCGGATCGCATCCATGAGGAATGGGAAATATTCCTCGAACATGTTGGGGTGGAAGGCGGCCTGCTGGGGCTTGCGAATTTTCTGCCACAAGGAGCCATCAACCGTAATCATGCTCTTGCCGAACACGGGGCGCATTCCATCGAAGTATTTCGTGTAATTGTCGGTATTCTCGACCAGTACGCGTTTGAAATGCTCAACGTCCGAAAGCAGGACCACGCGCTGGTTCTTCAGGTTGATCGGGATCGCACCGCCATACTTGTCCGCCAGCCGCATGAGCAGCTGCATTGGATTGTCCGAGTTCATCAGAGGCGTGAGCTTGAACCAGATGCTCTGCTCGTCGCCAAGTCCATGGGCATGAGAATATGCGGTTGTCATGGAGTGCCCTTCAATGCCCCTTCAACAGGTAAGAAGCTGTGTGCGTGCGTTTTGCCGATGATGACGGCAATCCCTCAAGGGGTAAGGCTGAGTCTAGTACCATTTGCCGTTTCATATTGTCCATATGAGCAAGCAGTTACGGTTAGCGTGTTGCGGTGCATCATGGCGATGCGGCTTAACGCCGCTTAATCGAACCAAGGCGCGATATAGGGACCGTGAACTGTCTGGCCTTTACTGAAAACCACCTTCTCTCCCTGGACGCTTGCATCTCCCGATGCCACCAGTTTCAGCGCCAGAGGGTACAGCTTGTGTTCAGCCTCTAACACGCGTTTGGCCAGAACATCGGCAGAATCGTCCGGCAGTACTGGAACGGCGGCTTGCGCGATGATGGGTCCGGCATCCATTTCCGTGCGTACGAAATGCACCGTGCAGCCACTGAGTTTCACCCCCGCTTCGAGGGCACGTTTATGGGTGTTAAGACCCTTGAAAGCCGGCAGCAGGGAGGGGTGGATGTTGATTTGACGGTCGCGCCAGTCTTCTACGAATTTTTGCGTCAGCAGGCGCATAAACCCCGCATTGCAAATGAGATCGACCTTCGCTTGGCGCAAGGTGTCGTCGAGAACGACTTCAAATGCCTCGCGGTCACTAAATTTCTTATGGTCGACAACCTTCACTGGAATGCCAGCTTTGCTGGCGATGCCCAGCCCGGGAGCACCTGGTTTATTAGAGATAACAACAACTATTTCAGCAGGATAATCTGTTTTCTTGCATGCATTTATTAGGGCTGACATGTTGCTGCCGCGCCCTGAAATTAGCACTCCAGTACGCTTGCGCCCGCTCATGACACAAAGTCCAAATCGCCGGAAAAGCGGACCCGTTCCCGGCCCTTGTGAGGTTCGATCGCACCGAGCAGGAACGCGGTTTCTCCGGACTTGTTGAGAAGGTCGATAACCGCTTCCACGAATTCAGGCGACACTACAAGCACCATCCCGGTACCGCAATTGAAGGTGCGCAGCATCTCAGATCGGGAAACACCGCCTTCTTTCGCAATCCACTCGAAGACCGCAGGCGCTTTGAGTGCGCCCAGATCAACATGCGCTCCCAATTCTTTCGGGAGAACGCGGGGTATATTTTCCGGCAACCCGCCTCCTGTAATGTGAGCGAGGGCTTTAACACCACCTGTGTCCCGAATGGCATTGAGTGCTGCGCGCACATAAATTCGTGTCGGTTCCAGCAGTGCTTCTCCAAGTGAAGATTTCAAAGCGAAAGGTGCTGGGGACGCCCAGTTCAAGCCGTTTTTTTCTACGACTTTTCGCACCAGTGAAAAGCCGTTGGAGTGCACGCCCGATGAGGCGAGGCCGATCAGTACATCACCTTTTTTGGTATCTGAGCGCGGCAGGAGCTGACCCCGCTCCGCGGCCCCCACAGCGAATCCCGCCAGGTCATAGTCGCCAGCGGCATAAAGCCCGGGCATTTCAGCGGTTTCGCCGCCTATGAGCGCAGCGCCTGCCTGTTTGCACCCTTCTGCGATACCGGCTATCACCTGCTCGGCCATGCTGGTATTGAGTTTTCCGGAGGCAAAATAGTCCAGGAAAAACAATGGCTCAGCGCCTTGAACGACGAGATCGTTCACGCACATGGCAACCAGATCAACGCCAATCGTTTCGTGATGCCCTGTTTCAATTGCGATTTTTAGCTTGGTGCCAACGCCGTCATTGGCCGCCACCAGAACCGGGTCTTTAAAACCCGCATCCTTAAGATCGAACAGGCCGCCAAACCCACCGATTGACCCCATGACGCCTGGGCGTTTGGTGCTGGCGGCAAGGGGGCCGATGGCTTCGACAAGCGCGTTGCCAGCGTCGATATCCACACCAGAGTCGGCATAGGTCAGGCCGTCTTTCTTTCCGTGTGAATTGCTGTTGGTCATCGTCGTTGCGTTTTGTCCTTGCGCAAGAAAGCATCCTGCACGCCCTTCTTCAAAGGCAAAGCCCGTCACGTCAAGCGGCATGGAAGCGTATTGAGCGAATGTCAACAGGTGAGGGGCAGCAGTTAGGAGCCAAATTGGACATTTAAATGACCCATTGTCCCGTATATCTTCACCGCAAATGAGATGTGATTCTGCAAAATACAAAGCATTCCGACCCAGTGTCCTGTGTCTCTTGCTCCTCGCGTTCTGCGTGCCTGCCGAGGCCCAGGACTCAGGCCTCTACACCGTGGCCAAGCTGTCAGTGAGCATGAAAGCCAAGGATGCTGTGACGGCGAAAAAACTTGCACTGGTGTTGGCAAAACGCCGGGCGCTGGACACGGTGTTCAGGCGCATCACACCCTTTAACAGCGCGGACCGGCTGCCCGTGGTCAAGACGGCGGCAATAGAAGGCATGCTGGAAGGAATTTCCGTACGCCGCGAGCGCAATTCCGCGACCCAATATCTGGCAACGCTGGATTTCACTTTCAGCGCCGAGGCGGTGCGAAAAGTACTTGGGGACAAAGGCTTTACGATCTCTGATCAACAGGCTGAGCCCATCGCTGTGCTGCCGGTTTATATCGACAAGGGCAAGATCATTCATACGGGCCGCGACCCGTGGCGAAACGCGTGGAACGCACTGGACCTCACCCATGCCCTCGTGCCAATGCGTCTGTCTCGCGCTGGGCCCTCATTCACCATGGAATCGCTCACAAGCCTTCTTGGTGGTGATGTGCAGGCTTTTGTGGCGTTGCGCGACAAGCAGAAGACAGGGAAGCTGGTTCTGGCCATTGCCGAGCTAACCGCGGATGGCCAAACGCTGACAACGCGTCTGTTCGGCGTCGACCGGGTAGGGTCGGTTTCGCTCAACCGAAACGATCCGGTCTTCAAAAGAGACATGAAGTCAGCAGCAAATCGCGCATCGCAGATCATGCTGAGTGTGATTGAGGGCCGCTGGAAGCTCTCTCATTCAACTGCTGGCGGTACTGGCGATGATGCAACTCCAACAAGTATCGGGGTCGTTGTTGAATTCGCCGGAATGAGACAATGGCGTGATATCCGTGCGCGTCTCGTCAAAGTGCCCGGCGTGAATGGTCTTGATGTCAAATCGCTTTCGGCGCGAACTGCGCAGGTTGCGTTTCAGTTTCCAGGCGGCGCGGAACGGTTCTCGCGCGCACTCGCATCCCATGGGCTTTCTTTGCATGGCGGTGGCGGATCATTGATATTGCGTAGTAATTGACTTCGAAATCAGTACCCTAGAGTGAGTCTCGTTTGCGGGTTAGACTGAGTTTGCGAGAGTATTGGGCAAGTGGCCTGACATGAGGGGGTGAAAGTTTGCACATACCCAACATCATAACCGTGTTCCGGATATTCCTGGTCCCGCTTGTGACTTGGCTCATGCTCGACGGTCGGATGCAGTCTGCTTTTCTGCTGTTTATTGTTGCAGGTGTGTCAGATGGCTTGGATGGATTTCTCGCCAAGCGCTACGGCTGGCAGACCGAACTTGGTGCCTATCTGGATCCGCTTGCGGACAAGGCCCTGCTCGTCAGCATCTATATGGTGCTTGGACATTTCTCTCACTTGCCTATTTGGCTTGTCATAGCCGTCGTCAGTCGCGATATCCTTATCGTGGGCGCCATCCTCTTGTCATTGGTGCTGGCGCGACCAGTGCCCATGCGTCCGTTGATGATCTCGAAGGCCAACACCGTTGGGCAGATCATGCTTGCAGCAATGGTGCTGGGAGATTTGGGGTTCGCGTTAGGCCTGGAAAGTCATGTCGATGTGATGGTGTGGGTAACGGGTGGTTTGACAGCGCTTTCCGCAGGAACGTATCTGGTGCATTGGCTTGTGCACATGGCGTCTTATGAAGAGCCCCGGCAAGCCATGCACAGGCCAGCAGGAAGCAAGCGGAGCAAGTCTCAAATGCGCCGCCGCAAGGAGCCGATTGCCAGTTCATGAGTGCAAGTAGACAAACTTTGTTCTGGCTTGGTGCCATGGCCGCATTGCTGCTTTTTGTAGTTGTGCTGAAGGACATCCTGCTGCCTTTCGTGGTTGGGGCGGCAATTGCCTATTTCCTTGATCCGCTGGCCGACCGGCTGGAAACATTGGGCTTTTCCAGGCTTTGGGCGACGATAGTCATCGTCCTAGTGTTCGGTTTGCTGGTCATCCTTTCACTGATTTTTCTTCTGCCATTGCTGGTAGACCAACTCATAGACCTGGCGGCGCGATTGCCAGGATATTTCCAGTCCCTGCGCGATCTCGCCGTGAGTTACCTGGAGCGCTGGTTTGGCGATCAGTGGACCAGCAAGAACCTGGGCCTCGACGGCTCGGTCAAGGATTTTGCGCAAAAAGCTGCCGGTTGGGCCGGTCAGCTTATCTCGTCCGTGTGGAGCGGCGGACTGGCAGTGGTGAATTTCTTCGCACTCATTGTCATCACGCCGGTGGTGACATTTTATCTGCTACTCGACTGGGACCGGATGATGCAGCACATCTCGGATTGGCTGCCGCGTGATCATGCTAAAACCATTCACCAGATTGGCCGCGATATTAATAGCGTTATGTCAGGGTTTGTTCGTGGCCAGATGACTGTGCTCGTAAGTCTGGGCATCTTCTATGTCATCGGCTTGACGTTGATCGGATTAAATTTTGGCCTGTTGATCGGGGTTGGAGCAGGGCTGGTTTCCTTCGTGCCCTTTGTTGGGCCTGCTGTCGGGCTCGTGGTTGGTGGAGCCGTGGCGGTCGTACAATTCTGGCCCGAATGGCATCTGGTTGCGGCCGTGCTTTCAGTTTTCATGATTGGTCAGATGATTGAGGGCAATGTTCTCTCGCCAATGATTATCGGTGATCGCGTCCGCTTGCATCCGGTCTGGCTCATATTCGCCCTGTTCGTATTCAGTTTCTTGTTCGGATTCGTAGGGTTGCTGCTGGCCGTCCCGGCTGCCGCCGCGATAGGCGTTCTAGTCAGGTTTGGCTTGCAGGCCTATTTGAAAAGTTCGCTTTACCAAGGCAAGACCAAGTCTGTCGGCAAGAAGAAGTAGGTCCGGATCTTAAGTCTAGCTGGGTATGAAGATGAGTGAGCAGCTGGTTCTCGATCTCCCGTACAGGCCCGCGCTTGGAGCTGATGATTTTCTTGTCAGTTCTTGCAATGCAGCGGCAGTCGATCTTATTGATGCATGGCCGGAATGGCCCCACCATATCCATTTGATCGAGGGGCCCAGTGGGTGCGGCAAGAGCCATCTTGCCAACGTGTGGCGGCATAAATCGGGTGCCCAGATTGTGGATGTGCTGCAACTGAGCGCACGCAAGGTTGCGGAATTGGACTTCGAGGGGGGTGTCATACTCGAAGATCTGGACCGAACCGCATTTGATGAACAATCCCTGTTTCATCTGCTGAACCTGTCCAGGGAACGCGGGTTTTGCATTCTGGTGACAGCAAGGGTGCCGCCGGGGCGCTGGAGCGTCCAATTGCCAGATCTCATCTCGCGTCTTCGGGCCTTGCCGGTCTCGACCATCGGAGGTCCTGACGATGCGCTTTTGAGCGCGGTATTGCTTAAGCATTTTTCTGATCGGCAATTGAATGTTGAGCCGCAAGTGCTCAAATTCATGACAACGCGTATGGTAAGGTCGATGGAGGCTGCACACGATCTGGCCGCAGCAATCGATCATGCAGCGCTTTCGACCGGTAGAAAAATAACCCGGCAGTTTGCCGGTGAAATTCTTGAACGGCTTCAGAGGGACGAAGAACGACCCTGATGATCATGCAAGTGCTACAAACAGTACTTAGAGTTTTCACATGCACGTAACAAATATCACGCCCGAGACCAGCGGAACGCCACAGGATCTGTCTCAGAAACCTGAGCGGTTTTTCAATCGCGAACTCTCCTGGCTGCAGTTCAACTCCCGCGTGCTGGCAGAATCCGGTAACGAGAAACAACCGCTGCTGGAGCGGGTAAGGTTTCTCTCCATCTCGGCGTCAAATCTTGACGAGTTTTATATGGTGCGTGTTGCCGGCTTGCGTGGGCAGGTGTTGGCCGGCATCGAGACGCCGAGCCAGGACGGGCTGACGCCGACTGAACAGCTTAACCGGATCGGTGAATATGTGGATCAGCTGTCGGCACAACAGCAGGAGCTATGGGTCGAGCTCAGGAAGGAGCTTACCGAGAACGAAATTCACGTTATCGAAACGGGAGATATGACTGAATTTGAGCGCAAGTGGCTCGATGACCACTTCATGACGCACATTTTCCCCGTGCTGACACCTATTGCCGTTGACCCTGCGCATCCCTTTCCATTCATCCCCTCACAAGGGTTCACGCTCGGTCTCGAACTCCTGCACGAGGGAGAAAAAGAGTCCATGAATGCGATCTTGCCGATCCCTGGTCAGCTGGACCGTTTCATTCGTTTGCCAGGGGAAAAACCAAACTGGAGTGAAGACAAGCCGCAAATCCGTTTCATCCGACTTGAGTCTGTAGTTTCGCACTTCGTGACGCGTCTGTTCTCGGGCTATCGGGTGCGCGGGCAGGGCGCTTTCCGTTTGCTTAGAGATAGTGATATCGAGGTCCAGGAAAAGGCGGAGGACCTGACGCTGCTGTTCGAGTCAGCGCTCAAGCGTCGCAGAAGGGGATCGGTCATCCGGCTTGAGATTGAATCTTCCATGCCGGCTCGGCTCCAGCGTTTTGTCATTAAGGAACTCGAGGTAACCGATCGAGAGGTGTTCGTTCAAAAAGGCCTAATTGGTGTTGAAGACACATCCCAGCTCATCGTTTCTGACCGGTCTGAGCTGAAATACGAGCCATTTCACATCCGCTTCCCGGAGCGTATCCGCGAGCATGGCGGAGACTGTTTTGCCGCGATCCGGCAGAAAGATCTTATCGTTCACCATCCGTATGAATCATTCGATGCGGTGCTTCAGTTCCTAAGGCAGGCGGCGGGTGATCCAGACGTGATGGCTATTCGCTGGACCCTCTATCGCACCAGCAAGGACTCTCCCATCATTCAGGCGCTGAAAGAGGCTGCCGAGGCCGGGAAATCCGTAACCGCGGTGGTCGAGTTGAAAGCGCGGTTCGACGAGGAAGCCAATATTAAATGGGCACGCGATCTTGAAAGTGCAGGCGTGCATGTTGTGTTCGGATTTCTCGAATACAAAACCCATGCGAAACTCAGTCAGCTCGTGCGCCGGGAAGGTGGAAAACTAACAACCTACTGTCATATCGGCACCGGCAACTACCATCCAGTAACGGCGAAGGTTTACACCGACCTGTCCTATTTTACAGCCGATCCTACCATTGGGCGTGACGTGACACGCGTTTTCAATTTTGTAACGGGCTATGCTGAACCGACAGAACTCCAGGCCATGGCGACATCCCCGCATGGCCTGCGGGCACGCATTCTCGATCACATCCGCGAGGAAATGTACTATGCGAAGGCGGAACGCCCGGCAGCCATCTGGATGAAAATGAACGCGCTGGTCGACCCGGAAGTGATCGACACGCTCTACGAAGCCAGCCAGGCCGGGGTGGAAATAGATCTCGTGGTGCGTGGTATCTGCTGCTTGCGCCCGGGCGTACCGGGATTGTCAGACCGTATCCGGGTCAAAAGTATCATCGGCCGTTTTCTGGAGCATTCGCGCATCTACTGCTTCGGCGCGGGCAATGGTCTTCCTCATCCACAAGCCGTGGTCTACATCTCATCTGCGGATATGATGCCACGTAATCTGGACCGACGTGTGGAGGCGATGACGCCGATCATCAACAAGACAGTGCATGAGCAGATCCTGGATCAGATCATGGTCGCCAATCAGAAGGATAATGAGCAAAGTTGGCGTAATCTTTCAGATGGAAGCTGGGAACGCGTAAGCCAATCAGGCAGTGAAGAGCCGTTCAATGCCCAGAAATATTTCATGACCAATCCGAGCCTTTCCGGCAGGGGCGAATCGCTGAAGGATAATGTTCCGCCGCGATTTTCGCGGTAGTGATACAAGAGCTGACACCGCGTGAAACATTCTACGAACCAGAACCGGTCAGGGAACAAGCCGGTTGCGGTTATTGATATAGGTTCCAACTCCGTGCGGCTGGTGGTCTTTGAGGGCGCCAAGCGCAATCCAGTTCCTCTGTTCAATGAAAAGGTTCTTTGTGGCCTTGGTCGCTCGCTGGCGACAACGGGACGCCTCAATGATACCGGGGTGGAGCGGGCGCTACATGCGTTGCGGCGTTTTTGCGCAATTGCTGATCAACTGGGCGTCGTGCGCATGAATGTTATTGCCACGGCAGCGGCGCGTGAGGCTGAAAATGGCCCTGATTTTGTTCGCCGTGCGGGTAAAATTCTCAAGGAGGATATTTCCGTCATCTCCGGCAAGGAGGAGGCGCACCTGGCAGCGGCAGGAGTTATCTCCGGTTTTCCTGATGCCACGGGAATGGCGGCGGACCTCGGCGGCGGCAGTCTTGAAATCATCGGAATCCACAAAAAGAAAGGTGCGACGGGTGGAGTCACTTTGCCGTTGGGCGGCTTGCGCTTGATTGATAGTTCCGGCGGGTGCCTGAAGAAGGCGCGCAAGATCGTTGATACAGAACTTGCCAAGGTCGACTGGCTGGAAAAGGGGAAGGGACAGCCTTTTTACTCGGTTGGCGGCAGTTGGCGCGCATTCGCACGGCTGCATATGTCGCAGAAACAATATCCCTTGAGTGTCATGCATGCCTATCAGATACCGTTCGAGGAAGCGCTGACATTTGCACGTGTTGTGGATCATCTCTCACCGTCCTCGCTAGAAGGCGTCGAATCATTGCCGAAGGCGCGGCGCGAAACTTTGCCATACGGCTCACTCGTACTGGAACGGCTGCTGAAACGCATGCGCCCTTCGCTTTTCATTGTGTCCGCGTTCGGTGTGCGCGAAGGGCTACTCTATACGATGCTTGGGGAAGAGGAGCAGAAACGCGATCCACTCATCGTGGCATGTGATGAACTGGCTCATTTGCATTCACGTTCTCCAGAACATGCTGTGGAACTTTGCAAATGGACAGATGCGCTTTTTAACGGGCAGGGTCCTGAGGAAACTCCGGACGAAAGGCGGCTTCGTCACGCGGCGTGCTTGGTGTCCGATATTGGCTGGCGCACCCATCCGGATTATCGGAGCGCGCAAAGTCTTAGCATGATCTCCCAAGCGAGCTTTGCAGGGCTGGACCACCCCGGGCGGGCGTTCCTGGCCCTGTCGATCTATTATAGAGACGGCGGCACGAGTTCTTCGAACAGCTTGCCGGGTTTATATCGCTTGATTGACGAAAACACGCACTCGCGTGCCCGCATTATCGGTGCAGCTATTCGTGCCGCTCATATGGTTTCTGCTGCAATGCCGGGTGTAATCAACCATGCTTCGGTGTTCTACGAACAGGACAAGCTGGTTTTGCATTTGCACAAAAAAATAGCCGATCTGGAGGGCGAGAGACTGGATGCAAGATTTGCTGTCTTGGCGAAAGCACTTGACCGGAAACCAGAGATACGCGTCGGTGAATTGGCCGGTTAGCCAATGAGGGCCTAACTCAATCCGTTGAAGGCTTCTGAAACTAGGTTCGGGAGGCTTTATGGACCACGTTTTCTTCAAGTTCAGCTGATCTGCCGCTGGCCTCGGACGAGCGGTTTTTCTCGAAGGTCACCACCCGGCCATTTTCAACTGATAGGCCCAGCCGCCCCTCGCAAATTGCGATGGCATCGGATCCGAACAGTTCTCTTCGCCAACCCTTCAGTGATTGCAGATCGGCATTCTCATTCCGGGCGATCTCTTCCAGTTCACTGGCTGTGGCGATGAGCTTCGTGGCGACGCCATGACGTCCGGCCGCGGCTTTCAGCAGAACACGCAGCAAATCCAGGATGGCAAGAGAATCAGGCGGGAGTGGTTCGCCGCGTTTAATGGAGGGCAGGGTGTCCGGGTCGCGCTTAAGCCCGAGTTTCACGGCTTCGATGACGCCCTTGCCCTTGGCCGAGCGGGCAAAGCCTTGATGTATCGAGCGAAGACCGGAAAGTTCGGATTCCGAGGTTGGTGCCTGGGCAGCGATGTCGTAGATCGCCTCGTCTTTTAGTACCCGTCTGCGAGGGACGTTCTGGCGCTGCGCTTCGGTTTCACGCCAAGCGGCAAGCTCGATCATTACTCCCAGAGCTTTTTGGTTGCGCACCCGCATCTTCAGCCGCTTCCAGGCATCATCGGGGTGGCTCTCATATGTGCCTGGGTTGGTCAGAATTGCCATTTCCTCATCGAGCCAGCTTTCCCGGCTGTTTTTATGAAGTTGGTCTCTGAGACTTGGGTAGAGGTCACGAAGATTGGTTACGTCACCTATTGCGTAGGTCAATTGCTTGTTGGTGAGCGGGCGCCGGCTCCAGTCGGTGAATCGCGAGGATTTGTCGATCTCGTGGTTCAGCATCTTTTTAACCAACATACCGTAGCTGACAGACTCGCCAAAACCACACACCATAGCTGCGATTTGAGTGTCGAATAATGGAGTGGGGATGAGGCCAGACTGATGGTGCACGATCTCGACATCCTGGCGTGCAGCGTGGAACACCTTTGTCACGCTCTCATCCGCCATGAGTTCATAAAACGGTGTGAGGTCAATTTCTTCGGCCAGGGTGTCGACGATAATTTCGTCGTCGCCCGCAGCCATCTGGATCAGACACAGGTCGGGCCAAAAGGTCGTCTCGCGCATGAATTCGGTGTCGATGGCAACGAACTCTGCACGTGCAAGGCTGGCACAGGCCTGGGACAGGTTTTTTGTGTCTGTAATTAAACGCATTGGCAGCCGGTATAGCGCAGCTTGTCACGATTGTCGCGCAGTCCGGCACAACTTTGCCTGCTTCAGATTAGATTTTCCTGGGAAAATCATGAATTACAGTACCTTAACGTGTTCATTTTAGATTTATCGAACATTTACACAATAGTTGGACAATATCACCGGCTAGGAAGGTGAATATGCAAAACTCGTCAGAAAGACGTTTGGAAAGACGCCGTCGCGTTTTCTTGCAGGCCGATGTTTGTACACTGGATGGTACAATGATTTCGAATTGCTCTATCCAGGATACGAGTCGGACCGGGTGCAAGATCATCTCCGATCAGGTGGATATCATCCCAGATGAGCTGGTGCTGAGCATTCGCGGAATGGATGAGACCTTTGTTGGCCGTGTGATCTGGCGCGATGTCGATATGGCGGGCATTGAATTTCTCAACCAGGTGACCGACTAGCTGACTGCTCACCCCCCATAGCATCACACTCAGCGCTGCGGTTCTAAGGCAGCACAGTCAACTCTCTCCAACTGCTTGAGTGTCTCGCTCAGGCGGGACTAGCCATCCGAGCGCCGATCACCAGATGACCTGCGGTCTTCGTCTGAGCGGCGGTTACCGGTCATTTGCTTTTCCGAATGAGGACGATGGTCCTTGCCGGAGCGCCTGTCATCGGTCTCGCGCCGCGGGGCATTCGATCTGCGGTTGCCGTTTTTCATCGCCGTATCTCCAAGGTTAGAACAGCGTAATCCTATCAACTGGACATGAATCCGAGGTAAACCGTATTTGATCAGATATATTCAGATATATCTGGCCCGGTGGAGGTCCAGACTGTCCCGGATCAGCGCATGACAAGGACCGAATGCTTGGCATGACGTACAACACTGGCGGCAGTTGAACCAAGCAGGTAGTCCTGCAATCCTGGCTGGTGTGACGCGATCACTATGAGATCAACATCCAAATCCTTTGCCGCATCCAGAATGGCAGTCACGGGACGGCCTGACCTGACCTCGATACTGGCGCTTAAACTTGCGGATTTTGCCATTCCCTCAAGCTCCAATTGCGCATTTTTTTTCATGTTTTGGATCAATTCGCCGGGCATTTCGTTGGCCACATATGCGGGCAGGTCCTCTATCACGTTGATGAGTGTAATTTTTACGTTTTTGCCGCCCAGATTCTTGGCGAGATCAATCATGACCTTGCCCTTCTCGGCATGGGCCAGGTCAATGGGGACCAAAATCTTTGTATACATGGCTTAACCTCCTCCGGTTTCACATCGGTTTGCCGTATTCTTGCTACCAGACTAGGTTCTGTCGACGTGATGTCATTGATTGCGATCAATAGGACCCATGAACATTGAACAGCTGAAAGACTGGCTGGACGGTTCCGCACCTTGACAAAACCGGCCCTCCATGCGCTTTTCGCGCGCGGCGAGTCAGTCGCGTTTTCAGGCAGTTTCTGGCGTAAACTCTAGCCGTGGATCGGACAGTCGGGACGGGTCATGCACGCATACCGGACACATAACTGTGGCGAGTTGAAAAAGAACGATGTGGGCAGCGAAGTGCGCCTGTCAGGATGGGTGCACAGGGTGCGCGATCATGGCGGTCTGCTGTTCATCGACCTGCGGGACCATTACGGCATTACCCAATGTGTAATCGAGCCAGAGAATACAAATTTTGCCACGGCCGAGACCGTTCGCTCCGAATGGGTGATTCGGATTGATGGCAAGGTCGATGCCCGCTCCGACGACACGATCAACACGACTATGCCAACAGGTGATGTCGAAGTCAGGATCTCATCGCTAGATGTACTCTCACCGGCCAGGGAGTTACCGCTTCCGGTGTTCGGCGAGCCTGAGTATCCGGAAGACACTCGCCTGACATACCGGTTTCTCGATCTGCGGCGCGAAACGATCCATGGCAATATCATCAAGCGCGCGGAAATCATTTCATCTATTCGTAAGCGCATGACGGACGCAGGCTTCTTTGAATTCCAGACGCCCATACTGACGGCTTCCAGCCCAGAAGGCGCACGGGATTTCCTCGTGCCTTCGCGAATGCATCCCGGAAAATTTTACGCATTACCCCAGGCACCGCAGCAGTTTAAGCAGCTTGTCATGGTTTCCGGCTTTGACCGCTATTTCCAGATCGCACCCTGTTTCCGAGATGAGGATGCGCGAGCAGACCGTAGCCCGGGTGAGTTTTACCAGCTTGACGTCGAGATGAGTTTTGTCGAGCAGGACGATGTATTCAACGCGGTTGAACCAGTACTGCGCGGCCTGTTCGAAGAATTTGGCGGCAGCAAGCCCGTGACGCAGAAATTCCCACTGATTCCATTCTGGCAGTCCATGCGTCTTTACGGGACAGACAAACCTGATCTGCGCAACCCGATCGAAATGAGCGATGTGTCGGGATATTTCCGCGACAGTGGATTTAAAATTTTTGCGGGCCTGCTCGACAAGCATCAGTGCGGGCGTGACTGGTTCGAGAATGCCGAAGTGTGGGCAATCCCGGCGAAAAGTGGTGGCTCGCGCGCTTTCTGCGACCGCATGAACTCATGGGCCCAGGGCGAGGGACAGCCGGGGCTAGGTTATATCTTCTTCCGTGACGGGGAGGGCGCCGGCCCGATTGCGAAGAACCTTGGCGAGGTTCCAACAGCGAAGTTACGTAATGAGTTGGGCCTGGAAGATGGAGATGCCGTTTTCTTTGTTGCAGGTGTGCCGAACGATTTTGCTGAGTTTGCCGGAAGGGCGCGCACGAAAGCCGGTGAAGATCTGGAACTGTTGGACAAGGATAAGTTTGAGTTCTGCTGGATTGTCGATTTCCCCATGTTCGAGTGGGACGAGGAGAACAAGAAGGTCGAATTCTCTCACAACCCGTTCTCCATGCCCCAGGGCGGGCTTGAGGCACTCGAGACCAAAGACCCGCTTGAGATACTGGCCTGGCAATATGACATCGTGTGCAACGGCGTGGAGTTGTCCTCCGGCGCCATTCGGAATCATCTTCCGGAGATCATGGTCAAGGCGTTCGATATTGCCGGTTACGACAAAAGCGTTCTGGAAGACAAATTCGGCGGCATGTTACGTGCCTTGCAATATGGCGCACCGCCCCATGGCGGCATTGCTCCTGGGATAGACCGCATCGTCATGCTGCTCTGCGGTACCGAAAATATCCGCGAGGTGACTATGTTCCCCATGAACCAGCAGGCGGAAGACTTGCTTATGGGAGCGCCGGGTGAAGTGTCTTCCGAGCAACTCAAGGAGTTGCATATCCGGTTGAACTTGCCCAAGACCTGACGTGCCTAAGCCATAGATTCGCGATAGCGAATTCCCTAAGCTTGATTCTGTGAAAATGTAGTGCACTCATTTGGGGGATTTGGCATGCCGAGCAATATGTCGGAAGTATCAGACGACCTAAAAACCGGCGCGCTGATTTATCATCAACATCCCAAACCCGGAAAACTGGAAATCGTGGCAACCAAGCCGCTGGTGAACCAGCGTGATCTTGCCTTGGCTTATTCGCCCGGTGTCGCCGCCGCCTGCGATGCAATTGCCGAAGACCCGGAACAAGCGGCAAATCTCACAATCCGCGGCAATCTCGTCGCCGTTATCACCAATGGTACGGCCGTTCTTGGTCTCGGTGCCATCGGGCCACTGGCCTCTAAGCCGGTGATGGAAGGCAAGGCAGTCCTGTTCAAGAAATTTGCAGGCATCGATGTCTTTGATATCGAGGTGGATGCCCTGGAGGTAGAACGTTTCTGCGATGTAGTCGCGGCTCTTGAACCCACATTCGGGGGCATCAATCTGGAGGATATCAAGGCGCCCGAATGCTTTGAAATTGAAGCGCGGTTGCGCAAGAAAATGAAAATTCCTGTGTTTCATGACGACCAGCACGGCACTGCAATCATTGTCTGTGCGGCCGTGCGCAATGCGCTGAAGCTCGCCAAGAAGCCTATTGGCAAAGCCAAAATCGTGACGTCCGGTGCAGGCGCCGCTGCGCTTGCTTGTCTTAATCTGCTGGTCACTCTGGGGGCGAAACGGGAGAACATCTGGATCACCGATATTGATGGTGTTGCTTACAAGGGTCGCAAGGAGAGCATGGACGAGTGGAAATCCAAATTTGCACAAGACACCGACAAGCGCACTCTCGCGGAGGTTATCGAGGGGGCGGATGTATTTCTCGGGCTTTCTGCCGGAGGGGTGCTCAAACCCGATATGGTCAAACGGATGGTCAAGAAGCCGCTCATCATGGCGCTTGCCAATCCCAATCCGGAGATAGATCCAGAAGCCGCGCGCAAGGCTGCTCCTGACGCCATGATCTGCACTGGCCGTTCTGATTATCCCAATCAAGTCAATAATGTATTGTGTTTTCCTTATATTTTTCGTGGCGCATTGGATGTGGGTGCTACGGCCATAAATGACGAGATGAAAATAGCTGCGGTTGAGGCCATTGCCTCGCTTACGCACGAGGCGTCTTCTGATGTTGTCGCCAAGGCCTATGAAGGAGCGGTCCACAAATTTGGACCGGATTACCTCATTCCATCGCCATTCGATCCGCGGCTTATCCTGCGGATTGCGCCTGCCGTGGCGCGCGCCGCCATGGAAACCGGCGTCGCAAAACGTCCTATCGAGGATTACGAGGCCTACGAAGAACAGCTTTCACGGTTCGTATTCCGCTCCGGTACCATCATGAAGCCGGTTTTTGAAAGCGCGAAAGCCGATCCCAAGCGCGTCATCTACGCAGAAGGGGAGGATGAGCGCATTCTGCGCGCTGCCCAGGTGGCGTTGGAAGATGGCATTGCGATACCCATTCTCATTGGCCGGCCAGATGTCATTGAAGCACGCATTGAGCGCTTTGGCTTGTCGATCAGGCCGGGCAAGGATTTTGAAATCATCAATCCGGCGAGCGATCCCCGATACCGTGACTTCGCCGATACATATTACGACCTGACATGCCGGAAGGGCATCACGCCTGAAACCGCTGGTACAATGGTGCGTACTCGGACATCTGTGATCGCCGCCCTGGCCGTGCGGCGTGGCGAGGCCGATGCCATGATCTGCGGCCTGCATGGACGTTTCACCCGGCATTTGCAGCATATTGACGAGATCATCGGAATGGCGCCGGGAGTACATGATTTCTCCACCATGAGCCTCGTGATCTTGTCGAGGGGAGCTTATTTCCTTGCCGACACCTACGTGTCGATCGAACCGACCGCGGAAGAGATCGCCGAAATGGCATTGCTGACGGCAAAGCATGTACGCCGCTTCGGCATCACGCCGAAAATAGCCCTTCTGTCCCATTCGAATTTCGGGAGTTCTGACAGTACCAGTGCGCTGAAAATGCAAGATGCTGTCGGAATGCTGCGTGCCATGGACCCGGAATTGGAAGTTGAAGGTGAAATGCACGGTGATGCGGCGCTGGATGAAGTGTATCGCAAACGCCTGTTCCCAAACTCGAAGCTCTCAGGTGAAGCCAATATCCTCATCATGCCAGATCTGGATGCGGCCAACATCTCGTATCAGCTGATCAAGATCATGTCGGATGCGCTTCCTGTGGGGCCGGTCCTGCTTGGAGCCGCCAAGCCGGCGCATATCCTCACGCCATCGGTGACCGCGCGCGGCGTGGTCAACATGACGGCGCTGGCCGTTGTCGATGCCCAGCAAAATGACGGATGAATGGTCCCGGTGATGCTATTGCCAGATACGGACTTGGCAGGGGGCTGCGGCGCGGCTATCTCATGCGTCATGGTGTAAGCGGACGTGGTGGAACTGGTAGACACACGGGACTTAAAATCCCGAGGGAGTAACCTCCCGTGCGGGTTCGACTCCCGCCGTCCGCACCAAACCGAAATTGGTCACAAACCAGACAACTTCAGGTAAGCGATCGATTTTTGTTCGTGAATAACGCCAGACTTGTATAAATCCGCTTTGGGTCAGGAGAGGATTTCAGAGTCCATACCCACCATTTCCTCTATTCCCCGTGAAAGCGGTCACCTTTTGAGCCTGTTAATGAGCATGAAGCGGTGTCGAAACGGGGGCGGGTGGAAAATATATTTTATCAGCAGGCTATAGCCACGTAATAATTCTAATTATCATCCGTAGTACAGAATATTGAAGAAAATAATTCTAAATAGCTTGAGTTTCTGAAATTATTTTGCAAATTTGTCCGTATGCGGTGCGTTTTAACGCACTGACTTTTGCCGGGGCGAAAGTGATGGAGCGGGCATGGATTTCACAGCGATTTTTGATGTTATTGGCGAGCCGGCAACTGTTGCTCTCGGCGCGCTCCTGGTCGGTCTTCTGTTCGGGGTCGGTGCGCGCATTAGCAACTTCTGTCTGCGTTCTGCGGTTATGGACCTGGCGGGTACCCAAGGCAATGGCGCGAGGTGGCACAGTTTCTGCCTTTGGCTCATGGTTTTTGGAACAGCCGTTGCGGCCACGCAATCAGCTATCTTCTCGGGTTTGCTAGATGTCGAAGACGTTCGGCAACTCACCTCTGCGCGCTCACTTTCCGGCGTGCTGATCGGTGGTGCGCTGTTCGGTGTCGGGATGAGCCTGACACGCGGCTGTGTCAGCCGTCTGACGGTACTTTCTGCCAACGGTAACCTGCGGGCGGTATTCTCACTTGTCGTTTTTGCAGCTGTTGCCTTCGCTACATTCAATGGTGCTCTGACGCCACTTCGCCAAGCCGTCCTCGGGCTGTGGACTCTGAAGCCCGGCTCCGAGCTAAGCCTGTTGCCCAGTAGCGGGTTTGGCCCTCTGATCGGTGCTGCCGCAGGTGCCGTTATTGTGATAGTCGCAATCATTTATGGCTGGTCCAGCCGAAGCTCTATTGCCACCGCGTTATGGGCTATTGTCCTTGGTGCGACCATCACCGCTGGATGGTGGTTGACCTACACGCTTTCCGATCTGGTGTTTGAGCCGATCGCAGTTGAGAGCCTCAGCTTTATCCGCCCCGCGATCGATATGATCTCAATTGGCATGGCTGGATTTCCATTAAGTGAAGTCGGGTTTGGAACCGGACTTCTCATCGGCGTGCTGATCGGATCATTCAGCGCCGGACTAATCACTGGTGGAATGAAGATTGAATGGTTCGATAGGGTCATGACCGCAGGTCGCTATGCTGCCGGTGCTTCCCTGATGGGCTTTGGTGGTGTCCTCGCCGGTGGTTGCTCTGTTGGGGCAGGCCTTACCGGTGGGGCACTGTTTGCTCTAGGGCCGCTGGTTGCGCTGGCATCCATGGTGGGCGGCTCATTGCTGACCGAGCTTGTCTTGTTTCGCTTGAAAGACGGTTCAGCAATCAAGGAATCGAAGTTACTCCCTGCTGAATAATTGTCCGAGGAAGCCTAATTAAGCTTGTCCTCGTTACTTGTTTGCAGCTTCCTTGATGATGTCTTTCAGTAGCTTGTTGATGGCTTTTTTAGCCGCTTCCGATGCGTCAGAGCCGTCCTCGTCCAATTCGCGATACCCCACATGCACGGTGCCCGGCTGATCAGTCCTCTCATAGTAGAATATAACATAAGGACAAAATGCGATGTTGGCCGGGTCGGCCTCCAACATCTTGCGTGAAAGCACAGCGGAGCAGAATTGTACGGTTTCGGCCCCGGTGAAAATCTTTTTGCCCGAGCCGACGTCCTGTCCCGTGCGAGCCAGCATCTCGCCGATCCTGGCAGTGTAGTCAATCACGTAGCCACGGTTGATAATCGCGTCCGCCAGGTCCTGCTTGACGTCGGAGAAGCTGGCCTTTGCACTCACTACATTTACATCATCCTCGCTGGCACTTGCCGAGAGAATTCCTGCAACCACCAGAGCGGCTGTCAGCAGGGCTGTTATCACGTTTTTCATGTCACTTTTCCGTGTGATAAGTATTATTCGAATTCCATCTGTTCAAACACACGCCCTGCATTTCGCTTGGCGAGTTCCTTGAAAGTATCCAGATGTGCAAATGGCGACTGGTCGATTGCATAGGCGTCTTGCAAACTGCCACCGCGATCAATCAGTGCACGTACCTTGCCACGTAAATAGACAAGATAGTCCCGGGTATATCGCCGCACCTGGGCGATATTGGTCGGGTGTCCGTGACCGGGAATCACAAAGATTGCTCCCAGTGCCTCAAACTTCTCCCAGCTCTCCAGCCAGCCCTCAGTATTGGTATCGTCAAAGACTGGCGGCATGCGTTCGTGGAATGCCATGTCACCAGCGATAACCAGCTTCTGCTTCGGCAGCCAGACGGAAATGTCTCCGGGTGAATGAGCCGGGCCAATGGCAATGACTTCGATGTGCATTCCGCCCATCTCGATCACCTTCTTGTCGGTGAAGGTCTCAGATGGTCCCTGAACCTTGGTGCCCTCCGCCTTGTCGCGGTTATAGCCTTTCATCCTGTCGAGGATATCGTAGCCACGCTCCTTGAACACGGTAGCTGCGTCTTCATGTGCGAGTATTGGTACGCCCTGCGCGGCCCAGTAAGAGTTTCCAAGCATGGCGTGACCCTGTCCATTCTCATTGATGACGAGCTTCACTGGCTGGCTGGTGATCCGCCGGATCTCGTCGTGCAGGGCTTTGGCGAGCCGAGAGCTGGCCCCGCCATTCACGACAACCACGCCATCACCCGTGACGATGAAGGACAGGTTGTTGTTGTGTCCCGAATTTTCATATGTGGGCGGACCCGTGGCGCCTATGGCCGACCAGACCCGCGGGATGATTTCTACAGGCTTGGAATAGAGCTCGGAAGCCGGGTACTGATCCGGGATGGACTGGCTGGCAAGCGTTCCGTTAATCCATGCGAACAAACACAGGACTGCCGTGACGGTGAAATGCCTCATTCCTTTTCCTTCAGGAAAGCGGCAACAAGATCTGCGACGTCTTCTGCAAAAAAATCGAGGAACATGTGGGTGGCGTCCTCGATGACTTTCAGACGCAGCTTTTCCCCGTCGGCAATTGGTTTGATTCTCTTCGGCACATCGGGAACAGCGCTATCCTTCGATCCTGCGATTACAAGCACCGAAACTTTGATCTTCCCGAGGTTTGCAATGGCATTCCGGCGCGTATCCTCTCCATAGTAGGAGGCAATCGCACGGGCCGTAGCCTTGCCATTTTTGCAATAGATAAAGCCGGGTACATTGATCAGTTCTTCGCCCTTGCCCTGGGAGTTGAGAGCCTTGGCTTTTTTCAGATGAGGTAATATATCCGCTCCGTTCCGCCGCTTGAGAATTGAGGCGGCCGTTCGGCCTAAGAGACCAAGAGCGGGCGCAAGTAAAACAACTTTTTCGACACCGCCCTTGCGAGCTGCAAACCATGCGACCTGATTGCCGCCACGGCTATGGCCGAGCTGTGAGATTTTCCCAGCACCTTGTTGCTTCAGCCATTGGACCCAGGCGCCGATTTCGTCGACCGCATCTTCATGGGCATGCTTGTGCGGGCGCTTGCAATCATACATGCCCGTGCGCCGGTCCTGGTTGAAAGTCAATGAGTGCGCGAGCGTTGTCACACCGCGTTCGGCCAAGGCCGCTTGCAGCGATTCAATCAGCTCCATGTCCTTATGCGCCAGTGTACCGTGCGTGATGAGCAACACACCGCCCTTGAGGGATGCACCTTCCGGTATGACCAGGTCCCCAAGCGCGACCTTGCCCCCGATATTCAGTTCAATATTCGTGGTCTTTGCACTGGCCACCGACGCGAACGCCAAGCAAACCCATATAAAAATTGCTTTCAACAACTGCTGTTTCATGCCGGACCCTTACCAGACTTTGGGCTTGATGCCCTTGGCATCAAGATCTTTGAACTTGTCCTGGAGGTAGCGCTGGAATCCCTGGTTTTCATATGCCTCCTGCTCGACAAATTCGAACATTGAGAGGAAATGAAACGGCTTGAAGTAACCCGGCATCCGGGCGACTTCAGCATCGCGTCCTGTTTTTCCTTCAGGAACATCCTTGGCAAAGAAAATGGTCGTCGGCGTAAAATTCACCGCCCATTTGCGTGCCAGCTGGCGCTCTTCCAGTTCCTTGCCATCGAAATCCGTGACCTTGCGCGATCCCCACAGGTTGAGCTGCAGGACGGAATATTTCGAATTCAAAAACGTGACGATCTGCTTTTTCTGGAAATTGACCTTGTGCAACTCCCGGCAATAAGGACAGCCGCGTTGCTCCCACAAGACAACGAGACGTTTGCCTGCGGCAGCGGCTTCGGCGTGGTCGTCGCGCAAATCCAGAAATGATTCCAGGAACCATGGCTGTACATGAAGACCATCCTCGTTCATCTCAAGCTTCGCAGCAGCTCCAACAGCACCCGGTGCGAGAGCCAGGCCAGCTGCAGCCAATCCGGTTGTATTGAATGTTCGGCGATCAATCATGACTGGTCCTCCCTTGCTCGGTTTTATTGTCAACCGAAGAGACACACTAGCTTCAACCAGCTTGCCAGTGGACAAAATCAATCAATCCCGGCGGTCGGGTTTTTCTTGTCCGTCGGAGTGACATCAATAATTCTGGCCCGCTTGGTGATCTTTGCCTCGGCCTTGCAATTCTTCATGCATAATTTCGCGATGGATGGTCTGGGTGTATCGGGCCTCGGATCATCGACAAAATTTTTCTCGTTGGGCAGTCGAATTGAGGTGAAGTTGGATTTGTTCAGCTCGAATTTCTCATCCACCAGGTCGTTCATATGAAGCAGGTAGGCGAGGATCGCATATGTCTCATCGGTGCTTAGTGACTGTGCGTCACCAAAAGGCATGGCTCGGTATATGTAATCGTAAGCCGTCGACAGGTAGGGCCAGTAAGATCCAATGGTTTTCTCTGGCCGTTCTGATTTCAGCGAATCCTGCCCCCCTGCAAGCACGGGCCAGCGGTCAATTCCTTCGCCAAATTCACCGTGGCATGCGGCACAGCGTTCCTGAAACAGTTCTTCGCCTTCAGAAACAGAGCCATTGCCTTCCGGCAGGCCCTGCCCATCTGGACGCACATCGATGTCCCACGCCTTCACTTCCTCGGTTGTCGCTTTGCGCCCAAGAGAGAACTTGCCTGCATCTGCCGGGAAAGCCCACACGCTACACGTCAAAATGGCGACCGCGAGTTTAAGAAATCTCGACATTCTCAACCTCGCCGTTTTTCAGGACATGCCAGGTTTGGATACCGTTGTTATGGTAGATCGAATTGGTGCCACGGACGGTTCGGAGCTCATCCTTTGTCGGCTGTACATAGCCTGTTGAATCAACGGCGCGCGATTGCAAAAGCAGTGGTGAGCCGTCCCAATCGAATTCGTAATAGAAACGGTGCAGCGCCTTTGGCAGGCGTGGTCCGTCAATGCGCGCTGCGTGCCAATTCTTCCCCCCATCAAGTGTGATGTCGACACGATCAACAGTGCCTTGTCCCGACCAGGCGAGACCGGTGAGAACCGTATGACCCTTACCGTGGTTTATCGGAGCCTGTGGGCTTGGGTTGGTGATCACGGACTTGCAGTCCATCACCCATGTGAAGCGCCGCGATTTTCCGTTCTCCATGAGATCGGTGTATTTGGATGTTTCCTCGCGGGTATGCCATGGCATGTCGCCAACCTCGATGCGGCGTAGCCACTTAACCCACATGTTGCCTTCCCATCCCGGCACGACGAGACGGAGAGGGTAGCCTTGTTCCGGACGAAGAGCCTCGCCGTTCATTTTGAAGGCGAGCAGGCAGTCATCGAGCGCTTTGGCAAGAGGTACCGAGCGGTTCATGCCAGCAGAGTCGCCTCCTTCCGGCATGAGCCACTTGGCATTGGTTTTCAGGCCCGCCTCTTCAAGAATATATTTCAGCCGCACGCCGGTATATTGAACGCAATGGATCATTCCCTGCGTAAACTGGCAGCCGTTTAATTGCGCTCCACGCCATTCCATGCCGGAGTTGGCCGCGCATTCGAGAAAGAAAATCTTGTTTGTCCTGGGAAAGCGCATGATGTCTTCCATCGTGAAGATCAGCGGTTTCTCAACAAGTCCATTGATCATCAGACGGTGATCGGTCGGATTAACTTCCGCCACGCCCGAATGGTGGCGTTCAAAGCACAACCCGTTCGGCGTGATGATGCCATCCAGCTCGTGCAGCGGTGTGAAGTTGACGGAACTTTCAGTCGAGGCCGTCAGCCAACGGACACTTCGCCTGACCACATCTTTTTCAAACTCTGAGGGTTTACCATAAGGATTGGTATCAACCCCCTCACCAAGTGACGTTGACCAGTCAGCAACATTGGGGGGGAGGTTCTCCTTGTTGCTTTCAGCCGCGGCCGAAACTGATATAGATCCCGCTGCCAGTGCGCCGCCACTCGCGGCTGCTGCCTTCAGAAGGTCCCGCCGAGATACTGAGCTGTTGTTTGTCGATTGCACCATAGCCTTCGCCGTCTTCCCGTAGGTCAATATATTATATTCGCATATATGAATATATTAAATGCGACATGTTGGCTAGACCCCAACAACCTTTACGGCATCGTTTGGCTTGATGCGGACGGGTGTATTCGTCTTCAGGTAGGTCTCGACGACCTCCCAGATTGGCGGCCCCTCGGTTTCCTGGTTGATGCTTGCCCAGCCGGCAACCACATATTCACGTGAGGGATCGACCGTTGACCCGTCCTTGAGCAGGGTCATACCGGATATTCGCTGTCCGATGGGCTTCTTTGGATCAATGGTGTAACCAAGACCACCAGCGCGAACCATGTCACCGCCCTGCTGATAATAGGGGTCCGGGTTGAAGAGATTGTCGGCGACGTCTTCTAAAACTTCTTTCAGGAATTTTCCGGTCATTTTCGTGCGGTAGGCCGCCGGATAGGTCATGGCGCAACTGTTATAGAGATCTTCTCCCGTGATCTCCTGTCCCGGTAAAAGCGATGGCCCCCAACGGAAACCCGGAGAGAGGGCAATCTCCGCATCGCGCACCTCAATCAAGGCCTGGCACATCAGGTCATCTATGGTGCCGTTGAAGTTACCGCGGCGGTAAAGCAGGCTATCCGTGCGCCCGACTACACGCTTAAGTTCACCCTGATAGGGTTTGCGCACCTTGTCGACGAGCGCAGTGATTTCCCTGTCCGGTGTGATGACATCCGCGAAAATTGGGATAAGACGGAAACGGAAATCCTTGAGTTTTCCACCGCTCACATCGAGATCCAGTCGGGATATGAATTTTCCACTGGAGCCTGACGCCACCAGAAGCGTGTTGCCGACTATGAGCGGAACGGGCAGGGCATCATGGGTGTGACCGCACAGGATCACGTCGATTCCCTTGACCTGGGAGGCAAGCTTGCGGTCTACGTCGAACCCGTTGTGAGACAACAGGATCACGAGCTCCGCCCCCTTGCTGCGCGCTGCGGAGACATGCTTGGCAATCTCTTCCTCGCGAATTCCAAACGACCAGTTGGGCATCATCCAGCGCGGATTGGCGATCGGCGTGTAGGGGAAGGCCTGACCGATGACGGCGATTTTTACACCGCCACGTTCAAACATTTTCACTGCGTCAAAAGCCGGTTCCTGCCATTCATTGTCGAAAATATTAGAGCCGAGAAAGGCGAAGGGAAGATCGTTCACGATCTCCTTCACGCGATCAGCGCCAAGTGTGAATTCCCAATGGCCGGTCATGGCATCGGGTTTCAACGCGTTCATGACCTCGACCATGTCCGCGCCCTTTGTCATCAGAGCGGTGTAGCTACCATGCCAGGTGTCACCACCATCGAGAAAAAGCGTGTTATCCCCGCGCTCTGAGCGGATGTGCTTGAGCACCGTGGCAATGCGATCTATGCCGCCCATGCGGCCATATTGCTGCGCCAGCCCCACGAAGGCCTCAGAGGACAAGGCGTAGGCTTCGGGCGATCCGGATGCGATATTGTAGAATTTCAGAAAATCACTGCCGGTAATGTGAGGCGGTTTGCCCTCTGCATTGCCGACTCCAAGATTGACCGAAGGCTCACGAAACCAGACCGGTTTCAACTGAGCATGGATGTCCGTCAGATGGGCAAGGGTGACATTGCCGAACGGTTTGAAATCCAGCAAATCCCCTTGGGTGATTTTCTGCTGGGCGGAAAGTTTGGCCCACGGCACTGACGAGCCAAACAACGTGCCCGTGGCAGCAACGACCTGCATGAATTCACGACGAGAAATCATTCACCATTCCCCTGATCATTCTGGCGTGATGGTGCCGGTTGCAGAGGGACAAGGCGGGGGAGGGGTGACAATTACCCTGTCACCCGCACCACCTTGCAAACCTGTTTTTAGTGCGGCTAGTTCCGTACTGCCGGGGTTTCGACCTGCAAACCCTTGCCGCGATGTGCGAGATAAATTTCCATGGCAACAAACTCGTCAGAGCCGCGCTTGTAGGGGACCGCCCGGATGTTCTTCATGCACCCTTTGAAGCGGCGGTGCAGGGAACCGAGTTTCTGCCATTTCAGCCGATAGGTTGGGAATCCGTTGGATTGTCCCTGGCTCAAATGGTCGGCCCTGATATGTTTGCCATAATTGGCTTCGTGGCAGTTGGCACAGGACATGTCGAGTTGACCAACGCGGGTGTAATAAACCTCTTTGCCCTTTTCAGCCCACGCTTTCATGGGTCCGTCCACCTGGACATTGACAGGCATGCCGCGCGACTGGTTGCGAACAAAAGCGGTCATGGAGAGCATCTGGTCGGCTTCCCACTTCCATGCCTTCGCCTTCATGTTATTTGTACGACAGGAATTGATGCGCTGTTCCATGGTCAGTGGACGCTTCAGCTTGGCATCCCATTTGGGCATCTCGGCACCAACACCTTTCATGGATTTGGCAGCTTCATTGTGGCAACTGGCGCATGATTTTCCGGCCTCGCCATCAACCGTGTTCCAAAGAGATTCACCCTTGTCCACCCAGAGATAACCGGGATTGTCAAAATCATCCTGCTGTAACGACTGGGTTTCCGATGCGCGGAAATGCCAGCCTGAAATGATCTCATCCAGCGGAGAACCCTTGTAAGGAGTCGCAACCTTAATGCTGGTCACGCCTGCTGGCAGCGAGTCCTGAGAATTGGCAACGCCCATCATGATGGTGCTGCCGGCTGCGATTGTGACCAACAGGCCCAGCTTGAAACTTCCCTTCATTGTGCGTCCCTCGCTACCTTGGATTGAGAGCCTGATTTGCCGGCTCATCACCCAATTATTTCACTGTAAGTTTTGACTTCTTTGAATAGGTGTCACCATTGTCGCTGATCCATGCGAACTCGAACTCCCCGCTTTTCTCGGCTTTCATCGAGAATTGGAAATAGGGGTTGGCCGAGATCGCCGGATCGATATCGACGGAAAACACCTCCTCGCCATCAAATTTGGCGACGAATTTATTGATGATGTTCCGCGGGATTTTTTCGCCGGTCTTCTTGTTCTTGCGCAAGCCGGTTTCCATCTTGTGCGAGATCAGCGTCTTGATATTGACGACCTCGCCCTTGCTGGCGGTCTTCGGCGCTTTGACGCGCGGTTTGGGTTTACCTGCCATTATTCTATGCTCCTAAAAACCAATCAGCCGCCACAACCGCCGATGGTGACTTTCACCTGGCGCTTCACCATCCGGAATGAACCATCTGACATCTCGGCGACCGCAACGACATTCTGCGTTTTCGCCAGCCTCATACGCGTCGAGGCCTCCGCGATGCCACTTCTGGGCGTGAAGTTGAAGGTCGCGACCTCGGGGCGCGGATTGCCTTCCGAAATCACGATCACGCGCTTGACGTAATCATCCTTCGTCATCGGGCTGTCGACCGAGATGGTCAGAGGAACCGTGTTCCCGTTTTCCGCGATCTCAGGCATTTTTAATTCGATTTTGCCTTCACTGGCCGTTTTACCGCCGGTGAATTTGGCCATGGTCGCCTGTGCGTCTTCGCTTTTTGCAAAAGCCGCAACTCCGGGCAGGGTAAGCGCGGCAACCGCAGCCCCGCCTAGAACGAGCGATTCTCGTCTGGTGTAGAATTTCATATCTCGAGTCCTCACTCTTTGAGCGTCAGTAGATAGGCGATAATGTCCTCGACCTGCTGACCGCTCAGGATCGTCTTCCCCTTGAATTTTTTGGCTGGTCTTGCGCCGGTTTTGATCTTGTAAAAGCCGGGCATGATCGTTTCCTTGCCCAGTACGGTCTTGGAATCAACCAGGATAGCGCGCAACTCTTGTTCCGAGTGACGATCAGCCACGCCATCAATGGGCGGGCCAATCTCGCCATGGAAAGGCTTGCTCGTCATATCCTTGTTGGAGTGACAGGCCAGGCAATTTCCAAGCTTGCGGTTGGCAAACCATTTTTTGCCATCGGCCGCATTGCCCTTAATGCCCGTGAGCGACGACTTCACCTTGTTGTCGTCGATCTTCACCATGTCGGGTTTTGTCGCTTCAGCGAGAGCGGAACCCGCCATGACGGTCATAAGCGCCGCGGCGCAGCCCGCGATGAGGCTGTTTGCTTTCATCATTCCAGTGTCCCTCCCAGAGACCCGTCTCAGATCAGCGTGTGCCAACTTGGCTGATCTGGCGTGTGATGGTTACAAGGTTGCCAGACACAAACCGTAAAATCAATAGTCATATGCGAATATATGAATAAGTTCTTTTGATGTAAGGGTTTGATGCTGAGAATATCAGCCAACGCGCCCTAGTGCAGGAAGATATTCAAGCATCAGAAAGGCGATTTTGTTCATTCCCCCTGTCAGGAACAGCAGTCCTGTTCCCACCAGCAATACGCCCATCACTTTTTCGATCTTGCCCATATGCTGACGAAATCGAGCCATGAAAATCATGAATGGTTTGGCGAAGGCGGCGGCGATCAGAAAGGGAACGCCGAGACCCAGTGAGTAGGCGGAAAGCAACTGCACGCCCTGGGCAACAGAGTCCTGCCCGCCTGCTGTGACCAGGATTGCCGCCAGCACAGGTCCGACACAGGGCGTCCAGCCAAATGCGAAGGCCAGTCCCATGACAAAGGCCCCGAGCAGGCCCGCGGGCTTTTGTTCCACTTCGATATGCGCTTCGCGATACAGCAATGCGATGCGGAACACTCCCAGAAAATGCAGGCCCATAATGATGATGGCGATGCCGGCAGCGATAGACAGCCATTCAAGATAATCCTGAACGAGCTGACCCAGTGCCGTCGCGCTGGCACCGAATGAAACAAAAATTATCGAGAACCCGATGACGAAAGCCAGGGCGGTTATCATTACACGCCGCCCGGAACCAGGTATCGGCTCATCGCCCTTAAGTTGATCAATGCTCACACCGGCCAGGTAACAAAGATAGGGGGGCACCAGCGGCAGCACGCATGGCGAGGCGAACGACAGCAATCCTCCGATAAATGCAGCACCAAGGCCGATCTCGAAATTCAAAGTGGCGCTCCCAGTTCAATGATCACATATTCATGATGTGTAATATGTAAGATTCAATATATGATCAACTCATGAGACGAATTCGATTCATTTTGGCGCTTGCGGTATTCCTGCACTTCCCAGGAGCAGGTTATGCTGCCGAGTTGATCATGTTCGATCAGCATGCATGTGAGTGGTGTGAAGCTTGGGAGGCTGAGGTCGGGCTGGTTTATGAAAAGACACCTGAAGGACGGCAGGTGCCACTCAGGCGTCTTGATATTCATGATCCACTCCCCCGGGAGCTCGAATTTATCAGGGGGCTCATGTTCACACCGACTTTCGTGCTGGTGGATGAAGGCAAGGAGATTGGCCGCATAAAAGGCTATCCGGGAGAGGATTTCTTCTGGGGTCTCTTACAGCAATTGATTAAGAAGCTTCCCGAAAGAGATCGAGGTGACGAAGCCAGGGAGACGCTCCTTGAACGGGGTGTCCACGCCAGTGAATTGCAGAGGAATAAGGGATAGATCATGGCTAATTCAGCTGCGGTGATGGATGCATCAGACTACACTTCCATGGCGGAAAGCGCCAAATCGGCGTGTGATCTGCTACGTGGTTTGGCCCATGAAGCTCGGCTCATGATCCTCTGCATGCTGGTGGAGGGTGAGAAATCTGTCAGCGAACTGGAGGCGTTTCTGGAGATGAGACAGCCAACCGTTTCACAGCAACTCGCCCGGCTACGCGCTGACCGTCTGGTCACAACACGGCGCGAGGGTAAAACCATCTACTATTCGCTTGCGAGCGACGAAGCTCGCAAGGTGATCGCGGTTCTGTATGACCTCTATTGTAAAGACACGGCTGAATGCTCCTGATGGTTGATTGAACATCACCCCTCACGAGCGCGGAACAGGTTGCGTATGGGCGCTCTGTCGACACCCACCATTCTGATCCTGTGCGGGCTCCTGCTCGGCGCGGTTATGGGTGCGACCGCCCGGGCAGCGCGATTTTGTACATTTGGTGCCGTTGAAGACCTGGTGCTGGCCGGCAAGTCCTTGCGCATCAAGTCCTGGGCACTTGCGATTGCTGTTGCCATGATCTGTGTCCAGATGATGCATCACGCAGGTATCGCGCGCGTTGAAGAAGTCTTCTACCTGCAATCTCAGTTCGGTGTTATCGGTGCCATATCCGGTGGACTCCTTTTCGGGCTTGGAATGTCGATGGTCGGCACTTGCGGATATGGCGTGCTGATTCGTATGGCAGGTGGTGACCTCAAATCGTTCGTGAATTTTCTAGTTCTCGGTCTGTCCGGCTATATGACGGCACGGGGGCTGACATCCCTGTTCAAGGTCAATTTGATTGACAGCATGATACTCGATCTCTCCGCCATTGGAGGGCAGGGTATCCCGCATGTGATTTCAGGTTTCACGGGCTTGCCAATTGCGATGCTCTGGCTCCCGACCGGATTGGCTGTCGCCGGAGGCTTGATGGTCTACTGCTTCAATGACGGTGCCTTTCGGCGTAGCAGCCGCGATATCATCGCTGGCATAAGCATCGGAATCGCAGTTGCGGCGGGCTTTTTTATCACCGGCACATATGGCGCTGACCCGTTCGACCCTATCCGCGTGCAATCCCTCACATATGTTCTGCCGCTTGGTGACACGATCGTTTGGCTGATTGCCTTCACTGGTTCAGCGATGACATTTTCAATTGCTGTCGTCGTCGGGACAATTGGCGGCGCCGCCATTGTGGCGGTTATGCGGGATGAAATCCGGTGGGAAGCTTTCGACGATGTTCAGGACATGCGCCGTCATCTGCTTGGCGCGGCTGCCATGGGCGCCGGAGGTGTGACAGCCCTTGGGTGCACGGTTGGCCAGGGCATTTCCGGTGTATCGACACTTGCCATGTCGCCAATTATTGCGTTGGCCTCAATATTCATCGGGGCCGTATACGGGCTTCACTGGCTGATGACGGGAAGCGCCAGCGAGGCCTGGCATATGCTTATTGGCAGGGAGAGCGAATAGACTCGGCTATTCCGGCGCTGTATTCGCACGCCTGTCTATCACCCAGTCGGTAAAAGCAGCAGCTGCCCACATGGCACACAATGTCATCCATGCCGTGAGTGCAAATACCGAACTGCCCGTTACCCCGGCACCGACGGCGCACCCGCCCGCCAGCATGGCCCCGAACCCCATCAGTGCGGCACCCGCGAGGTAACGTCGCATCGCCGAACCGCCCTGGAATCCTTCCAGCTTCAATTCGCGAGCAAGAAGAGCCGCCAGGAAAGACCCGGTGAACACTCCAAGAAGTAGACCGATATCGAAATCGAATGTTTTACTTGGCGGGGAGAGAAACAGCATCAGCATGTCCGCCGAGGGACCGGCAAAGGTAAGGCTTTCGACCGGCACCACATCGAAACTCCTGGAAGACATCTGGTAAGTGAACATCCAGCCGAGGGCGACTGACAGACCACAGAGGGTGCCACCGACCCAGCCCCAGATTTTAACATTGGCGCGGTGTCCAAAAAAGATGGCCGCTGCCACCCAGACAAGGCCGAATAAAAGGCCCACCCAATTGTCAAAACCGAAGGTGGCGAGCAGGTCTCGCCCTGTGCCACCCTCGATCGTCCAGAGGCCAGCCAACCAGTTTCGTGCCGGGGAAAGCACTCCCCGGAGTGCGGCCTGTGCCGTCACTGCAAACAGGAGGCCCGAAAGAAGTGCACGTAAATTTCCGTTCGCCGACAGCACCAGTAACCGGCTGGCACAGCCACGTGCCAGGATCATGCCAGTCCCGAACATGGCCCCGCCGATAATCGCCCCTGAAAGAGAGCCGCGTGATGCAAGCTGCCGCGCCTCATCTACCACAAGAAAATCGGTCAGGATAAAGAGTTGGGTGACGGCAACTGCTGCGGAAAATGTCAGCAGCCATACAGGTAAGCGCTCGTTAAAAGTACCTCGGGCAAAGGTGATAACGGCAGAGCGGAGACAAAATCGGGAGCGCTGCGCAGCGGCGCCGAACAGGATGCCAATACAAAATGCGCCAAGCGCAACAGCATTGAGATCACCAATTGAATCTGTGAGACCTGACACGGACATGCCGCTTCCTGATGCTGCCAATTCCGTTGACGCTATAGTGGAACACAGACGGATTGATGCTAGTGAAAAAGTCTAATCTGTTTGAATTCAGCGTCATTTCAATCAGCAGGTCCTAACCTGATCCATATCTGGCTCAGCCCTCAAGGTGAATATAATTTCTTTCTCGCATTCATAAGAGAGAATAAATTACTCATATATTGCAAACTCTTATCATCTGGAATTTGGGGCCTCAAAAAGCGGAAGGATGACCTGTACAGATTCGAGTCGCGTCATCTCTGCCAATGACGACTGGATGCGATGTGTGCGGCAACATGTCCTGTGAAAGTTTAAGAGGGCAGAGTGGATCGCTAGCTTCATCACGGCCAAGAAGATGCACGTATGAAAGCTTGTAAGTCGAGCGAGACGGAGTTGACAGGGAGATCACAGCCTCGGATGCCGCATCAGGAAGTGAAGGCGACGCTTCCGGCTATGCCAATTAACAAGGCTGCTGACAATCCATCCAGATATTTGACGGTTTTGCCTGATTTCACCATGGTTGTCAGTTGCGCAGTAACGAACGCATATCCGACCAGTACCGGAAACTCCACGATGAAAGATACAAAGCAGAGTGCGATAAACTGGCTCAGGGTATCTTTTGCCGGATCGATGAATTGCGGAATGATCGAAACGAAGATGATGATATTTTTCACGCTTGAAGCCTGGATGAGGATCCCCCGCCACATGCTGGTGAACAAGGAGCCTGTTGTCCTGCCAAACTCCGGGGTCTTTTGATCGTCCCCGCTGGCGTACATCATGCCACGGACAATCTCGTATGCGGTCCAGCACAGGTAGACAGCACCAGCATACTTTATGACCAGAAACAGGGTTGGAGCAGCAACCAGCGCTGCGCCAAGACCGATCGCTGATAAAATGAAATAGAAAACGTTGACCAGTGCGACCCCCGATGCCGCAGCGATGCCTGAACGGCTACCGCCGCTTAGGGACTGTGACATAACAATCAGGACCGCAGGTCCCGGTGAGAGACTGAGGACGAGTTCAGTGAGTGCGAAGAGTAGCAAAGCTTCTGTCATGCTTTATCGCCGTTATCTCACGAGCAAAATCTACCAGTTTAACAGGCGCGACCTCAATTTTACGCAGCCTGTAATTCGTCCGCGTAAATTTGTTCCATGGTCTCGTGGGAAATATTCGGATCGGTGAGATCCGCTTCAGAGGCATAGGTGAAGACGATCACAGTGCGGCGCGTATTGCCCATTAACGGCGCCACGCGATGAAGGGTGGTATTTGCCCGCATCAGGTAGCAGGAGCCACTATTAATATACCGGCTTCTCACCTCACGGCTGGCAAGCACATCGCACAGTGCTTTGCGAGGGTTCTTCTTGTCCCATTCAGTGGCAGCCACATACTCAACTCTGCCACCGTTCAAATGGTCGGGCGCCTGTACAACCCATATCAGGGCAAATGTGTAATCATCCCAATGCCAGCCATGCGTATCGCCAGATTTCTCTTGTGAATTGATGATGTATTCCTCTGCCTGGTAGGGCACCTTGTGCAATGTCTCACCGGCAATTCGCGAAAGATATTGCCTCACGGCTTCCGACTCGAAGACCGTTTTAATGATGTTACCAGTCTTGAATATTGTGTCTCTATCGACGCTCGCATAGGCACGTGGCGTTCCGCCGGTGGCATCCAGCATCAGATCTCTGCGCCGTGCAGAAGCTTCCAGCAATTCGTTGGCTTCGTGATGAAGAGCGTCCTTCAAATGGAGCGGAAGCAACTCTTCAATTACGGCAATATCACTTTTGCAGAACTCCTCGGACAGGAATTTTGTTAATTGATTTGGTTGAGATGAAAGGTGCTCACGGATGCATTGTTCAACGGTTTCCATCGACAACCCCCTTTGATAATCACCATTTTTCTTGGGCGCTTGGGCCCACATTTATTGTGGTGACTAAGAAGTGATTGTGACTGGCCTTCTTGAATAGAATTATCGTTGAGCAAACCTTGCGGGACTAATTCCGTAGGCAGAGCTGAATTGTCGGGTCAAGTGAGCCTGATCGGAAAATCCCATTTCGCATGCTGTTTGTGCTGCCGACACCCCTTGATTGAGTAATTCACGGGCCCTGGCCACCCTTCGGTGGCGCTGCCAGGTGATAGGGGGAACCCCCGTCGCATTTGAAAACATGCGCAGAAGCGTAAGCTTATTCAGGCCTACCCTTTCTGCTAATTCATTCAGGCTTGGAGTTCTGGATAAATCATCCAGTAGTAAATTTTTGATTTTTTTAATGCGCCAATCGCTAGTATCAACAATAACTTCGTTTGTTAATACCATGTATCTGGATATTGCAAGTTCAAGTACATTGAAAACCATCTCTTCTGCTTCAGAATCCTGACTTTCATCAAGGGTGAAGCTGATAAGAGATGAAAATGATCTGCGAAGTTCATTGTCATTTACAATGGGCGTATCGAATGCAGCATTTATATTTGATTGCAGTTCGCTCTCGAAGAAATGAGGCTCCAGGTAGAGACTGATCAAGCAATCTGTTCCATCGCCTCCCTGGACCTGACCCGGATTGTAGAGTGTTGTGCAGTTCTCAGCCGCTTCTAGATCGCGGCCATCAAGTGTCAGTTTTTCGTCTCCGGAAAGATTGCAACTTAGCACGTACTCATCGTGGGTATGTTGTGGGAAAGTTAGCCTATCCCCCCAAATGAAGGCGATTTCAAATTTTTCGCCTTTAAAGCGCTTTTGTTTCATTTTTGATATGTGCCTGATTAATATATAATAAACAGCGCTGCTTGAGGGTCCCTTCCATGAGAATAGCAGCTAAGTGAAATTCTGTTCAAGTCGCCTCAGACTTTCATCCTCTATCATCTCGTATTGTGGATTACATCGCTAAACGAGGGTTTAAGAACGTCAAGAAATAACAATCCACTCCGGTCCGCTGATGTCAGCCAGCGCTAAACAAACATCCGGGATTAGTTATTTGCGAGGTAGGAGCAGTGAACAAAGTTTATACAGTGCGTTTGGTGCGGCCGGTTTTCCAATCAACCACAATTGAGGTGCAGGCTTTGAACCGCAACAGCGCAACGAGCAAGGCGCTGCGGTGGGCAAAGGGGCTGCCGGAATCAGAGTGGACGGAGCGGAATATCGAGGACAATGACCACACGATGCATGTGGAATCGGTGCTTGATCATCAGGAAATCTATGAAACGTCATCCCACCCGCATCAGGAGATCAGGGAATTCCAGTTGGCCACCGGGAACTCTGAAACACCTAAATATCTTTTATTGTCGGCGGACCTGAGCACACGGGTTGGGCGGGTGCTGTCCCAGCCCTGGTTCACCAAAACTGACCAGTTGCTACAGGCAGATCTTTGCTCGGACTGGGTAGAACCCATCAATTTCATTCTCGAAAATGATGGCTTGGGCGGTGATGGTGAACCCGCCGGGGTTGGCTGGGAAAAGTGCCAACAGGACAATGTCATGGATTTCCCGATTAGCGATCTCGACCAGGAAATGATAGAGTCCAAATCCTGACATTGTGAGCCGTATCATTCAGGCGGCATTGTTGCTCAACACCATTGTAGGTCAAGTGTCTGCATGGGCGTATTACTGTCAAATGAGCTTGAGGTGGTGGTTCCAATTTCTACCCGAGTGATATTGCTTGGTGATCATGCTAAATGCACGAATATCGACTTGGCCAGTTTGTTAAGGAAAGCGCCCCGAAGATGACTGAAACCACTGAAACCACTGACACCAATGCTTTGATTGCATTAACAGCCGATATCGTGGCTGCCTATGTAAGCAATAATACTGTCGTGGCTTCAGAGTTACCCGCTATCATAAACACAGTCGGTGAAGCGCTGATAATTGCATCCGGCAAGTCCATCAATCCACCTAAGCCTGATTTGACACCGGCGGTGCCGATCAAGAAGTCAGTGACGCCGGATTACATCATCTGCCTTGATGACGGGAAGAGCTTCAAGTCGTTGAAACGGCATATTCGCACGCATTATGGTTTGTCACCGGAAGAATATCGCGAGAAATGGGGTTTGCCATTTGATTACCCGATGGTCGCGCCTAATTATGCGGCCTCACGTTCCGCGCTTGCCAAGAAGATGGGTTTGGGTAAGCAGCGCAAGTGAGCTGCTGCCCGTGAGCTTTCAATGTCATCGGTGTATCCACCATCAGCTGCAACACAGAACCACATCGATATTTTTTCCAGGCGACTATATCGTAGACGCACCCTGTTCTGGAAAAGCCATCCAGAATGGAATCCAAACATAAGGCAGGGAGATGGTTCAGGCTATGAGTGGTCGCTCTAACAAATTCAGACCAGCCAAATCCCGTCTGGTCGTAGCTAGCATTTTGCTTGTGTTTCTAGTCAGCGGCTGCGGTGGCGGAAGCGGCAGTCGTGGAACTCCGTCTGCCGGAATTGCAACTTCAGGACCTGCACCCGTACAACTTGGCAGCGCACCGAATACCGGGGCGGGAGCCCAGGCCTCGATTCTGGGACCTCTTGATGAGCTGCAGGTGCGTCGGACGATTGAGAATTACCGCCTGTCAAAAAAACGGGCCAAGGGTCCTTACAAGCTCGTTGGGGCTGATTTGAACGGGGATGGCGTTCGTGAGGCTGTTGTTCTGTTTCAGGGCAAGGACTGGTGCACCCGCACTGGCTGTTCAATGGCGGTCTTCCAGTCGTTCAGCCATGGATATCGGGTAATTTCGAGGACTGTGCGCGTCAAACCACCGGTTGAGATCGATAGTGTGATGACCAATGCCTATCACGATATACTGGTCCAGACCGGCGGCGGCCCGTCACCGGAGCGCCGCGTGCGGCTGAAATTCACGGGCGAAGGCTATTCGCGCAATGCCATGCTGCAAACCGAGGTTCCTCTAGGGTCAGTCGTTCGTACGGAGATTGCGATTGATTCCCCACCGGCACCAGCAACGAGCACGGCCCGGCGCTGAACTCATCCCTCGATATTTTTCTGGTAGAGCCAATCGAGTTTTTTCAGAACAGATCGAGGTGAGCTGCGACGCATCACGAAATTGCGCGCCAATCGTAATACGCCGCTCATATGATAGATGTTGCCCATCTTGCGAGACTCATAAGCGGTACGGGCGGTGCGCTTGATACGCGCAGTCTCGAAATGGCGAAAGGCACTCCAAGGGTCATCGTCATGCTCTGCCAATACTCTGGCCAGTACAAATGCGTCCTCGATTGCCATGGCACCGCCTTGAGCGAGAAACGGCAGCATGGGATGAGCGGCATCTCCGAGTAATGTTACGGAGCCTTGTGTCCAGGTGCGAAGCGGGGGCAGGTGGAACAGCGACCATTTGCGCCAAGTCGTACCGTAATTCACGAAATTCTCAATGCGTTTGTCCCACTTTGCGAAAGCAGGCAGTAGTAATTTTGGGTCGGCCTCCTGAGCCCAACCTTCGCTTCTCCCGCCCCAGCGTTCATCAACAACGGCAACCAAGTTAATTTTTTTACCACCGAGTACCGGGTAGTGCACAAGGTGGACATTACTGGAGAGCCAGACACCTGTCCTGGGGCCTTGCAATTCTGCCGGCAAATGATCGGGGTCCACCAATGTGCGCCACGCGGTTTTTCCTGCGAAGCTGAGAACGGCCCCACGGTCGATTTGCTGCCTGAGGGTTGACCAAAGCCCGTCGGCGGCTATGAGTGCGCGCCCCTTCATGTCACCCGTCATCGTCTTGAGCATGAGCTTATCTGGAAACTGCTCATAGGATCTGGCCTCGCATTCCAGAGCGATTTTGATGCCGGGCTTTTTTTTTGCTGTATTGAGCAGGGCTTGATGCAGGTCCGCGCGGTGTACCAGAA
Source organism: Hyphomicrobiales bacterium (assembly GCA_021775525.1). Taxonomy (GTDB): domain Bacteria; phylum Pseudomonadota; class Alphaproteobacteria; order Rhizobiales; family Methyloligellaceae; genus UBA2767. Next base: position 46,178 of record JAJFHQ010000004.1, read on the forward strand.
GAAATGGTCCGCCATAGCGTTGTTCTGCAATTTTTCCAAACTGAACCCTCGTCAGAAGTTCCCCGGTCAAACCATCGCCGATGAGGATTTCTTCGCAGACAACAGAATTTGGTAGCAGGCGCTCGAGAACACCCCATTCTTTCAAAATTCGCGTGGCATTGGGTCCGAGCTGAATTCCCGCGCCCTCGGTTGAAAAGGTGCTTGAGCGTTCCAGTACGTGACTTGAGATGCCGTGATTGGCGAGTGAAATTGCTGCTGAGAGTCCGCCAATGCCACCTCCGGCAATGAGGATCCGATCATCAGTGAGACTGTCAGCCATCCGGCCTGGTCAGGATGTTGAGCTGGCGTGGCAGCCTGGCGGGTCTGTTTCGCCAGGCGAGAGCGTATCATCGTGCTCGTAAATCGTAGAACAGTACGGGCAGATGATTTCCTTCTCACTCCCCATATCGAGAAATATATGAGGATGATCGTGGGGCGGGCTTGCGCCCATGCATTGAAACTCGCCGGTGCCAATACGAATCCGGGCAACGCCGGTATCATTTAAGAAGTGGGGTACAGTGGGGGTAGCCATTGGGCCGCCTCGATTCTCTTTATCGTCCCGATGTGCGCGCGAGCATACTGATTGCACCGCTCAAAAGATAGTTGTAAGCGCACTGCAGATGCAGCCAAAAGAGACAGAAAGTCACATGCAGACATTTGAATCAGACGGCGTGAAAATCGCCTTTATCGACGAAGGCGAGGGAGATCCGATCCTGTTGATCCACGGCTTTGCCTCGAACATCATGATCAACTGGGTAGACACGGGCTGGGTCCGAACATTGATGCAGGCTGGCCGCCGCGTCATCGCCATCGATAATCGCGGCCATGGCAAGAGCGAGAAGCTGTACGATCAGGCGAAATACGCGGCACCGATAATGGCGGGGGATGCTGGGCGTCTGTTGGAGCATCTGGGAATCCCTCATGCCGACGTGATGGGGTATTCCATGGGTGCGCGTATCACTGCCTTTTTGACCATGAGTCAGCCGGAAAAGGTGCGCAGCGCGATATTTGCTGGCCTTGGCATCAACATGGTGCGCGGTGTCGGAGGCTCAGGTCCAATTGCTACGGCGCTCGAAGCACCTACGATCGATGACGTGATGAACGAAACCGCGCGCACGTTCAGACTGTTTGCCGAGACGACGGGCAGTGATTTGCTGGCATTGGCAGCGTGCATCCGCGCGTCTCGAGACAAGATCACGGCGGAGAACCTCGGCAAGATCAATACGCCGGTGCTAGTGGCTGTTGGCACAAAAGATGTGATAGGCGGCTCGGCGCACGATCTAGCTGATTTGATTCCCGCCGCTGAAGCGCTTGAGATTGAAGGCCGTGACCATATGAAGGCTGTCGGCGACAGGAGTTACAAGGAAGGCGTTATGTCTTTTTTAGAAAAACGGCCCTGAAGTTTTATTTTCCGCGAAATACGGGCTTTCGTTTTTCCGTGAAAGCCATACGGCCTTCGGCATAGTCTTCGCTCTCGAAACAATCATCAACGAGCTTGTCGAGTGCGTCCATATCGGGATTCTCTGGAGCGCGTAAAAACTCGTCGATACAACGCTTTGCAGCGATCAGGGAAAGTGGTGCATTATCAGCAATCATGCCCGCGAGAGCGCGGGTTTCCTCTTCCAGCCGGTCTGCCGTGCAGAGCCTGGAAATCATTCCCATGCTCAGCGCTTCTTCATCGCTGAAACGACGGCCTGTAAAGAGAATTTCCTTGGCTTGCGAGGCACTGAGGGCAGAAAGCAGAGGGCGGATCCATCGCGGATTGTACCCGATACCAAGCTTGGCGGCGGGAATAGAGAATGTTGCGCCTTCTGCCGCCATTCGCAGATCACAACACAGAGCCAGTTCCAGTCCGCCGCCCATGCAGTAGCCCTTGATCATGGCGATGGTGGGTTTGGAACAGTTCATAACCGCACCAAAGGCGGCATGATTGAGCTCATCGTATGTTTTCGAGGCTTCACCGGTGCGGGCCGTTCCGAATTCGGAAATGTCGGCTCCGGCGCTAAAAGCCCTGTCGTCCGCGCCGCGCAGCATCACGACACGAACAGAAGCGTCTGCTTCCGCTTGCTCAAAAATGCCGGGAAGAGCACCCCACATTGCCGTGTTCAGAGCATTCATTCGAGATGGATTATCAAAGGTTATCCAAAATATTGCACCATCCAGCTCAGTTCGAATATGGCCACCTGACTTGTGATTGGGTTCGCTCATCTCTATGTCTTTGTATTGGTGATGTGTCGCGCGAAGCGGTATCACGTTTGCACCTGATCGTGGCAGTAAAATTTCATTCTGTTTGCGTCATAACGTTGACATGAGCACAGTTGACATTCTTTCTATTGTGCAAGACACGGACGTTCCGCCTGTCGCGACGAACAGCATTGGTAACCAGGAGTTCAAAATGGCGCAGGGCCACTCAAACGCATCCCCCGACATCAAGACCTGTGATCCGGCATGGATACGCCTCCGCGAGGAAGCCGAAGAACTCTGTTCAAAAGAACCGGTTCTGGCCAGTTTCGTCTATTCTACTGTCCTTAACCAGGACTCGTTTGAACAGGCCATGGCCCACCGCCTGGCGCAACGGCTGTCACATACCGAAATTGAGGCTGGTCGTCTCTATAAGGCGTTTGAAGAGCTTGTGGCCAAGGAGCCCGGACTTACTGAGTCTTTTCGCGCCGATCTGGCGGCAGTTTTTGACCGGGATCCAGCCTGCAACCGCCTGATTGAGCCGCTTTTGTATTTCAAGGGGTTCCATGCCTTGCAAACCCATCGTTTTGCGCACCAGCTCTGGAATGATGGCCGGCCAGACTTTGCCTATTACCTGCAAAGCCAGTCCTCGCGCATTTTCAGCGTTGATATCCATCCGGCGGCAAAAATTGGCCGGGGTATCATGATCGACCATGCGACAGGCGTTGTGATCGGAGAGACGGCCACGGTTGGCGATGACGCGTCTATACTGCATGGCGTGACGCTGGGCGGCAGCGGCAAATCGGCCGATGATCGGCATCCCAAGATCGGCCGTGGTGTCATGATCGGGGCTGGGGCGAAGATACTTGGTAATATCAATGTGGGCGATTGTGCCCGGGTGGCCGCGGGTAGCGTCGTTCTGAAGGATGTACCGAAGATGATGACTGTCGCTGGAGTTCCAGCCAAGGTGGTTGGCCAAGCCGGGTGTCCTGAGCCTGCGCGTTCCATGAACCAGCTTTTGGAAGAGACATCTGATACAGCTCAGGAATAGTGCTGTTGCATTTGACGGCTGAATCCCCCATTCAAGGTTGAAATCCTTTTGAGGAGGTTATTGTGAATCGCGAAGAAATCGTGCGTCTGGAATCATACCTGCGCAAACTGTTCAGATTGGACACAATTGAGGTGCGTCAGCGCCCAAACAAGGATGATTCAGCAGAAGTTTATGTCGGTGACGAATTTATAGGCGTCATGTTCCGCGACGACGACGAGGGGGAATTGTCATACCAGTTCCAGATGGCGATCCTCGATTTTGATTTGCAGGACTAAACCGGCTTCCAACCATCCGGAGTGTGTCCCAGCACAGTTCAGGCATTAACCTTTTGATAAGATTTCCCATGCGGGCCAGGGCCTGCATGCGGCACTGTGGCCGCGCGCCGGAATGGCGGCGCGGGAGGCCGCATGTCCGAGTATCTGTTCTATATCTATGTCACGGCTATCGGTTTCTGCGCCGCTGGCCTGTGTACCAGCGCCTGGAAACTGGTGACGGGGCGCCCCCTGAAATTCGGACTGCAAGTGGATCAGACCGGACAGGCGATCCTGGGCGTATTTGCCCGCGTGCTCGCCGGCCCGGTGATCGTCATGCGCAATGCCATTAAAGGCGCAGTAATCGAGGGGCGTGCGCCGTTCTGGCTGGCGCTTTCAACTTTTATTTCGACGATTTGGAGTTTTTTCTCCGGTGTTGCCCTTCTGGAAATGATGTTCCGTATCCAGACACTGATCTGATCCCTCTTCCACGTTTCATCCCAAAGCTTGTCTATTCAATTGCATCCGCTCGTGTAAAAGTGCCGCGCGACTGACGGCAAGGAGCGCGGGATGACCCTCTATACAATTGATGGCATACGGGTGGAGCTTCCCCCACAAGGACACTACTGGGTGGCGCCAAACGCCATCCTTATCGGCAAGGTCAAGATGGGGAATCATGCCAGTGTGTGGTTCAATGCAGTGGTGCGCGGTGACAATGACCTGATTGAAATAGGCACGCGTACAAATATCCAGGACGGCTGCATCCTGCATACCGATAAAGGGTTCCCGATGATAATCGGGGAGGGGTGCACCGTTGGACATCTGGCCATGCTGCATGGGTGCACCATTGGTCCCAACACGCTGATCGGTATAGGTGCCACTGTCCTGAACGGATCCCGCATCGGCAAGAACTGCATTATAGGCGCCCATTCGTTGATACCGGAGGGAAAGGAAATTCCCGATAACTCTCTGGTCATGGGCTCGCCTGGCCGTGTCGTGCGTGATGTAAGCGAGGAAGATGCCGAGCATTTGAAAACGCTTGCCCAGCACTATGTCGATAACAGTGCACGATATAACGCCGGATTTGCCCCCCAAGACGTTTGATTGGAGAGGCAATTTTAATCCAAAAAAATGAGCCGGCGTCGGGGAACGCCGGCTCAAAGGTAGGCCCGGTGGTCGGGGATGGGGGGATGAGTCCCGGGCCTGTGGGTAAGCGTCTATTCTTCTGTGGGCGCCTGGATCGGATTGGTGCGTGTTACAGCCGTCCGTTCAATCTGCCTCTGGCCAGGTCGCGTCAGGGACACCCAGACCCTCGGATCACGGTCGGATTGCCGCTTCACGAAGGTGTAGGGAGAGTCATTCCAAGTCATGATTTTCGAATGCTTGTTATCGAGCAGATATTCACCCTTTGAAGTGCGTGCCGTCAGGATGGCGTGCCCTTCGTTGTTTTCGTCCCGCACGACAGTGATGAGGAGTGAACTTGCCGGCCAACCGCGTTCAATGAGCAAACGTTGTTTCAGCAAAACATAATCTTCGCAGTCGCCTTTGCCCGCTGGATAGGTCCAGTGCTCGATGCGGCCATAGAGCTTCATGTCCGAGACAGGCCGGATCATGCGATTGACAAGATCATTGACCGTGCGCAAATCAGCCTTGCGCTTCAGTGTCAATTTCATCTTGACGCGTTTAGGACCGCTTCGCTCGCATTCAGCCGGGTTCTGCTGGCAGAAACCGACATGTCCGATTGGTGGAAGTGAACGCCCGTAAATGCGCATAAAGGGCGAACTTGCATTCTGCCCTACCGTCAATGCAGCATTTTCTGCGTTGGCGGCTGTTGCCACAACCATTCCCAAGGCGAGAAGAGCTGCTCCAAGAATATTCCGTTTCATTTGTAACCCCCCGTTTCGTTTGTGAGGGGGAATATCCCATAGAGGATTTGAGATACTTGTAATAACCAAGTATAGTTTCGATATGTATTTCAGTATTATTAGTATAAAATTTGTAGATAAGTTTAGATAATCTATTTTGTCTAAAATTTTATCGAATAAATATCTTCAGCCAACACTCTACATGTGGCGGAATAAATCCCGGATTAGTGGGAAAAATGACCCTTGGAAGGCGTATGTGGCGCCTTAACGCACGATGCGGTTGCAACGCCGGAAGCAATGGAATTGATGTAAATAGAGTACTGGGAGATATCTTGAACCGGCCTCAAAAAAAATGGCAGCAGGTGTGAAAAAAGTTCAACCGAACTGGCGTTCAAGGGTATCCGGATCCTGAATTTCAAGGAATTCGATGCTGATACCGTGATCTTTGTGGCGCACAACACGTCCTGGTGTCAGGCCCAGCGTTATCAACTCTCCCACCTCCGGTCTGGGGTCTACAGACACGGCAGCTCCCCCCAGGGAGACGTCTATCATCTGGCACTCATACGAGTCGCCATTGACCGTAGTCAGCTTGATTGCTGTCTTTTTTGGGATGATGCGGTCGTGCTGCCGATCTTCAATCATCGATAAACGGTCTTTGTTTATCAGCCATGTGAGTTGATTTGCGATTTTCTCCCGCTGGTAGAGGGAGGCACTCATTTGCAGTGCAAATCCGTCCGGGTTCTCGCGTACGACGGTGCCTTCGATGCGCCCCAGCGTATCGAGATAAATCACGATCCGTTCGCCCTTTTCACCGGTGATCGGTGCGCGAACTGCCAAGCCGCCAGCCGAAACATTGACGATCTGGCACGGATATTCCTGCTTGTTCTCCCTCATGAAGCGGCCAAGCAAGGGAACATTCACGCGTTGAAACCGGCGTCTCTCCCTCGGGGACCTGGCCGAATCCGGCTCCGTGTTGGGTGTGTGGCGCATTGGTGCGCGTTTGCCTCTTTGCAGGGCAATCGGTTGCCCTTGGCTATTGGGCATCATTCCTGGAATTTCAGCTGCACTCATGGCTGACCGCTTCGCGGGACAAGCCCCGCATTTGAGTGGATGCTATGTGATTTGCGGTTAATGAAACTCTAAACAGCCTGAGGCCGGCGCAGGGCAACACCGACCTTTAGCATCACAGCGATGAGTATCTGGTTTATCAAAAGCTAGTCGGAGCGCCGTGAAAGGCCACCTTCCAGCACCCGGAAACGCCGGCGGACATCACCCGGTAATGTGGCGTGGGCTTCCGCCAGAACAGCAGGTTGCTCCGCCACTTCTGGTGGGGTTGAACGGATTTCAGGCCAGATGAGGTCAAATGACATGAGTTTAAATTGACGCAACTCCAGCGTGCCCGTCCAGTAAGGCCGGGTGATTGCGCTGAGGCTGCCGAGCATCCTGTTGACGGTCTCACCTGTATGAACAAGCGGGAGAACAAGCATCTCGAATACCGCATGCTCCCTGTCGGCATTGGAGCATTCAAATTCGATCAAGGCACCGGCCCCGTCCTTTGCGACATTGTGGAGGAGGTTGTGAACCGCTTCCTTGTCATCGCCGCTCCAGTAATCGAGCAGATTATTACCGCGTAATTCATGTCCCAGAGAGGTGCAAATCCGGGTGCCGGCGAGGCGGAACCTGTAGGTTGATATATCGGGACATTCGAGAATGAAGATGTCGGGAAGGACATCGGCAAGGTTTACAGGCTCGATCTCAAACCGGTTCGGCGCGAAACGGCCGTCCCTCACGGAATTCCAATACTCGAAGAGTTCGTTGCTCGACTTGTGCTTCATGCCACATGCCTCTGATTGACGCTTGTTACCATTTGAGCATCGCTGGTCTGGTTGAAGCCGGTTCAGTCCCGTTCTGAGACACATGGCCCGCCAGTGCGGTGCTTGGACAAATGGTTCAGCAGGTCTCATGCCAATTTAGAGAAAAGGCGGGTGGGCAAAGTGAAAAGGCCGGTGACAAGGTTAACAGCGCAAGCTTGTGGTCATGGCTGAGGCCGGATATGGCAGAAGGGACAAACTTGAACGGGGACGTTTGGCGATGAATGGCAGGCAGCCGGTATTCAATATTCCTACAAGCGTAGTGCTGGCGGCCCTCGCGCTGGTGGTTCTGCACGTGGTGCGCATTGCATTGCCGCCGGAGATTGGCCAATCGATGCTGCTGGCATTGGCCTTCATTCCGGCCCGGTATTCCGGACAGGTGCCAGATATTCCAGGTGGCGAATGGAGCAGTGTCACCAGCTTTATCACATACATGTTTGTGCATGGCGATGTGACTCATCTGGCAATCAACACGATCTGGATGCTCGCGTTTGGCAGTGCGGTCGCCAAGCGGATTGGCGGCATTCGTTTCTTGATGTTCTCGGCTCTATGCGGCATTTCCGGCGTGCTGGTCCATCTCGCCGTGCATTTTGGCGAATTGATACCTGTTGTTGGGGCATCCGCCGCCATATCCGGGCATATGGCGGGTGCCATACGTTTCATGTTCGGTGCCAGCCGCTCAATCATGCCATTACCGGAAAATCTTGAACTGGTGCCACTTGCTGGAATAATGGAAACGCTCACCAATGGCAGGTTTCTGATATTCTTGGGGGTTTGGGCGGCGCTCAATCTGCTTTTCGGGCTTGGAGGATTTCAGATGGATGGCTCAAATACAGGGATTGCCTGGGAGGCGCATATCGGTGGTTTTCTATGCGGTTTGTTTGTTTTTGGCGCTTTTGATCGAGGCGCGAAAAAAGGTGCTAATCAAACATTTTAGGCATTGTCGATGAACGTTCCTATTTAACACTGAGCCTTGAATCCTGTTGCGTCCGGCCCTGTGTCGCTACATCATGACATTTATATGTATGCACCGATGAGTCTGAACAGGCTCGTTGTGCTGCAGACAACGATTGGGTGCGCGGCATTTGGGAGCGCTCACCATGCCTCTCCCGGTATAGCGCGCGGCCCGTGAGACGCTGTCATGGCCGGGTCTGCCCGTTGTGGACCAGAGAGGAGAACACATATGAATGTTGCAACCATCCTTGGTGAAAAGGGTCGGCAGGTTATCACTGCAAAATCTGAAGCCTCTTTATTGGAAATTGCGAAGACGCTCCGTGAGCACTCTATTGGCTGCATCGTGGTCAGTGATGGTAACGATGGAATTGCAGGAATTGTATCGGAACGGGACCTGGTGCGCGCCATAGCGAAATCCGGCACTGATATCCTCAAGTCCCCGGTTTCACAAAGTATGACCAAGAAAGTCATTTCCTGCCAGAAAAGCGATACCATTCATACGATCATGGCAGCAATGACGGATGGACGTTTCCGTCACATGCCTGTTGTCGAAGACGACAAGCTTATTGGCGTGATTTCGATTGGAGACGTTGTGCGTCTGAGGATTGCTGAGGCTGAGCTGGAAGCGGCGGCCATGCGGGATTATATCGCAACTGGCTAAGACAAACTTATTGCGAGACTATCAATCAGGCGGCCATCAGGCTGACGGCTCGCTCGATGTCTTCCAGAACTTTTTCCGTTGCCTGCTTGCCGCTGGCGATGGCTTTATCAGCCATGTGGAAGTCGAACATCCCCATTTCTTCCAGAACGGGCATCACCATGATATCGGGTGGGTCACCGGCCAGCCTTGAGCGGGCAATACGGTCCTGGATGATGTTGAAGGAGTCCATCATCACGCTTGATATGCCTGGTGCATCGCCGCCCTGACCGAAAAATTGTCGGCGCAATAAACTATGTGCGGCCCGACCATTGCCGGCAGGCGGCTGGTTTTCCGCTTCTGGAAGGTCTTCTTCTTCAAAAGCATTTTGTTCGGGTACGACGGTTCCTTTGCCGAAAAAGTCCCAGTTCAGATTGACCGCGATGACGATCCGCGCACCCATGGCGCGGCAGACTGAAACCGGAATCGGGTTCACCAGTGCGCCGTCGATTAGCCAGCGATTGTTGATCTTGACCGGCCTGAAAATGCCGGGCAGAGCATAGGAAGCGTGCATGGCAGGGACGAGAGGCCCCTTGCTGAGCCAAATTTCATGACCGGTCTTGAGTTCGGTTGCAACGGCCACATATTTTTTCTCCAGATTTTCAATATGGACGTGCTGCAGGTGATCGTTGAGTTCTTCGGACAGGCGTTGCCCTGAAATAAGCCCTGAACCGGCAAAATTGAAATCCAGCAGGCCGAACACGCGCCGCCGGGTCAGGCTGCGAGAAAATACTTCAAGCTCATCAAGCTTGCCTGACACGAAACAACCACCGACAACGGAGCCTATTGATGTGCCAACAACAATATCAGGTGAGAGACCGGCCTCAGCGAGGGCGTGCAAAACGCCTATGTGAGACCATCCGCGGGCTGCCCCGCCGCCTAAGGCTATGCCTATCTTGGGCTTCATCTTTGTCGTTCCTACTCGCGGACATTGAATTCTTCATCGGCCCACCGGAACGGAACCCTGCCGAACCGTGCCCTGATAATAATTTGATGTGTTTAAGTGTGAGTTAAAGCTCGTGAAATCCTGACAGGCTGAATTGGGTGTCAGAGCTGCGTCGGGTTTGGTGCATCACCGTAAACTTCGTCCGGATCGAAGGTCTTTGAGTCCTCCCTGAATTCCAGTTCCAGTTCAGGAGACGGCTTACCACCAGTTGGAATAGAACGATAAAAGCAGGACATGTAACCCACGTGACATGAGGCGCCAGAGCCGGCGACGTCCACTTTGAGCCAGATCGCGTCCTGGTCGTCGTCGATGCGCAAGTCAACGACCTTCTGCACCAGACCGCTGGTTGCACCCTTGTGCCAGAGAACCTTGCGCGAGCGGCTCCAATAGTGCGCTTCACCTGTCTCAATGGTTTTGGCAAGCGCCTCGGCGTTCATGTAGCCGAGCATCAGCACATCGCCGGTCTCGGAATCTGTGGTGACGGCAGCAATCAGGCCGTCCGCGTCAAATTTGGGCGCGAGTTCATGGCCCTCCTCAACTTGTTCGACCGACACGCGTTTGGAGAATTGGTTCTCAGTCATGATGCTGGTCAATCCTGCTGTCCCGAGTTGCCCGGGGACTAGTTCCTGCCGCGCGAAAGCATCAGGAAGCGGTCCTGTTGGGACGGGTCGTCCTTGAACAAACCCGTGAACTGGGTGGTGATCGTCGCCACGTTGGGCTTCTGAACACCGCGGATCGACATACACTGATGAACGGCTTCGATCATGACAGCCACGCCCAGCGGTTTCAAAACGCTGTCAATTGTGTAGGCGATTTGTGCCGTCATGGTTTCCTGTGTTTGCAGCCGGCGCGCATATATTTCGACGACGCGGGCTAGTTTTGATATGCCGACAACCTTGTCTTCAGGGAAGTAGGCGACATGGGCCCTGCCGATGAAAGGCACCATATGATGTTCGCAGTGGGAGTTGAGCTCGATATCCCTGAGCATAACAATATCGTCATACCCGCCGACCTCATCAAATGTGCGCGAGAGCACGTCAATCGGACACTCATCATATCCCTTGAAAAATTCCTGGTAGGCATTGACCACGCGCTTGGGCGTATCGATAAGGCCTTCGCGTTTGGGATCATCCCCAGCCCAGGCAATCAGGGTGCGAACCGCCTCTTCGGCCTCGGCCCTGTCAGGCCTGTTAACGTCCGGGCCTGCGCCAAGTTGTGGCCTGGCAGCTCTAATTTTTTTGACAACTGCGTCCATCGGATTCCTTCTCCGTCAGTCGGTGCCTGGCATTCTGTCACAATTTGTCAGGCTTTTGTCCCGACAATGTTATCTCATTATAACCGGAAATCAGCCCTTGCGAATTATGTGCAACTATACCGATATATGAGACAAGGGAAGTATCGGCCTTGTACCGGCGCTTTGGGAACATCCCGGTGCTGCCGAAACACTCGCCGCAGGATATATAGTTCATGGCGTTAACCCGCAAGGGCTTGACCGCATGACAAGTTTGAGAACCGTGATGAGTGAACTGGACGAAATCTATAATCCGCGCATTTTGGAGCTCGCGGCAAATATACCGCTTGGCGCCCGCCTAGAGGACCCGCAGGCCAGCGCTACGGCGCATTCAAAGCTGTGCGGCAGCACGGTCTCTGTCGATCTGAAGATGGATGGGGACGTGATTGCGGAGTATGGGCAATCGGTCAAGGCATGCCTTTTGGGACAGGCGGCCTCATCGATCATGGCACGAAACATCATTGGCTCTAACGCAGATGAACTGCGCGAAGTCGGGGCCAAAATGCGCAAAATGTTGAAACAGGACGGCACGCCACCAAACGGAAAATGGAAAGATCTTGAAGTTCTTGAGCCGGTGCGTGACTTCAGGGCACGTCATGCCTCGACCCTGCTGGTGTTCGATGCAGTCGAGGAAGCAATAGCAGAGATCGAACAAGCTCGCTCATTGGAAACTCCTGAATCTGCGCCGGCCGGCTAGCCCTTGCGCTGGATTCCGGCAGAAGAATTGCGTGAGGGATTCGACCTTTCTGCGCTGATTGATGCCCTGGAGGAAGGGCACAGGCGTCCCAGGCCAGACCTCTCAGAAGCGTTGATTGGCCGGTATGCGAATCGCTACCTCGTCCGCTCGGCCCATGATGGCGCTAAGCTCCTCGGTAGCAAACTCATCACAATCGTGCCGGACAATCCTGTGAAGCTGAGTCTTCCAAGCGTGCAGGCGGTAATTATGTTGTTCGATGCTGAAACCGGTGTGCCATTGACGGTACTGGACGCAACCGAGCTCACATACTGGAAGACGGCCGCAGACAGCGCACTGGGCGCGAGGCTTTTGTCACGGCCAGATGCAAGAACGCTACTCGTCGCGGGCGCGGGTGGCTTGGCGCCATGGCTTGTGCGGGGGCACCTGCTGGCGCGTCCGGGTCTTGAAAAAATTCTGCTCTGGAACCGTACATTGGATCATGCCGTGGAGTGTGTAGGCAGGCTCGGCGATGAAGGAATCGACGTGCAGGTGATCCCTGAACTCGAAACGGGCGTGCGTCAGGCAGATATCATCTCCACGGCGACCATGGCGCCTCAACCCATTCTCAAAGGCGAATGGCTCAAATCTGGAGCCCATGTAGATCTGGTTGGCGGTTATTCTGAAGATACACGCGAAGCGGATGACGAGACCATGCGCCGTGGTCGGATTTTCGTTGATTGCCGCTCATCTGCATTGGAAGGCGTTGGAGATATCCTTGCGCCACTCAAGTCGGGTGTCATATCTGAAAACAGCATCGAGGGGGATCTCTATGATCTTGCTGGAGGCGGCAATTTAGGGGCGCGCAAGGAGAGCGACATCACGGTATTCAAAAATGCAGGCGGGGCACATCTGGATCTGATGGTGGCGACGGCATTGCTCGATCGCCTGGACAGGGAGATCGGGGCCCATGGCTCCGATACGGGATGATGGTCTCAATGGACCGGGCCGTGAAAGCTATGCTCAAGGCCCCCATCAAGCTTTATCGATACACGTTATCCGCCTTCGCCGGGCGTGAATGCCGCTATCTGCCAACCTGTTCCGAATATGCTGAAGAGGCCATCGACAAGAATGGTCCCTGGAAAGGGTTCTGGCTCGCCACGTCTCGGCTCTGCCGCTGTAATCCGTGGGGGCCGAGCGGGTTTGACCCGGTGCCAAATCTCGCAAGTGACTACCACCCATGGTGGGCACCATGGCGTTACGGGTGCTGGAGCAGAGCGCAAATGACACGCAAACTTGACAAAACCCCGTAGAGTCGCGCATTCCAAGCTTTCACACTGAGTCCCCAGAGTGGGCTCTGGTCCATCTTACCTGCGTAGTAGGCAGTGAGTGAGAGGAGAGAGAGAAATGGTTTCCCTGACATTCCCCGATGGCAATTCGCGCGATTTTGACAATGGCGTAACCGGCACCGCTGTTGCCGAGTCCATTTCAAAGTCACTGTCGAAAAAAGCCGTGGCTATGGTGGTTGATGGCGAGTTGAGCGATCTGTCCGACCCGGTTCAAAGCGATGCGCAAATCCAGATTGTGACCCGCGACGATGATGCGGCGTTGGAGCTAATCCGGCACGATGCGGCCCATGTGATGGCTGAAGCTGTGCAGGAACTTTTCCCTGGCACGCAGGTCACCATCGGCCCCGTGATCGAGAACGGATTTTATTATGATTTTGATCGGGAGGAGCCCTTTACTCCCGAAGACCTGCCGAAAATTGAAAAGAAGATGGCCGAGATCATAGCCCGAGGCGCGCCCTTCACCAAGGAGGTGTGGACCAGGGACAAAGCCAAAAAAACTTTCAAGGAGATGGGTGAAGACTACAAGGTCGAGCTGATCGACGCGATCCCCGAAGGTGAGGATTTAAAGATATATGCACAAGGCGACTGGTTTGATCTGTGCCGTGGCCCGCATATGCCGTCAACAAAGCATGTGGGCAGCGCCTTCAAACTGTTGAGCATCGCCGGGGCATACTGGCGCGGTGATTCCGACAATCCCATGCTCCAGCGCATATACGCGACGGCCTGGACCAATGAGAAGGATCTGAAAGCCTACCTCACCATGCTGGAGGAGGCCGAGAAGCGTGACCATCGCCGCTTGGGCCGTGAGATGGATCTGTTCCATTTCCAGGAGGAAGCTCCAGGTTCCGTGTTCTGGCACGCCAAGGGCTGGACGCTGTTTCAAGCGCTCATCAACTATATGCGCAGGCGACAGAACGATGCGGGATATGTCGAAGTGAACTCACCGGACATGATGGACAAGGGCTTGTGGGAAAAATCAGGCCATTGGGAGAAGTTCGGGGAGAATATGTTCACCACCGTAACGCCGGATGAACGGGTGTATTGCTGCAAGCCGATGAATTGCCCGGGGCATGTTCAAATCTTCAAGCATGGACTCAAGAGCTACAAGGAACTCCCTATAAAGATTGCAGAATTTGGAAAGGTGCATCGCTATGAGCCTTCTGGTGCCCTGCATGGAATGCTGCGTGTGCGCCATTTCACCCAGGACGATGCGCATATCTTCTGCACCCATGAGCAAATTACGGAAGAATGCGTGAAGGTCAACAATCTGATCCTGTCGATCTACCGTGATTTCGGTTTTGAGGATGTGGTTATCAAGTTCTCGGATCGTCCCGAAAAGCGCGTTGGTTCCGATGACATTTGGGACCAGTCTGAAGCCGCGCTCAAAACCGCTGTCGAAGCAGCAGGGATGGATTACGAACTCAATCCTGGTGAAGGGGCGTTTTACGGACCTAAGCTTGAATATGTGTTGCGTGATGCAATTGGCCGGGACTGGCAGTGTGGGACGCTTCAAGTTGATCTGAACCTTCCCGATCGGCTAGGCGCATTTTACATCGGTCAGGATGGCGAGAAATACGTCCCCGTCATGCTCCATCGTGCCATGTTTGGCTCGCTCGAAAGATTCACTGGAATATTGATCGAGCAGCATGCGGGGCATTTCCCGCTTTGGCTGGCGCCGCTTCAGGCGGTCGTAGCGACCATTGTGTCTGATGTTGATGCGTATGCTGTTGAGGTGCTTGAAGCGCTTAAAAAAGCCGGACTGCGCGGTGAGGTTGATCTCAGAAACGAGAAGATCAACTACAAGGTGCGTGAGCATTCTGTCGGTAAGGTGCCGGTGATGTTCGTATGCGGCAAGCGCGAAGCAGAGGAAGGGACCGTCTCCATTCGACGTCTCGGTTCCAAGGACCAGAGCGTCCTTCCGCTGGATGAAGCCATCGCCGCACTGGTGGAGGAAGCCGTGCCGCCAGATCTCAAACCCGGATACAAGGCAGAAGCGGCATAGCAAGTACTTTCCTACTGGATCACAACTTCAATTTGCTTCGTCTCGCCGGGATCAATAACGAATTCGCGGGTATAATTTTTGCCGCCATGGCGCGCGAGCACGGAGTAATTGCCGGCCGCAAGTATATGCGAGGGGAGGGCGCCGGCGCTTTCCTTCACAATGTCGCCGCCGGTCGTGAGAATGTTCCATTGGGTATCGGCCAGGGCCTCGCCGCCAGGCTGATTTACGAGCTTCAGCGTAACCTTGGCCGCGGAGTGATTGATGGTCGCATCGGTAAGCCTGCCGGGCTCCACGGTCACATCCGCGCGCACTATGGCATTGGCGTCGCCATAGGTGCTAACCACCTGATAGGCCCCCGCATTGAGGCGCAGGACAACCCCGGGCTTTGCATCGCGTAGAACGATCTTGCGCTTGCCGAACTGGTCAGATTCCGACTCGTCCGCATAGAGATCATAACGGACAGAATTGGGCGGAATTGTCGTACCGTTAAGGGTCACGGCGCCCAGGCGCAGGCCACCGGCATTCAGGATGTAACTTTCCTGTAACGCCTGCCCGCTGATGACGTCGATATCCTTGATAAGGTTCACCTTGCCGTAGGCGGCTGCGATCCGGTATGAGCCCGGCGGCAGTGCCGCAGTTGGCGTTGCTTCCTGGAAGGTATCGACCAGCTGGTATTTTCCGTCCTTGGTTTTCGCATTTTTGTAAATCCACCACACCAGGCCGGACTTTATTATCGCGCCGTCCTCGACCGTGCGCGCGGACAGGGTTACCGGTACGGAGTCACCTGATTTGGCCAGGGCCCGTTGGGGTGAAGGTTTTACCGGTGTTGCCGGAGCCTGTGCCGTTTCAGTAGATTTTGGCGTTGAGACGGGTGTGGTTTTTTCGGACGGGGTCTGCGATACCGACCCCGTTGTCAGGCGATCACCAGTAGTCATGGGCGGGAGTGGTGCTGCGCTTGCCACGGGTTGTGGTTTCATAGCTTCGAACTTCGGCATAGGCGGCTTCATCGCCACTTCGAATGCTTCTTTCACGCTCGCTGCCAGCTCAACTTCATTTGTGGCAGATGTAAAAATGCCACCGCCGTTATCAGAGATGCAGCTCAATGCTGTGAGCTTCTTCTTCTGCTTTGCGTCGAATGCGATGGTGTGGATTGTTAGATCCTTGCCCCCTGATTTTAGCTCGGATGCGATATCGCAGGGGTTTGTGTTGCAATTATCCATGCCATCGGCAATGAGGATCAGGCTGAGTTGACGCTCCTTGTAATGGCCTGCATTGGCCGCCTTGATTAGGGCAGCGGCAATTGGCGTTGAGCCTTTCGGCTTGATGCCGTTCACGACCTTGATGAAGCTGGCCGCTTTGTGCTGGCCCGGATTGAGCATCACTTCTATGTCGCCGCATCCGGTTGACTGGCGGTGGCCATAGGAGACGAGGCCTAGATTGAGCCGACCCTCGAGTTCCCTGACGATGCTGCCAATGACGTTTCGGGTGCTGACCACCTTGTTCACGCCCTTGATTTGCCCCCACATGCTGCGCGAGGAATCGAGAATCAAGATGATATTGGGTTTGGTATCCGCGTCCTGAGCAGATGCAACCGGGGCCCATGTCACCTGCAATGAAGTCAAGATGATGAGTGCCGGTGCAAGACAACGCCGTAGCACGGAGCGAAACATCGATGGTCTCCCGTAATTTTCTATTGGGCAGTATGGCGCATATGGCGCTCGGCACCACCATGATTCTCAAAATACCATGGTAATGGTTAGCTTCAAACCGGGGCACTTTGGTGTCAATGAGCAATGGCGAACGCGGGAGCCATGGCCATTGTTTGTGCAGCCAAATTACGATACCCAGAGCGTCTTGTGAGTGGTGGACTGGTTGGGAAATGTCTGACTCAGCACTGAATCTGCTTCTGGCCCGGCGCTCTGTCGTGGCCAACAAATTAGGGTCACCAGGTCCGGACGCGCAGCAATTGCGCCAGATGCTGACCGCGGCAGCTCGGGTGCCCGATCATAAAAAACTGGTGCCATGGCGTTTTATCCTGTTCGAGGGGGAGGCACGCGCCGCGTTCGGCCATGTGCTTGCCGAAGCTTGCAAGGCAAATGAACCTGATGTCGGTGAAACGCGACTTGAGACGGAAGCCGGGCGCTTTTTGCGCGCCCCCGTAGTCGTTGCGGTGATTTCCTCTCTGGTCGAGAATCCGGGTGCACCTGAATGGGAGCAGGTTCTCTCTGCCGGAGCCGCCTGTCAAAACCTGCTGATCGCAGCCAATGCAGCTGGGTTCTCCGGCCAATGGATCACGGAGTGGTACGCATATGACACGCAGGTCTGTGCCGCACTTGGCCTCAAGGCGGGCGAGCGCGTGGCGGGGTTCGTATATATCGGAACCGCGCAGGAGAAGCCCGATGAGCGCGACCGGCCCAATCTCGATGAAATAACTCTTTCCTGGACCCCAGAAGGCAGGGGTTGAGCCAGTAGCCCGCGGGCTTTGAAAAATTGGAGATGACTTCGTGTTTTACGATACTGATGAGAACGCTCACGGCCTGAAGCATGACCCATTCAAGGCTCTCGTGGCGCCTCGCCCGATTGGCTGGATTTCCTCTCTATCGCGCGATGGTATCGTCAATCTTGCGCCATACAGTTTCTTCAACGCGATCTCTGATGTTCCGCCCTTCGTGATGTTCTCATCGGCGGGACAAAAAGACAGTCTGGTGAATATCGAGGTGACGGGCGAATTTGTATGCTCTCTTGCGACATATGATCTCAAGGACCAAATGAACACGACCTCGGCAGCTGTCGGCCCGGAAGTGAACGAGATGGAACTTGCCGGTCTGACCCCGGCATCCTGCAAGCTCGTCAGTCCGCCGCGTGTGGCTGAGTCCCCGGTTGCTTTCGAATGCAGGCATTTCAAGACGATCCACCTGCCGGGCAAGGATGGCCGGGAGGGCTATATCGTTATCATTGGTCACGTGGTGGGAGTACACCTTGATGAGAGTGTGATCGTTGATGGCAAGGTCGATGTCACCAAATTGCGCCCGATCGCGCGGCTTGGATATATGGACTATACTGTGGTGGATTCCGTCTTTTCCATGGACAGACCCTAGGCAGTCCCTCTTCAGGTCTGTCCGGCTCTTTCCAAAACCTTTTGTGCATGGGCGAGATGCGGCATGTCGACCATGGCGCCATCCAGATTAATGACACCCACACCAGGTTCGGCTTCAAAGGCAGAGACAATCCGTTTGGCGCGGACGATTTCGCTCTCGGTCGGCGTGAAGGCCGCGTTAATGACCGAAACCTGATCAGGATGAATGGCGAGTTTGCCAGAAAAACCGTCTCCGGCTGCGCGTTCGGCACTGTGTTTCAACCCTTCAATGTCGCGAAAATCAGGATAAACCGTATCAATGGCATGGATGCCGGCTGCTGAGCCGGCGCATAGGCAGAGGGTGCGGGCAAGTTCCATGGGTTCACGATACAGCCCCTGATTGTTCAGGCTTGTCCGCGCACCAAGACTCGTGGCCAGGTCCTCGCTGCCCCAGGCAATGCCGCTCACCCTTGGTCCGCAGGATTGAAAGCTTGCAATATTCAGCATGGCTTGCGGGATTTCCGGTGCCAAAACGAGTATCGAGATGTGCCCCTTGTCCAGTTCCGCCTTTTGCTCCAGTTCGTCCAGCAACCCTGAAAGCGTTGCGACGTCTTCATTTGAGCGCGCCTTTGGCAACATTATTCCCGCCGGGCTGGCCGGAACAATCTTTTCTAGGTCATCCCTGGCCCATTCTGTTTCCAGGTCGTTGATGCGCACATAAAGCGGTATCTGCGACTTGCGGGTATCGCCTTGGGCAAGGAAATCTGCAACTTTTTCGCGAGCGGCAGTCTTGGTGTCACCGGCAACCGCATCCTCCAAGTCAATGAGGATCACATCCGCACCGCTGGTGAGGCCCTTAGCCAGTTTCCGGTCACTATCGCCGGGGGTAAAAAGTAGAGAACGCATATTTTTGGCCCTTATTTTGTCGGTTTCATGCGCATAAAAACTTGCCGTTTGCATGTCGCAACAAGCTCATCATCCTGGTTAAATGCTTGGTGCTGAAATTCGAGGATTCCGGCGTCGGGACGTGATTTGCTGGTCCGCTTGCCCACGACAGTGGTTGCCACATGCAGGGTATCACCATGAAATACGGGGGCAGGAAAACGCACCTCGGTCATGCCGAGATTTGCAATGGTGGTTCCGAGCGAGATGTCGCTTACGGCAATACCGACCATGAGACCGAGTGTGAAATAGCTGTTCATCAATGGCTGGCCGAATTCGGTCTGGGTTTCGCAATAGTGCCGATCGATGTGCAGCGGCTGAGGATTGAAGGTAAGGGCGCTGAACAGGGTGTTGTCCATTTCCGTGACCGTACGCCGTATTGGATGTTCGAATGCCTGTCCCGCTTCGAATTCCTCAAAATGCAAACCGCTCATTTACTCACCTCTGATTATGTTGGCCTGTCCATTTGTGACGCAGGAGTTAACGCAGCGTTTACCATAATTCACTAGGCTGGCTTGAGTATATGGCTTGGCAGGTTTGCCCATGCCGGCCGCGTGTTCGTATAGAAGTGAAAGACTGATATGTCCCTGGTTTCTGCACTTGAAGCGCCGTTAAGCATTTCCAATGCGATCAAAAAGGCGAGTCGTGCGACAGGAACTGATTTTTCCTACCTTTTGAAAACCGCGGCGCGAGAGAGCGCCTTCAAGCAAGGCGCCAAGGCGAAAACCTCCAGCGCGGCAGGGCTGTTCCAGTTTATCGAGAGCACATGGCTCAAGACCGTGAAGGATGTTGGTGACAAGTTCGGGCTGGATAAATATACGCCGCATATCTTCACCACGCGCAGCGGCCGCCACTATGTTCCAAACGACAAGTTGCGCCAGGAAATCCTTCAGCTGCGCCACAATCCTGAAATCTCTGCCATGATGGCAGGGGCGTTCACACAGCAAAATTCTGAATTCATTGCCGACAAGATTGGAAGAAGTCCCTCACAGGGGGAACTGTACATCGCCCACTTCCTGGGGCCGAGCGGTGCTTCAGACCTGATTTCCCTTGCTCAGAGCAAGCCCAATGCGCGCGCAGACAGGCATTTCCCGAGGGCGGCCAGGGCAAACCGTCCAATCTTCTATTCGCGAGGACGTCCACGTACCGTGAAGCAGGTTTACAACAACCTCGTGAAAGATCATGCAAAACAACAGGCAATCACGGCGACCAATGGCGTTCCGGGAGAATCGGCTTCATCGGCGAAAGTTGCCAGCGCCCAAGTGATTAAGACACCTGCAATATCGAAGCCCGTTGTCGAGCCGATAAAATCTATTGTGTCCGAAACCGCAAGTTCAACAGGGCTCATCCACAATACATCGGCGCGGCAGGTGCCGGTCATTGAAAGTCCTGAATCAGCACTTGCAGCGCAAGGCGTTGAAACAAAGATCATCGATTCTTCTTCATCGCAACAGGCAGTCGGCCTGTTGGGCCAAAAGGGGTCACCGATGGTCAACACCAGAAAGGTTGCTTCCCTCACTCATAACAATCTGAATATTCCGCAGAAAATCAGGAGTGAGGGACAGAACAATGGCAGCATTGGTCAGTGGACGACGATTATCGAGCCTCCAAAGGTTGAAAAGTTAGTGCCTGAGGCAACCGAGGCAAGAGTCAAACCTCAAGAAGAGGAACCCGCCCGAATCAACAAACGTAAATCAGCAAGGCGTAAAGCGAGCACACGCGCACCGAACCTGCTGGAGCAAAGTGCACAGAGGAGCATCAAACGAGTTCCCGATCTGTTTAACTCGACGATTGATGACTTCGGCTCTAATTTTTGGGATTTATTGGGCCAGAACGGCTGATAATCGGTGTAATTTTTCCGGTTCGGTCACGTCTAACTATGCCGATTTAAGCTTGGACTTTTCCTGAACCAGAAAATCGTTGGTCACATCGCGAAGGCGTTTCGCGAGAACAGATGCCTTGGGGTTATCTGTTCCTTTGGCATTTTCCCGGACAAGAGCGCGCACTGCGTTGACATGCTGGTCAACGAGTATACCGGGAAGCCGTGACTTGTCCGGCAATGTATCGATCAAACGGCACAAGGAGGCGCAGATCTCGTCGGCGAAGGGATAGCCAAGCGTGGTTGCCTGTCCCTTGAGGTTATGTGCTGCCTGAAACAACTCATTGAGAGTGTCCGGTGAGAAGGCCGCAGCCTGGGCAGCATTATAAGCAACTGTCAGATGACCTGATTCTGTTGCCATCCATTCGTCGAAATTGACCGACAGCTGATCCAGTGCCTGCTCCGCATTGGCAATGGCCTGCTGGGCCGCGTCATTGGCGTCACCGGGTCGGGTGCATCTGTCGCGCAGGTCGGTAGCCGTTTTTATGACCTCGTGCTGCTGTGTGCCGGTATCTGTTGGCTGTGGTTGCAATGTTCCCTCTTGATCCATCTAGGCCTCCAGCTGCACTTGGTTCGGGTCGACAATATTTTCAGAACCAGTACCAGTACGCCGCTCTACCCCGGAATAATTCGGGTTGATATAGCGTCTGCGATCAGGACCGAAATAAGATTTTGTGCGAATAAAGTCTCTCGGGTTCGAGACCACATTTTGTATGCGCCGGTAAAGCGCGGTGGCCGAAACCGGTTTGCACAGGAATTCCGTCGCGCCGGCATCGCGTGCGGCGATAACATGTTTCTTTTCCGAGTAGGCTGACAAAACGATGATTGGCAGGAATGGCGAGCGGCATCCTTCCGGGTTGCGGATCATCCTTGTGAGCTCGATGCCGTCGAAAATCGGCATTGTAATGTCGGTGATGAGAATGTCTGGAGAGTAGGCCTCCACAGCTTCAAGGCCCGAAGCGCCATCTTCAGCTTCATAGATTTCACGGCAGCCAAAAGCTCGCAGTAGGGTACGCACGATACGGCGCATATGCGCGTTATCATCCGCGACCACGAATCTCAGCTCGTCGAACGCGATTTTGGCCATACGCAAACAACTCGGACTACGCGGCGTGAACTGCGCCGCTGACTCAGATTTTAAAACCTAGGCCATCGTCTCGCTGTTAGCTTAACAATCACTAAACTCCGGTGGCGGGTACGGGAATTTATATGCGGTTCAGTAGCGGAATTGCTCGGCCAGAATCCGCTCATCAAGAGCGTGATCAGAATCGAACATCATGTGCATGTCGACCGAGGGATCTTCTTCGATGGAAATGTCGACCACAGACCGGATTTCGGTGTGATCTGCCACGGCATTGACCGGACGCTTGTCCGCTTCCAGCACCTCCACGCGCACCTTGGCGTCATTTGGCAGCAGGGCGCCACGCCAGCGTCGTGGCCGGAACGGGCTGATGGGGGTCAAGGCCAGCAGCTGGGCCTTGATGGGCAATATGGGCCCGTAAGCTGAGTGATTATAGGCGGTGCTTCCTGCTGGTGTGGCCACCAATACACCATCGCAAATCATCTCTTCCATGCGCAATTTTCCATCAACCGAGATTTTCAGCTTTGCCGCCTGGTATGAGGCGCGGAACAGCGCCACCTCATTGATGGCGAGGGCTTCTTGAGTTTTATTTCCTTCTCCTCGCGCCTTCATGCGCAGAGGGTGGATGACGCTGGTCTCCGCCGCGCCAAGCCGCTCACGTAAGCCATCCTCGTTATAGTCATTCATCAAAAAGCCAACCGAGCCACGATGCATTCCATAGATCGGGACTTGCGTGTTCATGTGGGCATGAAGTGTTTGCAGCATGAGGCCATCGCCGCCAAGGGCGACAATCGCTTCGGCGTCTTCAGGCGCCGCATTACCATAGAGTGATATCAGCCTGTCGGCCGCGTCCCGAGCGTCCTGGTGGTCGCTGGCCACGAACGCAATATTCTCGAATGTATTCTTGTTGTTCGCCATGATGGACTAACTCTCGGCAATGCGGGAGGGCACTATAGACGCAAGGCATTGGCCCATGCGAGCGTGTTTGGCGCATCGTGCACCCAAATTGCAAGGGGAGGAGGGAAGAAATGGGTGAGGAGAATGAACCTGTCCTGATCTACACTACTTTCGAAATCAGCGATGACGCCAGGAAAGTGGGCCGAGCGCTGGTTGAGTCCAAGCTTGCGGCCTGCGTCAATATTATCCCTTCAATGACCTCGATTTACAAATGGCAGGGGGAGGTCCAGGAAGCAGCCGAAGTCGTGATGCTGATCAAAACGCGCAAGGGCTGCCAGGCACAAGCGCTGAAACACGCGAAGACGCTGCACCCATACGATACACCTGCCTTGCTGGTGATTGAACCGCGCGAGGTCGACACGGACTTCGCCGCTTGGATTGTTGACCAGACGAGCTTGAATTCAGATCGCCAAACATAAAGAATCAAAAAAAATCCGGCGGGTGCTCTGCGGCGCCCACCGGATGTGTTGAAAGTTAACATGCGTTACTGGAACGCACTTTTACTGGCTTATGCCTGAACTGCTTTTTTGCAGCTTCAGTATCCTTTGGTCTGATAATACGGGCCCATCGTTGCAGGCCGTAAAACACTCAATCCGTTGCCTAACTAACCGATAGTTGTTCCCAGGCCGAGTATGGTCCAGATGGACGCCGCCATAGCCAAGCCTAGCCAGAAATGCTTCGGGAATGTCTTGCCCACTTGGGGGATGCAGGGAAACGACATCTCTTGCCTCCTTCGCTAGGCCGATCAGAAGGGCGAGAAGTTGCGTCTCACTTTTTTTGGTCTTATTTCCCCGCCTGTTCGGCGATTAACAATTGTGATCATAACACAGATATTGTGGATTGTTAGGCAGTAAATGGAGAAAAAATATGACAATTCGGTAACAAGATATACCGTGATGTTTGTATATAAAAATATTTACAGTTCTAATTGAATATCGTTTGATCAATATAAATATCATATTTATCTCATAATAAAACTTTTATTACTTAAATATGTCACTATTGTATTTAATGTGTCATTCTTACGCCCCATTTTGGCCGCAATCGAACACTTCCAAAACCGTATTTTGACTACGGTTGAGCGGGAATTAATCTTATCCATGTGCCTTGAGAGAATATGCGCACGTGATTTTTCGTTCTGGTAGCAAATCAAATTTAACGACCTTCTGCTATTTCGGTGAGTCGGTACGAATATGCGGCCGCTCTATTCAGTATAGCCAGAAATACATCGGGGTCAGTGATGAGTTCCACTAGCGAAACAACCGTTGCAACGTCAGTTTATGAGCCAGCAGACGAAACAAAATCCACACCTCCAGAGGCGTTACCCGATTTTTTGCGCCGCTGGGTTCTGGGTGCTGCCTGGAGTTTGAAGCCCCCGCGTACCTTGGGTGTTCCTGCAACCTTGTGGATGGTTGCCTCTCACTATGCGGGTTTGCGCGAGGTTGAAGAAGGAGTGCCAGACCCTCGGTTGGCATTATCCAATCCCGATGGGCTTGCCGGAATATGCCACGACATTGGGGTTGAAAGTCTCATGGCGGGCTATAAAGCCGGGCTGTTTCCATTTTCACATATAGGCCCCCACAAATGGTGGGCACCCAGCATGCGCATGGTGTTGCGCCTGTCAGATTTCCATATGGAGAAGAATTTACGTCGTCGTTTGAGGAACAAACATTACACGGTGACCATCGACAAGGCCTTCAGGGAGGTAGTGCTGGGTTGTGGTGAACCGCGTCCGGGACGCCCCAAACTCACATGGGTCACGCCCGACGTGGTCGATGCCTATATGGACTTGCACAATGCCGGACATGCACACTCCGTTGAAGCATGGGATGCGGAAGGCAATCTTGCCGGTGGTGCCTATGGTGTGGCCGCAGGGCAGGTATTCTTCACCGAATCCCAGTTCACACGGCAGAGAGATGCGTCGAAAGTGGCTTTCGCAACGCTCAATTGTCACATGCAGAAATGGGGCTTTGTCCTCAATGATGGAAAATTCCATACCGGGCACCTGTCGCAGGCTGGATTCCAGTTGATGCCGCGCAGCCAGTTCAACGCCTTGCTGGCGCGCCATTGCCCACTCGAAGGCAATGATGGTCTTTGGTCAATCGATGAAACGCTTGATGTTGGCGCTTGGGAACCCGAAGCAGGAATCATCTCAGCTGCCTGACTCCAGTGCAGTTTACGCTTAAAGAGCCTTGCACACGGCTTGAGTAATCTCATCGGTTCCAGCCTGGCCACCCAGGTCGCGTGGCAGCACTGTGCCCTCGCTCGTGACGGTTTCAATGGCATTGAAGAGTACGGCAGCTGCCTCGCTTTCACCCAGGTGGTCCAGCATCAGGGATGCGGACCAGAAGGAACCAAGCGGGTTCGCTGACCCGTGCCCCATGATGTCAAAGGCGGAACCGTGGATGGGTTCAAACATAGACGGGGTTACGCGTTCAGGATTGATGTTGCCAGTGGGAGCCACACCCAATGAGCCTGAAAGGGCTGCGGCCAGGTCACTCAACACATCGGCATGGAGATTTGTCGCCACCACCGTATCGATGCTTTCAGGGTCGGTTACGAAACGCGCTGCCATGGCATCCACGAGTACACGTTCGGTTTTGATATCCGGATAGTCCGCACTGACCATTTCAAATACCTCATCCCACAAGACCATAGCATGGCGTTGGGCATTGGATTTGGTGACAAAAGCCAGCTTCTTGCGGGGTCGTGAGCGGGCGATATCAAGTGCGAAACGCTGGATGCGTTCAGCCCCCTCGCGTGTGATGACCGAGACATCAAGCCCAACCTCGTTTGAAAGGTTCTGGTGCACGCGTCCGCCTGCGCCTGAGTATTCGCCTTCGGAGTTTTCGCGTACGATAAACCAGTTGATGGTCTCAGATGTGCCATTCTTGAGCGGGCTGGATAGGCCAGGCAGCAATTTCGTCGGGCGGATATTGGCGTATTGATCAAGTCCCTGGCAGATCGCCAGGCGCAACTTCCAGAGCGATATATGGTCTGGCACGCGCGGGTCACCAGCGGATCCGAAGAAAATCGCGTCGAAACCGCGCAATGTATCCAGCGCACCAGCTGGCATCATTTCACCAGTTTCAAGATATTGGTCGCTGCCCCAGGGCAGGGTTTCAAATTTGATTTCAAGCCCGCTCGTCTTTTGCGCCAGATGTTCCAGTACGCGGCACCCGGCCGTGATCACTTCCTTGCCAATTCCATCGCCAGGGATGGCGGCGATACGATAGGTTCCCACCATCTTGTCCTTTCTAGTTCATGAGATTCTACTGGTATTATTTGCTGGCGTGTTAGCTCATCTCATCATAGCAAACAGGGAAGAGATCGGCAGGAGTTTTCAGGAGAAATAATATGTCCGCGCAGCGCTCAATCGGGTTCATCGGTACGGGGATCATGGGCTTGCACATGGCCCGTCGCCTTGCCGAGGCGGGTCACCGCGTCACGGCCTGGAACAGGACGAAATCGAAGGCCGTACCCTTGAAGGAAAGTGGTGCAAAAATCGCCGACAGCGTGGTGGAAGCCGCAAAGGGAGCCGATATTGCCATCGTTATGGTGAGTGACGGACCAGCCAGTGATGAAGTTATCCTGGGTGAAAGCGGCATTCTGGAACATATGGAAGATGGTTCGGCCCTGCTTGTAATGAGTTCGATCCCTATGGAGACGGCGGCGGCCCAAGGAGAGGCCGCGTTAGCACGCGGTATACGATATCTTGATGCTCCCGTATCGGGTGGTGAACCGGGCGCACGCGATGGCAAATTGACAATTATGGCTGGCGGCGATGCCGGGGCTTTTGAAGAGCTACGACCGCTTTTCAAGGTGTTGGGCCGGTCAACCCATGTGGGTCCGGCGGGAACCGGCTCTCTTGCCAAGCTGGCCAACCAGGTGATCGTGGGCAATACGATCCAGACTGTGGCGGAAGCTTTGCTGCTGGCGCAATCGGGGGGCGCCGATCCAGCTGCAGTCATCGAGGCGCTCAAGGGCGGTTTTGCCGATTCCCCGATCCTGCAAAATCATGGGAAACGCATGATTGATGGGAACTTTGAGCCGGGTGGACGCTGCCACATCCAGCTCAAGGACACGCGCACGGCTGAAGAGCTTGGCTCCTCATTCGGTGTAGTGATGCCGATGACGGGACAGGCGCATGAAACGTTTGCTAATCTGGTCGAAAACGGGCAAGGGAATCTGGACCACAACGCGGCCTATCTCGACTTGCGCCGACGCTGTGGAAAGGACTGATAGATGGTTCTCCACGCACTGTGGCAGCTCGAGCAAAGACCGGTTGTGGTCTTGATGCAGTAAACGAGCGGGCTTTATTTTTCTCATGATCGGAATTTCCAATTTCGCTCTCAGCGTTGTGCGCATGCTGGCAAACCGTCTGCGCGCAATGAACGAATTGGTATAAAAAACAGGATTTCAGAGAAATCCGAACCGTTTTCTTGTGAATTTACGTTTTTCCTTGATCTTCCTAGCTGGCGCGGTTCATGTCTGCTTGTTCTTGTGCAGAGTGTGAGCTGACGCCTTGATACAACTCCGCAAACTCGGCCACCGGCCCACAACGGGCCTGAATGGCGCTGGAGCCGTTTCGTTCTTTCGGGATGGCCTGAGCGGTCTCGTTTTTGCGCTGGTTATCATCACTTATTGTATTTCGTTCAGTGCTCTTATTTTCCAGGGCGACCTCGCCGGTGGACTGACCCTTGGCCTCTCGACCCTTCTGACGGGTACGGTCATCACCTGTCTTATCGTGTCTCTGACAAGTACGCTTAGCCCTGCAGGCGCGGGCCCGGATACACCCGCCGTGGCAGTTATGAGCGTGCTGGCGACAGCGATTGCCTCCCATGCCGCATCGACAGGCATGGGTGCGGAGATGGCAACCATTCATGTCCTGATTGCCATCAGCGCGAGTACGCTTCTGACCGGGTTGCTACTGTTCGCACTGGGGTCATTACGCCTGGGTATCTGGCTGCGCTTTGTTCCTTATCCCGTTATCGGCGGATTTCTTGCCGCCTCTGGATGGCTGCTCGTAACAGGTGGTGTCGAGGTGATGACGGGGGTCGCGCCGCAATTGTCATTACAGTCCATTACATCCTTGTTTGCGTCAGAGCATTTGGCACAATTTTTAGTCGGAATGAGTTTTGCCGTTGGTGTTTTTTATATTCGCCGCAAGGTCTTCGACAGCTTTCTGACGCTTCCGGTTGCGTTCTTTTCCCTCGTTATCCTGCTGGATTTATTTCTGCTCGTATTCGGTCTTTCCGAGCAGGTTGGTGGCCGTTCTGCATGGTACCTTCAGGGAATATCAGGTGTGAATTTATGGATGCCAATAAATGCCGTAATCGAGCATGATATCGAGTGGAGCTCGCTCGCCTTCAGCGCTGCTGAAATTGGGGCGGTATGCGGTGTTACGGCGATCTCGGTCCTGCTTGATGTCTCGAGCCTTGAAGTTGCACGCCAGCAGTCTGCCGATCTGGACAAGGAATTGCGATATAACGGTGTGGCAAATATCGTGGCCGGTTTGGCCGGCGGGGCTGCAGGCAATCTCTCGCTGAGCGGTAGTATCCTCATCCAGGAAGCCGGGGCGGTGTCGCGCCTCAGCGGGGTTGCAGCGGCCGGGTTCTGCGCAATTGTCTTGTTTTTTGGAGCTGATGTTGCGGGTTTTATCCCGACACCTCTGCTGGGTGGCCTGTTGGCCTATCTTGGTCTGGTTGTATTGGCCGAGGCTCTGATCCGCTCACCCGCGCAGCGCTCGCTCACTGAATTTCTTCTTGCCGGGGCGATCATGGCGGTGATTGTCTATTCAGGCTATTTGCTCGGCGTGGTTCTCGGCATTGTCGGTGCATGCCTGTTATTCGCCATTTCCTACAGTCGTATTGGCGTTGTTCGCCGGCACCTGACCCGGCTAAATTTTGCAAGTAACGTCGAACGCTCTCCCCATGAAACCCAATTGCTCAAGGAGCATGGAGCACAGATCCACGTGCTGTGGCTAACCGGATTTATTTTCTTCGGTTCCTCGAACGGGCTGTTCGAGTTCGTCAAACGCACAATGGATAAACAGACGGATCCCAATGTTCGCTATCTTGTGCTCGATTTCAGTGCTGTACCTGGGCTTGATACATCGGCGGTTCTGAGCCTCGTGAAACTGAGAAATTACTGCGATGAGCGCGCCGCAAATATTGCCTTCGCGGGCCTCAATGAACAGCTGCAGAATGCGTTTACCGCGGCCGGTGTTATTACCGATAGCGGACCGCACCGCGCGTTTCCGGATCGTAACGAAGCCCTTGAATGGTGCGAGAATGTGCTGTTGAGCGATTTTGAATCTACCGAGGCGACAGAAGCAAGTTTCGAACAATGGCTCGATGACGTGTTCGGAGGGGAAGTAGAGCCGAGCCGGCTCATTTCCTATTTCGACCGGCGCACCTTCAAGCAGGGTCAGGTTGTCTTGAAGCAGGGCGGGCAGTCGAACTCGGTGGACTTGCTTTCAACCGGCAGCATCGCAATAACGATCACCGATGCAAATGGCCACTCCACGCGGCTCAGACGCATGGCGGCACAGACTGTTATTGGTGAAATGGGCTTTTTCAGAAAAGCACCGAGGGCTGCAGCTGTCATTGCGGAACAGCCAACCGTCATTTACAGGCTTACACGCAAAGGATTTGAGCGCATGCAGTCTGAAGATCCAAAGGCGGCAGCGGCATTTTACCGTCTTATTGTGCGTGTGCTTTCCGACCGGCTCGAATTTGCCAACCGCGAGATATCCGCGCTTATCTAGACCATTCAGCTAACTGACAAGAATGGCGATAATAGCGACATAGGTCAGCATATGCCCAAGCTGGTCGAGGCCGAACAAGTACCAGAACTTTGGGTCCGTCTGGGTGAAATTGAAACGCTTCACCAGTTGTTCCTTGCTCCAGTCAAGGTGGTAATGCACCACGAATTCCCCAAAAATGATCGCAGCGCCCAAGCCCACAGAAGAGGGGGCGAGGACCAGGAAAACAGGGAGGGTGAGCAGCGCTTGCAGGGTGCTGTGAAGCAGACCGCCCGGATGTCCGTAAATGCCCTTGTTGAGAACCTGGTATGGGGTTTGAAGAACATAGTCGCCAATCGTATGTTTTACCGAGAGGACGACAAAACTCAGGAGAATCGCGCAGGTGAGATCCGACATCAAACCACCATCTAGGTCTTAAGCGCGGGCAGGACATACCAACGCGATCTAGTGTGTTAGCAAACCCTAATTAAACCGATTTTGCGAGTCCTGATTTCAACGAAATCGCTTGCCCATTTAAACAGGAAAAATACCGGCAACACTGTTTTTCGGGGCAAACTACTGTGATGGCCCCAAAGTAAATGTCTTGCCCAGCTTGGCAGCCGCACGACGCAACTGCGGGACCAGGCGCAGAGCTCCTTCCATAGAGAGTCGCGCTTCTGGCGCGGACAGGGCAAGACCGCCAACTGTGCCCCCATCAGCGGCCCTGACGGGCACAGCGATACAGACAACGCCTTCAATCGACTCCTGGTCATCAATACCAATTTCATCTTCATGTATGAGTTCAAGCGCCTCCATCAGGGACGGAACAGACGTTATGGTGTGCGCGGTGTAACGTGTTAGCGGCATCGCACGCAGCAATTCGTTACGGCGTTCGGGTGGTTCAAGGCTTAAAAGCAACTTGCCGATGGCGCTGCAATGGGCCGGTACCTGGCTGCCGGGCTCGAAGCGAAGCCCAAGCGCCCATTTTGCCTCGACCCTGTCGAGATAAATCACTTCAGCACCGGCAAGGATGCCGAAATTACATGTCTCACCGGTCTCTTCCGACAATACACGCAGGACCGTATGCCTCATGTTGCGTGGTGCCGTGGCTTTAAGCGTATCCAGCGCAAACTGGATAAGGCGTGATCCTTCGACATAACCGCGCTTGCCATGGTCGCGTTCAACAAAGCCGAGTTCCGCCAGCACCGAGATGATGCGGTGGGCGGTAGGCTTGGTCATTCCCGTTTCCCGCGCGAGTTCAGCCATGGAGAGGGGCTGCGAATTCCCGGTCAGCGTTTCGAGTATCGAGAAGGCTTTGCCCATGGCGCCAAACCTCAGCAGCTGATCATCGCCCTCTGCAGGAGGTTTTCTCGTGCGCTGATCAGCGGTGCCTTTGAGCGCATCTTTTTTGTTGGCTTTGGCCATGGGTTACGATGAAGTGTCCTAGTTGTCGGGGAAGGACGCAATATGCATGTTCCGGAAAATTAACGCAATCGTCTTGTATAATGAGACGTGGATAAGAAAAAACCCCGGAAATACCTTCCGGGGTTTTTAAATTCTTCACTGCGTATGAATGGATGAATGGCGAATAATTTCTCGAGTGATTATTCGGCGGCAACCTTAGAGCTGGCCATTTCATCACCAACTGCTCCGTCAGATTTTGCCTCGGCGATATCTTCAACACTCATTTTCAGGACCTCAGTGAGAACCTCATCGGTATGCTCGCCAAGCAGGGGTGAGCGGGTAACGTCACTTGGAGAATCTGAAAGTTTGATCGGGTTGCCGACGGTCAGATATTTGCCGCGCGTGGGATGATCTACTTCCACGATCGTACCAGTCTCGCGGAGGGAAGCTTCCTCTGCAATTTCTTTCATTGACAAGATCGGACCACAGGGAATGTTCAGTGGATTGCAGATTTCCATGATTTCCAACTTGTCCTTGGTCATGGTCCATTCTTCTATGGTGTCGAAAATTTGCTTGATCTTGTCGAGCCGCTCAGGCGGCGTGGCGTAACCGGGCTCTTCTTTCCATTCCGGCTTGCCAATTGTATCGCAAATGTTGCCCCACACTGCAGCTTGGGTGATGAAGTAGACATAGGCGTTGGGGTCTGTCTCCCAGCCTTTGCATTTCAATATCCAACCCGGCTGACCGCCACCGGAATCGTTGCCGGCACGCGGGGTCGCTTCGCCAAATTCGATTCCCTGGCCAAACTGGCTGTATTCTTTCAAGGGGCCATGGTCGAGGCGCTGCTGGTCGCGCAGCTTGACGCGACACAAGTTGAGAACGCCGTCCTGCATGGCTGCGAGCACTTTCTGGCCCTTGCCAGATTTCTCGCGATGGAAAAGGGCAGTTACGATGCCGAGTGCCAGATGCAGGCCGGTTCCGGAATCACCAATCTGGGCCCCCGTTACTGTTGGCGGACCATCAAGGAAACCGGTAGTCGAAGCGGATCCGCCTGTGCACTGGGCCACATTCTCGTAGACCTTGCAGTCTTCATAAGGGCCGGGGCCAAACCCTTTTACGGAGGCATAGATCAGGCGTGGATTAAGTTCCTGAATACGCTCCCAGGTGAAGCCCATGCGATCAAGCGCACCCGGTGCGAAATTTTCGACCATGACATCGCAAGCCTTGATCAGCCCTTCGAATATCTCCTTGCCCTTTTCCGACTTGGTATTGAGTGTGATCGAGCGCTTGTTATGGTTCAGCATTGTAAAGTAGAGGCTGTCCGCATCCGGGACATCCTGAAGCTGACCGCGAGTCGCATCGCCAACGCCGGGGCGCTCGACCTTGATCACGTCGGCGCCGAACCACGCCAGAAGCTGCGTACACGTAGGACCTGATTGAACGTGGGTCATGTCCAGGATACGAACCCCTTCTAAAGCTTTCATTTCATGCACCTGCTCTTCAAAAAATATCTCGATGGAGTTTGATTATTTCTTTGCAACCACGCTTTGCGGGTTGAGGTTGCCGATGCGGCCGCTCTCGGTTCCCGCATTCTCGTCGATGACGGCATTTACCAAGGCCGGTTTTCCGGAGTCCATGGCTTCGTTGACCGCTTGTTTCAGCTCATCTGGTGATGTGGCGTAATAGCCCTTGCCGCCGAAGGCTTCCATCATCTTGTCGTAGCGTGCGTCTTTCACGAAGACAGTGGGCGCCACATCGTCACCGCCGGTTGGATTAACATCTGTTCCGCGATAGATGCCGCCATTGTTGAACACAACTACGCAGATCGGCAACTTGTAGCGGCAGATGGTTTCAATCTCCATACCTGAGAAACCAAAGGCGCTGTCACCCTCGATCGCCAGCACGGGATGTCCCGTTTCCACAGCGGCTGCGATGGCTTGACCCATGCCAATGCCCATGACTCCCCAGGTGCCCACGTCAAGCCGTTTGCGCGGTTTGCTCATGTCGATGATGCTGCGGGCGAAATCGAGCGTGTTGGCGCCTTCATTGACCAGGATGGCATCAGGACGCTCGCCAATGATCGTGCGCAATACGCCAAGCGCTCCGTGGAAGTCCATCGGCACGTTGTTATTCTGGAGTCTCGGCGCCATCCGGGAAACGTTCGTTTCCACCTTCGCCTTGATCGCTTCAGTCCACTCGGAAGGTGGCGCTTTCCAGTCTCCGTCCATGCCAGCGAGCAATGCCGAAACGCAGGAGCCAATATCACCGACCAGCGGGGCAACAATCTCGAGGTTACTGTCCATTTCTTTTGGTTCGATATCGATCTGTATAAATTTTTTCGGCTGCGTGCCCCAGGCCTTGCCCTTGCCGTGCGAGAGCAGCCAGTTAAGTCGCGCTCCGATCAGCATCACCGCGTCTGATTCCTTGAGCGCCAGAGAGCGTGCCGGTCCAGCTGATTGCGGGTGCGTGTCGGGTAACAGTCCCTTGGCCATACTCATTGGCAAATAGGGAATACCGCTCTTCTCAACCAGGGCACGGATCTCGTCATCAGCTTGTGCATAGGCAGCACCTTTGCCAAGAATGATCAGGGGCCGCTTGGCGCTTTTCAGCACGTCGAGTGCACGATCAACGGCTTCGGGTGCGGGCAATTGGCGCGGTGCGGGATCAATCACTTTGATGAGGGATTTTGCGCCCGCTGCAGCGTCCATGGTCTGACCCATGAGTTGTGCAGGCAGATCAAGATAGACGCCACCAGGTCGGCCTGAAACGGCAGAACGTATGGCGCGTGCTATGCCTGTGCCGATATCCTCGGCATGTAACACGCGGTAGGCTGCTTTGCAGAGTGGCTTTGCGATGGCCAACTGATCCATCTCTTCATAATCGCCCTGCATGAGATCTACGACTTCACGCTCGGATGAGCCGGAAATCAGGATCATGGGGAAGCAGTTGGTCGTGGCATGGGCCAAAGCCGTCAGGCCATTGAGGAAGCCTGGGGCTGACACCGTCAAGCAGACGCCGGGTTTCTTTGTCAGGTAGCCTGCAATGGCGGCCGCGTAACCCGCGTGCTGTTCGTGCCGGAACGACAGAACACGCAAACCTTCAGCCTGCATGTAGCGGCCTAAATCCGTGATAGGGATGCCGGGTACATTGTAGATCGTGTTGATGTCGTTGAGTTTGAGCGCGTCGATAATCAGATGAAAGCCATCTGTCAATTCCTGGCTTTCGGTGCCTTCATCCAGATTCTCGTCAATACTCTGTGCTGTTGCGGTGGTCGACATGAACCACGCCTCCTCTCATTGTTCCCCCGGACTTGTCCAAGTCCGCCCTAATCCATGTCCACGTAGCGTTCCACGTGAGCTTTCAAGTTCAGAGTGTGTTCGCGCACCAGCCGTTCGGCCATCTCCGTGTCGCGTGCTTCCAGCGCTTCGATAATGTGCATATGGTCAACGATCGAGCGATCGGCGCGGTCTTTTTCAGAAATCGTACGTGCGCGGATGGCGCGGACATGCATGAACAAATCTTGTGTCAGGCTATTCAGCAGATCGCATTTGCTCATCCTAAGAATGGCCTGATGAAATTTGATGTTGGTATCGGAATATTCGTCAATGCGAGCCTTTACGGCTTCGCCATCAAATGTGCTGCACAAGGCGCGCAGGGAGGCAATCTCTACATCGCTGGCGTTCTGTGTGATCAGCCGTGCTGCCATGCCTTCAAGTGCGGCCCAGACCGTGATCATTTCGAGAATCTCGGCCTTGGAGTTGCGCACGATATAGATGCCCCGGCGCGGTACGATGTTCACCAGGCCCTCCTGGTCGAGACGGGCGAGGGCTTCGCGCAACGGGGTGCGGCTTATGCCGAACTGCTCCGATAAACGCCGTTCGTCCAACCGTAGTTCCGCGTCGCTGTCATAGATGTTCATATCCATGATGGCGGCCTTCAGGGACTCGTAGATTTTCGATTTCAGTGAGAAACCGTCTCCGATAGGCTGTATATCCAGTTGCAGGTTTGACATGATTTGTTCTCCACGAGGGGCAGCAAACTGCGTTGCCTATATGACAAGGGCCTCCCGGTCTGCACACCATAGTTGGTACGCTGGTATACCATACACCAAGGCCAATCCGCTACGCAATATCAAAGGGCTGAGCGAGGCCGTCACGCCTAACTCTATGCTTTTGCCATCGAACTTTTTATCCGCTTCCAAACGATTGCCAGTACTGGCAGGAACAGCAATATCAAGGCCGAAATCATAATCGGTCCGGAATATGGCCGGGTGAAGAAAATAGAGAATTCGCCGTTGCTGATCAGCAGTGACTGGCGCAGGGCCGGCTCCGCCAATGGTCCAAGCACGATCGCCAGGACGGCTGGGGCCAGCGGATAGTCGAGTTTGCGCATCAGATAACCGACGATGCCGAAGATCAACATCAACCACACATCGTGCATATCCTGAGTAGGGGCATACCCTCCAATCAAGCATAGCAGGAATATGATCGGAGCCAGCAAGGTGAAGGGCAGCTTCAAGACCCAGATAAAGGCAGGGATGAAGGCGATGTTGATAATCACGGCGAACAAATTGGCCGCATAGAGTGAAGCAATCAGACCCCAGACGAAATCAGAATGATCGGTAAACAAGCGCGGGCCTGGTTCCAGACCCCAGATCACCATGCCGCCAAGCAGGATGGCAGTCGTCGGCGAACCGGGAATACCGAGCGTGAGCATGGGCAGCATGGATCCCGTACTAGCGGCATTGTTTGCCGATTCAGGAGCCACAACCCCGTCAATCGCACCTTTCCCGAACTTGTCCGGATCCTTGGATATCTGTTTGGCGATGCCATAGGACATCAGCGACCCCGGGGTGGCCCCGGCAGCGGGCAGTATGCCAACAAAATATCCCAGGAATGATCCCATCACCGCTGTCTTCCAGGTCCCCAGCAACTCTCTCAGATTGCTGATCGTGCGTTCGACGGTAATGGTGGCGTCGGACAGCATGGATTTGCCGCCGGCCTTGTAATTCTCCTCCACCGTCCACAACATTTCACCGATACCGTAAATGCCGATGGCCAGCACCAGGAAGTTGATGCCGTGCATGAAACCTGGAATGTCGCCAAAGACGAGGCGCGGTTCTCCCGAGATGATATCGAGGCCGACAGCCGAGAGTGCGAGACCTATACAGATTGAGAAGATCGTCTTGGGGATGTCATCACCCCCCAGGCCAACAAAGGTCGCGAACGCAAGCATCATCAGCGAGAATTCTTCAGGCGCACCAAAAGTCAGAGCAACGTGCGCCAGGGGGGGCGCAAAGAAAGTGAACAGGACGACGGAAATCGAGCCGCCGACAAAAGATGCTACTGCAGCTGCGGTCAGAGCCTTGTCGGCCATTCCCTGCTTTGCCAACGGCCGTCCATCGAAAGTGGTCGCGACCGCGGTTGATGCGCCCGGTATTCCGAGCATGATCGAGGAAATTGCACCGCCATACATGGCGCCGTAATAAATGGCCGCCAGAAAGATTATGGCCCCGGTGGGGGGCACCAGGAATGTAAGAGGCAACAGGATTGCTACGCCGTTTACGGAGCCGAGCCCAGGCATGGCGCCAATAAACAGCCCCACGGTGCAACCCAGGATAATCAGCATCAGGTTGAGCGGTTCAAATGCGACCAGAAATCCGCCCCAGAGTTGTGTTGCAATTTCAACCATAGCTGTTCCCGCTGACGATTCGTTTTCTTGCTTCAGTTACATCCGGCGACATTCAGGCGTACGGCCCGACTAAACGACCGTTGGAATTACGTGAGACCAGACCTCACAGGAAAATCTTGAAAAGTGGGTAGAAGATTGTTTCCTCAATAATAGGAAGCCCCTTGGGCAACGTAATCTTCAGCAAAATATCGAAAAAGAAAAATGTAAGAACCGGCGATACCGTCGCCATTGTGGCCGTAACCGGCCAGGAGTGTCGTCCGAGAAAGCGGACGTAGAAAATCATGAACAGCGGCAGCGCTCCGTAAACGCCAACCACATAAAACAATGCCACAGTGACGATGAGAGACCCCGCGACCAGCCCGACGGCGATAATCGTGCCTTGGTCCATGAAAGTTTCTTCAGACTGGGAGGGGGGAGACTTTCTGCGAACCCAGTTCACGATGATGAGTATGCAGCAAATGAACATGATGGCGGCCAGCCAGAAAGGCCATGCACCGCCACCGGGTCCTTCACCGGCAATCCACCCGATTGGAAGCTCCGCGCTCTTCCACATAAGATAGAGGGAGAAAATTCCCATCACGCTGGCCATAGCTAATTCAGCCTTACGCATGATCAGAATCTCCCCCCTCTACAATTTTCGTTCAGCTGATCCGGGTTAGCCTTTATTTAATGGCGCCCATCTTCATCAGCATTGTCTTGTGAATATCGCGTTCACGTTTCCAGTAGGTCATGAGAGCATCACCCTGAAGTGCGTCACCCTGAAGAGCTTTCTTCTTCATGTAGCCTTGCCACTCGCTGGAATCGAAGACCTTCTTGAACAGACCCTGGTAATAGGCCGTGGCGTCCTTGCTCATGCCGGGCGCGCCGACGACGGTGCGCTGCATGAAGTAGACAA
>JAJFHQ010000031.1 GCA_021775525.1 Hyphomicrobiales bacterium
CGCCCCCTTCTTCGCTGGCCTCATTGCTGTGGCCGCCGCGGTCTCTATTTTCATCGGGCAGAGCCAAACGGCGCAAATAGCCCTGATCCTGAGTACAGCAACCTTTTTCTTTGTGCGGTATTTTCCAAGCCTGTCCCACAAAGCCATCCTCAGTGCCTGGTGCATAGCCGTGATACTGGCGCTGCCGCTGGCGGCCGCCCCCTATAAATATGGCCTCCACAAGTCTGAATGGATTACATCCAGCTTCCGCGATCGCATGATCATCTGGGACACAACGGTTGAGCAGGCAATCAAAACGCCTTGGTTCGGTATCGGTATCCGTTCGACACGGGTGCGGAGCAAAGAGATGAAAAAGACCCAGGTAAAACTACCGGGAGACATCGCCCCGAGACGCCTGGGGCTACACACTCACAATCAATTTTTACAGGTCTGGTTTGAACTCGGTGCTGTCGGAGCAGCCTTGCTGCTGGCCATTGGTATAGGGCTGCTACACGGCATCCGGCGCATGAGTGAGCAGGTGAAACCATACGCCTATGCCGCGTTTGTTGCCGCGTGCCTTGTTGCAGCATTCGGTTGGGGCCTGTGGCAAACCTGGCTGTTATCAGGCTATGGGCTGTCCGTAATACTGGTGCGATTCATCAACGCATATTCCGACAGGGCAAAAGCCATTCCCACTCGATAACTGGCCCCGAGCCGCGCCTTCCGGAGTTCCATACCCTGTCATGCCGGCTACGTGACCGAATTCCGTTTCCATAAAATCAATGCTTCCACCGGTGCCGTCAGCGCCATGCCCGTAAGCAGCCAAAGGATACGCTGATACATCATTTCGTGGAACAGCGACATGACAGCCCAGCCGAACAGGATCAGCAGAACGGCTGACGGAAACCAGGTATCGGCCGCCTCTCCGCCAGGCGGAGCACGAGCAAGGCTCCAGACCTTGTGAAACACAACAATGAAGATGCAAGCCATGATCAAGAAACCGGCCAGGCCCATTTCTGCCAGGAGCCAGAGCGCGGTGTTGTGGATCTGAAGTTTGAAAAGATCCGGCTTTTCTTCATTTTTTTGCCGGTGGAGGTGTACACCCAGCCCCGCTCCGAATACCGGCTGCTTCTGCCACATGGAAAGCGCAGCTAAATATCCGTCAATTCTGATCTGAACGGTAACGTAATACCGGGATTCCTCGATATTACTTCGGTCATCCAATGTTCCTGTGACGACGATGTTGAACAGTTTATGGAGAATGGTCACAACCATCGACGGTGGCGAGGCTATTAGCTGGGGCGTCATCCACAATGAGACTCCCAAAACCAGCACCTTCAGCAGGTGCAATAATGTTGCCACCCGTATTGCTGCGGCAAACAACAAAACAGACGCTATCGCCAGAAGCGCCCCGATTGAGTTGGTGAACAATATGCCTGCCAACAACGCGCCTGCAGCCCATAACATCGCAGTGAGCCAGCGGGGAGAAATATCAGTGCGTCCGATATAGGCAAGCGACAGGGCAAATCCGCTGATGAGGAAAAATGCCATTGCGTTGGGATTGCCGGAAAACCCGGTAAATCCATCTCCAAGAATTATGACCGTCGTGTTTCCGCTATATCTCGCTGCGACGAATGCAAGGATCAGCACAATCTGAAAGCTTATAAATCCCAGCACAAATCCTTCTTTGTCCTCTTGCCTCGCCACAATGGAAATCAGCATTCCAAACAACAGGTAGAACAAGAGAATATACCAGCCGGCATACTTGATTATCGCCCACGGGCTCAATCCCTCATTGGCCTCGTATCCACGAAACATGCTGAAAGACAACAGGATAGAGGCTGCCACGACGAGAACCGGCAGATGCTTTCCGGCGACTTCCCATAGACG
The DNA here is from genome assembly GCA_021775525.1 of Hyphomicrobiales bacterium. Classification (GTDB taxonomy): domain Bacteria; phylum Pseudomonadota; class Alphaproteobacteria; order Rhizobiales; family Methyloligellaceae; genus UBA2767. Next base: position 1,870 of record JAJFHQ010000031.1, read on the forward strand.
GGAGAAATTCGCGTAAAAACCATACAGAATAAACGGAGAGAGAACCGCCAGGGCAATATCGGCCGCGTTGGCGCGTACATCGCTCCCGCCCAGTTGAATCGTGGCCTGGATTTGTACGAGGATGCCTAGTGCCAGCAAACCGAACCCAATCAGCTTTTGCCGCCGACTGACGCTAGCAACCATTGTATATCACGACGAACAGAATTATGACTTCGGCAGCGACGAACATCCCCACTATGTTGAGAAATCCGTGACCCGCCGTGGTCAACAGCCTCTGGGTAAACCTTTCTGCCCGTTGGAACCGGCCTGCCATTTGGTTTTGTGCCAGTAGCGGGAATTTCTGGAAAGACTGGAGACATCCCATGACAAAATACAACGAAATTTCACGACCACCAGAACCCGCACACATCTCACTCACATGTCGATTTGCCGAGCGCAAGCCGCCAATCATTGCTAAGAATACCCCATGAATTCAACACCCAAAAGTAATGCCGACGAGCGCGTCATAGAAGATTTTGGCCGCGAATGGGCAGCTTATAGCAATTCCCGGCCTTCCCATGAAGAGCACCGCCGCTTGTTCAACACTTATTTTTCGATCTTTCCCTTCAAGGCTCTGGCGAAAAATGCGGAAGGGTTCGATGCCGGCTGCGGCTCGGGACGCTGGGCTGGGTTCGTTTCGGAAAAAGTAGGCAAATTACACTGTATCGATGCGGCCGAGAGCGCGCTGGATACAGCCAGGAAAATGCTCGCCGGCAAGAAGAATGTCGTTCTTCCTCAGGCACCGCTGTCAGACAGGCCGCTTGAGGACGCCAGCCAGGACTTTGGCTAGTCCCTCGGGGTCTTGCACCACATTCCCGACACTGCGAAGGCACTTGGCGACTGCGTTGCAAAGCTGAAACCCGGCGCACCCTTCCTCGTGTATCTCTACTACCGCTTCGATCACTCCCCGGGCTGGTTTGTTGCGCTGTGGCGCATTTCCGATCTGGTGCGCCGGATCGTCAGCCCGCTTCCCTTTCCGATAAAGCGGCTGGTCACCGACATCATAGCGATACTGGTCTACCTGCCGATCGCACGATTGGCGAAACTTGCAGAACGGCTTGGCGCCAACGTGAGCAAGGTACCGCTCAGCTATTATCGTGATGCAAGCTTTCGCACGATCCGCAACGATGCATTAGACCGTTTCGGAACGCGCCTCGAGCAACGATTCACCCGTGACGAAATCACGGAGTTGATGAAAAATGCAGGTCTGAAGAATATCCGTTTCCATGAAGCCGAACCCTACTGGGTCGCGCTTGGCATTCGGGGATAAGACCTCACAAATGGGCGATAATCTCACCGACTTCAGGTCATCCTGGGATCGCAAACCGGTTTTGAGAACCATCTATTCCGATTATTTTTCGCGCCTCGCGAGCCACTGCAAACCCGGCCGGACATTGGAGATCGGCGGCGGGATTGGCAATTTGAAAGAAATGCTTTCAGATGTCGTTTCATCGGATATTCAATTCTCATCCCGCCTCGATATCGTGGCCGATGCACAGAGCCTTCCCGTGAAGGATCAGGTTTTTGCAAATATCGTCATGCTGGATGTTCTCCACCATCTCGAGTTCCCGGTCCGGTTCCTGAAAGATGCAGCACGAGCGCTCGAGCCCGGTGGGCGGATTGTCATGATCGAACCTGCGATTACACCGGGCAGCACGTTGTTTTACCGGTTCATCCACCACGAGCCGGTGCGCATGTCTGCCGACCCGTTGGTCGATGGGGTGCCTGACCCCGAGAGAGACCCTTATGACTCAAACCAGGCTATACCAACCCTTCTTGCCACGAAGTACCGGTCACGGCAGGAGGAGATCGTGCCTGAACTCAAACTCATGCAGTCGCATTGGTTTTCTTTCGTGGCTTATCCCATGAGCGGAGGGTTCAAGCCCTGGTCGCTGATAAGCGACGGGATGGCAAGACGCGTGCTGAAGCTGGAATCACTAATTGAGCGCCCGTTGGGCCGTATGTTCGGTTTCCGGCTTCTAACTGTTTTTGAAAAGAAAGCCACCTCGTAGACATAGGATTTCGCAGCCCTTATAAGCCACTTCTCACACTTTACATCAGCACCACTGCACAACAGCCGTCGAGAAAGACACCTTGAGTAACCGGATGTCTCAGCCTGCCCAAAATGCGGACACCGCGGCTTCCGCCACAACGTCCTGGTCCGACCGCAAGACCGCCTATCATCGTGCGATTGAGAGACTGTCGCCGGACTGGGACAAATGGATCCAGCGGAACAGTTTTTTTCACGACAACGATGTCCGTTACCTGAAATTTCTTATCCCGGAAGATGCGCGCGTGCTTGAACTGGGCTGCGCCACCGGATGGCTGCTGGACCGTTTGAACCCGTCCAAGGGTGTCGGCGTGGACTTCAGCGCAGAAATGATAAAACGGGCGAAAGAAAAGCACCCGAAACATACCTTCCTGTGCGGGGATATCGAAGACCCCGACTTCATTGCCTCGCTCGCTGAACACGGACCGTTTGACTATATTTTCCTGTCCGACACCGTTGGCTTCCTTGATGACATTATCGAAACGCTGCAGCAGGCAAACGGGCTGTGCCAGCCACATACCCGGCTGGTCGTGTCGCATTATTCTCATCTCTGGGAGCCAGTACTGCGCGTGGCGGAAGCGTTCGGTTTGCGCAAGAAAGTCAACGGCGATTACAGCTGGCTGTCACAGCGCGATATTGAAATGTTCCTGCGACTGTCGGGCTATGAGACCGTTAAAAAGGAATACCGGCAACTCCTTCCCAAGCGCCTGCTGGGCCTGGGCACGCTTTTGAACCGGTTCATCGCGCCACTACCCCTGTTTCGCGCATTTTGCCTGAGAACCTTCACCGTGGCCCGTAGCCTCGAGGTTGACCGCGCCGGCAAACCTTCGGTTTCGGTCGTCATTCCAACCCGTAACGAGCAGGGTAATGTCGAGCCAGCCCTTCGCCGGCTTCCCGATTTCGGCGCAAAAACAGAAATTATTTTCGTTGAAGGCAACTCACAGGACGACACCTGGGGAGAAATCGAGCGCCAGAAAAAGGCCAATCCTGACCGCGATATCGTCGCGCTGAAGCAACCGGGCAAGGGCAAGGCCGATGCTGTATGGACGGCATTTGACGCCGCGAAGGGCGATATACTGATGATCCTCGACGGGGATCTCACAGTCCCGCCCGAGGACCTGGTGAAATTTTATGACGCCATCGCCAGCGGCAATGGTGAATTCGTCAACGGGACACGTCTGGTGTACCCGATTGAGAAAGACGCCATGCGGCTGCTCAATTATTTTGCCAACCACACCTTCGCGAGGGTTTTCTCATACCTGCTCAATCAGCGCTTTTCCGATACGCTGTGCGGCACGAAAGTGCTGTCGCGCGATAACTACCAGAAGCTAAAAGCCGGGCGCGCCTATTTCGGAGATTTCGATCCTTTTGGCGATTTCGACTTGCTGTTTGGGTCCGCAAAGCTCAACCTCAAGATCGTGGAAGTGCCCGT
>JAJFHQ010000032.1 GCA_021775525.1 Hyphomicrobiales bacterium
CACCGCTCGCAACGACCCGCTCTGGAAGGCCGTCCGCCAACTGAAGGATCATCGAAATATCATGAGGGGCAAACGACCAGAGTGCATTCTCTTCACGGCGTATCTTACCGAGGCTAAGTCGATTGGAATATATGTAGCGCAGCTTGCCCAGATCGCCCCGCAAGACCGCCTGCTGCAGGGCTTGAAAAGCAGAATGGTAGAGCAGGAGGTGGCCAACCATGAGAACATGCCCATCGCGCTCCGCTTGTGTCTTCAATGCTTCCGCCTCGCCGATGTCCAGACACAACGGTTTCTCGACGAATACATCCTTGCCCGCATCGAGAGCCTTCTTGACCATGCCTGCATGAGTGACGGCCGGCGTTGCGATAGCAACAGCGTCAATTTCCGGATTTTCGAACACTGCACTTTCGCTGGCCGTGACTTCGACGTCTGCATAATCTGATGAAATCCCGGCACGCCGCTCCGGATTCGACTCGCAAACCATTGCCAATGCGCCGAGCGCATGCATGTTGCGGACAATGTTCTTGCCCCAATGCCCGGCCCCAATCACGGCTACTTTTACGAGAGTCTTTTTATTATCTGACACTTGTACATTTCCATTTTATTTCAGGTTGCGCGGAAAGTTCCGTGCTTCAGTCTTGTCCAGGACTGCGAAGTTTCAATAGCGCACGAAATGGTTCGGAATTCGCCGCGAGTTCCTGTTCAAGAAATTGCCCTCGTTGCAGTACAAAGCGTTCCAGAGTTGTGGTTGGATCAAGCCCCGCTTCCTTACCCCACCAGATGGGATGTGTCAGCAATTGCAGCGCGTGCCCCTGATGCACTGCTTCATGATCGAGCGGATAGCCGTGATGCCAGCCGCCACGCGAATCTGAAATATATCCTATCTCTGAAAAGAAGAGTGGCTCATAAGCATGACGCCTCCCGCCGAGTGTCTTATTGTAGCCTAACAGCTCCTTGGCTGGACGATGAAAGCTGACGACTTGAACTGGCGCACCAGTGGCGTCCTCCAATATCCGGCATTCCTTATCAGCCGCCGCATCCAGTGTTGTGAGATCATTGTCATAGAGGGAGGCGTCAAAATGCAGCCCGATCTCATGCCCCAGTTCCCTTATGCGCGCCAGCGATATCTGGGCGGCTGCCGAAAACAGATTGTACATCTCAGTACGCAGGAGAACGAAATAGGTTCCGGAAACATCTAACTCATGCTCGATTTCAGCAATCGGTTCAGCTGCCTGCAATGACATGTCGATGTCGTGCCTAAGGATCAGATGCGGTTCCTCTGGTCTCGCCTCGTCAAAACGCGTCACGCGATAGCCGCGCTTGAGAAACACCGCGATGAGTGCGCGATAACCGGAATGTGTGAAATCGTCAGACATTCCGGTTGACTGGCGTCCCATCGAAAGCAACTCCATGGCGCGCGAGGTAGGCCTCCGTCAGCCAGGCGGCACCGTGCCGTGCACCGCGACGGTCGAGAGCGACCAGCTTGTATGGCCGGATCGCCGATTGACCGCCTAGCTCCATCCAGTATTGGAAATAACGCCTCTCAAATCGATGCCAAGACTTCTTGCTGACAGGCGCATGGGCTGCCTTGGCGAGCCAGCGCAGGGGGCGTATCCATTCCGGTTTGATCGTTTTTTTGTTCACCGGCAGATCTTTCCAAACATCTGCCCAATTCTCGGCCTCGAGCATTTCAATGTAGAGCCGTTGCCCAATTTTTCCTTCCAGTGGGATCGTCTCGAATAAGTCCAAAAACGCCCTGTCCCAGAGCGGTAGCCTCCATTCATGGCCAAGGAATTCGTAAATCCGCTGGCCGGTGATGACATATTTGCACTGGCGGTCCTGAAATTCGGCATATTCGTAAAGGCCATAATCATTCTCCGGGGCGCCAAGTACTGCATCAGCCAGTGCGAGGGAAGCAGATAGCTGCCTCTCGATCTCCTTGCGACGGGCCGGTGTCTGCAAGCTGCTCCAAAGGGCAAAATGTTTGGAGAAAAGCGTTCCCGTAATCCGCGCATGACGCTGGTCAGTAGTGAGGCTTTTCGGCACCTCATCCATCGGCGGCACAATATGATTGCCGCTAATGTAATCGCCAGAGTTGCCGTTACACAGAACCGCGTCGTCTGGAATGTAGCCGTCGTGCTTGAGCTGCTGTATTTGCGGCAAATCCTGGACGAATGGCACTGACTGGTGACTGTCTGCAAAATTCAGATATTCCTGCCAGTCAGCGCTGGCATAATGCCTGCGCATAAAGGCTGTATCCGTGGGCACAAACCGCCAGTCATAACCAAGACGCTCGGCGATCACTTTGCTCGCTTTTGCCTCATGATTACCCTTCCGGCCATAGGCGAAGGTCCGGATATTTTTATATCCCAAATGCCGCGCAGCACTGACGATCAGACGCGAATCCAAACCGGCCGACAGGGGCACCACGAGTAGCCTGTCACCGACGCTTTGCATTACATTATCGATCACTTTGAGTGTCGTTTCAGCGAGCGTTGTGCGCGCTTTTTCCGGGTCATATGCCGGCTTGTCTGCCCGCCATGGCCGATACATATAGTAGCGCTGGCGCTCCGGTGGCTGATCCGGTGTAAACAAGGCCAACTCTCCGGGACTGAGTTGCTGCAATCCCCGAAAGAGAGTGGATGCGTTTATCGTATAACCGGCCATGGCTAGTGCGAGGGCGGCATCCGGAACAACCTCGTCAAGACCCAGACGAGCTCTGAGCCGTTCCGCCTGGTCATCCACATGCCATCCATCGGAACTCTGGGCGAAAGCCAGAGGAATAGATCGAACCGCGTCCACCGCAGCAAGGGTCCAACCACTTCCTTCAATGACAAAGGCAAAATGGCCATCGAGTTTGTTCAGAAGTTGCCCGGCTTGCTCGACAGTTGGAGGACCGCGCCAACGCGCGGCTTCGGCGGCAACGAATGTACCGTCAACTCCCTTGCCGTATCCCTTGGCCCATACAACCAAGCCTTCGCCATCATATCGTCGCCATCCAAATTCCTGCTGGATGTCCACGTCGCAATTGCCAGATACCCTTGGCGGCTTTACCGCCACTTTCATACGTTCTCTCTCACCCGCCGGACAAGGCTGAATGCTTCGGCTGCTTCAAGCCCTGACTGGCTACCGCGCCACTGTGCCAGCACACGCACTCCCTTGGCTGAACGAGGATGAGGCCAGTCGCAAATTTCATTCTCATAACACTCCAATGCCGCGATTTTGCGATCAAGGCTGGAAGAAATATCCAGAAAATCAGTCGGCACAAAAGGCGTCATTGTCGGCGGCGCCCATTCGGTTGAGGAGTTGACTTCGCAAGCCAGGATTTCCACAGGCCGTGTTCCCGGAATGGGCCTGCATGCCGTGGCGACAGCGCGGTGGGTAACAAGGTGATCGATATTCATGTCGCCCGCATGATGCGTGTAGATAATGTCAGCGGGATGCGCCTCAAGAAATTTCTCGACTTCCATGACCACGTCGAGCAGGGGGACAGAATCCATACGGTTATCCGGAAAGTTTCCAAACGCAACATCCTGCGCGCCTAGAATTTTTGCCGCCTTCCTGGCCTGATCCCGCAATTCAGAAATATAAGTGGACTGATCGCCGCCGCGCGAAGCAGCACCGGTCGCAAGTATCAGAATATGTACGGCATCATTGGCGTCAGCATGAAGCGAAATGGCGCCACCACAACCGAGCACTTCATCATCAGGGTGAGCAAAAATCGCGGCAACTGTCCTTGGCATCGCTTAGTCCTCCAACTTGTGTTGGCGAACTTGGAATATTGGCTGCATCGGCTTCCCTCTCAGACGTGCGTGCGGGTCATTGCTCTTGAGGGCCTCGGCAACTTTCCCTATGGCGGCATCACACGCGGCAAGCGTCTCGTCAATCACACCCGTGTCCCCATGGGCAAGGCAGAGATTGAAGGTTGCACCCATCAGGACACCCGCTTCAATCAATTCCTGCTTTATAAGAGAGCCGATGAGGATTGCATCTCCGCGCCCCCTGCCTGTTGGCAGCAGTGCCGGCCACCAATCATCGCCTTTGGTCACAAATTCTTCCGAAACGCCATGGGAGTTGATCACACTCAAAACACCCTTTTTAAGACGCGCGCCCATCTCGGAAAATTTCCCCGGGCCATCTTCACTGTTCAGCTTGTCAACCGTGGCGATCGCCGCGGCAAGGGACAGCGCCTCACCCCCGAACGTGCCGGAAAAGAAGATATCTTCCATCAGGCGCATCATGTTGCCTTTGCCGACAATGGCCGAAATTGGCATGCCGTTACCCATCGCCTTGCCGAAACAGGCGAGATCAGGAGTAACGCCGTAGGCAGCCTGCGCCCCTCCCATGTGGATTCGAAACCCGGTCACGATCTCGTCGAACACCAGCACGACGCCGTAGCGATCACACAGGCTGCGCACGGCTTCCAGGAATCCGGTCTCAGGCGCTTCCAGCCCAGCGGGCTCAAGTATAACCGCGGCAAAAGCATCCGGTTCTGTTTTCAACAAAGCCTCAAGCGCATTCGCATCATTGAAGGGGAAGGTGATCGACAGCTCCCGCACTGATTTCGGCACGCCCAAATGGCGTGCGGTGGTGCCAATGTACCAGTCGTGCCAGCCGTGATAGCCGCAAATAGCTACTTTGTCCCTCCCGGTATGAGCGCGGGCAAGCCGGACAGCCGCGCTCGTGGCGTCGGACCCGTTCTTTCCGAACCGCACCATTTCGGCGCAGGGGATGAGCGATACCAACCGCTCAGCAAGGTCGGTTTCCAGCTCAGTTGCCAGGGAAAATGATATGCCCCGGTCGAGCTGCGCCCGGATCGCTGTGTCCACATCCGGGTCCCTGTAGCCCAACACCACAGGCAGTAAACCCATCACATAATCTACATAGCTATTGCCATCCACATCCCGAACACGCGCACCATCGCCCTGTTCAAGGAACAGTGGTGCAGCCCCCTCAACCGTGCTCATCACTGACTTGGAAAAGGTCTGGCTGGCGAGTGGAATTGTCTCGAGGGCACGCTGATATAGCGCTTGGCTCCTGTCAAAACTCCGGGTCACTCTCTTCCTCGCTTCATCACCGCCGGATCCCGGCTGTAGATCATATGGTCCTGATCTATCGTCACCTTGCCGTACCCCGCCTTGGCGAAGAGACGCCGCGAAACCATATTTTCCGGTTTGATGCGGGCAACCAGCGCAACACCCGGCCACAAACGGGCCGCTTCAGTGCGGACTGCCTCCAGCGCGACAGCCGCAATGCCACCGCCTCTCACGGCGTTATCAAGGTAAATGTCCACTTCCAGTCCTCCGCCCTGTTTCTCCAGTCGGATCTGACCCACCGGTGCGCCGTCCTGCTCGATGATCCAGATGCTGCTGTCATCGCTGGCAAGGCGATTGTCTAGCCAAGCGTCATGGTCCTGCCGTGCCACTGGTCCGCGTGTTTTCAACTTGTTGTCCAGGCAGTCCTGCCGATTGACCCAGTCGAACAACCAATCACCGTCCAAGCTGGTCGCGGGGCGCAGCGTGATCCGCGTTGGTTCGCCGGTCGTGTCCAAAAGCAATTCCGGCCGCCGCGTCAACAATGACAGCGCATCCATCCAACTATAGTCCTCGGGCAATTCAGCAACCATGTAGCGCACGCGGGACAGGTCTTCCTCAGTATCGACGGTCCAGCGCAGATGACTGAAGTCGGCAGGTGCTAGCAGGTGGCCGATACGAAATTCTCCGGTGGGTATCTCGCATTGGCTGCCGGTATGAAGATATGG
>JAJFHQ010000033.1 GCA_021775525.1 Hyphomicrobiales bacterium
CCTTGGGGTAACCCGAAAGCTGGTCTATCAGCGCCTTGTCGGCAGCACCCTTGACGCCAGCCTTGGAGACCAGCAGGCCGGCGGCGGTTGAAACGATGAGTGCGGGGAGTTGAGACACCAGCCCGTCACCAATCGTCAGCAGCGTGTAGGTCTGGCCTGCATCCGCCATGGAGAGGCCGTTCTGTCCCACGCCGACGATCATACCGCCGATGATGTTGATGAAGGTGATCATCAGCCCGGCAATGGCGTCGCCGCGCACGAATTTGGACGCACCGTCCATGGCGCCGAAGAAGGAGGATTCATCCTCCAGTTCCTTGCGCCGTGATCGCGCTTCATCCTCGTTGATGAGCCCGGCGGACAAATCCGCGTCGATCGCCATCTGCTTGCCGGGCATGGCGTCGAGGGTAAAGCGCGCCGCGACTTCCGCGATGCGGCCCGAACCCTTGGTGATGACGACGAAGTTCACGATCACCAGGATCGCGAAAACGATAATACCGATGACAAAATTGCCCTGCATGACGAAATTGCCGAATGCCTCGATGACATATCCGGCAGCGTCGGTACCCTCGTGACCATTGGTGAGGATCAGTCGCGTTGACGCCATGTTGAGCGCCAGGCGGATCATGGTCGCGATCAGCAGGATTGTCGGAAAAGCCGAAAACTCCAGAGGCGTGTGGATGAACAGCGCGGTCATGAGGATCAGAACCGCGAAAGTTATGGACACTGCCAGAAACAAATCCAGCATGACCGCCGGCATCGGCAGAATGAGCACCACCAGGATGGTGACGACAGCGATCGCCAGACCGAACTCGCCACGCCGCAGGAATCCGGCCAGTCGCCCAAGGCCTTCCATACCGGCAGCCGCGTTTGTTTGAACAGCATCAGCCGGTTCGGAGGCGGGGAGTGGTCCTGCCGCTGTTGTGTCGCTCATGACGTACTAGGCTCCCGTCAGCCGGGGAGCCCGGCTGGAAAATACTGCTAGGCAATATTTGCCGCCCATATGGTTAGCGGAGGGTTAACGGGGGCTGTGAAAGGGGACAAAACCGGAAGTTTGTCGCAAGCGTTGAGGGTCTGTACAGATTTAACACTGCCGTCCGGAAATCAGGACCAGCCTTTATCAGGTCACAGCGTTTGCTCTCACACTTCTTTGCCGCTGCCGAGGCTGGAAATCACAGCAGAAGTCCAGCCCGCGTAGAGAAGCACCAGGTAGGCATTCAATTCGACCAACTCCTCCCATAGCTCAGCGATAATCCGGGACCGATGGAACTCGTTCAAAGCTTCGCGGAGCGCATTTCCTTCCAGTCCTTGCGGGTTTCTAAAGCCACCATGCTCAAGGGCCTGGCTCATTAACAACAGCCCGAGGCATAGAAAATATGGCCAGGCAGACCACGAAATTACGGCCCGTACCATGTCTGGAATCTCACGATATCGACATATCAGAAAAACGATGAACACAGCCCAGCTGCCATATTTCATGAATTTCCGGATGAGTTCCGGAATGGTGTTTTCAACCCAGTAGGCCCGTCCGCCGGGACTCGCAGGTCGCAGTTCCCTGAAATCCATTTCCTTCAAAGCTATAAAAAAACACACAAAACTCAAGGCAATGGCCAGGTTCCTCGCGACACCTTCGTGTTTCGAGATTTGCAACGCATAGGTTGCGAATGCAACGCAAAGGATAAGCACCTGGGTGTTTTCAATTGGGCCGCTTTCCCCGGAGATTTCAAAATCACCCGACCAGCCCCAGACCAAAAAACCGGCATTGATTGCGATCAGGAGAAGTATGATTGTCAGATTGGGCCAGAATCGTCCGAACGCCTGCATTCCTTACTCCACTCCTCAAATTCCACTCCCATGACCAGGTCACAGGCGATCTCCAAGTGGTGATAAAAGCAGTGAGCGCGAATTCCAACCCAAGAATATGTGGAATGATGAGCTGGTGTTTATGCCAGAGAGATAAATAGCTAACCCATCACAGGGCGGGCCTCTCGGGGCATCGGCACAGAGAGGCCCTCATCGGTATATAGCTTCAGCTTGTTCCTGAGCGTGCGGATGGAAATGCCGAGGATGTTGGCCGCATGGGTGCGGTTGCCGAGGCAATGGCCAAGTGTTTCGATGATCAGATCCCTCTCGACCTCCGCAACAGTCTTGCCAACGAGGTTGCGGGCAACGGCTTCGGCTGTTTGCGCTGCCTGTGCGGCCGGGTCGGTAAAGCCGCCGGTGGGTGCGGCGGCGGCACCGTCAGGAGCGCGGATGGCTTCGGCTTCAATCTCTGCGCCGCTGGAGAGCAGCACAGCGCGGTGGATAGCATTTTCCAGTTCGCGCACGTTGCCGGGCCAGGGGTTGGCAAGCAGGGTGCGCCGCGCTTCAGCCGAAACCGGGCGATGGGTCACGCCATTGGCTTGCGAGTATTTTTTGGCAAAATGGTCGGCCAGCTCAAGAATATCCGTCGGGCGCTCGCGCAGCGGCGGGACACGCAGGTTCACAACGTTCAGCCGGTAAAGCAAATCCTCGCGGAAGGTACCCTCGCGCACCGCTGCGGCCAGGTCGCGGTTAGATGTGGCGAGGATACGAATATCGACGGGGATCGGCTTGGTGCCGCCTACCCGGTCAATCACTCGCTCCTGGATCGCGCGTAACAATTTGGCCTGCAGCCGGGCGTCCATCTCGCTGATCTCATCCAGCAGAAGCGTGCCGCCATTGGCTTCCTCGAACTTGCCGATCCTGCGGCCCACTGCACCGGTAAAGGCGCCTTTTTCATGGCCGAACAACTCAGATTCGAGAAGGTTTTCCGGGATCGCGGCGCAGTTGACAGGGATGAATGTCTTGGACGCACGTGAGGATTTGTTGTGCACATGGCGGGCCATGACCTCTTTACCCGTGCCGGATTCACCGGTGATCAGGACGCTGGCGTCCGAGGCCGCAATCTGGTCGGCGAGTGCAATGACCTGGGCCATTTTTTCATCGCGATAGATGAGTGAGTGTGCATCAGCGACAACCGCTTCCAGTATGGCGGCGATGAGCTCGGGGTCGGGCGGCAGTGGGATATATTCCTTGGCGCCGGCCTGGATCGCGGCGACTGCGGCCTTGGCGTCATGTTCGATACCGCAGGCAACGACCGGCACATGAATATGCTCGGCATCGAGCCGTTCAATCAGTTCTGAAATGTCATGATGAACCTCGATCATCACCAGATCCGACCCGCGTCCTGAGCGCAGGTCCTTCATGGCGGTGTCAATCGTGGGCGCATGGGTCACCTGCGCACCGCGGTCCATGGCGATCTTGGTCGCTGTTGTCAGCTCTCCGTTCAGGGTGCCAATGATCATCAGTCTCATGTGTCTCTCCTATTGCGTCTGCTGCGCATTTGCGCTGCCATCGCAGAATCTAGTAAGCGTTACCTTTGATAATCTCAGTCATGGTCACGCCAAGCCGGTCTTCCACCAGCACAACTTCACCGCGTGCAACCAGACGATTGTTCACGAAAATGTCGATGGCCTCACCGACCTTGCGGTCGAGTTCCACCACGTCGCCCTCATCCAGCTTAAGCAAGTCAGCCACTTCCATATGGGTTCGCCCGAGCACTGCGGTGATATTCACCGGCACATCGAATACAGCCTCCAGATCACCTGCTGACCGTGTTTCATCCTCTGGCTCCGCGGGCTCATTATCCGGCGATGCTTTGCTTTCAGTGATGGGTTCACTTGGCTTTTCCTGTTGCGAAAAGTCGGTGAGATCGACGTCTTCGACGTCAGCCTCTTCACTCATTTCGTCTCTCCTGGTCCGGTTACAGTCTCGGATACGGGTTCAGTTCCTGTATTGCTTTGAGGGGCTGCCTCTGTTGCTGTCATTTCCACGGGCTCAGGTTCAGGTGCTGGCGCCGGGAGTGGATCACCAGCGCCGGAATTCAGCCTGCCGAGGTGACGGCGCACGAGCCTGGTAACTTCAGCTCTGGTTTTTTCAAAATCTAGCGAGATGCCGCCATCGGCCCATTGCAGCGAGCAATCACCCTTTTTGGTTTCCGGGTCGCCGAGTACGACGATTTTTCCCGAAAAACCGCGATCAGCTGCAATTTCGGTCACGTTCTTCTGGACACCCTCAGCCATTTCGTCATTCACCGTGAGGGCGATATGCGGGGCGTCACCCAAATGCTCGAGTGCTTCGGTAAATAGCTTTTCAAGATTAAGCGAGGGGTTGCGAGAAATCAGCTCTTCGGCAAGTACGTTGGCGGTCATGGTTGCCAGTTTGATTGCGTTCTGGCGGATTTGGTCGCACTCCTGCTCCACATTCCCCAGCATTCGTGTTGCGCTTTCCACCAGCACACCGGTTTCAGCACGGGTCGTTTCCTCGATCCCCTTGAGTGCCTCCGTCTGGCCTTCCGCCTGGCCTGCCTCGAAAGCGGAGCAACAGGCTTCAGCCATTTTGCGCTCCCACTCTTCCTGTATTTTGCGGGCCGCCACGACCTCATCCGGTTCAGTGCCCTTCACGGGGGCATCGAACGTCCGGTCAAACATGTATCGTGCAGCTTCTGCCATCTGCTTCCTAGTAAACCAGTTCGTCGTCGCCACCGGTCTTGGTGATGACTATTTCACCCTTGGCGGCGAGATCTTTTGCGATGCCTGTCATTTTGGATTGAGCCTCGTCCACATCCTTCAGGCGCACCGGCCCCATGACTTCGAGATCGTCACGCAGCATCTTGCCGGCGCGTTCGGACATGTTCGAGAAGAAGAAGTCGCGGGCTGCATCGTTTGCGCCCTTCATGGCCAGCAACAGCACATCCTGCTCGACATTGCGCAGCAATGTCTGCGTGCTTCCCTTGTCCAGCTTGGTCAGGTCCTCGAAAGTGAACATCAGCGTTTTGATGCGTTCTGCGGAATCCCAGTCAGTCTCTTCCAGGGATGAGAGGATACGGCCCTCGGTCTGCCGGTCGAAGCTGTTGAAGATTTCAGCCATCATTTCGTGGGCATCGCGCTGGCGCGTCTGTGAAAGGTTGGAGATGAATTCGCTGCGCAGGGTGTGCTCGATCTTCTCCAGAACATCGCGCTGGACAGAGCCCATTCCGAGTATCCTGTGCACCACCTCCATGGAAAATTCCTCTGGCAGAAGTGCCAGAACTCCCGCTGCGTGATCGCAGGAAATTTTCGATAACACCACGGCCACGGTCTGCGGGTATTCGTTCTTCAGATAGTTGGCCAGCACGGTCGGCTGAACATTAGAGAGTTTCTCCCACATGTTGCGTCCGGCGGGGCCGCGAATTTCTTCCATGATGCTGCTCAGCCGGTCCGGCGGGAGATATTCGGCCAGCAGCCGCTCCGTCGACGATGCGGTGCCAAGCAGCGCTCCGGCAAGCGACATTTGCGAGATAAAATCCATCAACAGGGATTGGGTCAGCTCGTTGGTCACATTGCCGAGTTCAGACATTGCTACTGATACCGATACAACCTCGTCATCGCTTAATTCCTTCCAGATAGGAGCACCCCATTCCGAACCGAGCGCCAGCAGCAGCGCAGCGGCTTTTTGCGGACCGGTGAGTACATTGACATCGGAGCGTGTCTCGGAGCCATCGGTCTGTTGTGACCTGCCCTGCTCCAGGACTTCTTCAATGTTCACTTCGGGCGTTGCCATTCGTTTTTACTGCCTTAAGCTGTTTTCTGTATCCAGTCGCGAACGATCGAAATCGCCTCTTCGGGATTGTTTTTTACAGTCTCTCCCACGTCTTCCACTGCCTTGGCCTGCACATCGCCAACAGCGCGTGCATTTTCGAGTGCCTCAGATGCCTGGTTGCGAGGTGAGGGCAGCGCCAGTTCTTCACCATTGGGCCCGGTGAGTTGTGGAGTGCCGGAACCGTCGACGGCGCCTTCGGCCGTCAGCGCTCCCAAGGTGGGAGTCGCGCCCTCCGGGGTGAGGATGCGCCGCACCAGCGGGCGAACCACTAGCAGGAGGACAAGAAGCGACATGAAGCCGATTACCGTCAGTTCGGCAATGGTGAAAATATCGGCTTTCGACATGGACATGATTGAGTCGAGCCAGCCTTGCTGGGCACCGTCTGCGAGTGCTGGTCCCTGGGCTTCGGCAAAGCGCAGATTAACAACCTGCACCTGGTCTCCACGATCCTTGTCGAATCCGATGGCGGAGCGGACCAGCGCAGTTATCTGATCGATCTGTGCCTTCGGCCTTGGTGTGTAGTTTATCGCGCCACCGGCATCCTTCTGGTAAATGCCATCGACCAGCACCGCGACGGACAGGCGTTTGACCCGCCCGCCTTCGGCGACTTCGGTCTTGGTGGTGCGTGAAATCTCGTAATTGACGACTTCCTCGTTCTTGTTGGAATTTTCCTGCTGGTTGCCACCGCCTTCAGCTTCACCGTTGGCTGCCGGGAGTTCATTGCCCACTGAAACACTGTTTCCTCCAGCGGGTGACGTAGCATTGGCGGTTTCCTCACGCGTTTGCGTCGAGCGGACCACCTGTCCGTCAGGGTCGTAGACATCCGTCGTTTCAGTGATTTTGGAATAATCCATCTCCGCCGACACGCGAACACGCACGCGGCCCTCGCCAACAATGCTGGATACGATTTCCTGGACCTCGTTGCGCATGCGCTGCTCGACAGCCCGGTTGCGCTCGTCCATTTCTCCACCGCCGGCCTGAACGCCATCTCCGCGCCCGGTAGCAAGCAGGCGCCCGGTTTCATCAACAATCGACACCCGGCTGGGTTTGAGGCCATCAACGGCTGAGGCTGCCAGGTGTTGAATGGCTTTGATCTGACCACGGTCCAGCTCCCCACGCGTTTTGATGACGATGGAAGCGGACGGTTCGCGCGCGTCACGTGCGAACAGTTCGCGCTTGGGCAGCACCAAGTGCACGCGAGCCATGATGACCTTTTGCAATGAACGTATGGTGCGCACCAGTTCCCCTTCGATGGCACGTACCCGGTTGATGTTCTGGACAAAACTCGTTGCACCCAGGGTGTCCGTCTTGTCGAAAATTTCATACCCGACTGACCCGCCGGCTGGCAGACCGCTCTCCGCCATTTCCATTCTTAGGCGCAGCACCTGATCCTTCGGCGCCATGATAATGGAGCCCTCCTGGCGGATCTCGTGAGGGATGTTCATGCCTTCCAGCTTTTTTACAACCTGAAGCGAGTCATCGAAGGTGAGTTCTGTATAAAGAACCGCCAGCTGAGGCTGGGAAAAGCGGAGCATCAGGAAAATAAAGAAGCCGATCAGACCGACCGCGACCGCTCCCATGGCGGCCAACCTTGCAGGCCCGAGAGCTTTTACGAATTCTGTGACGCTATTCACCCTTGCGCATCCCTTGTAGCTGGGGTGAACTGCGTGACTGAGCGCCCTATCCAGGCACACGCCTTAACCCGCCGTTCACCATGTTTCGTGCGAGTAGGCAAAAATTACCCAGCTAGTCCTAAACAGATGATTAACCGGAGCCGCTTTTACGCACTTAATTTACGCTTAAAGAGCTGCCTGTAGATGCTGGCGGGCCAAGGGATGGGTACATGCGAGACGGGCAGGGCGCACGCCACACGATATTGCGCCGCTAGCTTTTGCCAGCGGCGATATCGTTTAATGCATTGAAGTACAATGGTTTACTGACGGTAGTCCTGGATGCGCGTGGCGCGAAGTCCAGCCAGACCATGCCTGTCGATAGACCGCTGCCAGCTCAGGAACTCATCAACCGTGAGCGTATATCGCTCGCAGGCTTCATCAAGGCTCAATAATCCGCCTCGTACTGCAGCCACCACCTCAGCCTTGCGGCGGATGACCCAACGCTTGGTATTTTGAGGAGGAAGATCGGCAATCGTCAATGGACTGCCATCTGGCCCAATTACATATCTTACGCGCGGCCTGTAATGCTCTGTCATGATACTCTTACACGTGACCCAATTGGACGTGAGCGTACCCGAGCACGTTTAAGATTTGCCTAAAGTGGAAGGTTAATCGCAGGTAAGGATTTTTGACGGGAAATCGGGGCAGCAAGGCAGGTCCTGGGGCTTCGGCGATAACTGCCAGGCATGGGCAGTAGTTTATGTGCCGAGCTGCTGTGATCCCCCGGTATTGGGCAGTCTGACCGATATGATATCGCCCAGCTTGACTTCGCGGGTTCCGATCAGAAGAACCGGCTCGTCGCCATTGAAATTCACGCCATCCACTAAACCGACAATCTCAGTGGTCACCTTGAGCGCGGTCCCGTTGCTGTCGACCGCAGAAATTGACAAGGTGTAATTGCCATCGGGCGCAATGGTGCCATTGCTCGTTCTTCCGTCCCAAACAAATGCATTCTGGCCTTCAGGTGCGGGACCGCTGGTGGTGAATACCGGAACACCATTGGAATCGAGCACTGAAAATGTCGCATTATCTGTTCCACCCTCGATGTCGTAGTTCCAGTTGGCGCTACCATTACTCAACTCGGATTCTGTACCGCTCAGCGTTACCTCGCCGCCAAGAAAACCAACCACGTTGGTGATGGTGTTGGCGGCTGATAGCTGAACCAGTTTTTCCAGGTTTTCATTCTGTTTGACGGTCTGTTCAACCTCGGTGAACTGTACCAGTTGCTGGGTAAACTGGTTGGTATCCAGCGGATCCAGCGGACTCTGATTTTTCAGCTGGGTCGTCAGCAAGGTCAGGAACGTATCGAAATTCTCGGCAATGGATGCACGGTCGGTGCTTGAGCGCCCGAGGTTTGAAAGCGCGGAATATGGGCTGATTTCAACCATAACTGTCGGGTCTCCCTAACTTCGAATATCGAGGCCGGACGTGGCCAGGTATCGGTTCGGTGGCGGCATGGCATCGTCGGGAATTAGCGAGGGGTCGTCCTC
This sequence comes from Hyphomicrobiales bacterium, assembly GCA_021775525.1. Taxonomy (GTDB): domain Bacteria; phylum Pseudomonadota; class Alphaproteobacteria; order Rhizobiales; family Methyloligellaceae; genus UBA2767. The sequence goes on from JAJFHQ010000033.1 coordinate 8,822, forward strand.
GCCGTCACCAGCCGGCTTGCCGGTATCGTCTTCGTTGTTGAAGTGATTTTCATCACCCTCGGCGAGGCCCTGGTCCTTCAGCGAGAACTTCATGCCATCTTCGGATACATCCAGACCGGCGTTCTGAAGGGCGCGTTCAAGCTGGCGGGCATCGCGCTGCAGTAAATCAAGTGTTTCGGAACGCTCAACCACCAGATGGGTCATCACCTGGCCGTCACGCGATACATCAAGACGCACCTCGATACGGCCGAGTTCGGGCGGATCAAGGCGAATATCGAAGCGTCTGGCGCCATTGCTTGCCTGTTGGGCAATGTGGACCGCCAAAGCGCTTACGGGAACGTGAGGCGTGGCCGAAGCCGGGCCGGGGGAAGCCGCTGGCGCCTGCACGCTCACCGTAAGCGTTGGGGGACTGGAAGCGCCGGCGGTCTCGCCAACCGTGCGCTCTTGAATCTGGATGGTGGGCGTGCCGTTACCGGTGTTGAACAGCCGCTGGGTGACTTCAGTGTTCTTCGGGCTAAATTCAGAACGGGTAGTATCGGTTTTGGCGGAAACCGCCTCATCGCGAGCGCCGGAGCCCTCGATGCGCGGCGCATCCGTGCTGTTTCCACCTTGAGCTGCTGATGGCTGCCCATTCTCACCCTGTCCACGGGCCTGGGCCGCCTGGCTCAGAGCTGCCTGCAAACCGTTCTCCTGGCCCTTTTGAGCGACTTTGCCTAGTGCATTTCCAAGCCCAGGGGCCTGTTGGGGCGTATGGCCCGCAGGTTGATTCTGAGGCTGCCGCGCTTCGGCGGGATTGGTCTGGTTCTGGGGCTGCGGGGCCGCAATGGCCGCTTCCCGGGGATTAGGCGCCGTGTCCTGAACGGGCGCTTGTCCTTGATCTTGTGTGACTTGTGGTGCAAGGACGCCGCTATTGAGTTGGTCTTCGCCTGGTAACGTCCCGTCTGGCGTTGTCGTCTCGGAAACCGTTCCGTCTTCTATAATGGCGACATCGATATCCGTGCCATCACTGGGCAGATCCAGTCCATTTGTCAGCGCTTCGCGAAGCGCGGTGACCTCGTCTCCCGTTTGTCCAGTTGCTGATGCCTCGGGCAACCCATTTGAGTCGAGAACAAGTGCGGGTTCACCCTCGATGCCTTGTGTGGCATCTGACGACTCAATCAATGCCGCAAATAGACCAGCCCCGCCTGTCGCGTTCGCCAGGGTGGCATTTTGGCCCTCCTGGGGGGATGCGCCAGTCAGAGAGGCGAGATATGTGGCAATTGAAGTCATATAATTACGCCTGGTACTTGAACTTCGTACCCCTAATGAGCAAGTCGCGGGCCAGATTGCCAGTTTTAGAAAATAATCAACTATTACAATGTGTTGAATTAAATCCAGCAGTGGCAGTCATGGGGTTGTGGAGCATTGAACCGGCAGCATTTGCCGGGTTGAGGCGAGATTTGCCGGGAAAATTTGATACACCGACAATTGTCGCACCGGGTTGATATGAGGCGCGTGCGGTAATAAATTACTCAATGTTGCGATTGAGTGCGTGGCAAAGGCGATTAACGCATCATGCCCGCGGCGGGTTCTGGTGGTAGTGCAACAGGTCGGCTTGGTGCCGGCAAATAGCAGTGGCGTTCCGATAACGGCGGGCTTGCAAATTTCATGTCCAGTTTGAACACTTTGTCCCTACCTGGGCGTCCGCAGGACACCCGTGTCGTCGTAGCAATGTCCGGCGGCGTCGATTCTTCCGTCGTCGCAGCGCTTCTCAAGGAGCAGGGCTATGACGTTATCGGCATCACGTTGCAGCTTTATGATCATGGCGAAGCCGTACAGGCCAAGGGCACCTGTTGTGCAGGCCAGGACATTCACGATGCACGCCGGGTGGCTGAAGAACTCAACATTCCCCATTACGTGCTAGATTACGAGGAGCGTTTCGCTTCCACGGTCATGGAGGCGTTTGCGGACAGCTACCTCTCGGGCGAAACGCCGGTGCCGTGCGTGTCCTGCAACCAGAACATCAAGTTTCACGATTTGCTCAAGACGGCAAGGGAACTGGGTGCTGAGGCGCTCGCGACAGGCCATTACATTTCCTCGAAACCGGGACCTGAAGGCTGGGAGCTGCACAGCGCAGTCGATGCTGAGCGAGACCAGAGCTATTTCCTGTTTGCCACCACGCAAGAGCAGCTTGAACTGCTGAGATTTCCTCTCGGGTCGCTGAAGAAGTCCGAGACGCGTGAGTTGGCGCACAAGTTTGGACTGAAGGTTGCTGAGAAATCCGACAGTCAGGATATCTGCTTTGTGCCAACGGGGAGCTATTCCCAGGTCATCAAGCGGTTGCGCCCCGATGCTGTCCTTCCCGGCGATATTGTGGCGCTGGATGGCGAAGTCCTCGGCAGGCATGACGGGATCATCAATTACACGATTGGCCAGCGCCGCGGTCTCGGCATTGCCGCGTCAGAGCCACTTTTTGTTGTCAGGCTGGACGCAGAACACTGTCAGGTCGTGGTTGGGCCACGCGAAAGCCTGCATACAACCAGGGTCTGGCTGAGAGACCTTAATTGGCTAGGCGATGGGGAATTTGATAAAATTCCTCAAAAAGGACTTGAATTGAAAGCAAAAATCCGCTCAACCGGTGCACCTCGTGCAGCAACCCTGCGGAACCAGGATGGAATTGCTTATGTTCAATTGCACGAGGGAGAAGATGGAGTTTCACCCGGTCAGGCCTGCGTGTTCTATGAGGGAACCCGCATTTTGGGGGGTGGTTGGATAACGAGGGCGGAGCCGGACAACCGGTTTACCCCGGACGTGGCGCAACGCGGCGCAGGAGAACTCGAGGCGGTAACGCCGGTCAGTTAGTGACAGGGTCAAATATCAGGCATGTGGGTGCAGGGGGCCAATTCCGTTAATCCCGACGACACATTTGCCGTATGTACCGGAGCGGAAGAAATATGCAGGAAATGACTTCAAAGATCGGCAGCACGGTTATTGATCTGTTTGACGTGCAGCGGGCGTACCGTCGTTGGGCGCCCGTCTATGACATCACATTCGGCCGGCTGGTCGAAGCAGGCCGTCGCAATGCGGTTGAGCTTATCAATCGGCACAAGGGGTCCGTGCTCGAAGTCGGCGTGGGCACCGGCCTGTCGTTGCCCCGTTATGCAAGCCACCTGCAGATTACCGGCATCGATATATCACCTGATATGCTGAACAAGGCGCGCGACCGCGTGGCCGAGCATGATCTGAAAAACGTGACCGCGCTGTATGAAATGGATGCCGGCAAGCTTGAATTTCCCGATGAGGAATTTGATACGGTTGTCGCCATGTATGTATTGACGGTGGTCCCCGATCCGGAAGCGGTCATGCGGGAATTGGAGCGGGTATGCGCACCGGGTGGTGAAGTGGTCCTGGTCAATCATTTCAGCCAGGATGAGGGCATTCGCGGATTTATTGAGCGTCTGTTTGCACCGTTGGCAAGCACGCTTGGGTGGCGTCCTGTTTTTCCGGTCGAGCGGGTTTTGGGCAATAGCGGTTTGCGTCTGACAGATTCGCGTTCACTGCGTCCGTTGGGTATGTTCACGATGATGCGTTTTATCAAGCAACCGGACCTCGCCACCGACCACAAGCTTCAGCCTGATACGGTGTCTGGACGCGCCGGTTTCAAGCCGGTGCAGGCGTAAGCGGCGGCACAAGGGTCCGCCCGGCATTTCATGTATTCTTGACAGGAGTGAAAGCCGCTCCTTATATCGCTCTGGCCGCGAGGCGGCCAGGTCTGGTTTAGCGGAGTAGCTCAGCTGGTTAGAGCAGCGGAATCATAATCCGCGTGTCGGGGGTTCAAGTCCCTCCTCCGCTACCAATCTTTTCAATGAGTTAGCTGAATATCGAAGATCGGTGCATTTTCAATAGCTACCAATCAGCAACCACATAAAGCTCTATTTGGCTTGGTCAGAGCAATGGCCCTGCCAACTCATTATAGACCAGATTGGGGGATGCTACAGGGGTGGGCGGTGTGCTCTTGATGCTGCACTTCATTCCGTCTCCCTCCCTAACCTATCGATGTGAGCGCCATAACAGAAAAGGGCCAGCGCAATGCTGACCCCTGTATGCGGTGGTTTGCTCATTTGACTAGGCCGTGTACTCATAAATGAGCATCTGCTGAACCGTAGGTGAGAATGTCCGCTTTACCCCCGAAAGCAGACATTATTCCGCACTGCATCAAATGTCCGCTTTGTGCCAATAGCGGACATTGGGCGTCTCGGCTTTATGAGCAGGAGCGGAAGACGGATTCAACTGCCTTTCCGCTTGAGATTTATGTCAGGCGTTGGGTTCTGTGGGAAGGTGGCAGGATGAACTCATCTCAACACCCCCTCTTCCTGGCCATACACTCGCGCATAGCATCATCCAGCTCTCTTTCACAATTGGTTCTTTCACTGATATTTGTCGCAGAAGTGCACCGCCTGTTTACTTCTGCCCAACAGATATTCTCCTGCTTATCACAATTCACCACCGTCTTCTTGCGCTTCTTCACCGGCTTGCAAAACCCTTTCTTCTCGTTTCGGGCCGCTTCCAGTGCTTCCTGTGTCGGCTGGTTGTGGTTAAGGCAAGTCCCGCCTGAGTCACAAAACCGCCTGAGCGCAGATTGGCTGCCACTGCCCCAAACGCCATCGAGCCCGCCGGTATAGCAGCCAATATATTTGAGTTCTTCTTGCAGATCATATTCAAGGCACCCCTGGCCGCAAACTTGCGGCGCAGGTGCCGGCGCAGTACTTCGGCTGGGCTGGTTGCAGGTCGCGACGATCACCTTGCACCCGCCTGAATTTTTCCTGCAATCGCTTAAGGCATTGCTTCTTGCAGAGGCACCACTGGACCCGTAATCGGCAGCCCAGTCATCGTTACCATCCGCGAGCGCACCGCACTGGTTTGCCTCGAACACAACCGCAAAAATACACTTGCGGCCACCTCTGGTTTCACACGATCTTTTGGCCACACTCTCGGCCTGATTGCGATCTGAATGGTCCGACGAAAAGCCAAATATGCGTTCATCTTCGTCGAAAAATATAGACCCATATGTATCGCTGGACTGCGCTGAGGCAGACAATGCAGCGGCTATTATAAAAAAAGGGAGAATAAGAATTAAGGCGATTAATCG
>JAJFHQ010000034.1 GCA_021775525.1 Hyphomicrobiales bacterium
CGTCGTCATGATTGATGATTCCATCGTGCGCGGCACCACGTCGGTAAAACTGGTTCAGATGATGTATGACGCCGGCGCGAAAGAAGTGCACATGCGGATTGCCAGCCCACCGATCACCCATTCAGACTTTTACGGCATTGATACGCCTGACCAGGAAAAGCTGCTGGCCGCCACTCGTGATCTGAAAAGCATGTGTGACTATATCGGCGCTGGCACGCTGGCATTCCTTTCGGTTGAAGGCATCTACAAGGCCATGGGCCATGACAGCCGCAACGACGATATTCCGCAATTCACTGACCATTGCTTTACCGGCGATTATCCCACGCGACTGCGCGACCGGGAGGGGCCGGACATGCAGAAACAGCTCTCGCTGCTTGCCGAGGTCGGCTAGAGCGTGCCGGACTATTTCATCCCAACCTCACCCCGCATTTCATGTCCGATACGCGTTTGAAAGATCGTATTGCGCTGGTTACCGGCGCATCACGCGGGATCGGCCGGGCGATCGCGCTGACCTATGCCAGGGAAGGCGCGCATGTGATAGCCGTAGCGCGTCGCACCGGAGCGCTTGAGGAGTTGGATGACGACATCAAGGCACTTGGCGGAACTGCTACCCTACTTCGCCTTAACCTTACCAACGGTGACAAGATCGATGGGCTGGGCCCGACCATATTGGAACGTTTCGGCAGGCTTGATGTTCTGGTCGGTAACGCGGGCATACTCGGACCGCTTTCCCCGCTGGGTCATGTTTCAGAAAAAGACTGGGACGAGGTGCTGAATGTGAATCTCAGCGCCAACTGGCGGTTGATTCGCACACTCGATCCGCTGTTGAGGATATCCAGTGCTGGACGGGCCATATTCGTGAGTTCAGGCGCAGCAAGGCATTTCCAGGCGTACTGGGGCCCCTATTCAGTTTCAAAGGCTGCACTCGAGGCGCTGGTGAAAACCTATGCGGCAGAAGTGAGCGACAGCAACGTGCGCGCCAACATCGTGGACCCTGGTGTGGTTGCGACCGCCATGCGCGCGAAGGCCATGCCCGGGGAAGACCCGGCAACTCTGACAAAGCCGGAGGATATTGCAGAAACATTCATCCGTCTCGCCCTGCCGAACTTTACGGAAAATGGGGTTATTGTTGGGACCTAAGCCAGTCTGAGAAGATATCGTCAGCTATTCGCTTTCAAACGTATCAGTGCTTGCATCGCAATCCGTAGAACTGGGGCGTCTCTTTTTCGGCCTCGAGATCGGCTACAACCTCTCCCGTCAGTGTTTCCGCGCCATAGAACCCCTTGTCTGGATGCGAGGAATCAGGGACTTGGACAGCGAAGGTCGCATCACCATCAGTAATACTGCATCGATCGACAGGGAACAGTTCTTCGGCCAGATTGGTGGCAGACTGCATCTTGCCATCACCGACACGATCAGTGGGCGATTGACTGCGCAGTATGATGGTTTTGGGGCAGACGACTACAGCGCCACCACAGGTCAGGGCAGGATCAACATTCCGCTTAACTAGGGTGTTGCCGGATATTTTGACGTCTCGAATTCCATTCCATCATAGGCCGGCTCCACGCCCTCTGGCAGCTCACGAATAAGCGTGCTGTAATCCAGATCGGTATGCATGTGCGTGAGGATAGCGCGCTTTGGCTTTACCCGGTCAATCGCTTCAAGCGTCTCCTCGAGGCTGAAATGACTTGGATGTAGGGTCAGACGCAGAGCATCAACAATCCATATGTCCAATCCTTGCAAATATTTGTACGTTTCCTCCGGTATTCCATTGATATCGCACGAATATGCTATGTCACCGAAGCGATAGCCAACGGACATTATTTCTCCGTGATGCTGATGATAAGGCATTACGTGAACTGCCCCACCTTTTCCTATTATTTCAAAGTCTTTCCCGGGTTTAATCATGTGTTTGTTTAAGATTGGGCGGTATGAACTGCCTGGCGGTGTTTCGAAACAGTAGGAAAATCTCTGCTCCAGAATCCTTCCCGTGTGGTCGTCGCAATAGACGTCGACCCTTGATCGCGTGTTCATGGAGACAACCCGCAAATCATCGATCCCATGTGTGTGATCGGCATGGTCATGGGTGTAAAGGACAGCATCAAGCTTCGACACGTTCACATCCAGCAATTGCTGGCGCACATCCGGCGAAGTATCAATCAGGATTGTGGTCGTGCCCTCTTTGCCCTTGCGCTCGACAAGCATGGAGCAGCGCAGGCGCCGGTTTTTCGGGTTGGCGGGGTCGCAATTGCCCCAGTCCCCGCCGATGCGCGGGACGCCGCCGGAAGTCCCGCAACCAAGGATGGTGAATTTGAGCGTCATACTGCAGTGGCACCTTCGGTGCGTGGAACCCGTGAAAACAGGCGGTGGAAATTTTCTGTCGTGGCGCGGGCAATTTCCTCGTTACTGACGCCCTTCGCCTCTGCCAGTTTGGCAGCGGTGTGCACAACATTGGCAGGTTCGTTTTTCCTGCCCCGCATCGGCTCTGGTGACAGATATGGCGCATCTGTTTCAACGAGAACCCGGTCCATGGGCAAGCTTGCCGCAATCTCACGAAGTTCATCGGATTTTTTAAATGTCAACACGCCGGAAAAAGAGACATAGAGACCAAGCTCAACGCCCTTGCGTGCAAGCTCGGCCCCGGCGGTAAACCAATGGAGCACGGCGGTAAAAGCACCCTTGTCCATCTCCTCGCTAAGTATGCGCGCGGTATCCTCATCCGCATCCCTGGTGTGGATGACGAGAGGAAGTCCCGTTTCGCGTGCAGCGGCGATATGGGTGCGGAAACCCTTTTCCTGGTCGCCACGCGGCGCGTTGTCATAATGGTAATCCAGCCCCGCTTCACCGATGGCCACGACCTTGGGATGGGAAGCAAGGGCCAGAATTTCATCCAGGGTTATGTCCCGCTCTTCTTCGGCATTGTGGGGGTGTGTTCCCACCGAGCAGAAAATATTGTCATGCGCTTTGGCGATTGAAAGAACCTGATTGAATTTACGAACTCGCGTACAAATCGTCACCAAGGGGCCGATTCCAGCCTCTTTTGCGCGCAACAACACATCGTCAAGCTGGTCTGAAAGATACGGAAAATCGAGGTGACAGTGGCTATCAACCAGCATCAGGATGTGTCCTCTTCCGGCTCAACGTAACGCGGGAAGACGCCTTCAGGCTTCGGCAAAGTCGTTCCAGGTTTCAGTCGGCCTGCTTCGCCCAATTGAGAAAAATCACGGGCGTCGCCCGGCACTGCCAACTGGTCGAGTAGTGTCGCGGAGGCCTTTGGCATGATGGCTTGTGTCAGAATTGCGATTTGGCGCACAACTTCTGCCGTCACGTACAGAACCGTTCCCATGCGCTGAGGATCGCTCTTCTTCAAAGCCCAGGGTTCCGCCCCGGCAAAATAGCGGTTTGCATCGGCCACCACAGACCAGATTGATTCCAGAGCTCGATGTATGGCTTGAGAGTCCATTGCCTTGCGTGCTGCCTCGACCATCTGATCGGCGGCCAACAGAATCTCTTTCTCTTCATTGGACAGCGGTCCGAATTCAGGCAATTTGCCCCCACAGTTTTTCCCTATCATCGACAATGAACGCTGCGCCAGATTGCCCAGATCATTCGCCAAGTCTGCATTGATGCGATTGACGATGGCGTCATGGCTGTAATTCCCGTCACGTCCGAACGGCACTTCGCGCAGGAAGAAATAGCGCATCTGGTCAACGCCATAATGCTGGGCTAGCGCAAACGGGTCGATAACATTACCGACGGACTTCGACATTTTCTCACCGCGGTTAAACAGAAATCCATGCGCGAAGACCCGCTTCGGCAGCTCTATTCCAGCCGACATCAAGAATGCGGGCCAGTAGACCGCATGAAAGCGGATGATATCCTTGCCAATGATATGGGCGTCGGCAGGCCAGAAGGTTTTAAACAGGTCCGATGTCTCGTCGGGGAAACCAACACCGGTGATGTAATTCGTCAGTGCATCAACCCACACATACATGACATGGCGGTCATCCCCAGGCACCTTAACGCCCCAGTCAAACGTGGTGCGGGAGATGGACAGGTCGCGCAAACCTCCCTGCACGAAGCTGACAACCTCGTTACGGCGTACGTCTGGGCCAATGAAATCCGGGTGGGCTTCATAATGTGCCAGCAGCTTGTCCTGGTAGGCGCTCAGCTTGAAGAAGTAGCTTTCTTCGTCCACCCACTCGACCGGTGTTCCTTGCGGCGACAGCTTGTCTCCGCCCGGCCCATCGCTGAGCTCGCTTTCATCGTAATAGGCTTCATCGCGCACGGAGTACCAACCCGAATAGGTATCGAGATAAATATCATCATTGGCATCCATGCGCTTCCAGATCTCCTGGCTCGCCTTGTGGTGGCGCTCCTCGCTGGTGCGCAAAAAATCATCGTTTGAACAATTGAGCGCTTTCACCATCTCCTGAAACTGCGGCGTGTTTCGATTGGCGAGTTCGGCGGCAGAAATCCCTTCCAAGGTCGCAGTCTGCTGCATCTTGATTCCATGCTCGTCGGACCCGGTCAGGAAATAGACCTTGTAACCGTCCAGCCGCTTGAACCGCGCCAAAACATCGGTTGCGATTGCCTCATAGGCATGGCCGATATGGGGCAAACCATTGGGATAGGATATCGCGGTGGTGATATAAAAGGCGGGTCTTTCGCCCATTGTTTTCAGCGCGCTTTTCGGATCTGGCAAGACTTTTCAGGGATATTCTGCACCAGTTCAGCGCAGGGCCTGACGGGCCGTGTCTTCCAGCCTGAAAAACGTCCCTAAGACTAGGTTTTTCCGGTCGAGATTGAGCGCATCGGCTTCTGCCTTCGCGCGCTGGATTGTTTCCCACAAGCCAGCCATTTGCGCAAGAGCACTGGAATCATTCATCCGTTCAGCCAGTTGTATTTCTCGCCCGAGCGCGCCATGCCCCGTCGCGGCATGGCCGACAATGCGCGCCAGCGCCTCGCCCGTGAGGTCGAAGAAGAGTTCGTATGAGTCTTCGGCGCCTGATGCGGTAATTTCGTCAGCGAGCAATTGAACCGCCTCATGGTTGAGCTCTGGCAGGCTCTCCATCAACTTTACCAGGCGCGCATGCATCTCGTTGCCGCCGTTCTCCAACAGGTGCAAGGCCCGACCCACGCTGCCCTGCGCCAGCGCCATGCAGGCCTTTACAGGCTCAAGCGCGGGGCGCACCAGGTCAGCAGCCTCATAAGCGCTGAACACAGCGCTCTCGAACTCTGCCTCGTCCAACGGCGCAAACCCCAGGCTCCGGCAGCGTGAGCGAATCGTCACCGGCAATCGGCCCGGGGCAGAGCAAACCAGAAGGAAGACACACCGGGCGGGTGGCTCTTCAAGGTTTTTCAGCAGCGCATTGGCGGCAGCCGCGTTCAACTCATCCGCACGGTCAATTATCACCACACGCCACTGCCCGGCCCCGGCCGTATGACCAAAAAATCGCTTCAACCTGCGGACTTCGAAAATAGTAATGGCTGTCGCCAGGCGTTTTCTGTCAGCCTGCCAAGGCCGCCGCAATACCAGCAGATTGGGATGGGCAAGCGCACTCACCTGGGAAAAAACGGGATGGTCTCGATCCATGGAAAGATCAGCAGATGCGATACCCTCACCATCGTGTGCCAGCAAGAACCTCGCAAACCGGTAAGCAAGCGTCGCTTTGCCTATGCCTTCCGGCCCTGAAAATAGCCAGGCGTGGTGCAACCGGTTTGCCGAGAAAGCCTCCAACAAAGCCTTCTCGGCAGCGCGATTGCCATAAAATTCAGAAACCATCCTGGGATGTGCAAACCCGTCAAGCCTGTCGGCCTCTGGAAACTCCACCGGTGCGTCCGTATAATCATTCATGGGTTCAACCGTTCCACCACGGCTTCCCAGACCGCTTCAGCGACCGCCGATTCAGCCTGCTGTGCATCTATAATGATGCTGCGCTCGGGGGTCTCTGCGGCGATTTGAAGAAAGCAGTCACGCAGCGCCTCGTGGAAGCGCTGCTCCATGCCCTCAAACCGGTCTGCTTCCTCTTCACCTGCACCATTGCGCTCTGACACCCGTTTCAATCCTGCTTCAACCGGCACATCGAGTAGTAGCGTTAGGACTGGCATGTCGCTGCCCACGGCAACACGCTCCAAGGCCCTGATGAGTGATGGTTTTACACCACCTGCCGCACCCTGGTAGGCAGCGGTCGAATCTGAAAACCGATCACACAGCACCCATTCCCCTCGCTCAAGGGCAGGCGCAATAACCTCTTGGATGTGAGCGTCACGAGCCGAGGAAAAAAGCACGGCCTCGCCCAAAGGGCCATAATTCCGGGCTTTACCTGAGAGAATAAATTCACGAACCTTTTCGCCACGCTCGGTGCCGCCAGGCTCGCGTGTCTCAAGCACCTTGTGCCCCGCTGCACGCAGGCGTTCTGCGAGCAGGCGCGTCTGGGTCGACTTGCCGGCACCCTCGCCACCTTCGAAAGTTATGAATTTACCTGAAGCCATGGACCTCGCATTCCGGACATCATGCCGCGAGGTACCTTGTACTAGAGCACCCAGCCGAAAGCGAGATGAAGCAGAGATTCAACACCCTTCATCCACATGGAGCCTTCACCAATATCTTCAGCTGCATAGAGCGGGATTTTATTGACGGCGGAATCTTTTGCTGTCACGCGCAGAAACGCGACCTTGTCGCCCTTTTTGATCGGTGGTTTGAGTGGGCCCTCGTAGACGATTGACGCCTTGATCTTGCGGCTGGCCGTACGCGGCAGCAGAACGGAAACCATGCCCTTGCCTGTGAGGTCCACATAACGCTTGGTGCCTCCCCAAACAAGCGCATCGCCGACAATGGCGCCGTCGTCGAACAGCTTCCACTGCTTGAAGCTCCTGAACCCCCATTGCAATAGTTTCTTGCCTTCTGCGCGGCGCTCTTTTTTCGATTTCAGACCGTTGACCACGACCACCAGGCGTTGCCCGCGCTGTTTCGCCGAAGCCACGAGCCCATAGCCGGAAGCCTTGATGTAGCCGGTTTTCAGCCCGTCAACACCAATGCCGTCATAAACCAGTGGGTTGCGGTTGTAGAAATTGTGTTTGCGGTACTTGTATTCCTTCTGGGCGAAGTAGTGATAATACTCCGGATATTCCTTGATAATATGGATGGCCAGCTTAGCCAGTTCACGCGCCGTCATCACATGATCGGGATGGTGAAGTCCGGTAGAGTTTCTAAATGTCGAGTCCGTAAGGCCCATCTTGCGGCCATATTCCGTCATCACGTCGGCAAACGCGTCTTCAGATCCAGCCATTCCCTCAGCAATGATGATACAGGCATCATTGCCGGACTGCACAGTAATGCCCGGCAAGAGTTCGCTGAGCTTCGCGCTTCCTTTCAAAGGCACGAACATGGCAGACGTGCCTGATGGTGCGCCGCCCGTGCGCCATGCATGGAGGCTGTTTGAAAATTCATCGTCCATCGACAGCCGCCCTTCTTTCAGGGCCCGGAACACAACGGCTAACGTCATGAGCTTGCTCATCGATGCCGGAGGCATCAGGTCATCAGGATTTTGCTCGAAAAGGACGGAGTTTGTATTTGCATCAACCAAGATCGCCCATTTGGCCTTGGAGGCAAATTTTGCCTGTGCCAGAACGGCATTGGTGAAAAACGCACACAGTATCAGTGCGAGTGTTGCCACCCAAAGTCCACGACTTATCGACGCTGTACCGCACACGGCCCAAAACTCACGACTGAAACAGGAATACGCCGGACACCATATCCGGCAACCTTCAGCTAGAGTAACGAGAAGCACATGGCAAAATCAACTCACCATCCATTTCGTGAGCATTTGTAGGGTGGCTTGGTTAATTTCTGACCAGCCGCGCGTCGGATGAACCTGAACTGACGACCGCGCGCAACGCTTCATCAGCGATGTGACGCTCTTCAAACGGCCCGAGACGCACCCTGTACCAGGTTTTACCCGCGACATTGGACGGAAGCACGCTTGCGGGTCCTAACTCTGCAAGCCTGAGGCGCAGCGTTTCGGCGAATTCCCTGTTTTGAAACGATGCGGCCTGGACAAAATGTGTTTTCCCTGATTTCGGGATCATGGGGGCAGATGCAGCCCTGGCGCTGGTTGTCCACGATGATGCCGGAGTGCTTGTGCTCTCATCCCGTGGGATGGAGCCCACGACCATCGGGTCACTCTGTATTTCTTTCTGGACCGCCATAGCCAATTGAGTGCGGCTTTGGCTGCGCTTACCCGGCTTGTTCAAGCTTGCATGACGCGCCCAGGGCTGGCTGGCGTAAACACGCCGCTCAAGGGAGTCATCACCATTCAGCGGGGCGCGCCCCATATACTGAACACGTACTTTTGCCGTTCCGTTACGCTGGAATCCTAGCGCCTGCGCCGACCGGCGCGACATGTCGATAATACGATCATGTGCATACGGCCCCCTGTCATTGACGCGGACCACGATCGAGCGACCATTTTGCAGGTTTGTAACCCTTGCATATGTCGGAATTGGAAGCGTCGGATGCGCAGCGGTCAGTGCGTTCATGTCATACACTTCGCCATTGGCCGTGTAGCGCCCGTGGAACATCTCTCCATACCAGGACGCCACGCCAACCCGGTCATATCCGGGTTGTTCAGACGGGCGGTAAGTGCGACCTCCTATCTTGTATGGATTTCCGACCTTGTAGCGTCCACCGCCCTTGGGCACGCGCTGGCCCAGTTTGACAACACGCTCGGAAAGATTTTGTTCGGTTGATTTCTGACGGCGGGAACATGCAGACAGCACAAGGGCCGTGATGGAAATAGCAAACAGGACACAGAACGCTGCCTGCCAGGCTTTCGAGACCCCGACGCCCGAGACACCGTCCTCTTCCACCCGAGCAGATGGAGGCGCAAATTTACGCAACATACCGATACTCACCCCTGACAAACTGCATCCTAATCGGATACCCCAAGGCTGATAATTCCGTGATTACGTTAGGATTAGGTGAATCTGCCCGGTTTTGGGGCAATTAAAAATCCGGAAAAATCGAATGGCTTATTGAGCGGCTTTGCTTGTCCCATCAGCGGCTATGACACCGCCACTTTTCAGATAATCCGCAATTTCGCTTGCCGAGTAGCCGGCTTCCACCAATAGTTCATGGGTATGCTGCCCAAACAGGGGCGCGGGGCGTGCAATACCACCCGGTGTTTTGGAAAGTTTGACCGGAAGACCAATGGTCTTCACCCTTCCGGCTACCGGATGCTCCGTTTCAGTTACCATCTCGCGGGCCATGGCCTGAGGGTCAGACTGCATTTCCTTTATTGAAAGGACCGGGCCGGCGGGGATACCGACGTCCTCAAGCGCGATGAGCCAGTCTTGCGTGCTGCGCTTGATGAAATAGTCACTCAGCACTTCGACAAGATCCTCGAGATTGGCCATGCGGTCTGCGTTCAGGGCGAAGCGCGGATCATTCCCAAGTTCCGGAGCCTCAAGACATTCGAGCAACCGTTCCCAGTTGCGCTGGTTGGCGGCACCGATATTCACCCAGCCATCGCTGGTCTGGAAAGACTGGTAGGGACCGTTCAGCGGATGCGCCGTTCCCATGCGGCCAGGGGATTCACCCGTAGCAAAGCTGATAGCAGACTGCCAGTAGGTGTGCATGATCGCCGCCTCAAACAGCGAGGTATCAACCCGCTGCCCTTCACCTGTCTGCTGTTTGTGGGCATATGCGGCAAGGACACCCATGGCCCCCAGGATACCCGCGGTCGTGTCACTGACGGGTGCGCCGACCTTGACCGGCCCGCGATCTGCTTCGCCCGTAATGTCCATCAATCCGGACATGCCTTGCGCGATGAGATCAAACCCGGCGCGGTCCTTGTAAGGCCCGGTACGACCGAAGCCGGAAATCTCGCAATAGATTAGGCCTGGATTGATCTTCTTGAGATCCTCATAGCCAAGCCCCAGCTTGTCCATGGTGACACGGCGGTAATTTTCGATGAGAACGTCAGCGTCCCTGACAAGACGCATAAGCACGTCTTTGCCCTCTTCCGATTTGAGATCGAGAGCGATGCCCCGCTTGTTGCGATTCATCATCATGAAGGCTGCAGGTTCTCCATTGATATCGGGAGGCAGGAAACGGCGGGAATCATCACCGCCATTGGCCTTCTCAACCTTGATGACGTCAGCTCCAAGGTCAGCCAGCATCAGGCCGCACACAGGGCCT
Source organism: Hyphomicrobiales bacterium (assembly GCA_021775525.1). GTDB lineage: Bacteria > Pseudomonadota > Alphaproteobacteria > Rhizobiales > Methyloligellaceae > UBA2767. Next base: position 10,202 of record JAJFHQ010000034.1, read on the forward strand.
GCCATGATATGGGCAAGCTCGATGACACGCATGCCCGTCAGCGGTCCTTTTCTCGGCTGTGTCATGGTTTAACGTCCGGTCCAGTTCGCTTTCCGCTTGGCCAGAAAGGCTTCCAGCCCTTCATGGAAGTCCTCACTTCCGTAGCACATAGCAATGAGATCGTCGTCCACGATGGCGGGCTCAGCAGCCATCATGCGGGCGAACATCTGTTTTGTCGCCTGCAGGGTGAGTGGCGCGAATGTAGCGATTTGCGCAGCCAGCTCATTGGCGCGGGCAAACAGGGCGTCCGCATCATCGAACACTTCAGAAACCAGCCCGATTCCGAGAGCTTCATCCGCCTCGATCAACCGCGAGGTCATGATGAGGTCTTTGGTGCGGGCAGCACCCATCAGCGCGGACATGCGTTGCAAGCTGGCAATGGACAAACAATTTCCCAATGTGCGCGCAATGGGAAAACCAAAGCGCATATCACGCGTCGCAAGCCGGATATCGCAAAGCCCAGCGATGGCCGCCCCGCCACCGGTACATGCCCCGGTTATGGCAGCGATCATCGGCTTGGGACAGTTTTCGATATCCGACAGAACACCTTCCACTTTTTGTTCGTAGGCCAGGCCGTCTTCAGAACCCTTGAAGTCCCGAAAGAGCGAAATGTCTGTACCCGCAGCAAAGGCCTTGTCGCCTGCACCGCGTAAAAGGATCACTTTAAGCTCAACAACATCAGCAGCGGACCGGCAAAATTCGGCCAGCCCTGCATACATCTCGAACGTCAGGGCATTGCGCTTGTCCGGTCTGTTGAGGGTTACGGTTGTGACCGGACCATCGCGCTCAATGAGAAGTTCCTGAGTGCTCATCTCACTTACTCAGGAAATCCATGGCCACCTGCACCCCGCCTTTGTTGTGCGGTATGCCAGCAATACCAAGACCCATCTCGACGCCGGCAAGGCTGCCAAGCAGAGTAAGATCGTTGAAATCTCCCAGGTGCCCAATGCGGAACACCTTGCCCGCAACCTTGCCAAGCCCGGTACCGAGCGACATGTCAAACTTGTCCTTGATGGCGCCACGCAGCGCATCTGCATCATGGCCTTCGGGCAATAGGATCGCCGTGAGCGCGCTGGAATATTCTCGTTGCTCCTGGCACAGCACCTCAAGACCCCAATGTTCCACTGTTTTACGGGTGGCTTCGGCATGGCGGTCATGGCGCTTGAACACATTATCAAGCCCCTCTTCCTTCAACATATCGATGGCCTCTGAAAGCCCGTAAAGCAGGTTGGTCGCGGGGGTGTAGGGGAAGAAGCCATTGCCGTTGGCAGACAGCATTTCCTGCCACCCCCAATAAGCCTTGGGTAATTTTGAATTTTGTGATGCGTTCAGCGCTTTGTCACTAAGCGCGTTGAATCCGAGCCCGGGTGGCAACATCAGGCCTTTCTGCGATCCTCCGACCGTCACATCCACACCCCACTCGTCATGGCGGTAATCGATAGAGCCGAGCGACGAAATTGTGTCCACGAGGAAGAGTGCGGGGTGTCCGGCATCGTCTATCACTTTGCGGATTTCCGGAATACGCGCGGTACAGCCCGTGGCGGTCTCGTTATGGACGACACAAACCGCCTTGATCTCGTGACCTTTATCCTGAGCCAAGCGTTCAGCGATCTTTTCCGGCTCGGCCGCCCGCCGCCAGTCGCCTTCAATGAACTCGGGAAACAGCCCCATGCGCTCCGCGATCCCTTTCCACAGGGTTGCGAAATGGCCGCTTTCATACATCAGAACCTTGTCGCCGGGTGAGAGCGTATTTGTGAGTGCGGCCTCCCAGGCGCCCGTGCCCGATGAAGGATAGATAATCACCGGACCGGCGCATTTGAAAATGTCCTTGATACCATCGAGCACGTTCTTGCCAAGGACGCCGAATTCGGGCCCGCGATGATCGATGACCGGCATGTCGATGGCGCGCAATATGCGGTCGGGAACCTGTGTTGGCCCTGGTATTTGAAGAAAATGTCGGCCTGCCGTTCGCGCCATTGAATAGCCCTCCTATGATTATTTATCCATCGCGTCCCCACGCGACACACCCTCGGCAGCTTGAATTTGGCTGAATTCCGCCAATTCTTACCCTTGCCGGGGTTGACTTCAATAGTGTATATTGAATTATGAATTCAATATACATGTCAAGCCCTGATACAACCCTTGAGGCGCGGCTGAAAAACGCCATCGAGGGCGACGTCCTTTTCGACGCTTTTTCACGCGGGCGATACAGCACTGACGCTTCTTTTTACCAGATCATGCCGCAAGGTGTTGCGGTCCCAAAAACGGACGCCGATCTGGAGGCTATTATAGGGATTGCGCATGAGGAAGGCCTGACCCTCCTCCCCCGGGGCGGCGCCACATCCCAGAGCGGGCAAACTGTTGGGGAGTCCCTGATTGTCGATTTCTCAACCTATCTGCGGAAGATTCTCACCGTCGACCCGGAGGCCGTCACCTGTACCGTGCAACCTGGTATTGTTCTCGATCAGCTCAACGCGCAGCTGAAACAGCACGGCCTCTGGTTCCCGGTGGATGTCTCTACTGCCAGCCGGGCAACCATAGGCGGGATGACCGGCAACAACTCCTGCGGCACACGCTCTATCCGCTACGGCATCATGCGCGACAATGTTACTGCCATTGATGCGATTTTAGCTGACGGAACCCCGATGCGCTTTGACGAGGTGCCGCACAAACTCTCCGGAATCAACACACCCTCCACCGTCAGCGACCTCACACGCGACTTGCTTCAGTTCGGACGCAAGCAGAAAAAGCATATCACACGCGCCTTCCCAGGCGTCTCACGCCGCGTTGGCGGATATTTGCTGGACGGGCTGGTGCCGGGAGATGGGCCGGTAAACCTGGCGCAAATTCTCATTGGCTCCGAAGGCACGCTCGCATTCTCAAAGGCGATTGACCTCAAGCTGGCGCCCCTGCCCGTCAACAGGGCGCTCGGTATTTGCCATTTCCCAACCTTCCGCAAGGCCATGGAAGCAGCCCAGCACATTGTCGAGCTTGGCCCAACCGCAGTCGAGCTCATCGACAAGAACCTGATTGACCTGGCCCGCGATATTCCAATGTTCCGCACCACGGTCAATCGCTTCGTCAGAGGCAAGCCAGAAGCTTTACTGTTCACGGAATTTGCCGAAGACAACCAGGTAGAGAACCTTCGCCGACTGAAAGACCTGGATGAGTTGATGCGCGACCTTGGGCACAAGAACGCAGTCGTTGAGGCGGTTGGCGCGGAATTTCAAAAAGCCATCTGGGAGGTGCGCAAATCCGGTCTAAACATTATGATGAGCATGAAGTCGGACGGAAAACCGGTCTCTTTCATCGAGGACTGCGCCGTACCGCTTGAGCATCTCGCCGACTATACCGAGCGCCTCACAGAGGTGTTTGAAAAGCAGGGCACGCGCGGCACCTGGTACGCGCATGCATCCGTGGGCTGCTTGCATGTGCGCCCCGTGCTCAACCTTAAACTTGAAAAAGATACGGCAACCATGCGGGCTATCGCGGAAGAAGCCTTCGAGATGGTGCGTGAATATAAGGGCGCGCATTCGGGCGAACATGGCGATGGACTGGTACGCTCCGAATTTCACAAAGACATGTATGGCAGGAAAACGGTTGAGCTGTTCGAGCAGGTGAAAGACCGCTTCGATCCGGACGCACGCATGAACCCGGGCAAGATTGTACGCCCATCGAAAATGAACGACCGGTCTCTGTTCCGCTACAAGCCTGATTATACGGTTCCAGAAATCGATACGGGCCTTGACTGGTCGGCATGGACTGGCGCGGGCAACGGTTTCCAGGGCGCGGTTGAAATGTGCAACAACAATGGCGCTTGCCGGAAGTTTGATGCCTCCGTCATGTGCCCCTCATACCGGGTGACCCGCAACGAAAAAGACGTAACCCGCGGGCGCGCCAACACGCTGCGGCTGGCGATCTCGGGACAGCTCGGGCAAGACGCCCTTACCTCACCCGAGATGGCCGAAACCATGAAACATTGCGTCTCCTGCAAAGCCTGCCGTCGCGAATGCCCAACGGGCGTCGACATGGCTAAAATGAAAATCGAGGTGAACCGCGCGCACGTCCAGCACTACGGGGCTTCATTGCACGACCGGCTGGTGGCGAGCCTGCCCCGCTATGCACGACTAGCCTCGCGCATCCCCTGGTTGCCCAATATGCGCAACTGGCTGCCAGGCGCCGCAATCATCATGGAAAAATTCACCGGCTTTTCACGCCACCGGCCCCTGCCCCGCTGGCGCTTTGATGCTTTTCGCGGGAAAGGGCCATTCGGGCCAGCGGATGGCCGGGAAGCTGTCCTGTTCGTGGATACCTTCAACCGTTATTTCGAGCCGGACACGGTTCATGCCGCCTTGCGCGTCTTGAGCGCGGCTGGCACGCGCATCCATATCGCCCAAGGCAAAGGAAGGCCTCTTTGCTGCGGCCGCACCTATCTCTCTGCCGGTCTGGTGGAGGACGCACGGGCAGAGGCCAAGCGTTTTCTGGATGCGGTTAAACCTCACCTGGAAGCAGGACGGGCCATCATTGGCCTTGAACCAAGTTGCCTTTTCACGCTGAGGGATGAATTCCCCTCCTTGCTAACGGGAGATGAGGCCTCAAGATTGGCCGAAAGTGCCGTTCTGCTTGAGCAATATCTTGTCAGGGAGAAGAAGGCGCGCCGGCTCTCCCTCAAGCTCAGGGCGCAAAAACAGCCCATCCTGTTGCATGGCCACTGTCATCAGAAGAGTTTTGCCGCCATGGGTGACGTGGTCGGAGCCTTGAAACTCATCCCCGATGCAAAGGTTGAAACCGTGCAATCGAGCTGCTGCGGGATGGCCGGTGCCTATGGCTACGGAGCAGACACGTACGAGATGTCCATGGCCATGGGCGAAGCATCCCTGTTGCCGGCGGTACGGGAGGCCAACGAAAAAACACTGCTCGTGGCGGATGGATTTTCCTGCCGCCACCAGATCCATGACGGAACAGGTCGCACAGCCCGACACTCCGTTCATATTCTTGACGATGCCCTGTCCGGCTCGAAGCACAAGAAAGGTTGAATCCATGTCACATGACACAATGGCAACCCTGACCCGTGAAACCATCAGCGCGGCACCGGATCCGATCGTTCGGCGGACCCTGCATGATGAGCTTCTTGAGCGCCTGCGTGCGATGATCATCGACGGCGACCTGGCGCCCGGCGATAAGGTGCCGGAAAAAGAATTGTGCGAACGATTTGGCGTCTCCCGCACGCCCCTGCGCGAGGCCCTCAAGGTTCTGGCCAATGACGGGCTGGTAAAGCTGACACCAAATCGCGGCGCGATGATCGCCGATCTCACGCTGGAGGATCTCGAAGAAGCCTTCCCCGTCATGGGTGCTCTGGAAGCGCTGTCGGGCGAGATGGCCTGCGCCAATATCACTGACGCTGAAATTGCCACTATCAAAAAGCTTCACCTGGAAATGGTTGCGCATTATGAAGCGCGCGAACTCAAACCCTATTTTCGCACCAACCAGAAAATCCATGAGATGCTGTTATCGGCTGCAGGCAACCAGACCCTGTCAGCCCTTTATCGAGGCCTTGAGGGCCGTATTCGACAGGCGCGCTATCTGGCGAATATGTCCACCTCGCGCTGGACCCAGGCCGTGCGGGAACATGAGCAGATCATTGCCGCATTGGAGGCGCGCAACGGTGCGGAATTGGGGGCAATCCTGAAAAGCCACCTCGCAAATAAGTTCGAAACGGTGAAAGAAGCGCTGCAGGACCGGGAAAAATCGTAATCCCAATTAATTTTGGTCTTAACGTCTTGCTCGTTTTCCGGCATTAAGATTGATCTTGGATGGGTGGCCGAGTGGTTGAAGGCACTGGTCTTGAAAACCAGCAGGCGTGCAAGCGTCTCGGGGGTTCGAATCCCTCCCCATCCGCCAGTTATTCTAATAAGTTATTGTTTTAAATTTATAATTATACACAGCTATCTATTCACCCCACATATCAGCCTACATTCGAAATTGAAACTTGGTTTTTGGACACTGTTACCCAAGCGATATAAACCCCCAAGCTAGATTCGTCGATTTCCGCTCTTCTCCAACAATAGACGTGTTGGACACCTACACATGCGAGGCCGGCTACGGTGTAAAGCTGATGTTCCAAGTTGAGTGGTTTATGTCTGCTTCTGGCACAAACCGGACATTCATGGTGGTGCGATCCTGTCTACGCAGACTATCTTCGGAGAAGAGAACAGATCACCTAATCAATCCATTACGTCAGGCAGGTGCCAAAACAGGATCAATGGGCATCTGGTTCGAGATTCCTAACACTTGCTCCAACATTGATGCGGCGCCGAGTAATTTTGCCTCACCGCGTGGCGGTCCGACGATCTGCAGCCCCACCGGCAAACCGTCATTGGTAAATCCGCATGGCAACGAGATTGCCGGAAGTGAAGTTGCCGTAATCGCATAGGCAATCGTGTACCAGTCGAAATAATTCTCGAACTTGTGACCGTCAACTTCGTCAATTGCGGTAATATTTACGTCAAAAGGCGCAACGACCGTAGCCGGAGTAATGAGCAGGTCGTAATCATTAAAAAATGCTGCTGCACGGGCATAGAGTTGGCCGCGGGCGCGCTCGGCATTGGCCAATTCGCCAGCGCTCAACGCCTCACCCTTCTCCAGATTCCAGATGACTTCCTTGCGCACCTTGTCCCGATTGGAGCGAAGCAATTCTCCGAGATCACCGACAAACTGGTATGCCCGTAAAACATGGAAGATGTCGCGTGCGTCGGACAAATCAGGGCAGTCCTCTTCTACGCTAGCTCCGATATCAGAAAATTTTTGCGCAGCGCCCTCACAGATTTCAGCAACCTCTCTTGCGACCGGAGTTAAGCCGCCAAGGTCACGGCTCCAGGCAACGCGCTTGGGTGGCGTAGGATGGTCAACCGCATCCACGAATGGTCGTTGTGGACGCGGCATCGAAATTGGATCAGCCGGATGTTCACCGGTCATGGCATCCAGCATCAGCGCGGTGTCACCAACCGTGCGTGCCATTGGTCCCTGCACCCACAGATTGTCATATGGAATACGTATTCGCGAACGTGCAATACGGCCAGGGCTGGGACGCAAGCCAACGACTGAGCAGAAGGCAGCCGGTGTGCGCAGGCTACATCCAAGATCGGAGCCTGTTGCAAGCCACGTCTGTCCGCTTGCAACGGCCACTGCTGATCCACCTGAAGAGCCGCCACAGGTCATTGCTGTGTTCCAAGGATTAAGTGTCTTGCCGAACACCTCGTTGAAGGTGTTGGCACCGTGTCCCAATTCAGGCGTATTGGATTTGGCGACTACCAGGCCACCATTTCCCTCCAGCGTTTCGACCATGACATCTGACCCATCCGGCACGTGATCCGCAAACAAGGGTGATCCATATGTGGTTCTCACGCCTGAAACATCGTTCAGATCCTTCACCGCAACAGGCAAACCTCCAAGCCAACCCCGAGCATCATCCGGGGTGCCGTCTTTCATCATCCTTTCGGCTTGCTTGCGTGCTCTGTCAAAACAGAGCGTTGGCAATGCATTCAGAACCTCGTCGGTCTCTGAGATGCGGCTTTCAGCGGCATCAATCAGCTCCAGAGGCGTGATATCCTTTGCCTTGAGTTTTTTGACCACCTCACGTGCACTTAGCCGGAACAATTCAGTCATTGTGAAACCACTCCCATTGTTTGAGCCTGAGCTACGCCAATGAGACTGTCGCGCGTGACAAGTTTTGCGAGCTCCCGTTCCTCTAGGTGATCAGTCCCCTCCGGCCGCATTGGCATCACCATGTAACGCATATCGGCGGTGCTATCGTGCACACGGACCTCTGTTTCGTCCGGGATGACAGTGCCAAATTCCCTCAATACAACACGCGGTTCTCTGATCGCACGTGAACGATAAGGCTTGGAGACGTACCAGGCAGGTGGGCTGCCTAAGACCGAACGCGGATAGCAGGAACAAAGCGTACAGACGATCACGTTATGCAGCTGAGGCGTATTTTCCGTAACAATGATCTGTGTTTCCAGAGCATCGATGCCGAGTTCCGACATCGCCTGCTTTCCGTTCCTTAACAGCCTCTCCTTGAAAGCAGGATCACACCAGGCATGGGCGACGACTTTGGCGCCGTTGGCCGGGCCGGCATTCTCCATGCGCTCAATCATTGCGCTGACATCAGCTGCTGAGATGATATCCTTCTCGATCAGAAGTTCCTGCAGAGCTTCCGCAAGCACGTCACATTCGCTAGGCGTTGGATCATCATCCTTTATGTCAGCATGCTCGTGTCGATGATCATATTTATCTGGAAGGTTTTGCATCGCGGAACGGCGCCGTTGATAAACGATTTTCTTTTTGCTCTCCAAGGCCTCGTCCTCGAATACGTTTTTTTCAATGAGAATCTCTCGCAGTGACCATGCCTTCCGCTCATAAAACGTAAGTGCATTGTAGTGTTCCTCATCCATGGTTTCCATTCGCCGCCGCAACTCGTCAGTCCTGACGACGGGGTCAGTGCGCTTGGCCAAAAGATCGCGCAATGCCTCAATGCGTCGTTCCCAGAACACCATCTGATGCACTTCCATCTGGACAGGTCCAGCGGGCCGTCCCCCTAAATCGTGAAAACCGTCATGCATAAATATTTCCTCCCTTCTTTTGTGAGAGCACGCAATCACTTGACTACAATGATCAGAACGATTCCGGCTGCTAGCAGAAGCGACCAGGCAAAGCGGCTAGGAATATTCAATTCTCGCAATACAAGACCACCGAGAATGACAGACAGAGGGATCGACGCCTGGCGCAGGCAGTTCACCGCAACAGCATCACCACCAAGCCGATAGGCCATAAGGATGAGATAGTAGGAGAAATAAGAGATCACGCTGACGAATAAAAATCGCCAGGGTGTATTTTGCCATCCACCAAACAAAACAGCTGAGATTGTTTGTCCCGCTGGCCGGCGCACCAGCAAAAATAGACCGCATGAGATCGTTACAAACAAATATTGCCAGAACATAACAACAGGTGCTTCGAGATGCTGTATTGCTTCCGCGTCGGCAAGCGCTTGCGTACCAACACCGACCACTGCAATTATCGCGGCTGCCAAAGTCGCTGGATGTTGTAACAATCTGGAACCCGGCCTGTACTGCAATAGCCAAGCACCAAGCGTTACCAATGCAACACCCAAAAGGACCAGAAGACTGTATTTCTCTCCCAGAACCAGCCACCCCGCAGCGACCATATAGACCGGCGCAGAACGCATGATTGGATAATACACCGAGAATTCACCCGACCGCATTGCGGTCATGATGCCGAGAAAGTAGGTAGCTAACCCGCACGCCGAGAAAATTATTAAAATCGGGTAGTCGACGGCACTTACAAGACTTGCGCCTTCCAGAAATGCTTGTGAGGTAGCAATCAAAACCCAGATGAGAAACATGCTAAAATAACCCGACCCCGCATTTCCACTGTTCTTTAACAGCAGGTCTCTCAGTGGGTGGATTGCTGCAGCGAGCAGTACAAGGCCGGCGACTGTGAGTTCCATGATTAAAGCCATCCACCACTAGTCAATAATTGAATCGATCTGCATTCGGGTATGGTGTTCGTCAATCTTGGAAAAACCGCTGCAAAGCACCTGGGCGAAGAGTGGGGCAGAGGAGATCATGAAGCAGAACATCAAACTTGGTCAGATGGTAATCATCAGCAAGATTGACACCCCTTCCCATATTCGCACGCCGAGTTATTTGTTCGGCAAGTCAGGAGTGGTAGTCGCTGCCTTGGGATCCTTCAGAAATCCCGAACGGATGGCCTATGGCGGCGATGGTCTTCCCAAGCTCCTTCTCTATCGCGTCAGTTTTCGGCAAACCGATCTCTGGCCAGACTATGACGGTCCGCTACATGACACTGCCGTGGTTGAAATCTATGAAACGTGGCTTGAAGCGGCGTTTTAACTTGCTCAATATGTAAATCAAATCATCTCGGTACCCGGGGAAGCGCCATCCAACATGCGTGGCTGAATCTCGTTAAAGACGAGGTCGGGGATGCAGCGTGCACCCGGTAGGAGATAATCTGCTCCGGCCGCATGTAGTGTTTCGTAATCGTGTGCCCCCGTTGCGTACAATCCGATGGTCCAGGCACCAGAGTTTGCTCCCTCCTGTACACCGGCTGTGATGTCATCGGCCTTCACCACGGCGGCCGGCGGATACACATTCGCCTTGTACATGCAGTCGTAAACGAGAAACGGTGTTGGTCTGCCGCGCACATTCTCGCTGTCGGCGACAACATCGAAGACAATGCCGTGATCGCGCTCCAAAGCACCGTATATGGCATCGCAAGTCTCTACAGGATATCCGGTATCGCAGCCGACTTTGATACCAGCTGCTCGCAACTCGTCGATAGCTTCACGAACACCGTCGAACGGGCGGATCAGCGCCTCAGTGACAGCGACTTCAGCCATGGTCGGCCGGAACATGTCGAACATTTTGTCGACGTCTTTCTCCGTCCAGTCATGACCCTGTGACTTGCGGAACTGTTTCGCCACGTCCTCAAAACTGAGGATATCAACGAGATGTTCTTTCTTGAATTTACCCATGGGCTTGCGGATCGTCTCCCAGTCGACGTCCATGCCGAACTCATTGAACATTTTCTCGAAGACGATGACCGGTCCTTTTACGGCCAGCCCGTCATCGTTGGGGAAACTGTGGCTGAGATCCTGCGGGCCGTCACAGACTGTACCGGCGATATCAAGGATGACGAGTTTTATTGGACCGGTGTATTTCATAATCCACTCCTGCCTTCAGATAATTTTTTGACGGAGAAACAAGCAGAAACGATCAATGATGACGATTAGCAATACCAGGACAATCATCGCCATCATCGCTTTTTCAAAATAGTAGGTGCTGATATTGAAGAACAACGCATAGCCGACACCGCCGGCGCCGACGAACCCAAGCACCACGGCCTGGCGCGTGTTGTGGTCCCAGTAATAAAGACAGTAGCTGAGATACAACGGCAAAACCTGGGGCCAGGCCCCGTAAAGAAACACCTTCCAACGGCTCGCACCTGCAGCGCTCATGGCCTCAAGCGGCCCGGGATCGACGGCCTCAATCGCCTCGGCGAGGAGCTTCCCTATGACGCCTACGCAATAGATGATCAGCGCGATGACTCCAGCGAACGGGCCCAGGCCAACGGCGACAACGAACAACAGCGCCCAGATGATCTCGGAAACTCCGCGGCAAACGGTCAGAAAAAGCCTGACTGGCAAATAGATGATAGGACTGGGCGAAACATTTTTGGCAGCCAGAAAAGCCATTGGCAGCGCGAGGATCGATGCAACAACGGTTGAAATAATGCCGATTTGCAGGGTTTCAATTACCGGCCAACCCAATCGCTTCAGGTACGACCAGTCGGGCGGGAACATCTGGCTCAGCAAATCCAGAATAGCCGGGAAGCCGGTGACAAACTCCTGGATGCTCATCTCCGTGCCCTTGATCGAAGTCCAGTAAACCCCGACGGCAACGATCATGACGCCCATGCGCAACGGCGTCATTTTGAAGGCTCCGGCGCGAAGTTCTGCTTCGTTAAATGTGGGTCCTTTGCTCATATCAAATAATTTTCCCTCGCAGGAATGCGCTGATGCGGTCGATGACGACCAGAATGAGAACTATCAGGATCAGGCAGGTCACAACCTCGGGATACCGGAAATCCTGAAGCGCGTGTGTCAGGGCGAGGCCAATGCCACCAGCACCGACCAGACCCAGTACCGTGGAGGCCCGGTTGTTATATTCCCAATAAAACAACGTGCTCGACATCATGACCGGGATAACGTTGGGCATAACGCCATACCAGATCACCTTGAAACGGCTGGCGCCCGCCGCCTGCATGGCTTCCATAACGCCAGGGTCGGCAGACTCGATGGCTTCATAGTAAAATTTTCCCAGGCCCCCGATGCTGTGCAAAACCAGCGCCAGCACACCCGGAAACGGACCCAGTCCGACCGCGGTAACCAGGACCATGGCCCAGATTAACTCCGGCACCGTGCGGAAAACGCCGATGAACAAACGGATGACAACACTGACCCATGGAGCGGGCGTGGTGTTGACGGCAGCAAGAAAGGCCAGGGGCAAGGCAAAGAAAATTGGGATCGTCGTTCCCAGTAACGCCATCTCCAGCGTTTCGACCATCGGCCCCATCAGGTTTGGCAGAACGGAGAAGTCTGGCGGCAGCATACGACTGCCGAGATCATAGATAAGCGGCAGGCCATCTACCAATTTTGGAATGTTGAATTCGGTGCCCCATGCCGACCACAGTGTTGCACACAGAACCACAATGCCAATAATGGCATATTGGCGGCGGTTCACACGCCGCTCTTCCATAACGGCATCGAGAACACCTGATGTAACAGAAACCGTCATCCTGCGGGCGCCTCAGCAGTTTCCGCCGTCTGGTCCTGATCAAGCTCTTTCACGGACTTCTTGAAGACCCTTTCAATAACGGCGTTGGTTAATTTTTTCGGCGGCCCGTCAAATGTCACCTGACCATCGGCCAGGGCAATGATCCTGTCGGCATATTTCTTTGCCACATCCAGCTGATGCAGGCTCATGACGACCGTCAGGCCGTCGCGTCGGGCAATGTCTTTGATCAGGTCCATAATCTGGGCCCGCATGATGACATCAAGGCTGGCAATGGGTTCGTCAGCCAGAATGACCTTGGGTTCCTGGATCAGCATGCGGGCTATGGCAACGCGTTGTTTCTGCCCGCCACTGAGCGTATCGGCACGGCGCAGGTAAAGTTCCTGATCCTCCAATCCTGCACGGACCAACGAACGCACTGCGGCTTCGTGATCCTCGGGGGAAAAATTGTAAGTCAGCGCCCGCCAGGTGCCGAGCGTGCCAAGTCGACCGCACATCACATTCATCAACACGCTCATGCGGTTCACCAAATTGAATTCCTGAAAAATCATGCCAATGTGCTGACGGGCTTGCAGCAAACCTTTTTTGCTGAGGGAGCCCAGTTCCTGCCCGTCGATCCTGACGATACCCGACGTCGGGCGGACAAGAAAATTCAGACATCGCAGAAGTGTTGATTTTCCAACACCGCTAGGACCGAGCAGGACAATGAATTCGCCCTTT
>JAJFHQ010000035.1 GCA_021775525.1 Hyphomicrobiales bacterium
CATGCCGAGCGAACCTGTCATCATCGCGGCTTCATCGGACAACATGTCTCCGAACAGATTGTCGGTCACCAGCACGTCAAACTGCTTTGGATCACGCACAAGCTGCATGGCGCAATTGTCGGCAAGAATGTGATGGCAATCCAGATCAGAGCATTCTTCCTTGAAGATGCGCTGTGCAACCTCGTACCAGAGCACGCCGGATTTCATCACATTGTGTTTTTCAGACGAATGAATCTTTTTGCCGCGCTTTCTCGCCAGGTCGCAGGCGACGCGGATAATTCGCTCAATCTCGGACGTGGTGTAAACGGTCGTATCAACAGCCCGCTGCTGCCCGTCCGGAAGATCAGTGATTTCCTTGGGCTCGCCAAAATAGGTGCCACCAGTCAGCTCGCGCACGATCATGATGTCGAGACCCTCGACAAGTTCGCGCTTCAGCGATGAGGCATCGGCGAGGGCCGGGTAGCATATTGCGGGGCGCAAATTGGCGAACAGGTCGAGATCTTTCCTCAGCCGCAGCAGGCCTGCCTCGGGGCGGATTTCAAAATCGATGCCGTCCCATTTGGGCCCGCCGACCGCACCGAGGATTGCCGCGTCGGCCTTGTAGGCCTTCTCAACGGTCGTGTCGGAAACCGGTACGCCATGTTCATCAATGGAAGCGCCGCCCACGAGTTCGGATTCAACATTGAAACTGTTCTGGGTCTGGGCGTTGAGCCAGGAGACCACGCCTTCGACCTCGCCCATGACCTCCGGGCCGATGCCGTCTCCGGGAAGAAGCAGAAGATCGTAATTTGCCATTGAGTACGCCCCTAACTGAAAGCACGATTTAACTGGAACTGTTCCGGCAACGCCTAGCGGCTTCAAGCCCGCTTGGCAAGATACGGTGCGTACACTTCCCGCCATGCGTCTTGCGGTAGAGCAGTGTTCTGCTAGACAAACACGGGCTGGAAAATTTCGAGATGAAAGTTGCGATGGCGAGCAAACCATTAGAGGACATCACGGTACTGGATTTGACCAACGTGCTGGCCGGTCCGTTTTGCTGCCATCAGCTGGTGCATTTCGGGGCGGAAGTCATCAAGGTCGAAATGCCAGGTCGCGGTGACCTTGCACGCCAGCTCGGGGCCGACCCAGACCTCAATGAAAAGCTCATGGGCGTGTCATTCCTGGCCCAGAATGCAGGCAAACGCTCCATCACGCTCAACCTCAAGAGTGACAAGGGCCGTGCCCTATTCGAGAAACTCATCACGCGCACCGATGTGCTGGTGGAGAATTTCCGTCCAGGCGTTATGGATAGGTTGGGCATCGGTTTCGATGCACTCAAGAAGCACAAAGCCGATCTCATCTACTGCGCCATATCGGGCTTCGGGCAGGACGGGCCGATGCGGGATTTGCCCGCCTATGACCAGATCGTGCAGGGCATGTCGGGTGTCATGAGCATCACCGGGGATGCATCAAGCGCCCCCCTGCGCGTCGGCTATCCCATGTGCGACACCATTGGCGGGCTGACGGCTGCAATGGCCATTTGCGCGGCTGTTGCCGGGCGGAAGCAAAACACGCCGCAATTTATCGACGTGTCGATGCTGGAGGCGACGCTGGCCACCATGGGCTGGGTGGTCTCCAATCATCTCGTTGCCGGTATCGAGCCAAAGCCGTTGGGCAATGATAATTTCACCGCCTCGCCTTCGGGCTCTTTTGAAACCGGTGAGGGTCTGCTGAACATTTCGGCCAACAAGCAGCAGCAGTTTGAGAGTCTTTGTGAATTGCTGGGCAGGGAGGACCTGCTTGCCCATCCCGATTTTGCGGAACGCGAGGGCCGGTTGAAAAATCGTCAGGCCCTCAAGCGGGAACTGGAAAAAGAGTTCCGGGAAAAATCCGCGAAGGACTGGGCCGATGCCATGAACGCGGTCGGAATACCGGCAGGGGCAATATTGAGCGTGCCCGATATTCTTGCTCACCCTCAAATCTCTGAACGGGGAATGTTGACGGAGTTCAAGGATGTACCGGGGACGGGGCGCGATGTCCGCCTGGCGCGCAATGCGGTCAAGATGGATGGCGCCGCGCTCAGTGTCGATACGCCGCCACCGGAACTTGGCGTGGACAATGAAGATATTTACGGCCGGCTCGGTGTTGGCCGGAAAGAACTGGATGAACTCAAAAAGGAGGGCGTTCTGTGACCTCAAAGATCGGCGACACCATCTCGCCCACCGACTGGTGGCACACCGACATCATTGACATGCGCCCCGGGCAAATCCGCTTTCGGGGTACGCCGGTTGAAGAGCTGATCGGCAATGTGAGTTTCCCGCAGATGATCTGGTTCATGCTGCGCGAAGGTTTGCCAAGCGAGGCGCAGGCGAAATTACTGGAAGCGGCGCTCGTTGCAGCCGTCGATCACGGACCCCAGGCACCTTCCATCGCGGTTGCGCGCATGGGTGTCACTTGTGGGCAGAGTCTCAACGGTGCGATGGCCAGCGCCGTCAACACGCTGGATGACGTGCATGGCGGCGCGGGTGAGCAGGCAGTTGAGCTTTACCTGCGTATCGAGGCGCGGCAAAGTTCAGGAGAAGCCCTAGAGGCCGCCGTTTCGGCGGAACTGGATGACTATACTGAAAGCGCACGTGGCAAATTCGTGCCGGGTTTCGGCCACCGGTTTCACAAACCCACCGACCCGCGCGCGCCCAGACTGCTTGCGCTGGTGGATGAGGCTGCAGGAGCGGGAACCGTTTCCGGTGTGTATGCAGCAATTGCCCTCAGTGTTGAGGCAGAACTGGCCAAACGCAAAGGCACCGCGCTGGCGATGAACATCGATGGCGTGACCGCAGTTATCTTCGCCGAGCTTGGGTTCGCGCCGCCGCTCGCCCGCGGGATTTTCTGCCTGTCACGCTCGGTGGGGATACTGGCCCATGCGTGGGAGCAGATGAACCAGGGCGGACGCAACAAGGGCCCGACGCCGCCCGGCGATCGCTGGCGCTATGACGGACCAAACCCTATTGAGGATTGAAAAAGAGCTCTAAAGCCCCCGGTGCCCGCCGCCATCGGAGCCGCCTGACCCGCGCCCGAAAATATAACCCGCAACACCGCCGAGGAGGGTGGCGAGAATTTCGGTGGAAAGCGCCTGGGTGACGGCGAGGGCGAGAATGGTGGGAACCAGAAGAACGATGCCAAAAGCCTGCAAGGTCCAGGCGTCCCATCCCTTTGAGCGCATGTAGATCACGTAGCCGCCACCTGCGAACATGGCGAAGGACAGCCCCATGGCGAGGAGTTTAACGGTGCTAGCCGGGTCGTTTCTAATTGCCATAAAGTTTTGCTCCTAAAGCCAGGGGTGTTCGGCTGACGATTTTTCCTCGTAAGACGAGATTTTCTCCTCCTTCTGCAAGGTAAGCCCGACATCGTCGAGGCCATTCAGCAGGCAGTGCTTGCGATGGGGGTCGATATCAAACTTGATCACGCCGCCATCCGGGCCGGTAATTTCCTGGGCTTCCAGATCAATGGTGATGGTGGCGTTGGAGCCGCGTTCTGCATCTTCCAGCAGCTTGTCCACGTCTTCCTGCGGCAGCTTGATCGGCAGGATGCCGTTCTTGAAACAGTTGTTGTAGAAAATGTCGGCGAAGGACGTTGATACGACGCAGCGGATGCCGAAATCGAGCAGTGCCCAGGGGGCATGTTCGCGCGAAGACCCACAGCCGAAATTCTCGCCCGCGACAATGATCTTGGAATTGCGGTAGGCCGGTTTGTTAAGAACGAAATCTTCGTTCTCAGAACCGTCGTCCTTGTAGCGCATTTCCGAAAACAGTGCCTTGCCAAGACCCGTGCGTGCAATCGTCTTGAGATATTGCTTGGGGATGATCTTGTCGGTGTCGATGTTGATCATGTTCAGCGGCGCTGCGACGCCGGTGAGGGTGGAGAATTTGTCCATGGCACATGCTTCCAGAAGTTTCTGATAACGTGGCTCAGTACATAGCGCCAATTTTACGCCGCGTCACCTCCTCTCAGCACTGCATTCTTCTGCGCCGCTTCATACGCCGCCGCCGCAGCCGCCACGTCCTGCAATCCGGTGCCTGTTGAATCGAAAATCACAATTTGCTCCTCACGAACGCGCCCCGGTTTCATCCCTGCTGCGAGCTCCGCGAGCGTGGCGGCAACGCATTCGTGCGTGGCGCTACCGGCGCGGATGGCATGCGCGAGGTCGCCATCGCTGGCGCATTGATCTGCGTCATCGACGAGAATCCTTGCGTCCTTGAAAAGCGCAGGATCAAGTTCCTGCTTGTCCGGATTGTCGGCCCCGACAGCGGCAATGAAACTGCCCGGGTCCACCATATCTGGTGTGAGAATGGCCTCGACCGCGGTGGTGCACGTGACGATGATGTCGCTTGATCCGGTAGCTTCCGAGATTGATGCTGCCGGTGCGGCCTCAACTCCCAGAGCGACGTTGGCCCAGACTCCGAACTTTTCAGCTTTAGAGCTCTCGCGATCAAAAGCGGCGATGCGCGTAATCGGCAGGATATCCGTGAGTGCCCGCGCCTGGTACATTGCCTGATCGCCGCATCCGATCATGGCAAGGGTGCTGGCCCCGGGGCGGGCGCCATGCCTGGCTGCCAGTGCTGTCGCTGCGGCGGTTCGCAAGCCGGTCAGCTCACCCGATTGCAGGATGGCGAGAGGGTGACCGTCGCTCCCGTCGCACAACACGATCACACCCTGGATGGTCGGCAACCCTGAACGTTGACGGTTTTCCGGGAAGTTGGCGTTGATCTTGGCGGCAAAATATTTTTGAGTGCCGGGATACAAACCGGCTTTCACATGAAATTTGCCGTCCCCGGTCTGGAAACCGAGCGAGCGGGCGTTGTCTGCCGGTGAGGTATGGAGCCGGGCATAGGCATCTTCCAGCGCCGCGAGGCACAGACTCGGTGTCAGGAGGGTGCGCAGCTTGGATGCGCCAAGCAAGACGAGATCACCCAAGTCATCGCACCGGTCAGCGGTAAATTCCAGATTTTCGGGAGTGCCCATTGTCATCTCCAATAATAATCGGAGCAGAACTTGGGCGGTGTTGCCTGAACGGGCGCCTGCGAAGGCCCGTCGGCGTGGATTTAGGAGCAGTGCATGGGCGAAGTCAAGAAGTTGCCGGGTTCCGACAGTTTTGGACCGACGCCTGGAACCCTAGGAAATATAAGTCTCGATGTCGAAGTGAGAGAGTTCCTCAAGATAGTTATCGAGGCTTACCAGCCCGACACAGGGCTGCGCGCCCGTGATTTCTTTTTTTCCTGTGAGTAGTTCCTTTGCCAGAATGATTGCTGGAATTGTCGGGATGTGAGGACCATCTCCATTTCTTGCTATTATGAACCAGTTGCGCATGTGCTGGACGCCTTTCTGGTTCTCTCCGGTGATGCTCATATGCATTCCACCATCGGCTGACCCCAGAGCATTGAACAGATCACTTGTCCTGAGAAGCAGGCTGGCGAAGCGTGGCAGCCTGATTGGCAATCCTGCACGGACAAGCCATGACAATCCCCACAGTCCCAGATGCATAAAACCCATTTCCAGGCCTGCTGAAAATTGGATTCTGCCGATGCCATATCGCGCTGGCAGTAAATCGAGATCTGGAATTTCGCAGTTGGCCATCCATCTTTTGCCCAGCTCAGGATAGCGTTGACGGTAGATACCCTGCCAGCCATAGATCGATTTATTACCGCTTGGGAACGAGTTCAGTTTCTTCCCCACATAGCTCAAAATGGCTCGCGTCGTCGCCAGTCCGCGTTCAGCTTTCTGACCGGGGCTGATTCCATACCGAAGCGAGTTGATTGTTGAAAACTCGTGATTGAAAAACTCCAGCACTGCAGATGAAAGCCCCGGCACGGTACTTGCGCCCGAGATGACGGCAATGCCGGCTTTCAGGGCTTTCTTGTTGAGAATTGAAATGCCCGTGACAAAGTTCCGGCCATCCGCGATGTCCAGGTAGTGGACCTTCTGTCGAATGCATGTTTCCGCAACCGAATAATCACAATTTTGAAAGGGGCCACATGTGTTGATGATGACTTTTGGCTTGAGCGCGGAAAGGTGCTCATCGAAGGGCTGAGAAACATCAAAACAAGCTGCCTCCGCCAGGCCGCCGGGCAAAAGTTGTACCAGTGACGCCGCTTTTCCATGGTTACGCCCGGAAATTATAACCGGGATACCGTCTCGCGTCAGGGCAGCCGCGATGCGCTTGCCAAAATTACCATAACCCCCAAGGATCAGGACGCGGCCGGGCATGAGACATCCGTTATTCTGAAGCGTCCCGAATAAGCAAAACATGTTCCGAACCAAGGATGCCGGGAGTGAGTCCACATCTCGAATTCATCCTGGGAGAGCGGCGCTTCTTCCGCTTCGCCCGGCCCGATCAAAAGCGACAGCGGGATAGAGATTGATAGATTAAGGATGCGCCAGACATACCCACGGTGGGAGAGAATAACTTTACCACCATCCCACTTGTAGGCCATTTTCCACCCGATACCGAAGCGCATGAATTCAACCAGCTGGTTCCCACCAATATGCACCATGCGGGAGTTGAAATGTTCATCCCCGTTGGCGTAATGAAAAATGCGGTTAAAATGAAACGCGCTTGTATCTCTGCCGCTGGAAAAAGTGACGGTCACCGGTACGCCTGTACCTGATCTGGAAACAAGAATACCCGAAAGCCGGGATATCAACTGCATCAAAGGCGATACTTTGATATCAAGAGTGCCCTTGGCGACGACAACATCATCACTATACGGCCGTATCGCGTAATGATCTTGAAAGACCTTTGGAAGGCTGTCCCAATCCTCTCCAAACACGGTCTTGAAAACAGGGTCGATGCCACCGGCTGAGTTTTGCAAATTTTGTATTTTTTCAACACCATTCATTCTCAGCAACAGATTGCGCGTACCACGCATCGCCGGGTAGAAGATTTTTGCCAAGGTCCGGGAGCGGAAAAAAAGCGCATTTGCCTTGTTGAACCAGCCCGATGAACTGCCGAGCAGGGCCATCATATGCAGGGCGTCCTCACCATGGTAGCAAACACCCTGAAACTTCAGCACCATGCCGTCGTCGAGATCCAGACCAAGCCGGGTTATCTCCTGAATGAGAGGATGCGATGGATCATCGCGGGCGCTCACCAGCCTTAGCGGTCCTATAGATTTACGTATTTGCAGTGCGCTAGCAGCATGAGTACAGATTGGGCAATGACCATCATAGGCAAACCAGACATCGCCTTCTAATCTATGTTGGTCAGTTTCTGTCATGCAGGAGAAAATCGCTGTGAGCTACCTGCTCTTAAAGTGGGTTCATATCATGAGCGCGACAATACTCTTCGGGACGGGTATTGGCAGCGCTTTTTACATGTTCATGGCCAATCGTCGGGGCAAGGTGGAAGAAATTTTTTATGCCACGCGAATGGTGGTGCTCGCCGATTATCTGTTCACCGCTCCGGCAGTCATTTTGCAGTTTATCACCGGTGTGATGCTGGTTCACAAGCTGGGATACAACTTCTCCGATTTCTGGATCGCCTGGGGGATGGGTCTCTATTTCTTTGCGGGCGCTTGCTGGCTGCCCGTCGTCTGGATGCAGATCAGGATGAGAAATATGGCCAAGAAAGCGTTGGTGAGTGGAGAGCTTTTGCCGGAGAGTTTCTGGAAGATGGACCGCTGGTGGATTCTCCTTGGGTCACTTGCATTTCCATCACTTGTTGGTGTTTTTTACCTGATGGTTTTCAAACCATTAGATTTGGCAATCATCTACTAGATCATCGCTGAGCGCGTCTCGGCTTGGCCTCGTCGAAGCATTTGGTCATGATTTCACAGCGTTTCGGCCCGGGTGGGTGGACCCAGTCACCGCGATGGGGAGCGAGGAACGAGCAGATTTCGGTCATGCCGGTTCGCGTTAGCCAGCCATCACGCTTGCCGCGCTTGACCGCGTAGCAGTCCGCCTTGGTTTCTTTGGGGCCAAACAGCTGATGGCCGCATTCATGGGCATAGACATACAGGCGGGCGGCCTCGGTCAGTTCCTGAAGCTTTGTCGGGTTGAGGATAATCATGCCCTTCTTGGCCCCGCCATAATCCCAGAAAGTGTGGGACATCAGCGTTGGCGTGCGCCCGCAACTCATAGATATCCCGGCGAGCTTGAGTTTGCCCGGTGCCAGCATTTTTTCCTTGGGCACCGCCCCCAGTTCCGCGGGCGCCAGCGCCCATGTCAGTGCGCCTGCTGCCAGCAGACCTGCGAGGGCTGTTAGTATTCGTAACCTAGCCAACCGCTATACCTCATATCTCAAGAATCGTGTCTCAGGCTGTGCCGGGTGGGACCGGCGGTCAAGTCACGAGATTGTTTGTGATGTGCCTAGTTTCCCGCCGCGCGCGGGGCCGCTTCCAAATAGCACATGCGCATTTTCTTGCAACGCTTTGGCCCGGCGGCGTGGTCAGAAGTGCCCTTGAGCTTGGAGATGAAATCGCACACTTGCGCCAGGCCCTCTTCCTTGAGCCAACCATAGCGACGCCCGCGCTTGATGCCAAAACAGTCAGCAGCACCCTCGTTGCGGCCGATAAACTGATGCCCGCACTCATGGGCGTAAATGAACAGCTTGACCGGTGTTGGCAGGCCCTTGAGTCGGTCCGGATTGAGAATCAGGTAACCGGGATACGCGCCGCCCCAGCTGTCGAAATTTGGATCGATAACCGTGGGTCGCTTGCCGCATACCATGCGGTGCTTGTCGATTTTGAGCTTGCCGGGTGGGATGAGCTTCACATCGGGTCCGGCCTTGGCCATGTATTCGGCCAGCGGGATATCCAGATCGGAGGTGGGCTCGGCCTGCGCGCGTGCGTCTCTGGAAGCGCCCGCAAGCAAGAGCGAGGCGCAAAGACCGAGGAGACACAAATACTTCAAGACCATAGCCGGCACTATCCTGTTTGGGAGCTGTTTCCCTAACCCAGTTCCCGTACATCGACGAAATGCCCGGCGATGGCCGCCGCCGCCGCCATGGCAGGCGAGACAAGGTGAGTACGGCCCTGAAATCCCTGGCGGCCCTCAAAATTGCGGTTCGAAGTGGCCGCACAGCGTTCATGGGGCTCCAGCTTGTCCGGGTTCATTGCGAGGCACATGGAACAACCAGGCTCGCGCCATTCAAAACCGGCGTCGAGAAATATTTTATCCAGCCCTTCGGCTTCGGCCTGTTCCTTCACAAGACCTGACCCCGGCACGATCATGGCGCTGACATGGTCAGAGATTGTCTTGCCCTTGATCACTTCTGCGGCTGCGCGCAAGTCCTCGATACGGCCATTGGTGCAGGAGCCGATGAACGCGCGGTCGATGCTGATGTCCTGCACCTTGGTCCCCGGCGTCAGGCCCATATATTCGAGTGAACGGCGCATGGAGGCCTTCATGCCTTCATCATCGACATTGTCGGGGTCCGGCACTTCGCCGGTAACCGCCACAACGTTTTCCGGGCTGGTGCCCCAGGTGACGATAGGCGGTAGTGAAGCGGCATCGAGCGTGATTTCCTTGTCGAACACCGCGTCGTCATCCGAATTCAGCGTCTTCCAGTAGGCGAGTGCCTGTTCCCACCCGGCCCCCTTTGGCGATTTCGGGCGGCCCTTGAGATACTCAAAGGTTTTTTCATCGGGCGCGATCAGCCCGGCACGCGCACCACCCTCGATGGTCATGTTGCAGACGGTCATACGCCCTTCCATGGAAAGGGATCGTATGGCCTCACCGGCATATTCAATGACGTAACCCGTGCCGCCTGCGGTGCCGATTTGGCCAATGATGGCAAGGATGATGTCCTTGGCGGTGATGCCCGGTGGCAATTCACCGTTCACGGTCACCCGCATATTCTTGGATTTCTTCTGTATCAGCGTCTGGGTGGCCAGCACGTGCTCAACCTCGGATGTTCCGATGCCGTGCGCCAGCGCGCCAAAAGCGCCGTGTGTGGCGGTATGACTGTCGCCGCACACGATGGTCGTGCCGGGCAGCGTAAAGCCCTGTTCTGGTCCAATCACGTGGACGATGCCCTGGCGCACGTCCACCTCATTGAAATACTCAACGCCGAACTCTGCGCAGTTCTTCGCCAGTGTGTCGACCTGGAGTTTCGCTTCCGGGTCTTTGATTTCCTGCCCCCGGTCGGTGGTCGGAACATTATGATCCACCACGGCCAAGGTCTTTTCGGGCGAACGCACCTTGCGGCCAGTCTCGCGCAAACCCTCGAAAGCCTGCGGGCTGGTCACTTCGTGGGTGAGGTGACGGTCGATATAGATAAGGCAGGTCCCGTCATCGGCTTCATCGATCAGATGGTCATCCCAGATTTTGTCGTAGAGCGTTTTGCCCATTTTCACATACTCCTGCGGCGTTCGTTTGCGCTTTTCACGTTCTGATAGCGCTTTGCGCGCGCGCTGACAATTCCTTGTGAAGAGTTCGTAGCCTCAAACACAGTTGCATCTATATTGATTTTGGTCTGCTATAATTCAATTCATATAAGAACTGTGATGGCATGGAGGAAATGTCCCATGAAAAAAATATTGGCCGTAATGGCACTCTCAACAGTTATTCCATTTTCCGGAGCAGCTCAGGCAAATGACTTCCCAAACTGGCCAGTCAGCGCGACGTGCAAGTCCGGTGACAGCAGCTGTGTGCCTTTCGAGGTATTTGCCCGCGGACAGATTTCAGGCACCTGGAACACATTGCCGCCCAAAGCGCGCACGGCCTGTGTGTCCAAAACCGTGAGTGTCGAAAAAAGCTATCGCCTGCTCCAGAGCTGCCTGACCAACGCCATGCAGGAACTTCTGAGAGGCCAGCAGCGCAATCCGGAAGGGGGTCAAGTTGTCCAGCTCACGCCCATGGCGAAGACCCCGCCGCCGCCTGCACCACCTGCAGCCGCCGCTCCTGAGGCACCGGCACCAACAACGGCACCTGAAGCGGCAAAACCGCAATAAGGCTTCAGCAGCACACAACCCGGGGCGGACCATGAATAAAGACCTGCGAGAAGCCGCGCGCGATCATCTCGTACGCTACGGCCAGGGAGACATCGAGAAACTCTATGTTTCGGCAAAGGGCGCGACCGTCACTGACGATGAGGGCCGTGAAATACTCGATTTCACCTCGGGTCAGATGTGCGCCACGCTGGGCCATAGCCACCCGGCGATCGTCAAGGCGATAAAGTCTGGCGCTGAAGACTCGATCCACCTGTTCTCGGGCATGATCCCGGAGGCCGTGGCCAAGCTGGCAAAGAAGCTTGGCCAATGGCTGCCAAAGCCGCTCTCGCGCTCGATGTTCGTCAATACAGGCAGCGAGAGCAACGAAGCGGCTCTGCGCATGGCCAAGATGGTCACCGGCGGCTACGAGGTCATTGCCATGGGCGGATCCTGGCACGGGGTGACGGGGCAGGCGGCAGCCATGTCTTTCGCCAGCGAGCGTCATGGCTACGGTCCGAAAGTGCACGGCGTCTCGGCCATCCCCGAGCCCTATTCCTACCGCTGTCCGATTGGGCATTGCCGCGATAAATGCGACATGAGTTGCATGAAAGTGGGCCTCAAAATGTTCGATATGACGTCGGAGGGCGCGCCCGCCGCGATCATTGCCGAGCCTATATTGAGTGCCGGTGGCGTGATCATCCCACCCGATGGCTATTTCAAGAAACTCAAGGACGAAGCTTCAAGGCGCGGCATGATGCTGATTTTTGATGAAGCCCAGACTGCCTTTGGGCGGATCGGCGAAAAGTTTGCTGCCACGGGGCTTGGCGTCACTCCCGACATCATGACGGTTTCAAAAACGCTTGGTGGCGGATTGCCGCTTGCGGCGACCATCACGTCAGATGAGGTTGAGGAAAAGGCCCACGCGAAGGGCTATTCCTACTATACGAGTCACGTTTCCGATCCCCTACCTGCACTTGCCGGGCTGGCGGTTCTGGAAACGGTTGAGAAGGAAAACCTTCTCGAGCGCGCCAAGGAGATGGGCGCTTATTTGCGCAAGAATCTCGATAGTCTGCAGCAGAAATATGAGGCCATTGGTGAAATACGCGGTCAGGGCCTGCTCATGGGTATTGACCTGGTGAAAGACCGGGAAAGCCGCGAGCCGCATCTGGAGCTTGGTGATATCACCACAAAGCGCTGCATGGAGATGGGGTTGTCCATGAATATCAAGCGCCGCCCCGAGCGCGGTGCGGTGTGGCGCATCGCACCACCGCTTACCGTCTCGAAGGACGAGCTCGATAAAGGTACCGAAATTCTCGACCAGGCGCTCAGGGAAAGCCTGGATGAGTTGGCAGGGAACGGGGCCGGTTAACGGCTACGCGTCTTTTTTGCCGTCGTCGTCCTTGGCGTCTTCTGCCTCGGCCACGGCCTCGTCGACTGTGGCTTCGGCCATCAAGGCCTTGGCCTGGTTCACCCAGTCCTCACGCTCAATACGGCCCTTGAAGCTCAGCACTTCGTCCACATTGGCGATGTCATCGTCGCTCCAGTTTGCGATTTGTTCGAACTGGGTGACGCCGATTTTTTCCAGGCGCTTGATGAGTTCCTCGCCCACGCCCTTGATCTGCGTGAGATCGTCCGCCTCGCCCTTGGGCTTGGTGAAACCCTTGAACTCCTTGGATGCCTTCTTGCGGGCTGCTGCTGCTGCCTTGCCCTTGGCACGCGCATCGCGATGCTCAGGAATACGAGCTGACTTGCCCCGACGTCCGCGCAGGTAATACAGCTTGGCGCGGCGTACATGACCGCGGCGCACCACCTCGATATTGGCAATCTGCGGTGAGTAGACCGGAAATACACGCTCCACGCCCTCACCGTAGGAAATCTTGCGGACCGTAAAGCTCTCGTGCAGTCCTCCGCCGTCACGGGCAATGACGACGCCCTCGTAAATCTGCACGCGCTCGCGCTCGCCGTCCTTCACCTTGACGGAAACTTTCAGCGTGTCACCGGGACCAAATTCAGGAATTCCGCGCTTGGCTTCGAGCTCTTGCGCATGTTCTTTTTCAATCTCTTCGATGATGTTCATCTTCATAACCTTTCGTCAGGACGGCTACCGTATCCGGCGCGCGCCATTCTTTTTGATTGGCAGTCTTTTTTTTGAAGTAGCCCCCTCACCATTGTTCAATGCCGGGTGACTTGGCGCGTTATCTACAGCAGATGCAATTATTTGTCGATAGATGGATTAGAATTCATGTCACTTGGCAAATTGATTCGATTCGCAGTTGGTAAATGCCCCAGAAGACCAGACCGCCTTCACAGCTCCTTTGCGTCCTCGTCCTCGTTCTTCTTGCCGCGCAGGCGCTCATACTTTTCTGGATGGGCCGTGTTCCCATCTGCGAATGCGGATATGTGAAGCTGTGGCACGGGCAAGTGATCAGCTCGGAGAATTCCCAGCATATTTCCGACTGGTACACCCCCTCACATATCATCCACGGATTTATCTTCTACTGGTTCACCTGGTACATTCGCCCGAAATGGTCCGTGGTGGCGCGACTTGTCGTTGCGATATTCGTTGAGTCTGCATGGGAAATTCTCGAGAACACGGACATGATCATTAACCGTTACCGCGAAGCGACCATCTCGCTCGATTATTACGGCGATTCAATACTCAATTCCGTCTCAGACACAATCGCCGCACTTCTCGGTTTTTTGCTGGCCTGGCGTTTGCCGGTCGCCGCAACGCTCATAATAGCGATTTTCTTTGAGTTGCTCACAGGTGTGATCATCCGTGACAATCTCACTCTGAACATCATCATGCTTTTGTATCCACTCGAAGCCATTCGGTTATGGCAGGGCGGTACATAACCAATTTACTTAGTCCCTGATGATTGGCACCTGGGGTGCAGACTCGAGCGAAAGATCGCCAGTTAGCCTTGGGTCATCAGCTATCTCGATTTTGCGTTCATAGGCGGTGAAGCCTGAGCGAAGATAGAACTCCAATGCCCTGGGGTGGTCGAGGGTGCATGTGTGAAGCCAGAAGCGCTCGATTGGCCGGGACCATGCTGTCTCAACGGCTCGCTTCATCAATGCGCGGCCCACACCGGTTCCGACGAGCTTTGGTGTGACTCCAAAAAAACTGAGCTCGCAGTAATTTGCCGTTCTGAAATCCAGCTCAATCAGACCTTCATCTAGCCCACCGCACTCGAGTGCATAGACCTCATGCTCCGGATGGGTGACGATTGAAGCGATGTCCTCTTTCGGCATGAAAAGCCGCGAGAACCAGAGCAGATCAATTCCGATCCGGCGATAGACTTCCAGATACCATTCGACATCAGGATTTTTAACGCGCCTCAGGTCACCCGGCAGCGGTGGCAATTCGCTCTCGGCTGGAGGTTTTATCGTCATTTCCAGATAAGTAACCACCGCGGCGATCTTGCCGGGGGGCACATTGGTGAACTGACTCGAACCGGACATATTTATTACTTCCAGAGTTATCAGGACTTTTTTTGCCTGTCCCACAGATCAGGCCGTCTTTCCCTCGTTGTTTCCTCCGCTTGTGCGTGACGCCACTCAGCGATTTTTTTATGGTCACCGGAGAGGAGGATATCTGGGATTTTGCGACCCTCCCATTCACGAGGGCGTGTGTATTGGGGATATTCCAGCAGACCCTGCTCGAAACTCTCAGATACAAGAGACTCTGCATCGCCAAGGACGTCCGGCAGTAGCCGGACGCACGCCTCGACCAGCGCGCAGGCCGCAACTTCGCCGCCTGCCAGCACGAAATCCCCAATCGATATTTCTTCGATATCGCGGGCTTCCAACACGCGCTGGTCCAGGCCCTCGAAACGCCCGCACAGCAGGGTCACACCGGGACCGGCAGAAAGCGCATGTGCTTTTTCCTGGGTGAGAGGCGCCCCGCGTGGTGAGAGATACACCATCGGGGTATCGGGCATTTTCGCCGCTGCCGTATCAAGTGCCGGTCCAATGACGTCGGCTCGCATCACCATACCCGGACCCCCGCCTGCAGGCGTGTCATCAACCGAGCGGTGCTTGTCCTTGGCAAAATCGCGAATATCCATCACGTCAAGCGTCCACACTCCCTGTTCCAGCGCCTTGCCGATCAAGCTCGCCCCAAGCGGTCCGGGAAATATTTCCGGCAAGATGGTGAGTATGCGCGCGGTCCAGGCAGGTTTCATGGGTCGGGCCACCATCTTCAGGCTGGAAGTGCATGTTTCAGGAACCAGGTTTCCACGGACCCGACCCCCTTGATGTCGATGTGTCCGCGCGGCTCAAAGTGGTAGCTCTCCCCGAGCGCCTGCACAACCTCACCCGAAACATGGACCTGGCCGGCGAGACCGTGGGATTCCAGCCGCGACGCCAGATTGACCGTTTCACCCCAGACATCATAGGAAAACTTGTTTGTGCCGATCACGCCTGCCATCACCGGTCCAATCGCCATGCCGATCCTGATTTCCAGGTTCATCCCGTGTTTGTCGGAGATTTTCTCAACGGCGCCCGGAAGCTGAAGTGCGACACTGGACAGGCGGGAGGCATGGTCCTCCAACGGCTCGATGACACCGCAAACCGCCATATAACCGTCCCCGATCGTTTTGATTTTCTCTACCCCCTGCTCGAACACGATCCTGTCGAACTCGGTAAAAATTTCATCGAGTATATTGAGCGTTTTTTCCGCGCCGAGCCGCTGGGCGAGAGGGGTGAAGCCCGCCAGGTCGGTAAACATGACCGAGGCATGGGGGATGCTGTCTGCGATTCGCTCGCCGGGGTCTGATTTCAGCCGTTCCGCCACCGCTCCGGGAAGAATATTAGCCAGCAGATGATCCGCCTCCGCGCGGGCGCGGTCGGCCAGAGTGAAGGCGTAGGCCACAATGACGGCGATGATGCAGCCGGTCGTGACTAGGGACGAAATGTAGAGATTGTTGAGCAGTATCTCGTCCGCCTGAATGAGCGCATTTTCAGTCGGGAACAGGAAATATGTCACAAGGTGAAGGACGAGGCCCGAGATGATCGTCACGCCGACCAGCCAGAGCCTTTCTAGCCCGAATATGGCGAACGGGATCGCCGCCGCGATCATATAGTTCAGCTGCACACCCGACTCGCGCCCGAGCGTCATCACGAAAAAGAACAGCGCCGCGAACTCCACCACGGCGATGATGATCGCTGCCGCAATTTCTCCAAAGCGATGGGCGAGGGGGATAAGAAGTACGCCGAAGCCGAGCGCCAGATTGACGATCACGAGAGTGAAGTATTTCTCCTCGTCCATCAGCATGAACTGGACTGCAAACACAAAGGAAAAGATCGAGATCAGGAACACGGTGACGTTGATCACCATGAGCCGCCTTCGCACGCGCACGGGGTACTCTTGCGTGCCAATCTCGGCCACGGGCGCGAGCCGGCTGATCCATGCGGTTATGAACTCACCGGCTCCGGACATCTTCGCCCGGTTGTTCGTCATCTTGAGAGGTGCTCCCATAAGGACCAGATCATCTGAAATAACCAGTCTACCGGGTTGGACGCACGGAGTCTCAGTCCTCGAAAATTCCTTCGGGCGGGAGCATCAACAACCAGCCGCCCTCGAAGTCGATGTCGGGGATAATTTCCTCTGTGAAGGGAACCAGCACGGTAGGGCCTCCGGTGGCGGGGCGGACTTCCAGCAGGTCTCCCGCACCAAAATTCTGCACCGAGACGACCTGGCCGAGGGCCGATCCATTCTGGTTTATCGCCACGAGGCCTATCAGGTCTTCAAAATAAAAACTGGAGTCGTCTTCCACATCCGGCAGGCGCGCACGCTCCACATAGAACTCGACACCCTTGAGCGCGTCTGCCTGCTCACGGGTGGAGATGCCTTTCAGCCTCGCCACGACGCCGTCCTTTACCGCCTTCACATTCGAGATATTAAACTGGCGCAGTCCCGCTTCGTCCTGCAATGGGCCGTAGCTGCCGATGGAGAGCGGATCTTCCGTAAATGTTTTTATACGGAGTTCGCCCTTGAGGCCGCGCGCGCCTACGGCGCGGCCCAGACATACGCGTTTGGCGCCTTCATCCGGCATCGTTCGTTACCGGGCTTTGCAAGGCGCCAAACCTCCCTAGTCCTTCTTTTCGTCTTCGGCCGCTTCAGCAGGTGCCTCTTCAGCGGGAGCGTCTTCCGCCGGGGCTTCAGCCTTGGCCTCTTCTGCGGCTGCTTCTTCAGTAGGTGCCTCTTCAGCAGGTGCTTCCTCGGCCGGTGCAGCGGCCGCGGCTTCAGCCTCTTCCTTGGCTTTTTCTTCAGCCTCGCGCTTGGCCTCCTCGCGGTCGAGGTGTTTCTGGCCTGGCAGCGCTTTCTGAGGATTATTGCGCGGCTTGCGTTTCATGATTCCGGCTTCGTCAAGAAAACGGTTCACACGGTCCGACGGGAGCGCGCCGACGCTGAGCCAATGCTTGATGCGGTCCTCGACAAGCGTGATGCGGCCCTCATGGTCCTTGGGCAGCAGCGGGTCGTAGGTGCCCACACGCTCGATATACCGGCCATCGCGCGGCTTGCGGCTGTCGGCAATAACGATCCGGAAATAGGGGCGCTTCTTCGCCCCGCCCCGCGACATTCTGATTTTCAGTGACATAGACTTCAATTTCCTTCTGGTTCAATTCTCGTATCTGTTCAAATTCGTTAAAGGGATCTATTTTTTCTTTCCCGGCAGGCCCGGAAGTCCTGGCGGCAAACCGCCACCTCCAAGCCCCGGTAATCCTTGCGGCATACCCGGAGGCACGCCGGGAAGGCCCGGCGGTGCGGCACCCGGTTCAAGTCCTTCGGGCATATCCGGCATTCCAGGCATTCCGCCACCGCCGCCAAACATGCCCGCGAGACCACCTTTGCCCTTGCCCATTTTCTTCATCATATCGGCCATGGTGCGGTGCATTTTCAGCAGCTTGTTGATGTCCTGCACGGTTGTGCCGGAGCCAGCCGCCACCCGTTTCTTGCGCGAGGCATTCAGCAGCTTGGGCACGCGGCGCTCTTTCTTGGTCATGGAGGAGATGATCGCCTGCTGGCGCTTGACCACGGTGTTGTCGAGATCTGCTTCCTCGATCTGCTTCTTCACCTTGCCGATGCCCGGCAGCATGCCAAGCACGCCGGACATGCCGCCGATCTTTTCCATCTGCTTGAGCTGGTCCGACAAGTCCTCCAGGTCGAAGGAGCCCTTGCGCATCTTTTGCGCGATCTTTTCCGCTTTTTCCGCATCGAGCGTTTCAGCCGCTTTCTCAACCAGAGAAACGACATCGCCCATACCGAGAATTCTGTTGGCGATACGATCAGGATGGAAATCTTCCAGCGCGTCGATTTTTTCTCCCGTGCCGATCAGCTTGATGGGTTTGCCCGTCACGGCGCGCATGGAGAGCGCAGCACCACCGCGTCCATCACCGTCCACGCGGGTCAGCACGATGCCTGACAGCGGTACGCATTCATCGAAACTCTTGGCCAGGTTCACAGCGTCCTGGCCGGTCAGCGCATCGGCCACCAGCAATGTTTCGTGCGGATTGGAAACCTTGAAGATGTCTGCCGTCTCGGCCATCAGCTCTTCGTCGATATGGGTCCGGCCTGCTGTATCCAGCATCACCACGTCATAGCCGCCGGTCTTGGCATCCTTGATGGCGCGCCTGGCAATCTGGACCGGGTCCTGGCCCTTCTTGATGGGCAGTGTGTCCACGCCCACCTGTTCACCCAGTACGCGCAGCTGCTCCTGTGCCGCGGGGCGGCGGGTGTCGAGCGAGGCCATCAGGATCTTTTTCTTGTCCTGGTTGAGCAGCCTAAGCGCGATCTTGGCGCAGGTGGTGGTCTTACCGGAGCCCTGCAGGCCAACCAGCATGATCGGCACCGGAGCCTTGGCCTTGAGATCAATTCCGACGGTCTCATCGCCGAGCATCGCCACGAGCTCGTCATTGACAATCTTGATGACCTGCTGGCCGGGTGTCACCGATTTGAGAACTTCGTGACCGACAGCTTTTTCCTGAACGGTGTCGATGAAACCACGCACCACTTCCAGCGCCACGTCGGCTTCGAGCAGCGCGCGGCGCACTTCGCGCATGGCTTCGGCCACGTCGGTCTCTGACAATGCCCCCCTGCCGGTGAGCTTGTCGAATATGCCTGTCAGGCGATCTGAGAGTGTCTCAAACATTCAGTCTTCCAAAGCAGCGCGCTCAAATAGGCGATAGCCGATAGCGCAGCATCCAAAAATTGCGCTCAAACAGGTGCGAACCGGTAGCGCAACACAAAAAGCACCCGTGGGCGAACCTTCGCTGACGGGTGTGGACCTCCCTGCCTCCCGGTGGCCCTCAAAAGGCAACCATGTGCAGGGTGGCGGCTCGAAAAAACGGGCCTTACCAGAATTAGGCCGGATACTTGTCGAAGGCACGCATCAAGTCAAGTGGAACGCGCGCGATTCGGACGCCCCTTATTGACGATTGCCGTCCCTGGAGTATACTGACTGAATTGATACATCCCGGGGAGGAACGGTGATGTTACGCATATCAAGCCAGATCGTTTCAACGCTCGCCTTGGCCATTCTACTGGTCGGAGGGGACGCTCGCGCGGCTGATGAAATCGCCATCGGTGCCGGCGAGCGGGGCGGTCCCACATATTCTCTGGGTCGCGCACTCTGCCAGCTGATCAACCGCAAGACAGAGGCTAAGAGCTGCAGCCTGCTGCCCTTGTCCCGTGGCGATGCCCCGGAGTCCTACACAAATCTGGTCAATGTCCGGAACGGCGCGGCTGATTTCGGCCTGGCGCGCTCCGACTGGCAGCATTTCGCGATCACTGGAACAGGGCCCGTGAAATATGCGAACAAAGCACTCGACACCCTGCGCAGCGTGTTCTCCCTCCACAGCCTGCCGGTCACTCTGGTTGCCCGGCGTGACGCGGGGATCAACTCTCTCGATGACCTGAGGGGCAAACGGGTCAATGTCGGCCGTCACTTCACCGAAACGCGCATCAGCGCGGACATGGTGATGAAGGCGAACAAATTATCACGCAAGGATTTCGCGCTGCTTGAGGAACTGACGGGCAAGGAGCAGACCATTGCGTTCTGCCACGACCGTGTTCAGGCCATATTCCTCGCCGAAACCCACCCGAACGAGGCGGTTGATCATATTACCAGGCTCTGCAATGGGGTCCTGGTCGATCTGAGCGGCGCGGCGATTGATGGAATGCTGGCCTCAAAACCATATCTGGCCAAGACGAGCATCGCCGCCGGCACTTATCACGGCATGACAGCGCCGGTCTCCACATTTGGCACCCCCATCACGGTCGTCACCTCGGTAGATGCGTCTGAGGATGTGGTTTACCGGTTCGTCAAGACGATCTTCGACAATCTTTCTGATCTGAAGAAGCAGCATTATGCACTTGGCGGCCTCGAGCCGGCGGGCATGATCGGTTCCGGCGCGACCGCGCCGATGCATCAGGGGGCGGTGCGCTATTTTCGAGAACAGGGATTGATGTAGCCAACTTGCACCGTGTAATCCCGTATCGCTCACCCGGCATGAAGTAGGGCTTTAAATTACAATCAGGAGCGCCAGGCAGATGACTGCTGCCAGCGGAGCTGTTCCGGTTTAGGTTGCCAGGGCGATGGCCACCACGACAAGACAAATGAAAGGTGCGAGCAGCCTTTTGGCGAACACCGGCGCCCTGGAGCTTGAGCCTGAATTGCGGATAGCCTTGCGCGAGGCCAGTTCCTCGCGAAGCTCGGCCCATAACAGTCTTTGCATTTTCGGGTCAGCGCACATGGATGAATTTTATCCCAAGATGCGGTGGAGCGGAAGGCGTATGACGCGACATGGCGTGATTATCGGTTGCCACCATGGTCATCCAGTTGTGTTTCCCAGAAATCCAGGTGTTGGCGCCGCAATGTATCGGAGCATGGATGGCTTCGGGAAAACAGACCCGATTGTTTGCAGTAGAGCCAGGAGCCACCCGGAATCTTGACCTGGTATCCGAACTGGGCAACGCGCACCGGGGCCCTTACCGTGCCGTGACCATAGTCGCTTCTGGCCGTGACATATCCGGCAGTGGAGCTGGCAAGGCTGGCGGTAAAACCTGAAAATACTACGGTTATTGCGAGGGCGAGTATCACGGTGGTTTTGTTGAAATTCATCTTCCGGCTCCTCTCGATTCGGGGGTGTGCCTGAATCTTATACTTCGTTGCTTATTAAGCCGCTTTCAAGGCGACCTCACCAAGCCTTGAAGGGCTAGATTACAACATGTCCGTCATTCGCCCAGGGGTGATGTACCCCACATGCAGCGATGCGCTGGACAATCCTGGGATGCTCCGTGCCGCGCTGGCCGTGCTCATAGGCAACCACCGTAAGCCTGGGCTGGACCGCCTCAATCAGTTCGTTGTTTTTCAGCAGAAAGTCAGGGTTTGAGGGTTTGCCATGGCGTTCATGACCAAGAGCAAAGGTCTCGTAAATCAGCACGCCGTCTTCTTCAACGCAGCCGATGATATCATCGAGGATTGGACGCCACAGATAGTTTGTGACGATCACGCCGTCATAGCGCATGTCTTTCAGGGGGAACGTGCGGCCTGCCTCAAGATCGGCCTCGATGAGACCGACATCCGAGCGCGTGCCTAGATCTTCCACTCGAGACAGGTCCCGGTCGATCCCGGTGACCGTCAAGCCCTGCTCCAGTGCGGCGCGCAAATGCCGCCCCGCGCCGCAGGCGACATCGAGAATGCTCCCCGCCTCCTTGATGCCGGGGAGGAATCTCTGCACCCAAAGGGAGGGCTTTGTGGGGCCGTGCTGTCGCGCCGAATCATCATTCATGATTTGGCCAGCCTATCAGATGAGGCGTTAGACCAGCAGCGCGGTGACATACATGACCAGCAGACCTGTAACGACACCTCCCAGAACGGGGGCCCCGGCCAGTTTGGCGGCGCCGCTTTGGCGCACAAGCAGGGCGGTGATCTCGATGACCACCTGCGCGATGGCCCCGGCGCCGATGCCGAAGCAGATCGCTGTCCACAACGGATTGACCACCTGCGCGCCAAGGAACACGCCAAGCAGAGCGGGCAAACCCGCAAGCAGGGCAAGAGAGGTGAAATTAATGAGCGTGGGCTGTTCCCTAGTGAGTGGCGCGGCGATGCCAAAGCCCTCGGTCACATTGTGAATAATGAAGCCAATGACAAGAAACGCGGCGAGGGCTGTTTCCCCCGTAGCAAAGGCAGCACCCACCACCAGGCCTTCACCAAGATTATGCAGCCCGATACCAAGCGCGATGAAACCTGCTAGCTTGAGGCCCTCGGGTGGCTTGTCGCCCCTGCGTCCTACGCCAATGAGACCCGAAGCGGTGACGATGGCCACGACCCAGACAAGGGTCGAGGCATGGAAGCGCTCCAGCACGCCTTCAGCCGCTTCCAGTCCTTCACCCAGCGTATCGATGAGCAAATAGACAAGCAAACCCACCGTCATGGCCAGTATGAACCCGGTTCCCTCGCGCCCGAGCTGGCGCAGGGCCGGGAAACTCATCAGGCCAATTGCAACAGGGGCAAGCCCCAGAAGCAGGCCGACCAGCAGCAGCATCCAGGCCGTCGGGCCGAACAGATCGGGCGTAGCTTGCGCCACGTCAATTGAGTGATCAAACGTAGCTCCGGTTGAGGTCAGCGCAACAATGACATGGGTTTCGCCGTCAACCCACGGATAGGGAATGGCAAGCTCCGCCGACGAGAGCCTTCCCAATGGTCCCGGGGGAGATTGCGTAAACGTGCGGTAGGCTCCATCCACATGAACCTGGGCGATGGAGACTGGCCCTGACCCGTCTACGCGCACCTTTGCCCGGAACATCCCCGGCTCCAGGCGCACGCTTTCAAAGGTAAGGGCTTCAACCGGCGGCGCGCCAGGGGCAAGCGTTTCGAAAGGCTTCAGCCATATCAGCAAGGCGACCAGGGCCACCAGGGCTGCCAGTGGCAGGGCGAAATATGCGTTCGCGCGGCTCATGATCCTTCCACCTTGAAAAAGCTCATCCAGCCAAGCTCGGCGAATTCGGACTGGTGAGCGTGGAACATGTAACGGCCCGGCTCATAGTCCTTGAATGAAAATTCGATTATGCCGCGCTGTGCCTGGCACAACATGACCGTGTCGACCGTTTTGAGTGTTGGCACCAGCGTCGTGCCGTGATCGAAATAATCGAAGAAATTGGCATGCAGGTGGAACGAGTTGATGGGGTCGAACTCTGTGACATTGACGAGGTAAATGCGCACCGGCCTGTCGGGGTCGATCTTGATCGGGTCGAGCATGTAGGCGAACGCAATGGAATTCGCCGCGTAGACCTCGTTCTCGTCGTCGAAATTGGTGTCAAAGCCGTTCATGACCATGACCATTTCCTGCCAGTGCCTGTTCTCCTCGCTGCCAAGTTGGCGGGAGAGCGCCACGTCGCGATGTTCAGGATGAAGCTCGGGATCGGGGTCGATGATGATGGCGCCGTAAAGCCCCTTGTGGATGTGGCGTTTCAGGGGGACGGCATGGCAGTGATACAGGTGGCAGCCAAACGGCTTGGCCGGAAATTCGTAGGTGAATTCATCGCCCGGGTTGACCATGCCGGCCCCCATGATGCCGTCCATGCTGGCCGAATGAATGCCATGGAAATGGAT
Organism: Hyphomicrobiales bacterium; assembly: GCA_021775525.1. Taxonomy (GTDB): domain Bacteria; phylum Pseudomonadota; class Alphaproteobacteria; order Rhizobiales; family Methyloligellaceae; genus UBA2767. The sequence goes on from JAJFHQ010000035.1 coordinate 23,525, forward strand.
CGAGTGCGGGTGCGAGCCGGCATTGCGGAAGGTAACCCTTATATGTTCACCCTCGTTTGCGCGTAATGTCGGACCGGGCACGCGGCCATTATAGGTCCAGGCCGGGAAAAAGAGACCCGGGGCGATCTCGATTTCCTTGTCGATGGCGGAAATTTCGAACGAGCGCACACTACGGCCCTGATCGTCTGTTGATAGGGTGCCGCGATCCCAGTCTGTCAGGATGGCGTGAGGATCAAACCCGTTTCGCGCGTGATCGACCCTGCCAACCGTTCGGTTCTCTCCGCTGTGATGTCCAGCATGTCCCTTCGCCATCTTGGCGTTCGCGGCGCTGGCAGGCGTGACGATGCCCAACGCCGTGCAGATTGAGCCGGCGAGACCCAGTTGCCCGGCAGATTTCAGGCTTTCCCTGCGTGAGAAATTACGTTGCAGCCAATCCAGCATGGATTCGCAGTTCCTTACTTAGTTGCAAATAGGAATTATTTGCATTAGATAGCAAAATGATGTCCCAAGTCAAAGGGAATAACGCTGAGTCTGTCGCTGCTGCGACGCGTTGTGATTGCAAATAAGCTTTCAATGGGATGCGCAGCGCAATTGCGGCAGCGCAGCAATCCCCATATAAGGCAAATCATGACCAGTGAGACCGCCATAGCTTTGCGCAAGATGAACGGGCTCGGCAATGATTTCGCCGTGCTTGACGCGCGTCCCGCTACGCTCGCATTGAGTATTGAGCAGGCGCGCGCGATTGCGGACCGTGAAAGCGGCGTGGGCTGTGACCAGGTCATCGCAATTGAACCTTCTCCCCAAGGTGCCGATGCTTTTATGCGTATCTGGAATCACGATGGCGGCGAAGTGGAAGCTTGCGGCAACGCTATGCGATGTGTGGCATCTGTTCTGTCGAAAGAACTTGGCCGTCCTGAAGTTTCAATCCAGACCGCCGCCGACATGCTAAGCGCTGCCGTTAATGCTGATGGGAGTGTCACGGTTGATATGGGCGTTCCAAAACTAAACTGGGACCAGATCCCGCTTTCGGAAGAGTTTCACGACACCCGGATCATAGAATTGCAGGTCGGCCCTATTGATGACCCTGTGCTGCACACCCCCAGCGTGGTGAATGTTGGCAATCCCCATTGCATCTTCTGGGTGGATGATCTGGATGCCCATGACCTTGCCCGCATCGGACCCGTACTTGAGCATCACCCGCTGTTTCCCGAGCGCGCCAATATTTCGCTTGCACATGTGACTTCTCCCGAAGCCATCACTGTACGCGTGTGGGAGCGCGGGGTTGGTCTGACCCGGGCTTGCGGTACGGCTGCATGTGCTGTCGCTGTCGCTGCCGTGCGCAAAAAGCTGACGGGCCGCAACGTCACCGTGACCCTGCCCGGCGGGCCGTTGCAAATGGAATGGCGCGAGAGCGACGATCACATCCTGATGACGGGCCCGAGTGAACTTGAATATGAAAGCACACTTGACCCGGCCCTGCTCAAGGCGGAACCGGTCTCATGAGTGCGCCCGAAATCCTCACATTTGGTTGCCGTTTGAACGCGTTCGAATCCGAAGTTATGCGTGACCATGCCGAGAAGTCGGCCCTTGGCGACGCGGTGATCGTCAACACCTGCGCTGTGACGGGCGAGGCCGTGCGCCAGGCCCGTCAGGCGATCCGCAAGGCCAGACGCAACAAGCCGGATGCACGGATTGTGGTGACGGGCTGTGCAGCCCAGCTTCAGCCGGAAATGTTTGCGGTGATGCCGGAGGTCGATCACGTGATCGGCAACGCTGAAAAGATGAAGGCCGAGACCTTTGCCACGCTCGCCACCACGAACACTGAGCAGATCCTCGTTGATGATATCCAGTCGGTGCGAGAAACGGCGGGCCATATGATTGACGGCTTTGGTGCGCGCACACGCGCCTATGTGCAAATCCAGAATGGCTGCGACCATCGCTGTACCTTCTGCATCATTCCCTATGCGCGCGGGCGCTCACGCTCGGTACCAGCAGGTGAGGTGATTGCCCAGATACGCTGCCTCGTTGAGGCCGGGACGCGCGAAATCGTACTGACTGGCGTCGACATCACGGCTTATGGCGCCGACCTGCCGGGTGTGCTGACGCTTGGCGCCCTGACGAAGAAAATTCTGAAGCTCGTACCGGAGCTTGAACGCTTGCGGCTCTCTTCAATCGACTCTATCGAAACAGACCCGGACTTGCTCGATGCCATCGCCTGTGAAGAACGCCTGATGCCTCATCTTCATCTCTCTCTGCAGGCAGGGGACGATCTGACGCTCAAGCGCATGAAGCGCCGTCACAGCCGGGCGGACACAATGGAGTTTTGCCGAACCGTGCGCGAACTGCGACCGGACATGGTTTTCGGTGCGGATTTGATTGCCGGTTTCCCTACCGAGACCGAAGAAATGTTCGCCCGGACGCTTTCCATCGTCGAGGCGTGCGGTCTCACCTACCTGCACGTCTTTCCCTATTCATCGCGCCAGGGCACGCCTGCTGCACGAATGCCGCAGGTCGACGGCATAACCATCAAGGACCGCGCGGCGCGGTTGCGCCGGGAAGGCGCGAAGGCGCTGGACCGGCATTTGCAAAGCCAGCTTGGCCTTTCACATGACGTCCTGATGGAAACACAAACGCGCGGACGTACCCCGCATTTCACGCCGGTGTCGCTGTGCGGGGAGGCGCGTTCCGGCGATATCATTTCAGCGCGTATGACCGGCCACGGCCACGGCGTGCTCGAAGGAATACCGCTGTAATGAGCAAGGATAAGAAACCCGGTTTCTTCAAGCGTCTGCTTGGCTCCCTCATTGGCTCCAAGGACGAGGAGCCGGTAAAGGAAGAAAAGCCAAAAGCAAAAGCCAAGGCAAAGGCCTCGGCGAAGAAACCGGCTGCTAAAAAGCCTGCAGCAAAAACAAAAAAAACTCCGGCAAAAAAAGCAGCTAAGAAGAAACCGTCCGCAAAAAAGCCTGCCGCTAAAAAGTCTCATAAAGAACGCGTCTCAAAAAAACAGGTTGCTGGAACGGCAGCCCCGGTTGAGGAAATTGTCGAGTCGGTTGCCGATAAGCCCGAAGCCGGGGCGGAGCCAAATCAGAAAAAAGGCTGGTTCTCACGACTGCGCGATGGTCTGAGCAAGACCTCGAACAAACTCACCGAAAACATCACCGCGATTTTCACCAAGCGCAAGCTCGATTCAGAGATGCTGCAGGAGCTGGAGGATGCTCTGATCCAGGCCGATCTTGGCGTCGACATGGCCATGCGCATTACTGAGGAAGTGGCGCGCGGGCGATACGACACAGAAATTGAGCCTGAGGAAGTACGCGCGGTGCTCGGCTCCGAAGTGGCCAAGGTGCTTGAACCCATGGCCCAGCCGCTGGTGCTGGACACTACCAAACATCCCCATGTGATCCTGGTGGTCGGGGTCAACGGCACCGGCAAGACCACGACCATCGGAAAGCTTTCGCACCAGTTCGCTCAAGACAGAAAATCCGTGGTCATTGCCGCCGGCGATACCTTCCGCGCAGCAGCAATCGACCAGCTCCAGATCTGGGGAGATCGCACCGGTGCGCCGGTCGTGTCGGGTAAGGAAGGCGCGGATGCTGCCGGGCTTGCCTATGACGCACTCGAAGAGGCGCGCGAACGTGATGCCGATGTGCTGCTGATTGATACCGCGGGGCGGTTGCAGAACAAAGCCGACCTGATGGAGGAACTCGCCAAGATCGTCCGCGTGGTGAAGAAACTCGATGAGAGCGCCCCGCATTCCGTGCTGCTCGTTCTCGACGCCACAACAGGTCAAAATGCCGTCAGCCAGGCGCAGGCGTTTCAGGAGATTGCGGGCGTTACCGGCATCATCATGACGAAGCTGGATGGCACGGCGCGTGGCGGCATTCTCGTGGCGATCGCTGAGAAGTTTGCCCTGCCGATCCACGCCATTGGCGTTGGCGAGTCGGTTGAAGATCTGCAACCATTCGATGCCTATGACTTCGCATCGGCCATTGCCGGCGCAGCAGAGCAGGTCGAAGCGTGAGCGGGGCAGAGAAGGACAAACAGCCTGGCAAGGGGCAGGAGGCAGAACACCCCGCGTTGCGCCTGGCGCTGGATCTGGGTCCTCTTCTGCTGTTTTTTGCCGCCAATGCGCTGTACGGGATATTCTTTGCCACCGCCTTTTTCATGGTGGCCATAGCGATCGCCCTCATCACCTCACGATTGCTGACCGGTAAATTCGCAAAGATGCCGCTGGTGACGGCTGTACTGGTGATGGTGTTTGGCGGCCTGACGCTCTACCTGCAGGACGAAACCTTCATCAAGATCAAGCCGACAGTGATCTATTGCCTGTTCGCCGCTATTCTTATGGGCGGCCTGGCGGTCAATCGTAATTTTCTCCAGGTGCTGCTGGGTGACGTGTTCGAGCTGAGCGCTACGGGATGGCGGTTGCTTACCTATCGCTGGGCCGGGTTCTTCATCATATTGGCCATGCTGAATGAGCTTGTCTGGCGCAGTTTCAGCACAGATACATGGGTGAGCTTCAAGGTTTTCGGGCTTCTGCCTCTGACACTGATCTTCGCCGCCATGCAGGCCGGGCTGATGCAGAAACATGCCAAGCCAACCAAGTGAGAACTCGCCAAACAGTTACAAAGCTTTTTGACCGATGATCTGACGTATGTGTTTTTCAGGTGCTCTACCGGACGAGATTCTTCTTCTTCTAATCCACCTGAAATTTCCAGCAGACATCAATGCATCACACTGTTTCAAGCAAACGTGACTGGACCACTCGCCTTCTTCGCGGGTTAATCAGTAGACGGGAGCATTTGACCAACAGGATTGCAGGCATTCATTCCGGTCAGATTGTAGGGGATACGCGACATGGTGTCCAACGGGCGGGAAAGCAACGGCGAGATCAATCGCTCGGCAATGCACCTCCTTCATCGCGCCAGCCAATGCGCCGGGGATTTGTTCACCGAGGAAGTTGATAATGACGCGCTGACACCCCGGCAATTCGCCGTGCTGCTGTCCATCTCCCAGGAAGAGGGATTGAGCCAGACCGACTTGGTTGCCCGCACAGGTATCGATCGCTCCACACTGGCAGATATTGTTCGCCGGATGCTGAAAAAAGGACTGATCCGCCGCCGTCGCACCAAGGCAGACGCACGGGTCTATGCGGTCAAACTGACCGAAGAGGGCATCAATGCGCTTCGCTCTGCTCAACCGGCCGTGCATGAGGCCGATACCCGGCTGCTCGCGGCCCTGCCGGAAACGAAGCGGAAAGAATTCCTGAAATCACTTAGTGAAATCGTGGGCGCGATGACTCATTCCAACGGCAAGGACGCCGATTGAGCGTCACCCCTTCGAGCGGGCTTTCCTGATAGCCGGCAGCAACTCTTTCTCGATGATCTCACCGTTGATCGGCCCCACATGCTTGTGAAGGATGGTGCCGTCCCCACCGATAATGAAGGTCTCGGGCATCGCCGTCACTCCCCAGTTAATACCCGCCGTACCCTTGGTGTCGACGCCAACTGCGACATAGGGATTTCCAAAGCGGCCAAGAAACCGGCGTGCGGCAACGGTCTTGTCCTTGTAATTGATGCCGGTCAGGGGCGCCTTACTGGCCGCCGCCAGTTTCACCAGGTAGGGATGCTCGTCGCGGCAGGGCACGCACCAGGAGGCCCAGAAATTCACGATGCGCACATCACCACGCGCGAGGTCCTTGCTTGAAAGCCCGGCCACCGGTTTTCCCTTTTCGCTCAAGCCCTCAAGTGGTGGCAAATCGAATTGGGGCACCTTTTTGCCGAGCAGAGCCGATGGCAGCTTTGACGGATCTCCGGTTTGCAGTCCGAAGAAAAACAGTCCCGCCAAACTGGCGAAAATGATCAGTGGCAGCGCCATGCCCCAGGAAAATCCGGACTGTGTTTTCTGGTGTGAGCTCATCGTGCCTTTGAAGCCCCCTTGCTCTTCGCCCTGGAGGACCGGCGGCGGATGCCCCTGGCTTCCAGATCGTCAAGCAGGGTCATCTGACGCCGTGCATCAATGCGTATCCAGCCGATAAGGCCGGCGAGTACGAGCGCCGAAACGCCGTAGGCCATCCAGATGAAGCCCGCATGGTCTCCGAGATCGGGAAAGACGCTCATGCGCGTGCACCTTGTGTTACGCCGGCGGCATCGACATGGGTCAGCTGCAGCGCCTGAACCCGGCGGCGCAGCACCTCGGTGCGCATCGCCATCAGATGCATGACGAAAAACAGGCAGGTGAAGGCGGCCGCCATGATCAGCAGGGGAGTGAGGATGGAGGAATGAATGGACGGCCCGTCGAGTTTGGCCACAGAAGCCGGTTGATGCAGCGTGTTCCACCAATCGACGGAGAATTTTATGATCGGGATATTTACCGAGCCGACAATGGCCAGTATGGCCGCCGCGCGCCCGGCGCGGGAGGGCTCCTCGATGGCTTGCCACAGGGCCATCAGCCCGAGATAGAGAAAGAACAGCAACAGGACGGAAGTGAGCCGCGCATCCCACACCCAGTATGTGCCCCACATGGGCTTGCCCCAGAGCGATCCCGTGACAAGTGCAAGCAGCGTAAAGCAGGCGCCGATGGGGGCGGCTGTCTTGGCCGCGACATCAGCCATCGGGTGACGCCAGATGAGCGAGCCAATGGATGCGATGGTAATCACCGAGTAGCCCATCATGGCGAGCCAGGCAAAAGGAACATGAATGAACATGATCTTTACGGTGTGCCCCTGCTGATAATCTTCAGGAGCCACGAAGAAGGCGAGATAGAGCCCAGTGAGCAACAGAAGCGCTGTCAGGCACGTTAGCCAGGGCAGGATGGTGCTTGCCAGCCCCATGAAGCGCGTGGGGTTTGCCAACCGGTTGAATGTGCCTTCAGCTTGAGTCATGGAGTTGTTCTAATGATGGTCACGGCTCGGTGCAATCGGCGATGTATATAACGAACGGTCACAAGGTTGGTATTGATGTTGGTCAATTGAGGTTGAGTCTGAGTGCCGCCGCCGATGCGATCGGCGCCAGAACGATCGTCGCGAGGGTGATCGCGCACAATATCAGGTAGGATGAGAGAAATGGTGATGGGCCTGTGATCACCGCGTTCATGGCTGCCACCCCGAAAATCAACACAGGCGCATAGAGCGGCAGGATCAGCAGCGCCAGAAGCAGCCCGCCACGCCCAAGCCCGAGTGTGAGCGCGGCACCGAGCGCGCCGAGAAAACTGATTGCCGGCGTACCTGTTGCCATGGTCAGCACCAGAACCCAGAAGGCGTTTGCGGGCAAGTTGAGCAGCAGCGCCAGAATTGGTGCTGCCAGCGTGAGCGGGATGCCAATGGATATCCAGTGCGCGGTGGCCTTGGCTGCTGCCACCAGTTCCAGCGGCAGTGGTCCGAGCGCAATAATCTCCAGGGTTCCGTCTTCATGGTCGTTATGGAAGATACGGTCGACGGAAAGAAGCGCTGCCAGGAGCAGAGCAACCCACAAAATTCCTGGAGCAATACGCGCGAGCAGGTTGAGGTCCGGGCCAAGCCCGAGGGGAAGGATGGCCACGACGACCAGATAGAACCCGAGCGCTGTGGAAATCGCGCCGCCCTCGCGCCACGCAAGACGCAGATCACGCGCGACGAGGCTTGTGAAAGCCTTCATGACCGCCCCCCGGTGCCCAGTTTCAGGGATTGCGCAAACTTGACGCCAAGCGGTGCGTGGGTCGCGGCGATGACAATGCCGCCCGCTTTAATATGGGAGGCAATGGCAGTTGAGAGAAATTTCCGCGATCCCTTATCAAGCGATACGGAAGGCTCATCCAGCAACCATACAGGCCGGTGCACGAGAGCCAGGCGGGCCAGGCCCAGCCGCCGCGCCTGGCCTGCGGAGAGAAGCCCGGCCGGGATATGTGATAGATTCTCCAGATCGAACGCGCTCAAAGCGCTCTCAATCTCGCCCCCGCCCAGATATTCGGTCCAGAAGGCAAGGTTCTCCTGAACGCTCAGCGCACGTTTCACGCCATTGAGATGGCCCACATAGTGGCACTGCTCCCCCAGCGAAACGTCATTGTCACCTCCCTCAAGGTGAATGTGGCCTGCCGCTGCAGGGATGAACCCGGCGAGCATGCGCAGCAGGCTGGACTTGCCCGAGCCATTGGGACCCGTAAGCTCCACTCCGGTGCCGTCTCTTACGTTCAGGGATAATCCCTCGAAAACGGTTCTTCCGCCGCGTACGCATTTGAGGTCTTTAAGGGCCAGTTTCATGGGTAAGTGTTTAGCGTGTCAGTTGACCGGTGAAAAGAAATGCAATTCTGACGAGAAGACTTGAGCGGCGGCCCGCAATATATTAAGTCAGGACAGATAAGACGCCAGCGCAAAAACGGGGTGTTCCCGGTGCATCGGCCGCGGCCGCGGTAAATGGGTCCAGATTGATTGGGCCTCGGGGCATCAAGAGCACCGCACCTTCCGTCGGCACACCGGCGGCGCGGGCCAAGGCAATTCGTTAAAACAGGAGGTTGCCCCGTGAGCGCGCACGCATCCCATTCGCTTGATAGCTTCAACTGCCGCCGCACCATCGAAGCAGGCGGAGTATCTTATGATTATTTCTCCCTGCCCGAGGCTGAGAAAAACGGACTGGATGGCATATCCAGGTTGCCCTTCTCGCTCAAGGTTCTGCTTGAAAACCTGCTGCGCCATGAAGACGGCGGCTCGGTGACAGCAGATGACATTCGCGCCTGCGCGGAATGGCTGAAAACCAAATCGTCTAAACAAGAGATCGCCTACCGTCCGGCGCGGGTGCTGATGCAGGATTTCACCGGCGTTCCGGCGGTCGTCGACTTGGCGGCCATGCGCGACGCCATGAAAACCATGGGGGGTGACCCGTCCAAGATTAATCCTCTGGTGCCTGTCGACCTGGTTATTGATCACTCGGTAATGGTGGACTTCTTCGGTACCGGTAACGCCTTCAAGCAAAATGTCGACAAAGAGTATGAGCGCAACGGGGAGCGCTATTCCTTCCTGCGCTGGGGTGGGAGCGCCTTTGACAATTTCCGCGTGGTGCCGCCGGGCACGGGCATCTGCCACCAGGTGAACCTCGAATATCTCTCACAGACCGTCTGGACCAAGGAAGTGGATGAGGACGGCAAGAAGGTTACCTACGCCTATCCTGATACGTTGGTGGGAACCGACAGCCACACCACCATGGTCAACGGGTTGTCGGTTTTGGGCTGGGGCGTTGGCGGTATCGAGGCCGAAGCGGCCATGCTGGGCCAGCCGATCTCCATGTTGATCCCCGAAGTTGTTGGCTTCCGCCTTGAGGGCAAGATGTCAGAGGGCATCACTGCGACAGACCTGGTGCTGACGGTCGTCCAGATGCTGCGGGAACAAGGCGTGGTCGGCAAATTCGTCGAATTTTACGGTCCCGGCCTTGATCATCTCAGCCTTGAAGATCAGGCCACAATTGCCAACATGGCGCCTGAATATGGCGCGACCTGCGGGTTTTTCCCCATCGACAGTGAATCGATTGCCTACCTCACAGCCACAGGGCGCACAGCTGAGCGGATTGAACTGGTTGAAGCCTATGCCAAGGCGCAAGGGATGTGGCGCGCCAGCGATACACCCGACCCGGTTTTCACCGCCTCGCTGGGTCTGGATCTCGGCTCGGTTGTTCCTTCCATTGCGGGGCAGAAACGCCCGCAGGACCGAGTCGCACTTAAGGATGCCTCGGAAGGCTTTGCAACAGCCATGGCTGGCGAGTTTGCCGGCGAGGGCGGCATCAGCAAACGGGTCGGCGTGGAAGGCCGCAACCATGATCTGGGCAATGGCGATGTGGTCATAGCCGCCATCACCTCCTGCACCAACACATCGAACCCTGCCGTGATGAT
>JAJFHQ010000036.1 GCA_021775525.1 Hyphomicrobiales bacterium
AATACACCGCTCCAGATCACGGGATCGAAGCTGCCCGGCACAACTTCTCCCAGACGAGCCAGGATTGTAGGGTCGTGCCCGATGCCGGTCACAACGATCAGGGCAAGTCCGCCTATCTCGATAAGCGTAAGCACTGCGGCAAGGGATACCGACTCCAGAATGCCCCATGCTGCTGCGAGCCCCATGGCGAGGACCACCAGTGTGATGACCAGGGATTCGGGAGCTTGGATAAACACTGCGATATACCCGGCCGCGCCAATTGCGACAGCCGCGGCTGATACAGAGCCTGCCGTCACCACGAGCAAACCGACCGTCAGCGCGAGGCCACGTGAACGCAATCCTTCACGCACATAGGCCGCCTCACCTGCGCTCACTGGCATGCGTGAAGTCAATTCTGCAAAGGACGCGGCTGTCGGTGCCATGACAAGCGCCGCGATACAGAAAGAGACGGGTGCATAGATGCCCGCCAGCCCGGCCGTCGCACCAATCAGCACATAAATCCCCGCGCCGATCGTTACACCGAGTCCATACAGCACCACGAGTACCAGACCCAGCGAACGCTTGAGATGGGCAGGCTTCTGCGTGCTGGTTCTACTTTCCATGGGGGAACCCATCTGCGTTTCCTCAGACCCGCACAACAGCACCTTTGATCGGTATCATTTCAATGACCCAGATCAAATTGATTGATGTCAATGCCGGCCCAATTCGTGACCGCTATCGTTTTGGGAAATTGCGCATCAAGCTAACGAGGAATGAGATGTCATACAAAACGATAGCCGTCTATCTGGCGCGACCGGACAGTGTCGCGAGCATCATGGAAGTGGCGCTGCCGCTGGCTGAAAGCTTCGAAGCGCATCTGATCGGACTGCATGTCTCGCCGGGCGTACCCGTCATGGGCACCATCGGCGCTCAAGTGCCGCCCAAGATTATTGAGCAATATATCGAAATCATGCACACGGACGCCGCCGCGATTAAGGACGTCTTCTCCACGGCCATCAAAAAATCAAAGGTGCAGAGCGAATGGCGCGGCCAGGATGATACTTCTGTCCACCCCGACCTGCTTCACAACATCACCGAGCAAACACGCTGCGCCGACCTGGTCATCATGGGTCAGAACGATAGCGAACAGCGCGTCGGTGATCTCGCGGCGGATGTGATCCTCGGGTCAGGACGCCCGGTCATCACGGTTCCGAGTTCAGGTGAATTCGGCAAGCTTTCAGGCCAGATGGTGGTCGGATGGGATGGCTCACGCGAAGCGGCACGCGCGGTCTTTGACGCTTTGCCGCTGTTAAAAAAAGCCAAGGGTGTCAGCATCGTCACCGTCTCCGAGGAAGGTGAAGCCAAGGATACGTTGGGCACGGGTGGCGCGGATATAGCACGCACGCTGTCTCGCCACGGCGTCAGAGCTGAAGCGGTTGCACTGAAAAAGAGCGACAAGAGCGTCGGCGATGCGTTGCTCGCATTCACGTCCCAACAAGACGGCGAACTGCTCATCACCGGCTGTTACAGCCATTCTCGCCTTCGCGAACGCCTGTTTGGCGGCGCCACCCAGCGCCTGCTGCAGAAGATGATCGTTCCAGTGCTCATGTCGCACTAAAGCACTCCCACGGAGAAGCACATGACCATCAAAAAAATCAGGCTTGAGCTTGCCCGCGACCACGACTTCCCGTCCGGCAGCCCCAGACATGGCTATGAGTTTTCCGCTCCACTCGATGAGCAGGGAAAGATCAATCGCGCCGAATGGGACAAGCACCGGGATCAGTGCCGGGTCCACCGTTTCTGGCAGGGTCAGGCGGATGAAGTCGGCCATCTGGTGCGAAAGGCCGATGGCAAATGGGCCTTCCACTACGATATCCACGGTGACGAGGATGATGACGAAACGGGTTACCGTTTCGGAGACCATGCCTTCAATTCCGGTGAATATGTCTCAATCATGGAGCATGACGACGTGTTGCGGACATTCCGCGTCGTCTCTGTCCAGGCGGCTTCATAAAGGGTGCGACTCGTATAGACTTTGCGCCATGGACCAGAGTGCGGCGCAAATTCTCCATGATGTATTCGGCTACGGTGTGTTCCGCCCTGGACAGGAGGAGATCGTTGATCTCCTCGCCTCGGGTAAGAGCGCACTCATCGTTATGCCGACAGGGGCCGGGAAATCGCTCTGCTACCAGATCCCGGCACTGTTGTCGGACAGGCTCACGGTGATCGTGTCGCCGCTCGTCGCACTTATGGACGACCAGGTGGCAGCCTTGCGCGCCAACGGGGTGCCGGCGGGCTCCATCCATTCCGGGCTGACACGCGAGGAACAGGTGACAAATTGGCGCGCTGTTTCCGCAAGTGAGTGCCGGCTGCTCTACCTCTCGCCGGAACGGCTCATGACACAGCGTATGCTGGATGCCATTGCCAAGCTGAACCCGGCCCTGTTCGTGGTTGACGAGGCTCACTGCATCTCAAAATGGGGGACCAGCTTTCGCCCTGAATATGAGCGGCTCTCAAGCCTGCGTGAGCATTTCCCCGATGCCGCCATCGCGGGTTTCACGGCGACCGCCGATGAAGCGACCCGCTCCGATATTGCCGCCAAGCTGTTTCGTGGCAAGGGCCGCATCATTGTGCATGGCTTCGACCGGCCCAATCTTCGCCTCGCCGTCCTGCCCAAAACCGAGTGGAAGACACAATTGCTCGCCTTTCTTGAAGACAAGCGCGAGGTGGCCGGTATCGTCTATTGCCTGTCGCGCAAGCTCACCGGCGAGGTGGCCGACTTCCTCAACGCATCAGGCTTCAATGCAATCGCCTACCATGCGGGTCTGGACGCCCAGACGCGTAAGGAAAACCAGAACCGTTTCATGAGCGAGAATGCGGTCACCATGGTGGCGACCATCGCTTTTGGCATGGGCGTGGACAAGCCGGACATCCGTTATGTCTGCAACCTAAACCTGCCTGGTTCCTTGGAAGCCTATTACCAGGAGATCGGCCGTGCCGGACGCGATGGATTGCCGGCGGAGACCCTGCTGCTGTTCGGTCTTTCCGACATGGCCCTGCGCCGCCGCTTCATAGAGCAGGACGGCGAGGACGAGGCGCACAAGATGCGTGAACATAAACGCCTCGACGCGCTGCTGGCCTATTGCGAGGCGGCGACGTGCCGTCGCATCGCACTGCTGTCTTATTTCGATGAAGAAACGGGCGCTTGCGGGAATTGCGACAACTGCCTCGACCCGCCGACGATGATAGATGGCACGCGCGACGCGCAGATGCTGCTTTCGGTCATCAGGGACACGGGCCAGATGTTCGGCGGCGCGCATATTATCGATGTGCTGCGCGGCGCGAAAACCCAGAAAATCCTGGACCGTAATCATGACCGGCTCGCGGGCTATGGCGCGGGCGCAGATCAACCGAAAGACTACTGGCAGGCCTTCATCCGACAGGCAGTCGCCGGCAATTACGTCACCATCAACATCCAGAAATACGGCGCGCTTCAGATCACGCGCCTCGGTGTGCGCGTTGCGGAAGGCGAAGTAGATTTTTTGCTTCGCGAGATCGACCTGGCCAAACCCGCCCGCAAGCAGAAGAAACGCAAAGCAGAAAAACTCCCCGTGGCCGAGGGTGACCAGGACCTTCTCGCCGTTCTCAAGTCGCTCAGGCTGGAGATTGCGCGCGAGAAAAACGTGCCTGCCTACGTTGTGTTCCCCGACGCGACATTGATGGAAATGGCGCGCGAACGCCCGGCAACCCTTGACGAAATGTCCGGCATCAATGGCGTCGGCCCGCGCAAGCTTGAAGGCTTTGGAAAAATATTCCTGGAGGCCATTGCAGCACAGGACTGAGGCCTGACCCCGGGTTGCGCCATCGCAGAACCACCAATGGCCGCGTGTTGAACAGGCCTTGCTTCAGATTCCAGCTTGCAATGGGAGAGAGATTGCCCCCAGAATGATCTCAGGCCGCGTGGTTCGTGAGAGTCTCCGCGGCAGACGAAACGGGGGACAGGTTCAGTTGTAACTGCAGGAGGCTTGCAGTATGCCCCGTTTTTTTTCACGCCTTTTTCTCATTCTCATTCTTGCCCTTACCGTTCCTGCCCATGCGGCAGACGGAGAATTTTTCCATGAAGAAATAGCCGCCAGTGCCGAACGCTACGAGCAGAAGCTTGCCCGGACACCGGGTTATACTCGGAAGTCCTCGAACCAGTGGAAGAGACTTGGTGATCGCGCCCAGCGCAAAGGTGACATACGCGCCGCCGCTGCAAACTACGCGGCTGCAGCGACACTTGCCCCCACCTCCGCCAGGTCATGGTTTGCACTGGCCGGTGCCCTCGCCGCGACCGAGCCCAAAGACAATAATGAGCGCTACGACTTGCAGGAACAGGCCAGTTCGGCTGCCTTCCTCGCCTACAAGCGCGCCGGTGATAAATCGCTGAAAGCGAACGCCCTCGCATTTCTCGGGCGGGTTCTTTCCGACCGGCAGTTCTGGCGCCCCGCACTTGATGCCTACAAGGCCAGCCTCACGCTGCGCGCCTCCCCCCCTATCCAGAAAATCTATTACGGATTGCGCGAACAGCGCGGTTTCAGATCGACCAATTACAGCGTCGATTCAGATGCGGTCAGCCCGCGTATGTGCATCCAGTTTTCTGAAAACCTTGCCCCGGTAAAAGGCGGCTATTCCAAATTCGTCCGCGTGGACGGGGCCGCTGCCGCAGCAGTGAGCGCGGACCAGAGGCAACTTTGTGTCGAGGGGCTTCGCCACGGTACCCGCTATCAGGTAGATGTCCGTGCCGGGCTGCCCTCGACGGTCGACGAGACACTGCTCAAACCGGCCCGCTTCACCGTCTATGTGCGCGACCGCAAGCCTTCGGTCCATTTTACCGGCCGGGGATACGTGTTGCCACGCACCGGTCAGAGCGGCATCCCGATTGTTTCCGTCAACACCAAGGAAATCGACATCGCTATCTACCGGATCGGCGACCGGAGCCTCGGCTCAATGATCGTGTCCGGTGAGATTTTCCGCCAGATGTACGGCGGATCGCTTGAGGATCTGGCCAACCAGAAGGGCGAAAAAGTCTGGACCGGAAAGATGCCGGTGGAAAGTCCGCTCAACAAGGATGTTTCGACCGCGTTTCCGGTCGACGAAGCCCTGCCAAAGCTCAAACCGGGTATTTACGTTGTTGCCGCCACCGCAACCGCAGCCCAGACGAAACATTGGGATGAGCGGCCGGCGCAATGGTTCGTGGTATCTGACATGGGTCTGGCCGCGATCACCGGTGATGATGGCGTTCATGCCTTCATACGCTCGTTGACAACCGCAGCCCCGATGAAGGGCGTGGAATTACGGCTTCTTGCCAAGAACAACGAGGTGCTCGGCACTGC
>JAJFHQ010000037.1 GCA_021775525.1 Hyphomicrobiales bacterium
GCGTGTCAGGGGGCAAACCCGATCAAATCATACCGTGCTGTTTGCGGGGAAAATGGTGGGCGATGCAAGGCTTGAACTTGCGACCTCTTCGATGTCACCGAAGCGCTCTTCCAGCTGAGCTAATCGCCCGCCCGTGCCACATCAGAGCTTGAGCAGCCCGGCGGCACATAACAGTGTCAGTCCTATATCGGCATTGCCCGGGTGAGGCAAGACACTCAAAGCCGTGGCTTTCGAAGATCAGAGGCTTAGGCCGCCAGCATCCGTTCGATTTCGCCAACAAGATCTTTCAGGTGAAACGGCTTGGACAACACCTTGGCGTCTTTCGGCGCCTGGCTGTCGGGGTTCAGCGCGACTGCGGCAAACCCGGTGATGAACATGATCTTCAGATCGGGATCGAGGTCGGCTGCGCGGCGCGCAAGCTCGATGCCGTCCATCTCCGGCATGACAATATCGGTCAGCAGCAGCGTGAAGGGCTCTTCCTTGAGCCGCTCATAGGCCTCCACGCCATTGGCGAAGGACACCACGTCATAACCAGCATTTTGCAACGCCTTGACGAGAAACTTGCGCATATCCTCGTCATCTTCGGCCAGAAGAATACGGTTCATTTGTCCGTCTTTAAGCTCGTTAATTGTCATACCACTGCCTTTGTTAGCCTGTTCAGCGCAATTAGACGCCAATTTGGTACGAAAATCGTAAACGCCCTGCCCTTACTTCCCATACGGATAAAACCAAACCCCGGGGGCAGGCACATGAAATAAAACATATAAGGCCGCAAAACCCTCCTCACAGTGCTGGACTCCGCGCGGTTGGCTTGGCACTCTCAAAAGAAACACGGGGTGGGGATTCACGTGATCAGGCAGTTGTTCAGCAAAGCAGGACTTGGCTTCGCCATGAGTGAAAGCGACACTGCAAAAACCGCGGAGGTCTTCACAAAACCGTTTGAAATCCTTGCGCCGGCGAAACACACCGCCCCGCTGGTGTTCAATTCTCCCCATAGCGGCCGCGTTTATCTCAATAATTTCCTGGCGGCCTCGCGGCTGGACCTGCCGAGCCTGCGCCGGTCTGAAGACACCTTTGTCGAGCAGCTGTTCGCGCCCGTCGTAAAGCTTGGCGCGCCGCTGATGCACGCGCATTTTCCACGTGCCTATCTGGATGTGAACCGCGAGCCCTTCGAGCTTGATCCGGCGCTGATCACCGGCACCCTGCCACACTATGCCAATACCCAGTCGGTCCGTGTCGTCGGCGGGCTGGGTACCATCGCTCGGGTGGTCTCGGAATCGGAGGAGATTTATCAAAACCCCCTGCGCCTTGTTGAAGCGCTGGAGCGCATCAACCAACACTACATGCCCTATCACTCCGCGCTGGACGGGCTGATGCAGGCCTGCCTGGAGAAGTTCGGGTGCGCTGTGCTGATCGATTGTCACTCAATGCCCTCGAGCCCGCTGTACGACACGGGCTGCGTGCGCCCGGATATCGTGCTTGGTGACCGCTTCTCCACATCCTGCAATCCCGAATTCACGCGCCTGACAGCTGAACATCTCAAAAATATGGGCTACGTGGTGGCCTTCAACAAGCCTTATGCGGGTGGGTTCATCACCGAGCATTACGGACGGCCCGCCAGGGGACGCCACGCGCTGCAGATCGAGGTGAACCGGGCGCTTTATATGGACGAGACGAAGTATCAGCACAGTGAAGATTTCACGACTGTGCGCCGGGACCTCACCAGGCTGGCGGAAGCCATGATCGAGATGGCTCCCGCGCTGTTCGACGTGCCCCGGGCCGCCGCTGAATAGCGATATCGATCCTGAAAATAGGAAATCGTGCGGGATACAGGATTGGGGTGCCAAAAAAAGGGGCCGCCTGAGAAAACCGGGCGGCCCAAGTCTAAGGGAGGAAACGCCCAAAACTTGGGCAGCGGCAGAACATCAGAGATGTCGATACCGCGTTGCAACAACATGTCCGTGCGGCGCACAAATTTCAAGATATTAACTAATATTAAGAAAATATTCGCAGCACATGGTGCTCATTTGCAACACCGGGTGTAATGGATGATCAGACCCGGAAAGATGCCGGGATAGGATGTTACTGATTAGCGCATTGATTATTTTACCGAAATCCTGACAGGAGCCAAAAATTTGAGTGCCTCGGAACAGGAAAATTTTGACGCGTATCTAGCGTTTGCGCACCGGCTGGCGGACCTTTCGGCAACGGCAGTTATGCGATATTTTCGCAACATACATCGCGTTGAAGACAAGTCTGGCGGCGGCAACTATGATCCGGTGACTAACGCGGACCGCGAAGCTGAACAAGTGATTCGCGCCGAGGTTGCGCAGAATTGGCCTGATCATGACGTGCGCGGCGAGGAATTTGGCAGTGATGCCAGTGGTGCGGAATATTGCTGGCTGGTGGATCCAATCGACGGGACCAGGCCCTTTATCATGGGGCTGCCGGTCTGGGGCACATTGATTGCCCTGACGAAGGGCAGCGTGCCGGTCCTGGGGCTGATGAACCAGCCCTTCACCGGCGAACGCTACTGGAGTGGGGCCGGTGGCGCCTGGTACCGCGGCCCGGAAGGCGAAAAACAAATATCGACGCGGGCCTGTCCGCAACTTGGGGACGCTATCCTGTCCTCAACAAGTCCCGATCTGTTTGCAACAGCCGGTGACGAGCAACGCTTCGATGTCCTGAGCGAGAAAGTGCGCATGCGCTGGTTCGGTGGTGATTGTTATGCCTATTGCCTGCTGGCCGCCGGGCATATTGACCTGGTGGTCGAGTCGGGACTCTCCGTGCACGACATTGCCCCGCTCATTCCTATCATCGAGCGTGCGGGTGGATGCATCACAAGCTGGGATGGCGGGAAGGCATCGGATGGCGGTCATGCAGTAGCCTGCGGTGACCCTGCACTCCACGAAGCGGTGCTGAAAGTCCTGACCGGATAGAGTTTCCAGACCATGTGTGCTCGTAAATGGGCAGCGGCTGACCGTTGCTGGGCATGTTCACTTAACGCCGAAAGCGAACATCTCTCTGCATGAGCTGGAATGTCCGTTCTCAAAAGCGGATATTGTCGGAACCGTCCTCTGGTTCGTTGAGTATCGAAAGAACTCGACGTGGCAGCTGTCCCCGACCATAAGCCGGGGACAGCATAACCTTGCAGGCCTTTGGCCTGCTCAAGCTTCTATGATTTATTTTTGCGATTTGAACCAAAGCCATTGCGGCGAGGTTTCATGTTATTCCTGCTCGGCTTCTGAACCGAGCGGTCCTGCTGCATTCCGCCTGAGCGGACAGTAGCGCGGCGCGACGAGCTGGTACCGTTCCGGATGATGCGAGTGCGTTTCACTCCATTGCTGCGATCCCGCACGGTGACATTTGGGCTCCTGCGTTTTATGGGGTTATTTCTCACAACAGGCTTCGCATTGCGCACCGGGCGATGATCCCGGATGATGCGCTTTATCTTCGGGGTCGATTTTTTAGTCTTTATCTTGACGCCGATGGGACGCCCCAGAACAGACTTGTCGCGAACAACCGTAGTCTTCACCTTCCGGCCTTTACCGGGCTTAAGGTTCTCTCTTGAAATGCCGCGAACCGGTGCATTGCTGCCTTTTCTGATCCGGACCACCTCGTTGCCGCGACCGCCCCGCTTTATGGGCACGACCTCGTTGCCGCGACCTATAGGTTTCTGGTTGTTAGCCAATGAACCGCCACGGAACATCTTGTCACGAACCATGCCGGTCTTGAGTTTGCCAACCGGGCGGCCGAGGATGGAGCGATCGCGTGCGATATCTTTCCGGGTGATGCCCTGAGGACCCTTGTAAAAAGCGCCCCCCTTGGCGAGGCCCAGTTTCATAGTGCCGGCGGGGCCTGTGTAAGCGGAGGGGTTTCGTGTGGCATCATTGCCCTTGACGATGCTCTTCTTCACAGTGCGATTAAGACCACCATCGCGCGCATGATTCACCAAACCGTTCTCCAAACGGCGCTGTTCCAATCGTGACGGCTTTTTAGGTAGGGGCTTCAGACTCTCGCCAGAGGTGATGCCGCCCCTGTTGCTTATGAGATCGTTCACGCCCTGCCCTGCTTTGCCAGGAACGCGGTCCATCTTATCACCCAGGTCATCCCACCAATCGGTATATTGCCGTTCGACCTCTCGAAGCTCTTCTTTTTTTCTTTCATCCCATTTTCCCTCGATTCGTAGGGATCCCTCTACCAGTAACAATGCCGGTTTGACGGACACTTTGCCGATAGTGCTGAGAGCGGTATTTCGGGCGGCTTGTCCAACGCCAACAGGAACCTTGGCGGCTTTTATGCCGACCTTGCCCACGGATTCCGCACCTTTACCTACGACCTTGGCGCCTTTCTTGGCAGCACTGCCGACTTTCTTTGCAGCACCACCGGCTTTCTTTGCTGCGCCGGTAATATCGCTGAGACCGAAAGCCTGAGCCTGAGAGGTGACCACCGGCAGGCTAACGGCAGCCATACCGCCTGCCAGCCCCAATGTCAGGCATACTGCGGCAGCGGCATGGCTGAAACTGGCGCGTTTCGGCATCGCCTTCGGCACCTCGCACGCGGCGCGGCGCATCGGCTCTGAAACAATCGCATAAACGCTTATCCAGGCAATCCTGACGGATTCAGTAAAGGCAGTTCCCAGACCCTGTTTCAGAGTCCAGATAAGCGCTGCCCCAACTGAATCGTAATGCCAGTCCTCAACGCCATAACGTTTATGCCTGCGTCCCATCTCTTCGAATACCGGGGTCAAGCGTTCCACCTGATCGGCATTCTCGACCACGAGGCTCAGAGCTTTCAATAGTTTGCCGCGTTGCTGCCCCATGTCCGTCTTGTCGAATAACGGCCTGGTGCTCGGGTCAATCTCAAACAGCCTTTGATAGAACATCTGTGCTGCGGTATCCGCAATCGGGACGACCTTGTCCCATGTCTCGCGGATCAACTTTGTCTGGTTCGGTGTCATCGTTCCTAATCCTTGTTTTAGGGGTTGGTATCTGTCGTGTGGAAAGGGAGATAGGAACACCAGTTGCATAATGGAAATGAATGTTTATGATGCAGTCCATAATGAACAATTATGGAAGGACTTATGACCAGAGAGATTGATCTTTCCCTGCTCCGCGCTTTTGTAGCGGTGTCCGAGACCGGTGGGATGACCGCCGCCGGTCGGCATTTGAACCTGACCCAGGCTGCTGTAAGTCAACAGATCAAACGTCTTGAGGAGTTGTTCGATAAGAAACTTTTCGACCGTACTCACCGTCTTCTAACGTCGACGCCAAGCGGAGAAAAATTGCTTCCCCACGCTGAGCGCATTCTTTCGCTGAATGACGATATCTGGGGCCGTATGACATCCAGCGCTCTGGAGGGTCAGGTCCGGATTGGCGTCCCCCACGATATCATCGACGCATTCATGCCCCCGATCCTTCGAGGCTTTTCAAAAGCCTGGCCCGGTGTCGAAATTTCATTGGAGTGCACCTATTCCAGTATACTGATCCACGCACTGGAAAATGGAAAACTGGATCTCGTTCTTACCACTGAGGACAAACCAAATGACCGGAGTCAGTTGCTGCTGTCTGACCAGCTCGTCTGGGTTGGGGCAATTGGGGGAAGCATCCATGAACGCACTCCCCTGCCTGTTACTCTTGGAGATGAAAATTGCGGGTACCGTGCAGTGGCCCTGAAAGGGCTTAGTGAAATGGGACGTGATTGGCGCTACGCCAGTGCATCAAGCGACCTCACGGCTTTTTTCGGTACGCTCGAAGCTGACCTGGCGATAGGACCGCTATTGTCGCAGACCGTACCGGAAGGATTTGAAATTCTGGATACTGGGAGCGGATTGCCATCTCTTCCAACATTCCACATCAACCTTTATGTCGCTCCGACAGCTCCGAGCGCGATAGCGTTGGAGCTTGAAAAACACATCACAAAGAGCTTTGCGAGCCGCTATCCCAAGGCCGCATAGGTTAAATGGCAGTTTGGTATGTCCGCTTTCCCCCGAAAGCGGACATTGAGCCGTTGGGTGCCGGCCAACTAAATCGCCATTCTGAAGCTGGCCACCGTTCAGCTCTGGCTGCGTGCTTATGAGCGCACGTCCTGGTCTGCACCTGACACAAAAGCATCAAAGGCCGCCCACAGTTGCTCCCGGTAGCCGTCCTTTTCCTGCAACAGCTCGTGGCGCGCGCCGTCAATGACAATTCGGCTGCCCGCCTTCAGCTGCATGGCCAATTCATCGATAGCCAGGTTCGAGACAACCTTGTCCTCGCCTGCCGCCAGCATCAGCACTGGCACATGTACCTTGGGCGGGTAGCCAAAGGCGTTGATCTCTTTCATCGACGCAGCTGCTGCTTGCACCCACCCCATGGTGGGCGCGCCAAGCCCAAGCGCCGGGGCAGCCTCAAGGATCAACCGGTTGCGTTCATAGCGGCGCTTGTCTGAAGTGAGTACATTGCCTTCGAACGGCTCTGTACCTGAAGCATCGCTTTTTCCCCCCGGGATAAAGAGATCACCCAGCCCGAAGAATACAGCCAGCGACGCCAGGACATTTGTGAGCCCAAGCGAGGGCGCACCACCTCCAATCCGGATCATCGGCGCGCTGAACACCATGCGCTCGAACCAGCAGTCGCGTTTGCAACCCGCCCTAAGAAGAATATTGCCGCCCATGGAATGGCCCAGGGCAAAATAGGGTGGAGGACAGTCAGGCAGGACGATCTCGCTCATGAACTGGTCGAGGTCGGCATCGAACTGCGCGAAATCATCGACATGACCCTTGAAAGAGTTGCGCAGGGACCGCGATGAGCCGCCCTGCCCGCGCCAGTCCATGGTGGCCACGGCAAATCCGCGCTGGCGCAGGTCGGAGACGGTTTCGAAATATTTCTCGATAAACTCCGAGCGCCCGCCAAACAGGCACACAGTGCCCTTGCGCCCGCGTGCCGGGGGGTCCCAGCGCGCATAACGCAATTCCGCCCCGTCATAGGCCTTGATCGTGCCCGATACAGCCCCCGCCGGGACGGGATTTCGCGGTATACCAACCAATGTCATGAGACGCGCTTGTCTTTTTTGAAAAAGGATCATGGACCCGGCCTGGGCCGGAGAGAGAGGCCAGTTTTATCAACATATCCACCGGCCACCAGTGTCCAAGATTAAAATAATATTTACCAAAAGTTTAGCCCCTCTTGAATCCGGATTTTCCCGGCATATATTTTTCTATGCGCATGCCGATTAAGGGTGCGCAATTATCCAGTGAACCCGGCCACAACCGGCGGGTTCCGTAACGCATGTTGCTTCACAAGGAGGATATGTGATGAGGCATTTTGACCTGACACCCCTATACCGTTCCACCGTCGGCTTTGACCGGCTTGCTTCCCTGATTAACTCAGCCGGGTCGCTTGAAGGCGATACCCCGGCCTACCCGCCTTATAATATCGAGCTCATTGGCGAGAACCAGTACCGCATCACTATGGCGGTCGCCGGGTTTGCCGAGAAAGACATCGATATCGAGGCCAAGGAAAACTCACTGACAGTGCGCGGCGAGCAGACCGGCACATCGGAGAGCGAGGAGAGTGAATATCTCCATCGCGGCATCGCCACGCGCACCTTCGAGCGACGCTTCCAGCTTGAGGAGCATGTCGAGGTAAAAGGCGCTGCCCTTGAAAACGGGCTTCTGCATATCGACCTCGTACGCGAGATCCCAGAGGCCATGAAGCCCCGCACCATTTCCATCAATGGCGGCGGCAAAGACGCCAAGGTAATCGAAAACAAATCCAAGTCGTAAGGCCTGGACCCTCTTGTCTAACTAGAACGGGCGCTTCTGCTGCAGGAGCGCCCGTTTTTGTTTCCCTCACCTGGGCCAGTGTTGGATTTCAATTTCCGGCAAGGCCTGATCCGGTTCCAGCCCGAGAACGGTCGCGTAAAAGGCGTATTCACTTTCCAGCACCTCGATGATGGTTTCAGCACTTCGAAACCCGTGCCCCTCGCTGGTAAATTCGCGGGTTGCCACCGGCACACCGCGCGTGCGCAAGGACCGCACCATGGAGCGGGACTGTTCAGGCGGAACGACCTTGTCTTCCAGACCCTGAAAGAAGATCACCGGACACACGATCTCATCGGCATGGGTGATGGGAGAACGCTCGGTGAAAACCTCCTTGCAATTGTCCGGCGTGGTGTTGGTGAGGCCATAGAGATACCCACTTTCGAATTTATGGGTGATGGCCTGAAGCTGGTTGAGATCTGAAACGCCGTAGGCACAGGCACCGGCGCAAAAAATATCGAGCTTCGCCAGCGCCATCAACACCGTGAAACCGCCCGCGCTTCCACCCGAGATCAGCAGCCGATCCGGATCAACTTTTCCGCTATCGATCAAGTAATTTGTAAGAGCTGCCACGTCTTCGACGTCACGGATGCCCCATTGGCCGCTCAATCTCTCACGGTAGGCGCGGCCATAGCCCGTACTGCCGGAATAATCCAGATCGCACACCGCAAAACCCCGGCTGGTCCAGTACTGGATTTTCAACTTCAGCCCGCGGTCGGCCATGCCCGTCGGCCCGCCATGGACGAACAGGATCAACGGCGGACGCTCATCTTTGGGCACGGCAATGGACGCATTCGCCGGGGCGTAGAACAGCGCGTAGATCTCTTGCCCACCATTCCTGAAGCGCAGCATTTTCCCTTTTGAAATATCTTCAGTTGCAAGACCCGTATCGCCTGCCGAGCGCAGGGTCTGGAGTTCGCCATCGGGCCTAATAGCAACAACCGCCGTTGCCGCCGTATCGCTTGCACCAATGAGCGCGATGCCATCCTCGAAAAGGGCAAGGGAGTCGATGGACCGCAAGTCACTTTCAACAGAAGTTACCTCACCGCTGTTCACGTTGATGAGCGCGAGCCCGGTTTCACCGTCGTCGATGAACACCGCCGCGATACGCGCCTCGTCCAGCACCGCGTATGACTGCATGCCGAACACCCAATGCGGGCGCATCAGCTCTCCCTTCCCTGTGGCTATTTCCGTGATGCGGTTGCCATCCCATGCCTGCAACTCACCAAAGCCGCTCTTGTCCCAGACAAAATACAACCGTCCACCAGGCGACCATTCGGGCTGGAACACCGCACTGCCATCGCCCCCGGCAATCTTGTGCTCATTGAAGAGCACCCCGTCTTTTCCCAGCTCGGCAACATAAAGCGCCGCACTTTCCCAAGGCATTTCTGGCAAATCCCAGGCGATCCAGGCAAGCAATCTCCCGTCAGGGCTAACCCGTGGCGAAGCATAAAAATCGTGGCGCCGCGCAACGACAACCGGAGACTGTTGTTCACTGCCTTCCAGCGCTATGGCGGCGAGGTAATTCTCCGGCAAGTGAGCCCCGGGTTCATGATGCTCCGCAACGGCGATGAGACGAGGCCGGTGCGCATCAAGGCTCATATCGGCGAACCGGGTATTGGCCTCACATGTCAGCGCGCGTGGCGCATGGCCCGGTGAAATGACATTGATATCCTGGCTGTCCGCCTCGACGAAATACACGTCGCCGTCCGCGGCCAGGTATTCACCACCGCCATATTCATGAACTTTCGAGCGCGCTGAAAAGGGCGGCGGGAGCATCTCTTCTGCTGGTCCTCCCGGCGTTACGCGCATAATTGCGCCTCGCCCACCTTCATCCGGGCGGCTCTCCGACCAATAGAGGCTCCCCCCTTGGTTTTGCAGCGCGCCAAAGCGTAGCGACTTGCCCGCCACTGCTTTCGCGCTCACCTGTGAGCACCAGGTTCCATAGGGTCTAAGTGCGGATGACATGGACGCTCTATAACCGGTGGGATGTACACACGTCGAGACCATACAAGAGCCGTGTAAAGTCTTGCTTCATTCAATAGCTTGTGTCGCCATGGCAAATCTGGCATTTTGAGCTTGCAATAGGACAGTGTTGCTGTCCCTTTGCACCCGGGCGCTGGTCCGATTGCGGCAGTTTCCACCCTCATACGGTGGAAACCCTGGACGTGCAGCAGCCTGAAGGCGGGGAATGCGGACCGCCGGGCATATGGCCCCAGATGCAGTTTTGCACGCACGCTCCCGCCAAAAAGGCGTTTCGGAGATGCGCGCGGGCTGCGCCAAGGGGCAACAAAGTTGAAGGGCGGGAGCAGGTAATGACGTTGAGGACCACGCGCGAAAGACAAACACGGCCAGGCCTCTATGACCCGGCCCTGGACCATGACGCCTGTGGCGTCGGCTTTGTCGCGCACCTCAAAGACAAGAAATCCCACGATATCATCGTCAAAGGCATCCAGATCCTGGAAAACCTTGAACATCGCGGTGCGACCGGAGCCGATCCGCGCGCCGGTGATGGCGCGGGTATGCTCGTGCAGATTCCACACGCATTCTTGAGCGAGGAATGCTCAAAGCTGGGCTTCGACCTTCCTGCATCCGGACATTATGGCGTCGGGCATATATTTATGCCGCACGACACCGACTTGCGCGATCACTGCCGCGAAGTGGTCGAGCGCGCTATACTGGACGAAGGCTACGATGTCCTAGGCTGGCGAGAGGTTCCTGTCGACAACAGCTGCCTGTCAAAGCCTGTCATCAAAACCGAGCCAGCCCACGAGCAGGTGTTCATCGGCAGGCATGAAGACAGCACCGATGAAACCTATTTCGAGCGCCATCTCTATATTTTGCGCAAGGTCATATCCAATACGGTCTTCGGAGAAACTGAAGGCCGCGACAATGGCTTCTATATCGTCTCCATGTCTTGCCGCACACTCGTCTACAAGGGCATGTTCCTCGCAGACCAGCTCGGACCCTATTACAAGGATCTGTCGGACGAGCGCTTTGTATCCGCACTCGCGCTCGTACATCAGCGCTTTTCAACAAACACCTTCCCGTCATGGAAGTTGGCGCATCCCTTCCGCATGATTGCCCATAATGGCGAGATCAACACGCTGCGCGGCAACGTCAACTGGATGGCCGCACGCCAGGCAAGCGTGGCTTCTCCTCTGTTTGGAGATGATATCTCGAAGCTCTGGCCTATCTCCTATGAAGGCCAATCGGATACGGCCTGCTTCGACAATGCGTTGGAGTTCCTGGTGCAGGGCGGCTACAGCCTCGCCCATGCGGCGATGATGCTGATCCCGGAAGCCTGGGCCGGCAATCCGCTGATGGATGAGAAACGCCGCGCATTTTACGAATATCACGCGGCCCTCATGGAGCCGTGGGATGGTCCGGCAGGCGTTGCTTTCACTGATGGCCTTCAGATCGGGGCCACGCTCGACCGCAACGGGCTGCGGCCCGCGCGCTATTTCGTTACCAGCGACGATCTCGTCGTCATGGCATCGGAAGCCGGCGTTTTGCCCATGCCGGAAGAAACAATCATTCGCAAATGGCGGCTGCAGCCAGGTAAGATGCTGCTAATCGATCTGCAAAAGGGACGCATCGTTTCCGATGAAGAGATCAAGGCAGAGCTTGCCAACTCTCACCCGTACCAGACATGGCTCGACAAGGGACAAATCCGTGTACGCGACCTGCCCAATGCCTGCGTGTTGCCCCAGCGCACCAATGTCTCCCTGCTCGACCGGCAGCAGGCCTTTGGCTACACCCAGGAAAGCCTGAAATTCCTGATGGGTCCCATGGCGTATATGGGACAGGAAGCCATTGGTTCCATGGGAACGGACACGCCGATCTCCGCGCTTTCAAGCCGCCCGAAACTGCTGCACACCTATTTCAAGCAGAACTTCGCGCAAGTGACCAACCCTCCGATCGACCCGATCCGCGAAGAGTTGGTGATGTCGCTGGTGAGCTTCATCGGCCCGCGCCCGAACCTTCTCGACCTCAAGGGGACCTCGAAGCTGAAGCGCCTGGAGGTGTCGCAGCCCATCCTCGACAATGACCGGCTGGAAAAAATCCGCATGATCGGCGAGATCGAGGACAATGATTTCCGCACCACCACACTCGACATTACCTACGACGCCGAAACCGGCGCGAAAGGCATGGAGCCGGCATTGGATCGGCTTTGCAAGGAAGCAGAACAGGCTGTTGGCGATGGATACAACATCATCATTCTGTCGGACCGGGGGCTCAGCGCCGAAGCAGTTCCCATCCCCTCGCTGCTGGCGACGGCCGCCGTCCATCACCACCTGATCCGCAAGGGCCTGCGCACCTCCGTTGGCATTGTCGTCGAGACCGGCGAAGCCAACGAGATAAACCAGTTCTGCACCCTGGCGGGTTATGGCGCTGAAGCCATCAATCCCTACCTGGCGTTTGAGACGCTGGAGACCATGGCCGACGATCTTGAGGAGGACCTCACCCGCGAAGAGGCGATCAAGAATTACATCAAGGCAATCGACAAGGGGCTCCTGAAGGTCATGTCCAAAATGGGCATCTCCACTTACCAGTCTTATTGCGGCGCGCAGATTTTTGACGCGGTTGGCCTGCACGGTGATTTCATCGACCAGTATTTCACCGGTACCCACAGCCAGGTCGAGGGCGTTGGTCTCATTGAGATCGCCCGCGAGACCGTCGAGCGCCACCGGCTGGCATTTTCAGATGCCCCCATCTACCGAAATGCCCTTGATGTCGGCGGTGAATACGCATTTCGCATTCGCGGCGAGTCCCACTCATGGACCTCCGATACGGTTGCGGACCTGCAACATGCCGTACGCGGGAATCAGCCTGACAAATATGCAGACTATGCAAAGCGCATTAATGAACAGGACCGCCAGTTGATGACCATCCGGGGCATGTTCAAGATCCAGAATGCCGATGAGATGGGGCGCAAACCTGTAAAACTCGACGAGGTGGAGCCAGCCGCTGAAATCGTCAAGCGCTTTGCCACCGGCGCCATGTCCTTCGGGTCTATCTCACGCGAAGCGCACACCACGCTAGCCGTTGCAATGAACCGGCTCAAGGCCAAGTCCAACACCGGCGAAGGCGGTGAAGAAAGCGACCGTTTCGAACCAATGCCGAATGGCGACTCCATGCGCTCGGCCATTAAGCAGGTGGCATCGGGACGTTTCGGCGTCACGACCGAGTACCTGGTCAATTCGGACATGATGCAGATAAAGATGGCGCAAGGGGCCAAGCCCGGTGAAGGCGGACAGCTTCCGGGACACAAGGTTGATGCGGTTATCGCCAAGGTGCGCCATTCGACGCCTGGCGTCGGGTTGATCTCACCGCCGCCGCACCATGATATCTATTCCATCGAGGACCTGGCGCAGTTGATTTTCGATCTGAAAAACGTCAACCCGGCGGGTGATGTTTCCGTCAAGCTCGTGTCAGAGGTTGGAGTGGGTACGGTGGCTGCTGGCGTCGCCAAAGCGCGTGCCGACCATGTGACCATCTCCGGCTTCGAGGGCGGCACAGGAGCCAGCCCCCTCACCTCCATCAAGCATGCAGGTAGCCCTTGGGAAATCGGCCTGGCCGAAACCCACCAGACGCTTGTGGAAAATCGCCTGAGAGGCCGCATTGCCGTGCAAGTGGATGGAGGGCTGCGCACCGGGCGTGACGTGATTGTCGGCGCACTGCTGGGCGCGGACGAGTTTGGCTTTTCGACAGCACCGCTGATAGCGACCGGCTGTTTGATGATGCGAAAATGTCACCTCAACACCTGCCCCGTGGGGATTGCCACACAGGATCCGGTTCTGCGCAAGCGGTTCACCGGCACACCCGAGCATGTCATCAACTATTTCTTCTTCGTGGCCGAAGAAGTGCGCGGGATGATGGCAGAGATGGGCTTCAAATCGGTCAATGAGATGATTGGCCAGACCCAGTGGTTGAACAAGCAAGAGGCCATCGACCATTGGAAAGCTGAAGGTCTCGAATTCACACGGCTGTTCCACAAACCCGAAATGCCGGACGGTGTTGCTCTCTATAATTGCGAGCGGCAAACC
Organism: Hyphomicrobiales bacterium; assembly: GCA_021775525.1. Lineage (GTDB taxonomy): Bacteria > Pseudomonadota > Alphaproteobacteria > Rhizobiales > Methyloligellaceae > UBA2767. The sequence goes on from JAJFHQ010000037.1 coordinate 13,852, forward strand.
CATCACATCGACAAGATCCTCGACCGCGAATTCATCAGACAAGCCAAGCCCGCCCTTGAAAATGGCAGCGCGGTGCGCATGGACTTTGAAATCAACAACACCAACCGGACAGCGGGGGCCATGCTCTCAGGCGAAATCGCCAAGCGCTACGGCCATGAAGGATTACCGGAAGACACGATCCACATCGCGCTCAAGGGCACGGCCGGGCAGAGTTTTGGCGCGTGGCTCAGTTCAGGGATCACGCTCGATCTTGAAGGCGAAGCCAATGACTATGTGGGCAAGGGCCTGTCGGGCGGGCGCATCGTGGTCCGGCCGCCTGCAAACAGCGGTATCGTGCCCGAAGACAGCATCATCGTCGGCAACACCGTGCTGTACGGGGCCGTCAACGGCGAGTGCTATTTCCGCGGCATCGCGGGCGAACGTTTTGCGGTGCGCAACTCCGGCGCTGTGGCCGTTGTTGAAGGCACCGGCGATCATGGCTGCGAATACATGACCGGTGGCGTGATCGTCGTTATAGGCCAGACGGGACGCAACTTTGCCGCCGGTATGTCTGGCGGTATCGCTTATGTGCTGGACGAGGGCGGTGATTTCGAGCGCCGCTGCAACATGGCAATGGTCGACCTGGAGCCGGTGTCGGAACATAGCGAGCGCATGGAGCGGCTCGCCCATCAGGGACCTGACCTGCAGAGCCATGGACTGGTTGATGTCATGAGCGACATGAGCCGGTTCGATTCTGAGCGCCTGCGCCAACTCATTGAAAACCACCTGCATTACACCGGGTCCGCACGTGCGAAGGACATCCTCGACAACTGGGATGCCTCGTTGGCGAATTTCGTGAAGATCATGCCGGTCGAATATCGGCGCGCATTGCAAGAAATGACCAAGCATCAAGAAGCCGACAATACGGGTCTCGACGCACTCGCAATCGGCCTGCGCGGGGGAAAGTAGCCCATGGGTAAGGTAACGGGGTTCCTGGAGATTGACCGCCAGGACAGGACATATCGCCCGGCCGGGGATCGTGTCCGCAATTATGATGAATTTGTCATCCCGCTGGATGAACCAAGCGTCAAGCGCCAGGCGGCACGATGCATGGATTGCGGCATTCCCTATTGCCATACCGGCTGCCCGGTCAACAACCAGATCCCCGACTGGAACGACCTGGTTTACAACGACGACTGGGAAGAGGCCGCACGCAATCTCTATTCGACCAACAACTTCCCCGAGATCACGGGCCGAGTCTGCCCCGCGCCTTGCGAGGAAGCCTGCACGCTGAACATCGACAACGCGCCCGTAACCATCAAGACCATAGAGTGCGCCATTGCCGACAGGGCCCTGGAACAGGGGTGGGTCGTCCCAATTCCGCCAGAGGAGAAAACTGGCAAGCGTGTCGCGATCGTAGGATCCGGCCCAGCCGGCATGGCGGCGGCGCAACAGCTCGCCCGCGCCGGCCATGACGTTCATGTCTATGAAAAGCACGCCAAGACCGGCGGACTACTGCGATACGGCATCCCTGATTTCAAGATGGAGAAGTGCATCATCGACACCCGTGTAGTGCAGATGGAAGCCGAAGGCGTGACCTTCCACTACGGCGTAAATGTCGGTGTCGATATGAGCGTGGAAACCTTGGAGAGCGACCATAACGCTGTGCTGCTCGCGGGCGGTGCGGAAGCCCCCCGGGATTTACCCGTTGAAGGCCGCGAGCTTGAGGGCGTGCATTTCGCCATGGACTTCCTGCCGCAGCAGAACCGCCGTGTATCGAGCGAGCCTCTAGGCAACGTGGAACCCATCCTCGCGACAGGCAAGCATGTACTGGTGATAGGCGGCGGCGACACGGGTTCGGACTGTATCGGCACGTCATTCCGCCAGGGTGCGCTTTCGGTCACGCAGCTTGAGATCATGCCAAAGCCTCCCGAACACGAGGACAAGTCCCTGATCTGGCCTCACTGGCCACTGAAAATGCGCACATCCTCCAGCCAGGCCGAAGGTGCCGAGCGCGACTGGAGTGTGATGACCACCAAGCTCACCGGCAAGAACGGCAAACTCGAGAAGCTGCACTGCGTGCGGATTGACGATGAGATGAAACCGGTCAAGGGCAGCGACTTTGAACTTCGAGCCGAGCTCGTCCTGCTGGCAATGGGCTTCGTGCACCCGGTGCATGAGGGCATGATTGAGGCTTTGAAGGTGGAGCTCGATCCACACGGCAATGTGCTTGCCGATGAGGTCAGTTATCAGACGTCACGGAAGAAGGTATTTGCAGCAGGAGACATGCGCCGCGGACAATCACTCATCGTCTGGGCCATCCGCGAGGGACGCCAGGCAGCCAATGCCATTGATGCCTTCCTGATGGGCTGGAGCGATCTGCCGAGGTAACTCTCTCCCCACACGGATATGATGGCCTTCAACATTGCTGTTTGAAGACCTATGCCGAGGAGCAGAGGTTATCGGTCCGGGCAGATACGACCTCAAAGCGTCGAACCACAAGAACAAGGGGTGCATTTTCCGGGTCAATATCGACACCGGTATCTGCTGGTTACGCAATGGCAAGGTCGTCTGCTCAGCTCCGGCGAGATAGGTTTATCTCATCCTTTCAGGCTGCACTTTACCTGTGGCGTCGTAGTTGATGTTTCTGCTGCGCAGCGCCTTTTGCGCGGGCTTGTCGCCTTGGGCGGCAGCTTTGGCTAACCACGAGACGCCTTCTTCAAAATTCTTCGTGACGCCACGGCCTTTGAGTAGGAAATTGCCTAACTGGCGCTGCGCCACGCTGTTGCCCTGCATCGCGGATTTCCTGAAAAGGTCTGCGGCCAGAGCGTAATTTCTCGTAATGCCGGAACCGCCTTTCGATAGTAGGAATGCCAGATTTGCCTGCGCATAATGGTTTCCGAGATCAGCAGCTTTTGCGTACCAGATGCCGGCTTGCCGCTTGTTCCGCTGAACACCGTTACCATTCTCATGCATCAGACCAATGACGTTCATCGACAATGCATGATTTTGCGCCGCCGCCTTTTCAAGCCAATAGAGCGCCTGTACATAGTTTTTGTCGATACCGGTCCCGTTGCGGAACGCGTTGCCCAAATTATACTGCGCTGAGGAAAAGCCCTTTTTTGCGGCCTTCTCATACCAGAACAGCGCCTCGGACTCGTTCTTCGTCGTGCCGCGACCACCTGACAGCATGACTCCGAGGAAATTTTCGCCCAACGCGAGCCCCTGCTCGGCTGATTTGCGAACCCATTTGATCGCCTCGACATCATTGCGAGATGTGCCGACGCCATTGGTCATCATCCGGCCTACGGCGTTCTGTGCTGCCGCGTATCCCTGTTCGGCTGATTTCAGATAAAAAGTGTATGCCTTTTTCGTATCCTTCGGCACACCCCTGCCACGCTCAAGAACCCAAGCGTAATTATATTGCCCCGTTGCGTGCCCGGTCTCTGCAGACTTGCGGTACCAATCCGCGCCTTGAATATCGTCGCGCGGAAGGCCTTGGCCTGCCAGCAAGAGATTGCCGAGATTGTTCATTGCGCGGGACTCGCCCAGTTCCGCTGCGCGCTGGTAGAGCTTCGCTGCATCCAGCGGGCTTTCTTGTATACCCAGACCAAGGTGCAGCATCTTGGCCTTCAAAAATATCGCTGCGGGTTCGCCAGCCTCAATTAATGGTTCTGCCTGCTTCCAGGCCTTGGCGTAGTCCTTGCTGTCAAACGCGCTGGTCAAATCCTTTAATTCTGCTTTACGCAAATCACTGCCCGGTTTGGTGTTATCACCGTCCGGTTTCTTGTCAGTGTTATCGGATTGAGTGTCGGTATCCGTTTTCGGTTTTTCGTCTTCTTTGGCCGGCTGTTTTTTATCCGCGGACGCGTCGTCAGGTGACTTGTTGTCTTGTGGTTTGTCGTCTTCCGTCTTGTCCTTGTCTGTGAGAGTTGCGACTGACTGCTTTTCGCCTTCTGTCTTTTCAGCCGGTGTCTCCGGCCCAGATGAAAGGCCCCAGAACCCGACCAGTCCAAGGGCAAGTGCGCCAGCTGCACCCAGTGCAATCGTCTTGGAATTCAGTGAAGGTTTGGCGGCTGATGGGACCGCAGTCTTTGCTTTGCCGTTTTCCGCTACTTCCTTCGCTCGCCCCTTCTCCTTCTTTGTTTCTGCAGGAACGGCACCGCATTCAGGGCATGCGTCATGCTTGTCGCGATCATATACATGCCCCTCTATGCAGCGGATCAGCGTGCTCATGGCGCTCTCCGGTTTTTCTCGGTTTCCTTGTTTTCTTCCGCCGCTTTCTCCTGCGGCTGCTCATTTTTGCCCGCGTTGGATTGCGGATCTTTTTTCCTCAATGCCTTCTCGGCCTGTTCGAGATTTTTGTGCATTTTCTCAAGGGCCTCGCGCTGCTTGTCTGGAAGATTCTGGTCCTTCAGAAGCCTTTTCAAGTCACTTATGCGCAGCTGAAGCCTTTCCAAGTCCTTTTTGCGCAGTTGAAGATTTGCCTTTGGGTCTTTTTTCGAGTCCTTTTTCTTTTCTTCTTCTTTCTTCTCTTTGTCGTCGCCACGCCGTTCTTCATTCCGTTCCAGCTGTTCCTGCCTTTGTACCTCGGTCTGTTCCGCCAAAGTCCTATCAAGAAGACTTTCGAACCATTCAACCTGCTCAGACGTTGGCGTCACAAAGGTAATTTTGTCCTGCTCGCTTTTGAACGCCGCAATAATCCCGCCCACCGTCTCTTTCCTAAGTCTTGCACGTTGGGCTCTGAGAGAATTCCACTTGTTCAACACCATCGCATTGGTCTGATAGTCCACAATGCATTCCTTCATTGAATCAACTAATAACCTCTGGTGAGCTCCGTGGATTTTCCGAGTCTTTGACCAATGCCGTTTGAGGATAACAACAATATAATCATCGACTGAGAGGTTCGTATTCACGATGAGGCCAGCGTTTCTCCAATAAATCCTTTCTGATTTGATGCCGCGTGATCTCCTATGCCTGATAATTTTTTCAGGAATGGTCGAAGAAACAATGCCACCAAAGTTTTTCAGATTTACATAGAACAAGTGCTCGGGTCTGATTGGAGTTTTATCATCAGACCATATGTATTTGCTTTCACCACTGGTCCGGATAATCGCGCCCGTTATCTTCACATCATCGCAAAAGTTCACCCTGTAGTTCACAAACATACCGCGTGTGAACAGCTGATCGCGTTTCTTCAGGCGTTCAAGTTCTTCACGAAGCCGGGCGATCTCATCCTCCGCGGCCACGAGATCTTGCGAAAGAATCTCGACCTGCCGGTTCAAGATCTCGACTTCCTTTTCGAGTGAGGCCTTTTCCGCCAGCGTCTTGTCCAGCAATGCACGCAGCTTGCGCACGAGCTCAGCGGAAAATTCAAGATTTTTCTGAGCGGTTTTGATGTCCTTGCTGTCTATCTGTTCCGACGTCTTGTTTAGCAGGTTGCGCACCTCCTGGATCTGATCCACCAGATCCTGGGTGTCCTGCTGGGTCAGCTTGTTGGGTGTGTAATAGGGCAACAGCAGCAGCATGAGCACGAGAAACGCACCCATGGCCTTGGTGACAACCGCCATGAGCGAAATGTCGAAGGTTTCGATGCTGCGATGTGGGCGTCGCATTGCGGAACGATGCCTCGGCTATTTGCCGGTATAAACCCGGTTGATGAGATTTTTCAGACAGTAGTCAGCGGCCCGGTTCAAAGTGAGTTCTTCGGCGCGCTGGACGATGTTCTGCAGCAGTACCAGTACAGCGCTGAGAACGAGCGCAATAATGGTTGTGTAAAAGGCAACTGCCAGCCCGGCGGTAACCTTGTCGAAGGCAATGTTCTGAGCGTCCTTCATGCCTTCAAGCGAAATCGAGATGCCAACAACCGTGCCAATAAAGCCGGTTGTCGGGATGAACCAGACAAGAAACCGCATGGTCTGGTAGGCAAGGTCCACCCGGTGGCTCATGAGCTCCAGCGTGCTGGTGAAAATTGCGACTGTCTGGTCAAGCGACTTGCTTGTGATCAGCTGCAAAACGGAGAGATCTATCAGGCGAGGCAGAAAAGCATCTTCGTGGGTGTCAAGTTCGGCAACACGCCGCCGGATTGGCCCGAGCTGTTCGATCTTCAGAACACTGCTGTCGTCCTCGGGCAACAGTTCAAGCTTCATATAGTCGCGCTCGCGCTTAGTGGCACGCCAACGAACCCACAGGTCTGCAAGTCCGAAGGCGGTCATCACATACATGACGTTCTGGATTGTGAATGGGTAAACCGAACGGAAGAATGAGCTTTCGGCGTAGTCAAAGAGAAATACCGCGAGTGGTGATCCTTCACCCAGGGTCATCGTACCCAATGCGATCATCGCTGCAGTCGCGCCCGCCGCCACGAGATAAGGAATGTGATACTGGTTTCGTGCGCGCCCCAGTGTGCGGACAGCTTCTCCTGCGCCTGCCATCGACGCCTCCCCAATGAGAGTACTCCCAAGAATATAGTCTGCCGCACGTGGCTGGTCTGTTCAAGTTTTTGGAAGGAAAGTTAGACAAACCGAAAGCGGTTCTCACTATCCTGGGGGTCCATCTTCCCCGCGAAAGCGGACATTCTGATGGGCTCTAGCGATCTGTCGAGATAGCACCAGGAGAAAGGCAGCGGCCCCGAAGAGCCACTGCATTTCTAAAACGTTCATACCCGAATTGCCCCTGCCCTTAGCGCAGCCGAAAGGTCACCACCTTGGCGGGCACTTCAGGTGAGGCGTTCACGATCACGGATTGCACATCGGATTGGGTGAGGGAAAAACTTTGCCCGGCCACTATGCGCTGCGTCTCTTTGCCTTTGATCCGAAGCTCGACAACACCTTCAGAGACAAGGCCTAGCGTCGACTCGTAAGTGTCCAGTTTCAACGTTCCGCCACGTGGCAGTTCACTGGTGTAGATATTTACCTGGTCGATCATCTCGCCACCAAGATCAATTGTCGGCAGTGAACGCCGGTCAATCGCTTGCGTTGGTTGCTCCTCGAAAACGATGAAAGGCTCACCCTCCTGTTCCAGGTTGAAATCAATGAATATGGCTTCTTCCGTGGCAGAGGCATTATCGAAACGCAAAATACGCGGTCCTGCAGGCTCATAAAAAGCATCGCCCGCACGCAAGATCCGCGGCTTCTCCCCTTCAACCTGGTAGATAATCTCACCCTTGGCGACATAGCCTACAGTCGGCGCCGTGTGCGTGTGGACCGGTGCAACCTGGCCCGGCTTGAAATGGAAATCTCCGACCTCGACCTGCGCCACCTGGCGTGCGTCAAACGTCGCCGATAGAAGCATGATCGAGTTTTGTGATGTGGTTGCGTTTGCGGCAGCTGTTAAAGCCGCTATCGCAGTGAATGTTGCTGCCAGGGCTGCGTTCCGGATTTGCTTCGCATATGCGGTCATTTTTCTAACTCCAATCGGGTAATGGCTTCTGCATCTGATATAACTTGTATTTTGCAAGTGATTATTCATTTATGATATTAACTTGTGTTTTGCAAGTTATTTTCTTACGGTGCTGAAATGAGAAATGACGGCAAAAAAAGAAACTCTGGCTGCCCCGTCACTTATGGCCTCGACACCTTCGGCGACAGGTGGAGTTTGCTGGTTATCCGGGAGCTCTTGCTCAGGGGCAAAAAGACGTACGGGGATTTCCTTGCTGCCGATGAGGGGATCTCGACGAATATTCTGGCCGACCGGCTGAAGCACCTGGAAGCCGAGGGTATAATCGTAAAATCCCGCGATCCGGATAATCGTAGAAGTTTCACCTACTCTCTCACGCAAAAGGGACGGGATCTGGCGCCAATCATCCTGGAAATCATTATTTGGAGCGGGATGCATGATAAACGGCCCCATGCCCGCAGGAATGTGCTGAAGAAAATCAACAAAGACAGGGAAGGCTTCGAGGCCTCCCTGCGCAGCCCTCAGGACTGAACAAGGTCCAGCCGGCAATTCCTTCCGTCAGTTCTGTTTGACCTTGGTCAAATTCACGCCCGCTTGTGCAGATATACTGATGCACATAGACACGCATGAAGGAGGAACGCCGCATGGATATCCCTCTGCAAGTCAGTTTCCGGAACATGGAGCCCTCACCCGCTATCGAGACACGAGTGCGTGAAAAAGCGTCCAGGTTGGAAAAGTATTTCCACCATCTCACATCCTGCAGGGTGATGGTCGAGGCGCCGCACCGTCATCATCACAAGGGCAAGATTTACCACATCAGCATCGAGATGGGCGTGCCGCGAAAGTCTGAGCTCGTGGTCTCAAATGAGCGGGAAGAAAACCACGCCCATGAAGACGTCTACATCGCCATCCGCGATGCCTTCAAGACCGCCGAGCGGCAATTGCGCGACTACTCCGGCCAGATGGAAGGGAAGAAGGGCCGCCACCTACCACCCGATCCCGGCGCCTAGCAGCCTGACCGGTTAAGGGAGCTTGTCGACCGCAGCCCTCATGACGGGTCCGTCTGGCTTGGTTATCCTGGGTTTGATTGGCTCCTTGCTCTTCGGCGTTTCGGGCAAATTTGCAGGCACCACCTGTTGTGGTGGCTGGACATCTTTAGGCCTTGCCGCCACCGGTAATTCCAGGCCGAATGTCAAATCCTGCCAGCGCGCCTCGCGCACGTAAGCCAGTGAACCGCGAATATGATCCACGACGCGCGTCACCTGCTTCTCGCGCATCAATTCGTGCCACTTCTCGCTGGCCATGATCAACCTTGGCCCGACAGGATTGCTTGCCATCTCCTGGGTGTAATTCACCAAACCTCCGGAGTTGAACGTGGCCAGGATGCCACCTGCGAGCACCAGCGCAAAAAAGACCCGGCGGCGATTGCTCGATGTGTCGGTGGAAGGATCTGCCGGCAGCGCGACAAATCCCTCATTGGCCTTCTTGGCCACTTGGGCCTCGCTTTGCTGGGCTTGCAGTTTTTTTCGGTATTGCAGGGCGAACGACATTTTTTCGGATCTTCCTCGGGCTAGAACTGGAAGTAGATGAACGGAGCAACGCCTTCAGGCGCGACCGACTGGATCAGCAGGATGCCGAAACCCAGAAGGAACCCCAGGCCAATCGGCCCAACCCCTTCCAGCGTTTTGGCCGTGCCGCTTAACAGTCCATTAGGCAAGAAGTGTGCCGCCAGCGACGCTGCAACCATCACGACAAGGAACGGCGATGTGAATTGACCCGGCTGCGACCAGTTGGTCAGCCCCTGCACATATTGAAGAGCAAATTCCAGGTTTTCCGCGCGGAAGAAAATCCACGCCAGGCACACAATGTGAAACGTCACCAGCACCCCGAGCGTCCGGCTGACAAATCCTGACCGCACGGGAGGATCTATTGGCGCAATGGTGCCAGACCCATGTCCGGCAACGGCCATGGCAGGGCTTGAGACCGTTTTGAAACTCACCACGAAGCGTTCTGAGGCAAGAGCCGTGCCGTGGATGAGACCCCAGATGACGAAAGTCCAAGCCGCGCCGTGCCAGATGCCACCAAGCAGCATGGTCAGGAACAGGTTGCGGTAAGTGAGAAAGCTGCCCCCGCGTGCGCCACCGAGCGGCTTGTAGAGATAGTCCCGCAGCCACTCAGACAGCGAAATATGCCAGCGCCGCCAGAACTCCTTCAGTGAAGCGGCCCTGTAGGGCTGGTTGAAATTCCACCTGAAGCGGTAACCGAGCAACGCCGCAACGCCGATGGCGATATCGCTGTAGCCGGAGAAGTCGCAATAGATCTGGACGGCATAGGCGTAGATGGCGAGCGCGAGATCAGGCCCGGCATACATCGACGGGTCGAAGAAGACCTGGTCCACGAGTTCGGTCGCCAGGTAGTTGGCAATGACCATTTTTTTGAACAACCCCAGCAAGATCAGCAGAATACCGAGAGAGACCAGCGACCGGTTCAATCGTGGTTCCGCCCGGAGCTGGGGCAGGAAATCCGCAGCCCGGACAATCGGGCCGGCGACGAGCTGGGGGAAGAAAGAGATATAGAGGAAAACGTCCAGCGGCGATGTGACGGCCTCAACCTTGCGCCGGTACACGTCGGTCACATAGGAAATGCCCTGGAATGTGAAAAAGGATATACCGACGGGCAGGATAATCTCAAGGAACGGGAGATCGCGCTCGAGCCCGGCCTTGTAGAGCATCTCTGCCAGCTGATCGAGGAAAAATCCGTAATATTTGAAGAAACCGAGGATGGTGAGATTGAGTGCAACCGCGGTGCCCAGCAGCAACTTGCGGTCGCGTTCGCTCCCACTCATGCCGATGAACCGGCCCGCAACGTAATTGATCAGCGAGCTGCCTGCCAACAGGGCCGTGAAGCGCCAGTCCCAGTAGCCATAAAAGAAATAGGACGCGCCCAGCAGGAACACTTTACGCGGTTCGGGCCGGTGGCGCATTTCCCAGCTGATGGCGAACACGACCATGAAGAACAAGGCAAAATCAAGAGTGGGAAACAGCATCTGTATTACTCGGTACTCTACTTACAATCACGGGTTTCAAATTTTACCGGCTGGCAAGCCTCACATGGGCGTCATAGCCCGACATAACTTCCTCGAAGAGCGCGGTCGCCGACCGCTTTGCCCCTGCAGATCTCAAATGCACATGGTCGCTTGCCGCAAGTGGCGGCTCAGCCTTGGACCAGGCATGAATGCCGCAGGGTCCGTTCATGACCTGGGACCAGTCCCAGAAATGGGCGCCATGAGTTTCCGCCACACTGCTCAGACGCTCTCGCACCACGGCCAGTTTGGGTGGCGCATGCCACAGGGCAAGTTGTTTTGACCTTGCGCTTTTAAGTTTCGCATAGCGTTGCAATTCGTGCTCGCCAAGTGCCCGGCATGGCGCGGCCGCGGCGGCGCCCTTGTTGGCCGCGCGGGCGAAGCGTGGAAAACGGGCACCGTCTGGTGGGCCAAGTATCAGGATGCTCGCTTGTGGCGCATGTTTCTTGAGCCGAGACACCAGTGCCGTGACACGGGCCTCGTAGGCTTGTGGATTCAGCTTGTCGTTAAATCCTTCATTGGTGCCGTAACCCAGCACGATCAAGGAGGGCTTGAGATGTGCAAGCCCGTCTGCCACCAGGGATTTAGCCCAGCGTCGCGGCGTATCGGCGGTGGCGCCGGGAATACCGAAATTGATGTAACGCAGACCGGGCCGGTTCTGGCCCACTGACCAGGACAGGATTGAGACCCGGCCCTTGTCTTTGGTCGTCACTTCGAGTTCGCGGCCCTTGCGCTCAATACGCACGCGCTTGATGGAGTTTTCTGGCGAGGCTGTCGAAATGCTGCGCCTTGCCCCGCCGAACGTAACCTCAACCTCACCGCCCTTGGGCTGCGTCAGGAGAGCCACCTCGGCCCACTCGAATGCACCCTTCCGGCTCGTCAGTGCCAGGCGGGCGCCCTTGGCACTTGCACTCAGACGTACCCCGCTCAAACCATAGGCCCCGACATCTTTATTGAGACTGTTTGCCGCGCTCCATTTTCCCTTGCGTGAGAAAGAAACGCCGCGCGCCTTGTAATAGGGAAACGGAAACCCTGGCATCATCATGCCCCGGCCCGCATCACCAAAGCGTGCCTGGAACAGCGCCCTCAGATCACCTGAGAAACTGTCCGAAGCAATATGGCTATCACCCAAATGAAGAATGGTGACGGGCTCTTGCCGCAGGCCCGATTGAAGCCCAGCCAGTGCACGATAGAAACTTGCAAGCGGAGCTCCTTGACGGATCGAGTCGAGTGCTGCCGCGCGCGCCTCGGCCAGAGACCGGCGTACCGGGGCCTTGGTGGCCATCAAACGATCGCCCTTCATGGAGCGGTCAATCTGATCCTTTATGGAGGGGAAGTTTGCAGGCGCACCTGCCACCTGGCGCTTGTCACTCTCGTCCTCAAAACATCCTGCGAGAAGGAGCGATGTCATAGCGGTAAGGATCCACGCTCCACGAGGCCGTCCACATCGGGGCTGGGCTACCCCCGTGCGCATCGAAACTCTCTCGAACCACATCTTACGCCTCACACTCAGAACACTAGAAAGACGGTATTTGAACCTTTAATTCCTCACCCCGTCGGCCATTTGAAATCATCTGCACGTCCCGGCTTTGCCTGCAATTCTTCACCCTTGATGAGCACGCGGTAATACGGCCGTTGCGACAATGGCAGGCGCCTCTGGGCCGCCGCCAGATTGCTGTCGCTGATCGGGGAAATTGAGGCAAGCGCTGTAACGCCGCTCTCAAGCTCTCGAGCAATCACCTCGCCTTGCGGAGAATATCGCGTAGTCACCGCGGCAAGTGCTGCTTGTGAAATCTTCGGCCGCACCAGCGTGATGCCGGCAACGCTGCTATCTGCGGAAGGCAGTGCAATGGTGCTCTCCGCCGGGTTGGCAGCACGGTTGGTAATTCTACGGGATGCAGCCGCGTTTTTGCGCGCTTCTGCCTGAGGCGTCATGCGGCCAGCCGGCTTCTTCGGTTTCTCCAGGGCAGATTGGCGCCTGGAGGCTTTCTGCGATGGTAGCGAGCGGCGAAAGGCGCGAGCCTGTTCAGACTCGCTGCCGGCCAATGGAATATCGCGCTCAGAGCGCGCCTGTCGCATGTCGCGCCGGATTTCACGTTCCACGAAATGGGCAAGCTTGCGATAGCCGCGAATAGTGAAATGTACACCGTCACCAGCTCGCAGCCGGCCCACCTGACCATTCAGGTCCGGGCCGAATGCGCTGTAGCGGCCAAACTGATCGGCGAAACCGTTCCAGGTATCGACGAATTTCACGCCGTTGATGAACGCCCGCTCACGGAAAATCTCGTTCATGATCTGCATCTGGTTGTTGTGCTTGGCGGAACGCATGATAGGCAGTCCGACCCAGTAGACAGCGGCGTTCGACCCCTTGAGACGCTTGATGAAGCGATCAATGCGCTTGGAATAGACGTCACGCCATTCTTGCGAGTCCAGCTTGTGCCACTTCCTCTTCTTCCCCACCCGGATCGGCTGCATGTCGTTGGCGCCCACCATGATGACGGCGATATGCACTTTCTCGGCGGTGAGAATTCCTGTCAGGCTCTTGTTCCAATCAAAATAGTCAGTGCGCACGAAGCCCGTTGAGACGCGCGACTTCTTCACAACGTCAATGTTTCCATCGGGCCTGAAGGCGCGGTAGAGGCCAGCCCAGATGCCGTCACCCAGAGAATCCCCGAACACGTAAAGACGGTAGCGGTTGGATTCCGGAAAAGGCGTCACATAGCTGTTTGAAATATGTTTGAGCCCTTGTGCGCGGGCTTCAGGAGCTGCCGCAACAAACCCCGTCAGTATTAATACAATTGCAGCGGAGATTTGCAGGAGATGTTTGAAAGCATTTTTATAGTGCTTGCACACGGAACAGGACATAACTACTTCGGCCTCCCTTTGACCGTACTCGGTATCCCAGTCGGGGATAGTACTAACGGGTATTGGCGAATCCACCAAATTACATATGCTCCAATTGGTGCCCGATAATGCTTTCCAAACCGTGAATGTTTGTCCCGTTGTGACAAAATGATATGGCGTTGTGATGGCATGGAAAAGTTTTCCACAAGCGCAAACAGCTCAGACACCTAGCCTCCGCGCTGCAAATGTTTCAGGACGACAGCGCTTGGATAGCCGTCCACGGCCATTCCGCTGGCCTTCTGGTAGGCGCGCACGGCGGCTCGTGTTCCTGACCCCAATATACCGTCAACCTTACCCTTGAGAAGCCCCCGTGCGGCAAGCAGGCGCTGGAGTTCAAATCGCTCTGTGCGTGCCAGAGGCAGGTAATCCACCGGCCAGGACTTGGAAAATCCTTTCGCACCGGGATCGCGTATGCGATCCGCAAGGTGGCCCACTGCAATGGCATAGGAGGTGGCATTGTTGTAACGCAGGATGGAGCGGAAATTGTTTATCACCGCGAAGGCCGGTCCGTTGGCGCCTGTGGGGAGAATGATCGCGGCACGGTCATCGGGCCGGGGGAACCCCTTGCCCCTGGCGCGCCTGACACCCAGTGCCTGCCACTGCTCCAGCGTCTTGTTGCGCTTTCTCCCCGTCAGGGCGTAATTAAAGCCCTTGGGCAAGTCCACTTCATAGCCCCAGGTCTCTCCCGGTCGCCATTTCGATATTTTGAGATAGTTGGCGGTGGACGCCAGCGCATCGGGGATAGACCCCCAGATATTGCGCCGCCCGTCGCCGGTATGGTCGACCGCATGGGCATTATAGGTCGTCGGGATAAACTGGGTGTGCCCCATGGCGCCGGCCCAGGAACCGGTCATCTTCGCAGCGGTAATATCACCGTTCTGGAGAATTTGCAGGGCTGCAAGCAATTGCGTGCGGCCATATTTCCGGCGCGTGCCCTGAAAGCCCAGCGTTGCCAGCGAGCGGATCACATAATCCTTGCCCATGAACGAGCCATAGTTCGTTTCCATGCCCCAGATGGCGAGCACGATGTGGCGATCGACACCGGTACGAGCCTCGATCTTGCGCAGAAGCCGCGGATATTTGCGCGCCATCTTGCGGCCGGTCTCGACGCGTTTTGCCGAGACAGCGCTTTCGAGGTATTTCCAGATCGGTTTGACGAACTCGGGCTGATGCTCCGCGCGCTTGAGCACTTCGGGGTCGGGTGCCACGCCCTTGAAGGCCCGCCGGAAGACTTTTTTTGAAACACCCTTTTTGCGCGCCTGCGGCCACAGCTCCTCAACCCAGCGCTCGAAAGCCGTGCTCTGGGCCAGGGCGGGTGTGAGACCCAATGGCACAAGCACAATGCCGCCAAGGAGCAGCAGGGCAAGCAGATATGCGAGAACGCGTGGTGCTGTGCGCATGGCTTCAAATTATCCCGCCGAATCAATCGCGGGAGACTATCAGCCCTTGGGAGTGGGGCCTAGGGATGGGTGAGAGGTTCTAATTACTCCCCGCCTCCGAACGGGATCCTGATGCGCGCGGTGGCGCTGGCGTCATGGCCGTTGCTGGCAAGGTCCATTGAGACGAAGCCTGCGGGTGCAACGCCCGCAAGACCGAAGGCAACGAAGGAGCCGCCGATACCGCCGGAGATGCTCCAGCCTTCAAGCTCGGTGTCATAGGTGAACCAGTCGCACTGATAATAAATGTGCTCTAGCTCACCCATTCCGCCGGCACACGAATTTGATCTTGGAAAGCTTTGACGGGTTGGTGCCGACTTGGCCCCGTTCCGCGACCGGTTTGCCTTCCGCCTCGCGCAACTCCATGTAAAAGGGCACATCCGGCCCGTCTTTGCCGTTCGCACCTTTCTTCGTCACGTAGCCGCAGACGTGAACGCCCGGCTGTTCAGCGATGCGTGTGGCGCTCACCGCTTTAAGCTGCGCGCTTGTGTTCTCTACCATCTGCCTGACACCCTCTTCGATCACCTGGTTTTGCGCCTGGGTGAGGTTCACGCGGGTCACGCCTATATGCTGCGTGGCTGTAGCTGAAGAGTTGTTGCCACCACTTGCACAGGCCGAGACGAGCAACGCCATTGCAACGGCAATTAAGAGGCCCGTGAATTTGTGTTCATGCATGAGTGTCAGTTCTGCAATGGCGGCGACTGCTTGAGCAGCGAGCGCGGTGGATAACAGGTTACCTTGTGACCCAGCGTCTTTTGCCATTTGCCAATGGCCGAGCGGGTTTTAGAGCCGATAAGACCATCGATCTTGCCCGCATCAAAGCCGGCCTTGGAGCTGGCGGTCTGAATCCGCTTCATTTCCTCGCGGCTGAAACTCTGAACCCGCGACCAGCCGCCCTCAAAATCTCCGGCGGATTTGATGCGGTCTGCCAGATGCCCCACATAAAGCGCATAGAGGTCGGCCTTGTTGTAGGTGCGGAATACCTCGAAATTGTCGAGCACGAGAAAGGCCGGGCCAAGGTTTCCGGCGGGCGCCATCAGGTGGACCATTTCCGGCAGGCGGTCTGAACGGAATTTTCGCCCGAAGGTGCGGGTGATGCCGAGGTCCAGCCACGCCTTGATGGGCCGCGCATTGGCAATGCCTTCGAGCGTGCAGTCAAAGCCGTCCGGCAGGCGCACCTCGTAGCCCCAGGTCTTGCCCTTTTGCCAACCATTCTTGGCAAGAAAGTTCGCCGTCGAAGCCAGCGCGTCGGGGATCGTGCCCCAGATGTCGCGCTTCCCGTCGCCATTGAAATCCACTGCATGGTTGTGGAAATCGCTGGGCAGGAATTGCGTGTGGCCCATGGCGCCGGCCCAGGAGCTGCGCATGCCTTCGCGCGTAATATGCCCCTCCTGCAGGATGCGGAGCGCCAGCAAAAGTTCCTCGCGGAATTTTTCAGCACGCCGCCCCATGAACGCCTGCGTCGCCAGCGCGCCAACCGCGTAGTAGGGCAGCTTGGCTTTGCCGTAGGCGGTCTCGCGCCCCCAGATCGCAAGGACGACCTGGCTTTCCACGCCGTATTTCTCCTCGATCTCCTTGAGGGTGTCCTTCCACTTGCCGAGATTATCCCGCCCCAGCTTGGTGACGTAGCTCAACCCTCTTTTCGGGAAGTAGCGCGCAGGCCTGTCGAACTCCGCCTGCTGCTTCTGGCGGTCCTTTTTCTCAGCCCTGGGTCGGGCCGGCTGACCCTCGCCAAGATCCGGCGGGGCCAGATCAGGGAGTTTCCAATCAGGCTTTACGCCTTTCATGGCCGAGTTGAAGGTTTCTGCCGAGACCCCTTTCGCCTCGGCATCGGCGCGCAGACCCTCAAGCCACTCGCCAAAGCGCAACTCAACGGCGGCGCGATAGGCTGCCTTCGCGTTCTGCGCGTTCGCGGTCGGAGCCATCGCGAGCATGACAAATGCGCCTGCCGCCCAGATACAGATCGCAGTAAGAAAAATATAACGCCGCATGCTCGCCTGCTCTCCCTAGTCCTGTCGGGAGTGAAAGTTGCGCGAGCGCGCATCCTATTTCAAGTGCGGAATTCGTAGATAGGAACTCAGTTTTGATCAGGCGGTTGTGTTTAAACGGCCTGTTTCATCATGCAGAGATGCTTCTCCCACGTAAAAGCGTCGGTGACGATCGTTTCCAGATCATCATATTCCGGTTTCCACCCAAGCAGCCCGGGCAGGAGTTTGGCGTCCGACACGAGATCAGCGGGATCACCGGCGCGCCGGTCGCCCATCCGCACCTCGAAGTTAGCCTTAGATATTTTCTTGACGGCCTTGATAACTTCCAGAACAGAAAAGCCGCGCCCATAACCGGCATTCAACACCTGCGACGTGCCACCTTTGCGCAAATATTCAAGAGCGGCTGAATGGGCCCGCACCAGGTCACAGACATGGATATAGTCGCGCACGCAAGTGCCGTCTTCAGTAGGATAATCGGTGCCGAATACCTCGAGATGAGGCCGTTGTCCAAGAGCTGCCTGCGCCGCGACCTTGATGAGATGCGTGGCGTTTGGCGTCGACTGGCCACAGCGCCCCTGCGGGTCAGCACCCGCCACGTTGAAATAGCGCAACGCCACATAGTTGAAATCATGGGCGGCAGCACAGTCGCGCAACATGATTTCGGTCATCATCTTGGAAGACCCGTAAGGCGAGATCGGCGCCATGGTGGTCTGCTCGTCGATCGGGGATGATGTGGGCATGCCATAAACGGCAGCTGTGGAAGAGAAAATGAAATTCTTTACGCCATTATAAACGGCGCAGGCGATCAGATCTCGCGATTTCACCGTGTTGTTGTGGTAATAGCCGAGCGGATCACTGACGCTATCGGGCACGACGATGGAGCCGGCAAAATGAATGATGGCGTTGACTGCATATTCCTCGATGAGAGAGGAAACCAGTTTCTGGTTGCTGACATCGCCGACGATCAACGGCACATCGCCTGGAACAGCCCAGCGATGCCCGGTCGACAGATTGTCTAGAACCACGAGCCGCTGGCCCGCATCGCGCAACTCATGCACCATATGGCTGCCGATATAGCCCGCACCACCTGTAACAAGAACACTCATAAAACAGCCCATCCCAATCCATAGATAAGCATTTCGCAACTCCCTAGTGATAAGGCATAGAGGTTTAATGAGCGTAAGGAAGGCAGCCTGTCTGCTTTCTTGGTAACCAAATGGTGAGTCTGGAGTGTCAATGACCACACCGATCCGCAAGGCCGTTTTCCCTGTCGCCGGGCTGGGCACGCGTTTTCTGCCCGCCACAAAGGTGATGCCGAAGGAAATGCTGACCGTGGTTGACAAACCCGTCATCCAGCATGTGGTCGATGAAGCGCGTCTTGCAGGCATCGAGGAATTCATCTTTGTCACCGGCCCCAACAAGGGCGTCATCGAGGACCATTTCAAGCAACAAATCCATCTGGAGCAGGTCCTGAAGGACAGCGGCAAGGAGAATGAACTCAAAGCCCTCCAGGCCAGTCAGCTCGCCCCCGAGTGCGTAAAATTCACTCTCCAGGAGACACCGCTGGGCCTTGGTCATGCCGTATGGTGCGCCCGCGAGCTGGTGGGCGATGAGCCCTTCGCGCTGCTCTTGCCCGACGTGCTGGTACAATCGACAGGCAAAACATGCCTTGCACAATTGATAGAGGTGTACGGCGATACCGGCGGCAATGTTATCGCGGTTGAAGAGGTCGCGGCGGAAAATACGCATCAATATGGCATTGTCGATATCGAACGCTCAAAAACCGACAACCACCTGATCCGGGGCATGGTAGAGAAGCCGTCACAAGGCACGGCGCCGTCAAACCTCATCATCATGGGGCGCTACCTGTTGCAACCGGAGATCTTCAAAATCCTCGATGCCAAGGAGCGAGGCGCCGGCGGTGAGATACAGATCACCGACGCCATGATCCGGCTGCTTGAGAGCCAACCGTTCACCGCGGTGGAATATGAAGGCCGGAGCTTCGATTGCGGATCGAAGGTCGGTTATCAACTGGCCAATACCAGCTTCGCCCTGGCGCGAAATAATTTGCGCGATGAACTTCGTGAAGAACTCAGGAAACTACTCTGAGAAAGTCGTGCAGCGGGCACCCCGGAATGGGCATCCGCAGGACCGCTGAGAAGCATGTCAGCTTCGCCCCAAAAATCGAAGATAAAACCACAATGACTGGTTTGACCGCTCGGTACGAAGAGCGGACCTTCCGGGTTAGCCGGTTGGTTCCAAATTCGCTCTTGGATTCTGTTCTGCTGGTGGGCCCTTGGATTGTAGATCGACCATTTTCACAAGCGCCTTGAGTATCTGGGCGCTGGCTTCCGGTGAAAGATCGGATTGTGCGTCAACATCCCTCAAGACCTGCACCATCCGGCTGGTGGGTGTTTCGTTCTGAACGGGATTTTCCTGGACTTCATCAATATTCAATTCTGCGTTCGGTTTCGCTTTCCCATACAGGAAGCCTTGCACATATTCGCAATTGCCATCGCGCAAGAAGCTCTCTTGTGTGGAATGCTCGATACCTTCAGCGGTAATGGAAATATTTAGCGCACGGCCGAGATCAAGGATTGACGATATGATCTTTTTGATCTTCGGATTGTCGTCCATGTTTTTAATAAACGAGCGATCAATTTTGATCTTGTCGAACGGGAACCGCCATAAATGCGCGAGACTTGAATAGCCAGTTCCAAAGTCATCCATGGCAATCCTGACACCCATACTTTTGAGCGCCGTTAGGCTTGCGATTGCGTGTTGCGGGTCATTGAAGAGAAGCGATTCAGTAATTTCCAGTTCAAGCCTTTCCGGCTTTAGCCCACTGTCTGCAAGTGCATCAGCTACCATCTTCACGACGTGATCATTCTTGAATTGCGCGGGGGATAGATTGACAGCAATTCGCTCTCCAGCGCTCCATTGGGATGCATCTTTGCAGGCTTGCTGAAGCACCCACTCGCCCAACTGATTGATAAGACCCGTTTCTTCCGCGACGGGAACAAATATACCAGGTTCGATTGCACCTTTTGCAGGATGATTCCAGCGAACGAGTGCTTCGTAGGCATCAATTACACCTGTCTCAAGATTCAGCTGAGGCTGGTAGTGAACTTCCAGCTCGGAATTCTGCAGCGCGTTCGCAAGATCCAGTTCGAGTTCACGCCGCTCTCTAACTTTCTCGTGCATGCCAACATCGTAAAAGCGATAGCCGTGACGGCCCTCCGCTTTGGCATTGTACATTGCGAGATCTGCTGACTTTGTCAGTTCGATTGCGGTTTCACCGTCTGAAGGAGCTACCGCGATGCCGATGCAGGCACCGCAGGGTATGAAACGATCATCAATGTTCACGAAAGTATTGAGATTGTCGCACAGGGACTCGGCCAGTTGCTTGATTTCAGTTTTCGAACGGCTTGGGCGGCACAGAATTGCAAATTCGTCACCGCCAACCCTGCCGACCATTTCGCCTTCGCTGACGCTTTCAAGCAGCGTAAGGGCGACTTTCTTCAAAAGCGCGTCTCCAATCGCATGGCCATGCGTGTCGTTCACTTCCTTGAAGTAGTCCAGGTCGATCCACAATAACCCAGTTTGCGAAGACCCTCCTGTTTTGGATTTGGCAGTTTCCAGTGCATCTTCAATCGCATCACTGAAACTCGCTCGATTCATCAAACCCGTCAGTGAGTCATGGTGGGCGAGGTAGCGGACGCGGTTTTCAACTTTTTGGTGTTCCTTTATTTTCCTAGCGACGATTGTACCGGCAATGGATGAAGCGAGGGCCAAAACGATAATCAACCCGGCCGTGAGGAAACCAAAGGCCTGCTTGTAGATGACCGAACGACCTGTCTGATCAGAGTAAATTCTGATTGATCCCAGAAAACGACTCCCATCCATGAACGGCACGTTTGTGATTGTGTAAAGCGTGGGTAATCCGGTACCCGTTCCGCGCTCAAGATGCGTTTTGTGTTTTCTATCAATCTTCTGATTTGTGCGTTCTGCAATTCTCTGATTGGCGGCCTCACCAAGCCTGCCGCCACTTAATACCCGCTTCCCCTCACTGCTAAAAAATTCGTAGTGGACGACATCATCCCGGGTAAGGATTTTTTGGGAGAGTGTCTTTAGTGCTTCCGGGTCTTTCTCAGCAAAAACATGGCTGGTAACTCCGTAAAGCGACTTAAGTGATTGTGCCCATTGGAGCGCACTTCTGGCTCCCTCTTTTTCGATTAGAAGCTCTTGGGCGCGCATAGTCAGTTGCAGAGCAAGCCCCATGGAAATGATTGCGACTACGGTGATCGCAAGAAACGAAAAAATTTGTCTTTTGGATTTGAAAGCCAATTTTGGTCCTCCTAGCCCTGCAAGGATTGGAGAGTGTGCGGCTTATTGGTTAATTAGGGGTGATAAGTTGATTGAGTGCCCGGCAAACAGCAGAAAATCCGTTTCCGTTTCTCGGAATACAAACTGGGCGGAGAATCCCATGCCCGTTTTGCCCACTGAAAGCGGACATGAATCAGGGTAGGTTGGAATGTCCGCTTTGTGCCACTAGCGGACATATGCCAAATTCTGCTGTGACATCGGTCTTGCGACTGTGTTTCGTGCCTTAATAATTCGCGTTCTCGGCGGTGTTTGTGGCCGCAAACATATCAGGCCATTCCCATGACAACGCTGTCTGTTGGTGCAGGTCCAAGTCCCTCACTCAATTTACCCGTCCTTGTTCTGGCGAGAGTCTGCACCACCGCAATCTTCATGACCTATCCTGCCTGCCTCAGCATATTGATCGTCGAGTGGCAGATGAGCGCGACAAAAGCCGGGATTGTCCAGGGGGTGTTCACCGCCGCTTTCGCAATATCGCTCCTTGTTGCTTCATATCTGTGCGACCGCATAGGCGCCAAACGGGTGTTCAACACGGCCACGATTTTTGCCGCAGTATCGGCTCTTCTGTTTGCCCTGTTCGCTAGATCCTTCGACTCGGCGATAGTTTTTGTTTCGCTCCTGGGCCTGTCCCAGGGAGGAACCTACACACCCGCCATCATGCTTGTATCGGCAAACACACCGCATGCAAAAACCGCGTCCGCAGTCGGGTGGGTGTTGGCCGGAATGTCCGCCGGTTACGTGATCTCAATTTTTCTATCGACAGTGCTACTCTCATTATACAGCTACCAGATGGCCTTTCTCGGCACAGGGCTCATAACGGTGGCAGGCTGGGGGCTGGGAGTTCTGGCCGTTCGGAGCGCGCGCGACCAGTTGGAGAGCGTCAAGCTTCCTGACACGGACAGCGACAGGTCGATGCTGCGCCGCGCCAGGCTGCTAACAATAGGATACATCGGGCATTGTTGGGAGCTGTTTGGTGCCTGGGCATGGATTCCGGCGTTTCTCGCGGCGGCTATCTTGACCAGGGGGAAAATGTCTCCTATTGAGCTGGGTCTGTGGACTGCGCTGGCGCTTCACCTGTCGGGTTTCTTCGCGTCCTTTCTGTCGGGATATGCAGCAGACAAATTTGGCATCCGAAGCGTTTTGATCGCCTTCGCCCTGCTTGGCGCCTTGTGTTCCATCTCCATAGGATGGTTAGGCGAAATAACTGCACCCCTGCTGCTTGGCATCGCTGCAGTATACGGCTTCGCGACCATTGGAGATTCATCGGTTCTTTCTGCCGCAATGACGCAGGCCGTGCCCGCACAGAAACTTGGACGCGCGCTGGGTCTGCGGTCCGTTCTTGGCGTTGGTGCAGGCGCCCTGGCCCCGGTTGCATTTGGATTAACCCTGGACCTTGCCCCCGGTGTCCTGGCATGGGGTGCCGCCTTTTCAATATTGGCCATTGGTGGTTTTCTAGCGATGGTTTGTGGTGTCCTGTTGCCTCGCTGACTGGCACAACTGCTTCGGGTCATAGAATACTGACCGGCAGGGGATGATTATGACAACTTGGAGCGCCCTGAAATTGGTGTGCAATACCTCATGATTCTCACTCAGAAGGATTCCACATTTAGTTCATCAATCATGGCGTCCTTATCGGGACCCTGATGTTTCCTCAAATCACACGAAAATCCCAATTCCACCGCTGCGATACAGATGGTGTTTTGCTCAAGGTTAGGAGCAGGACGAGGCGTGAGAAGCCAGACGACAGAAAGCAATACAACCGTATAGGTCGTGAAAATCAAAGGCGGGAGAAGGAGCGTTCGCATGGATATCAAGGCTCCGGATTAGTCCCCCCCGGCACCGAACGTCATTCATGATACCACCCGCACAGGTGTTCTTTTTACAAATATCTTCACAAACTGGTGTCAGATCCCGACGATGGAGGCAGATGCAGCTCAATCTAACCGGCTTTGGTGCAACTATGTGCAACCGTCTCGTACGGGAAAGTTACCTCGTCTTTCCCCGCAAGGGATGGCGTTGCCGCGATCAGGTCTCCAATCCGGGTCTCGATGAGCTGCTGCTGAGCAAGAGGCAAAGCAGCAATGAAACTGATCGAAAGAACACGATCGACGATGACCTGTTCGGGTGGTCCGGTATGGCCATGCGCAAAGTGCTTTTCCTGAAATGGACCAAAACCTTTGGCCGGGAACAGGCGCCGCCAGTTTCCCGTGTTGTATCGCGGTGTCTCCCCTGCGAATTGAGCCATGATGGCGCTTAATGCGGCCACCCAGCCGGTTCGTTCATCGCGTATGTTCCAAACTAGGCCCAGTATTCCACCGGGCTTCAGAACCCTGTCAATCTCGGCAAGCGCAGTGGGTGTTGCAAACCAGTGAAATGATTGCGCACAGACGACGATGTCGATTGTCTCATTGTTGAGTGGGATATCCTCGGCTGTCCCGACTATGGTTTCAGCGTTTGGGGCAGCCAGACGTAAAATCGCCTGCATTGCAGGAACCGGCTCAACGGCCGTGACGCTCGCCCCTGTAGCCAGCAGACGCCGAGTAAATTTTCCCGTCCCCGCCCCCAGTTCAAGAACCGCACTCGATGGGTCCATCCCGAGATCGTCAATGAGCCATTGATCGACCTCTGATGGATAATCCGGCCTGCCCCGATCATAGGCTTCAGCCTTTTTGGCGTATCCCTTTGCTGCTGAAGGGTGAATGGCAGACATTCCTCTTTCCCGGTCAGGCCGGGCTGACCCGGCTCTAAACTTTATGACTTGATATCATCAAGCGGCCACAGGGGACGGCGCGCGTGTTTGTAGTCGAGTGCCTTGAAGTTGTGCGAGGTGATCCCGCCGCCTTCGTCAACCACAGAAATACCTGAAGCAATCGGTGCATAGTCGGCACGGAAATGCTGGGCGGATTTAATGCCCAGGATGGCGCGTTCCATTGGCTCGATGCCAAAAGCCCTGAAATACTGAAGATCGTAATTTTGCGCCCGGCGCGAGGCCAGAACAACATCGATGCCGCCAACCCGGTACACGGCAACCGGCCCCAGATTAATAGACAGACCCGTGGACATCGGACCTTCGAGCTTGAACCCGCCGTCATAGAGACCGGTCACGGTTCCGCTCGCGGCAATGGGTTCTCCCAGAGACGGCTCACATTTGCCGCCAAGGTTCAGCTCTATCTCCGCACCCTCACCCGCTTGTTGGCAGGCCGCGACATTCGCCGGATCATACAGGGCTGAAAAGGCCGCTTTCTCAACGTCCGCGTCAATCATGGCGCGTAGTAAGCCCGTTGAATCTGCGTAGCCGCCACCGCCGGGATTGTCGGCAAAGTCAGCGATTACGAACGGGCCGTCCGCCATACCCGTCTCGCGCGCCTGCGCAATTGCGGCTTGCGCGCTCACCAGATCGATGGTGATCGTCTCGCGGGTGCGCCATAGCTCTTCGCGAAGCACATTGACCGCGACCTCGGCCCCGTTGTTCCCGCTATCGGCCACGACAATGGCCGTGGGACCGACATAGTCGACATCGGCCCAGGGAAAGCCCGCATTCACCGACGCCGAGAGGAGGTCGTGCTTCCCGGTTAGCCCATCCGCCATATCGAGTATCTCGAGCATGGGACCGGGTGATGTGGTTCGGCCGTGATCGACACCGTCCAGTTGCGGCCCGCGCGCCACCCAGACCTTGGGGCTTATCTCACCGGCCAGCGTCCGCGCGATCAGGTCCGCGCACTTCGTCGCCGTCTCGTGCATATCGATATGCGGATAGGTGCGGTAGCTCACCAGCACGTCGGCCAAGTCACATGTCAGGTCCGTCACGTTGGCATGCAGGTCATGGGTAACGCCTATGGGAAGGCTGCGTCCGACCTTCGCGCGTATCAGGGAAAGCAGCGCACTTTCGCCATCATCATGCTCTTCCGAGACCATCGCACCATGAAGCTGCAGTAGAATCGCATCGATTGGGCCTTGTCTCTCGATCGCATCGAGGATCATGCCGGAAATTATATCGAAGGCCTCTTTTGTAACCTTGCCCGAGGGGGTTGCGTCAGCCGCCACCGCCAGCACCGGTTCCCAACCATGCTTTTCGCAGGCGTCCATGAACCCGGCAATTTCAGTATTGGTACCGGTATAGGCGGCCCGCATCTCCTCCTCGCCCACATACAGGGCACGGGCACGGTAGGCATCGAGTTCGGTGGGCAGTTTCGAGAAGGTATTGGTCTCGTGTTTGAATCCGGCAATCAGCACACGCTTTGTCATTTTTAAATCCCGCTCATACCGACATGGCCATGCCGTCACGTCCCGGATCCGCGCCACCATCCCAGCCGGCATTGGTCTTGCACAGCGCGTGAACGCCGGCAAAGTGATAGCTGAGCGGTGAGCGGCGCACGGGATAGCCGCGTTTCTCCAGCTCAGCTTGCGTGCGCCGCGTAATGCGGTTGGTCACATCAATGGTCTCGGAGTTGGTGCAAAAGCGCGCAGCCATGACCGCCTCTTGCGCGTTCATGCCAAAATCGACCGCGTTGAGGATAGCCTGAAGCACGCCCATGGTGATGAAGGTCGCGCCAGGCGCACCAACCACGAAGAACGGATCATCGCCCTTGAAGAGGATAGTTGGGCACATGGCGGTAAAGCGCGACTTGCCTGGTGCTATCGAGCCCGTGTGCCCGGGACGCGGATCGAACACAGCCATGCAGCCGCAATACATGAAGCCAAGCCCCGGCGTGATGACACCGGACGGCATGCCGAGAGAATGGGTCAGCGAGACACAATTGCCGTGCTCGTCGGCGGTGGACACGTGGGTGGTGTCTTTCGACTCCGTACCACCGGGGTTGAAGCGTGGCACATGGGTTTTCTCGCCGCTCTTGATGCGGGCCGCCATTTCCGCCCCGTAATCCTTCGAGGTCAGATGTTCCAGCGGAATATCGACAAAGTTCGGGTCGCCAACATGATTGTCCTTGTCCACGGTCGCGATCTTCATAGCCTCCGAGACCGTGGCGATATAATCAGGTGAGTTGTGCCCCATTTTGCCAAGATCGAAATTCTCAAGAATATTCAACATCTCGAGTATCATCACCCCGCCACCGGGCGGCTGGTTGGTGGCGACGCGAAGCCCGCGATACTCGCCCCACAGTGGGTCTGCCTCTTTTGGCATGGCATCCTGCAAGTCCTCTGCAGTCAGCAGCCCGCCATTGGCTTCCATGTCGGTGATGATACGCTTGCCGATCTCACCCGTGTAAAAATCATCAACACCTTCACGGGCTATACACCGGTATGTTTCAGCCATGTCGGGGTTGCAAACGGTCTCGCCAAGGCGGTGCAGCGAGCCGTCAGACTTGACGTAGATCTTGCGTGCTTCGGCATTTTCGGTGAGCCGCATGGAATGAGGGGCCTTGCCGCCACCCTCATCTGAATTCCAGAAATAGTTGATGTGCGGGCGCACCAGCATGCCGTTCTCGGCATAGCCTATGGCTGGCTCAATCAACTCGGCCAGTGTCATCGTGCCATAGCGCTTGAGCGCTTCATCATAGGCCCGCAGGCTCATCGGTGTCGTGATCGCGCCATAGCCGATGTCGTTGACGTAATCCTTCAGGATAAAACCGAAGCCGTCCTCCGCTTCCTTGATGATCAGGTCTTCCCACATCTCTGGTGTGGCTTTCGATGGAGCCCTGCCATGAAAATCCAGAAACAGGTGTTTGCCCGCCTCGGACAGGTAAAGATGCATGGAGCCAAAGCCCGCAATGCCGCACATTTGCGGGTCGACTGCAGTTTGCACCAAAGCGCAGGCAATCGCGGCATCGACCGCATTGCCGCCCTTTTGAAGAGCATCGGCGCCGGCCTCTACCGCCTCCGGCTGCGGTGCGCTGACGATGCCGTGAGTCATTTGGCCGCCTTTGCGAGCTTCTTAAGATCAGGCTTGGGCCGCGCCGTCTTCTTGCTTTGCGCCAAGGCCTGCTCAAGCGCGAAAGCCACCTCCAGCACGAAAGCATCCGACCCGATGGGGCCGACAACCTGGATGCCAAACGGCATCCCCAGATGGTCGGTGCCGCAGGGCAAGCACACCGCTGAAGGCAGCGCCATGGTCAGCGCATAGGTCATGGCCAGCCAGCGCATGTAGGTCGGCATTTTCTCGCCGTTTATTTCTTCCACGAACAAATCTGCATGCGGGAACGGGCTGACGGCAGCGGCCGGGCAGATGAGAATGTCGGCGTCATCGAAAAAGGCACGGAAGCGGGTGTAAAGCCCGGTCTGCACCTTGTGCGCCCAGGCGACATCGGGGAGCGAATATTCCAAGCCCCGCTCGGTGTTATTGATGACGTTTGGCCCCAACTGGTCGCGGTTGTTCTCAAGCCGCTCCTTGTGAGCGGCGACGAACTGCACCGCCCGCAGGATTTCAAAGGCTTCATGCACATCAGTAAGGTCGGGATCACGAGTTTGCGTTTCGGCAAAGAATGAACCAATGCGCTTGACCTTCTTCGCAAACACCTTGGAGATTTCATTGTCGAGCGGCGCACAGCCGAGATCGGCGGAGACGGCCACACGCAGAGTGCCAAGATCTACACCCGAAAGCGTATCGGGAATGCGCAGCACATCATCGCTGGAGAAGGGATCATCCTTGTCATGATCGAGCTGTGCCTGAAGCAGCAGATGCGCATCGCCGACCGAGCGCGCCATGGGTCCCAGAACCGGCATGGGCAACAGCGCCACGGGCCGCGTGGTGCGTGGCACAAGACCGGGCGAAGGGCGAAAGCCCACCACGCCGCAGAAGGTTGCAGGCGTGCGCAGGGACCCACCATGATCTGATCCCGTCGCCAGTGGAACCATACCTGTCGCGACGGCCACGCCGGAGCCGCCGGACGAGCCGCCGCAGGTTTTGTCCGGATCAAACGGATTGCCCGTCGGTCCGAACACCCTGTTCGTGGTATTGGCGCCGGCGCCGAATTCAGGTGTATTGGTTTTGGCGAGTATGATGCCGCCTTCCGCGCGGATATTGGCCACGACGGAGTCGTCATGGTCAGGCACATGATCTTCATACAGCAATGAGCCCCATGTGGTGCGCAGGCCCTTGGTAGCCTGCAAGTCCTTGATACCAATTGGAAGTCCGTGGAGAACACCCAGCGGCTCGCCGTCCATGACAGCCTGCTCGGCCTCCTTGGCGGCGCTGCGCGATCCGTCCTCGTCAAGTGCCGTGATCGCGTTGAGTGTACCATCGACCTTGCCGATGCGGCTGATGCAGCTCTCAACAAGCTCAACCGGCGAGAGGTCCTTGCGGCCGATCAACCGCCGTGCTTCCAGAGCAGATAGATCGCAGGGTTTCGTCATGGTCTGTAACCGCCTTCTTTGTTTCCCATTTCCCAATATACGCCCGTGATCAGCGCCATCCCTTCGCGCATCAGCGGGCGCAGTATGTGCTCATTGGGCGCGTGCTGCGAGCAGGCCAGGTAACTCATGGGCAACCAGGAAAACGGCATGCCGAGTTCGCTACCTATGGTGCCGGTAACGTTTGATCCTCCAGAACAGGGCACGACCCCGCATTTGCCATCGCCAACGCGCTCCACCGCGCCTCTCAACCAGCTCGCCCAGGGATGATCGGGATTGGTCCGGCCCGGTGAAAAATAGCCCCGGTTTTCTTCCGGCGGGTCCTCGAATTCGATGTCGGTAAAGCCGCGCTCGTCGAGATGGGCACGCAGGATGGGCAATATATCTTCCTGGTGTGTCTCGATCACATGGCGCAACTGGCAGCAGGCCCGCGCCCAGGGTGGTACGGCATTGACCGGCCGGTCCGGATTGCCGATCTGCAACGCCAAAACTTCAAAACTGTTCCAGATGGAAACCTTCTCTGCTCCGGTCAGACCAGGTTCGCCCCAATCGACATCGATGCCAGGGCCATCCTCTCCTGCCGAGCGGTTCGCACCCTCAACTGCATCACGAACGGATTGCGGGATGCCTTTAGGCCGCCAGCCCTCCACCAGTAATTCACCCTTGGGGGTGATGATGCTGGAGAGCGCGTGCGTCAGCCTCACCGCCGGGGAGCGCAACAGGCCACCCCAGTTGCCGGAGTGATGCCCGCCCTCACGGAAGTTGGCCACCAGGTTGAAGTTGAGACAACCCCGGTTGCCCAACGAGATATTGGGTTCAGCAATATTGGCGCGGGGGCCATCGGAGGAAAAAAAGGCATCTGCTGAAAAAGCGTCCCGGTTGTCAGCCAGGACTTCGCGAAAGCCCTTTGAGCCATTTTCCTCGCCCTGTTCGATCACTATCTTGGAGTTAAAGCCCAGCTTGCCACGTGTGTTTCGTATGGCTTCAAGCGCGACCATATGGGCCAGATGCTGGCCTTTATTGTCGGCCGTTCCGCGCCCGTAAATCCTGTCGCCATCAACCGTGAGCGCCCAGGGATCGCGGTCTTCTTCCCACTGGCCTTCCATGCCCAGCACGACATCACCATGACCGTAGCAAAGCAGCGTGGGCAGTCTCTCGTCTTCGATGCGCTCAGCCAGAAACACCGGTCCGCACCCTTCGAATGGATTGTCAAAGACGCGGCATTTATAGCCAAGGCGATCAGCCGCAGGAGTCATGTGATCATTGAGGTAGGTGTAGTGCTCGCTCATCCGGTTTGGATTCTGGCTTTCAGTCTTGACCGCCACCAGTTCGGCAAGACGGGCGTAGTATCCTTCGTCGCCATCATCGTCATAGCAGGAGAGCGCGTGATCAATGGCCTGATCGCGTGACATGTTAGGCCCTCCCCGGGGTGATGCCTTCACCCAGATCCCAATACAATCCAGCCATCAGCTCCAGCGCGTTTCGCGAGATTGAGGCAAGAACATGCTCATCAGGCGCGTGCTGGGAACAGGCGGCATAAGAGTGAGGTATCCAGATTGCGGGCAAACCCAGAATATCAGTAAAAATGTCGTTGCCGATCGACCCGCCCATGCTTGGTATTACAGCAGGTTGCTCACCGGTCGTCTGGGCGATGGATTGGCGCACCCACTTTGACCAGGGATGATCCATGTCCGTCTGGGTCGCGACAAAACCGCCTGTATTGGCGGGATGCGGCGGCAGCACCTGCACATTGTCGAAACCGTGTTTCTTCAGATGCTTCTTCAGCGCAGGAATCAGATTGTCCTTGTCGGTTCCAACCACGTAACGGAGCTGGCAATGGGCCCAGGCCTTGCCCGGTATGGCGTTCACCGGCTTGTCGGGATCACCGATTTTCATCGCCAGGACTTCAAACGAATTCCAGGCGTAAACCTTTTCCGCAGGCGTCAGTCCGGGCTGTCCCCAGGTGGGATCGATCTCAGGACCATCTACGCCGGGGTCAATCTCAATGTCCTTGAGCGCCACACGAACCGAGTTTGAAACAGGCGGTGGCAGCCACTCCTCGATCTGGATGGCACCATTTGCATCCACTATCGTCGCCAGGGCATTGGAGAGAATGGCACCGGGGCTTGCCAGAAGGCCTCCCCAGTTTCCCGAATGATGTGCGCCTTCGCGCAAATCAACAAGCAGATCAAATGGCTCCCCGCCACGGTTGCCGAGGGTGACCGTCGGCCAGTCTGAGCGGACCCGCGGCCCGTCGGAACCGATGAATACGTCAGCGGTAAAGTCTTCCTTATTTTCTCTGACAACTTCGCGCAGGCCTTTCGACCCGTTCTCCTCGCCCATTTCAATAAGCGCCTTGGCATTGAAACCGAGAGAACCCCGCTCCTCCAGCACACAGCGCATGGCCGCCATATTGATGGTATGTTGTCCCTTGTTGTCGGCCGTACCGCGCCCGTAAATCCTGTCGCCGTCACGTGCTGCGACCCAGGGCCCCTCGCCTTTGGTCCACTGATCATCCAATCCCTGGATCACATCGCCATGGCCATAGCCCAGAACAGTAGGCAGCGCGTCATCCTCGTGACGTTCGGCAAGCAGGAACGGGCCGCAACCATCAAACGGGTTTTCGTAAACACGGCATGTAAACCCCACCGCCTCGAAAGCCGGAATCATTTCTTCAGCGATATAGCGGTGCAGCTCCGGCAACCCTTCGGGACGCTGACTCTCGGTGCGAAACGCAACTCGGTGTGCCAGCTCTTTCTCAAAAGTGCCGTCATCGAAATATTCACAGACACGGGATATGGCACCCGACCGGCTGGCCACGCTGCTCATTTTCTTTTTCCTTTGCGCGTTTTTTTACCCTTGGCTTTCTGACCCAAGCCATCTGCATAGAGGTGACACTCAACCATCGTTCCGTTTGCGCCGATCGTTGGAGGAACCTGATTGGAACAATGGTCCATCACCTTCGCGCAGCGCGGATGGAAGGTGCAGCCAGATGGGGGGTCAATGGGGTTTGGATAAGCAGCCCCCAGATGCGTATCCGGCACGCCAAGTCCTGGTACCGGTGTCAGCACCGAACCAAGCAGTGCTTCAGTGTAGGGATGTCTGGGAGACTTGAAGAGTGTTTCGGTATCCGCCTGCTCGACAATACGCCCCAGATACATCACGGCAACGCGCGTCGCCATATGTTCGACCACGGCCAGGTTATGGCTGATAAGCACGTAGGTCAGATTGAACTCGGAACGCAAATCCTGCAGCAGATTGAGGATCTGCGATTGAACCGAAACGTCGAGTGCGCTCGTGGGCTCATCGCAGATGACAATTTTCGGGCGGTTTATCAGTGCCCGCGCGATTGCCACGCGCTGGCGCTGGCCACCCGAAAGCTGGTTGGGGAAATTGTTGATCACGCGTTTCGGCAGACCCACAAGATCCATGATCGCTTCCGCACGGCTTTGCCAGGTCTCGGGGTTTGGATCATTCTGCACCCTGAGCGGCAGCATGATGATGTCGCCAATGGACTTGCGCGGGTTGAGTGAGGAATAGGGATCCTGGAATATGGGCTGAAGGATACGCGCGACCTCGATCCTGTCTGCCGAACCTACGGCTTTTCCATCGAGGCGCAGGGTGCCCGAAGTCGGCGGTAACAGGCCAAGCATCATCTTGGCGAGGGTGGTCTTTCCGCACCCAGATTCACCAACGATCCCCAAAACTTCACCGCGTTCGACATCGAGCGTAATGCCATTGACCGCATGCAGCGGTTTCTTGCCGCGCATGAACCCGGCGCTGATCATGAATGTCCGGGTGACATCCGAGACTTCGATGACAGGATCGCTCATGCCACAACCTTGCGTTTGCTATTGGCTGCACAGACCTTCGGCGTCAGCACACAGCGATATTGATGGCTCTCCTCAAAGGAAGCGCGAAGCGCAATATGCCCCGACTGGCAGGCATCATGGACATGGGAGCACCGGCTCGCGAAATGACAACCCTGCATCTCGCCCACGAGGTTGGGAACAATACCGGGAATGGCGCCCAGATGTTCGCCGCGTTTGGTTTTACCCGGTATCGGGATGCACCGCAGCAGCCCTTGTGTGTAAGGATGCGAGGGCGCATTGAACACCTGCTCGGTGGTTCCGGTTTCGACAAATTCACCTGCATACATGACCGCGACCCGGTCGGCGACGCGCGCAACAATACCAAGATCATGGGTGATCAGGATGAGGCTCGTTTCGAACTCGTCACGCAGATCAGCAAGCAGATGAAGTATCTGTGCCTGAATGGTTACATCCAGCGCCGTAGTTGGTTCGTCAGCCAGGATGAGCGCGGGCTCGCACATCAAGCTCATGGCGATCATCACGCGCTGTCGCAAACCCCCTGAAAGCTGGTGCGGATATTGTCCCAGCCTGCCGCGGGCTCCAGTGATGCCGACCTTTTCCAGCAGGAACACTGCGCGGTCACGCGCTTCGCCCGTGCCGACATTGCGGTGACGCTGCATTGCCTCTTCGAGCTGGTTGCCAATTGAATAAGCCGGATTGAGGGAGGTCATCGGCTCCTGGAAGATCATCGCCATACGATTGCCGCGCAGATCGGACATTTCGCGCTCGCCCAACCCGCGAAGGTCTCTCCCGTCCAGCATCAGCTTGTCCGCACTGCGCGTCGCCGTTCTGGGCAGCAAGTTCATGAGTGAAAGTGCCGTAATAGACTTGCCGCATCCAGACTCCCCAACAATGCAAAGCGTTTCACCCTTGGCGACCGAGAAGTTGATATTCTGCACCGCGCGCAGAAGCCCCGAGGGCACCTTGATGTCCACACACAGATTTTCGATTTCCAGGATCGGTTGCGCCACGGGATCAGTTCCGATTTTCCGGCGCTGTCACATCGCGGATGCCATCACCGACAAGGTTGATGGAGAGAACCAGGATGAATATCGCTGCACCGGGGATGCCAATGAGCCAGGAGTCAAAGAATATGAGGCCCTTCGCCTCGGCAACCATGAGCCCCCAGCTTGGCTCCGGCGGCTGGACGCCAAGGCCGAGGAAGGAGAGTGCTGCTTCCAGCAGGATTGCGTGGGCCATTTCCAGGGTGGCGACGACAATCAGATGATTGGCGATGTTGGGAATGATTTCACTGAGTATGATGCGCGGCGTGGAACATCCCAATGCCTGCGCGGCGGAGACGAATTCCAGGTTGCGGATTTGCTGAGTGGCACTGCGCATGACGACGGCAAAACGGTCCCAGATCAACAGGCCCAGCACCCAGATGACCACGGTCAGGGATGAACCGATCAGCGACACAACGGCCAGCGCCACCAGAACCACTGGCAGCGACAGTCGCGTGGTGAGGATGAAATTGACGACCATATCGACCCGTCCACCAAAATATCCCGCCAGAACACCAAGCGTTGTGCCGATAACGCCCGAAATCAACATCGCAGCGAACCCGATAAACAGCGATATGCGTGCGCCATAGAAAAGCCGGGTAAGATAGTCGCGGCCAAGGGCGTCGGTTCCCAGCGGATGCTCCCACGTGACCTTGGGACCATCATGCCAGATCGGCGGAATAAGCTTGCGCGAGAGAACCTGATCATACGGATCGCCAGGCGATATCACGCCCGCGAACAGGGCCATGAAAACAATCGTCAAAAGCACCACCGCACCGAAAAGAAGCCCTATATTTCCGAAAATTCGCCGGCGAAGCATGGCGCCAGGTGACGGCTCAAGAATTTCTTCCGCCGTCGGAATTCCAGCTCGTGCAAGGGAAACATTTGCCATGTCAGCTCACCCTGATGCGCGGATCGAGGAATGCGTTCAGCAAATCGGCCAGTAGGGTTAGGGCGATATAAAATACCGAAAGCACCAGCACGATCGCCTGCATCATCGGCAGATCGGCGCGCTGTATGGATTCCCAGGCTAGAAACCCGAGACCGTTAATCGCAAAAATCGTTTCAATCACGATTGACCCGCCCAGCATGAAACCGAACTGGACGGCGGCCAGAGAGACGACCGGGAGAATGGCGTTGCGAAGCGCATGCTTGAACAGCACCCGCATGGGCTGCAACCCCTTGGCGCGGGCCGTGCGAATATAGTCAGAAGCCAGAACTTCCAACATGCCGGCGCGCGTCAGGCGCATGACGCCGGGGGTCACATAATAGCCAAGCGCAATCGCCGGCATGACGAAGTTCTTCCAGCTGGCTGTCCCGGTTATGGGCAACAATCGCCACGTGATCCCGAACCAGAGCATCATCGTCAGCGCGAACCAGAAAGTTGGCATTGCTTGCCCGACAACCGCGAGGGCAAGCGCGAACCGGTCAATCAGGGAGTTGGGCCGGATGGCTGCCAGTACGCCAAGCGGGATAGACAGAAGCAGTGCAAAGGTAATGGCGCAGGCGCCGAGCAGCATCGTTGTCGGCAGGCGGTCGAAAATAACATTTGCCGCGGGTTCATTGAGATAGTGCGAGTGGCCAAAATCACCCTGTACAGCGTGTACCAGCCAATCGAGATACTGAACCAGTATCGGCCGGTCGAAGCCATAGACACGGCGGATATGTTCGATGTCTTCCTGGGATGCCGATTCAGGCGCCAACGCCATCGCCGGATCGCCCGGCAGATAAACCATCGAAAATGTAATAATGGAGACGGTCAGCGCGACGAGAAGGGCCACACCCAGCCGCTTCAATGCATATGCCAACATCGCCGCTTGCCCCCGGAGTTAAAGTGCATCCCGGCCCGGCGAGTTTGCCGGACCGGGTATTGTCGGTGTCCTAGATCAACCGCTTATTTCCACTTGGCGCTGTAGAAGCGTGGAATTTCATCCGGCGTGGTTTTGAAGTCGAGATCCTTCGAGTAAACATAGTATTTGGCGTAGGTGAACATCGGCAGCCAGTACAGCTCTCCGGCGATCTTGGTCATCGCTTTCTTGTAGAGTTCTTCACGTTTTGCCGAGTCGGTGGTCGTGCCGGCATCCTGAATGGCCTTGTTCACTTCCGGATCATCGGCAGGATCGTCCTTGCCGCCGCTAAAGAACACACCGGTAATAGCGGACGCATCGGGGATCGAGTTCGAACCCCAGGTCATGTGATGAAACGGCGTCTTGCCCTTCTGGGCCAGATCACGCAGGGCGCGGTAAGCCATGAAGTTCAACTTGGCTTTAATGCCAACCTTGGCAAGATCGCCAATCACCGCTTCGGTAAATTCACGCTGGCGATAGGCGCCGATTTCGGTCTCGAAACCGTTCGGAAAGCCAGCCTCGGCAAGCAGCTTCTTGGCCTTTGCAGGGTCGTAGTTCCACTTGGGAACATCGCTCGTGCAGCCAAACTGGTCCGGGTGGCACGGCGAATGGATAACAACCGATGCCGGACCTACAAGATTCTTGGTGATGGATTCGCGGTTGATCGCATGGGCAACAGCCATGCGGACCTTCTTGTCCTTGAATTGCTTGCTCTCGGAGGAGCCATCCACATCGAAGGCGATATAGGAGACGCGCATGGTCTTGGCATTTTCAACCGTGACCTTGCCCTGGCTCTCAAGGCGCTCTGCCTGATCTTTCGGGACGTCCCAAATCCAGTCCAGTCCGCCCGTCAGCAGCTCGGCAATCTGGGTGTTCATTTCCTTGATGGTACGGAACTTCACCTTGCCAATCGAGGGCTTGCCCTTCGGACCGCTGAAATATGAGGTGTTCTTTTCCCAAAGGACATATTCGCCAGACTTGGTTTCCTTCCACTTGTAAGGACCAGTCCCATTTGGCTTGACCGAGCCATAGTCTTTTTTTCCGTCCGGCTTGGTCGGTGCCTTGTCATAGTGACCTTTCGGCAGCATGAACACTGCGCCGGCCAGATAGGCAATTGTGGCCGGAAACGGCTTGTGCAGGTTGATCTGAACCTTGTGAGAGCCAAGCTTCACAGCGTCCTTCATATATTTCACATTGGCATAGGTAACAACGGCATTGTCCTTGCTGGTCACATGATTGATCGTGTAGACGACGTCGTCAGCGTCGAATGTTGAACCATCGTGGAACTTCACGTCGTTTCGCAATTCAACGATCAGCGTGACATTGTCTTTCCATTCCCACTTGGTGGCCAGCAACGGCTTGAACTCACCGGTTGAGATGTCACGGAACATCAGCCCGTCCCAGCCGAGATGGCCCATAACAACCAATTCACGCGTACGGTTATAGTAAGGATCGACGACACTGACCTCGCGGTCGGTCGACCAGCTCAAAGTATCGTCTGCTTTGCCGGCCTTGACCGGACTTGCGGCAAAAGCGATCGCTGTCGCGAGGGCCCCTGCGAATAAAACCGGGTATCTCTTAAGCACTGTTTTCTCCCTTTTCATGACGGCTCATGTGCATAACACCATGTGCGCGCAGTCGCGGTTTAGCAAATCTGGAATCTGTGGCCTGGAATGAGAAAGTGGTGGCGAGGCGTAATAACGTGACCGCGAGCGGGCAATATCCCTACCCGCGCTGTCCGACATCTCCTCCCCATACTGACGCGACATGAACAAACGCAACCTGCTGTGTTGTATTATTATTTAACACATGTTGTTATGATTCAATATCGTAATAAGCACCGGCTCCATGGTCAAGAGAGATATGAATGGCTGTCATCCGCCATGATTCACCTGCGCGTGAACGTCCCGACACATTATTCGTGGGCTCGGTCGAAAAAGGCTTTGCGGTGCTGCATGCCTTTCGCACCGGACAGAGAGAACTGGGCCTGCGCGATTTAAGCCTGTCACAGATTTCACAGATTTCCGGTCTCGAAAAAAGCGCGTCTCAGCGCTTCACCAACACATTGGTGAAACTTGGATACCTGGAGAAGGACGAGCGCACGCGCCGTTACAGACCTGCGCTCGGGCTGATAGATTTTTACTACACGTATATGGTCAGCAACCGGCTGGCTGAAATTGCCATGCCCCGGCTGATCGAGGCGAGCCAGAAACATGGAACGACAGTCAATCTGTGCGAGCAGGTCGGCACGGATGTCATCTATACGATCAGGGTACCGCATCAAAAAGCCTTTTTCCGCGCCACCGTCCCTGGCCGGCGCATGCCGGCATACTGCACTGCCCCGGGATTGGTAATCCTGGCGAACCGCACCGAGGAAGAGACGGAAACTATTCTCTCCACATCAATCATGGAGCCCATGACCAAGTGGACGATCACCGAGCCGAAGCAAGTACGCAAACGCATTGAGGACGCACGTAGAGACGGCTATTCCATCAGTGCTCAGCAATCCATGGTCCACGAAATCTCTACAGCAGCCCCCGTCCTCGACAGCGAAGGCCGCGCGTTTGCCGCCGTCCAGATACCAGTCTATATGCCGGAATGGACCACCGAAATGGTGGAAGAAAAGATCGTCCCTCTTGTCATCGAAACAGCGCGAGCTATCTCCGGTTCCTATTTCTCGGAGAGTTGAGGCTTTGCCCTTCAATGAATGATCCCGAGCCAAAACATTCCCGCAAAAGCAAGCGGCACGATCCGCTGGCCTGCGCCTTGTGGATGATCCTGTCCTGCGCACTGCTGGCCGGGCTCGCCACGGTTGGCAGGTACGTGGTCACAGCCGGTGTTCCTCCCTTTCAGGTCGTCTTCCTGAGGGTGATCTTTGCTTTCATCACGCTGCTTCCGCTGACGGCGCTACATGGCAATGCATTTTTCCGCACCAACCATTGGCAACTCTACGGCCTGCGGGCAGTGACAGGTACTGTTGCCATGCTTTGCTGGTTCTCGGCACTGGCACTGATAACCGTTGGAGATGTCACCGCGATCAGCTTTCTCGCGCCGCTCTTCACGACCATAGGCGCGGCTCTTTTCCTGGGGGAGATCGTGCGGGTCAGGCGCTGGGCAGCAACGTTTGTCGGTCTTGTGGGCGCGCTCGTCATTCTTCGCCCGGGCGTAGTGGAACTCAGCCTCGGGAGTTGGCTTGCCGTCGCATCCGCCATTGCCATGGGAATTTCGTCTGTTTTCATCAAGCGCCTGGCCGATGGCGACCATCCGGACAAGGTGGTCTTCATCTCCCTTATCTGCCAGGCACCGCTCACGCTCCTGCCCGCTCTATACGTCTGGCAATCACCCGCGCCGGGCCTCTGGCCCTATCTCATTGCCATGGGGCCTCTCGCCACGCTTGGTCACGTTACGCTGACACGCGCCTTTGCCGCTGCGGATGCCTCCTTCACCATGACGTTTGATTTCGCACGGCTGCCATTTGCAGTTGCGTTCGGCTACGCGGTGTTCGGAGAGATCATCGATCTGTGGACATGGATCGGCGCGGCCATCATCTTTGCCGCAAGCCTGTTCATCGTTCACCGCGAGGCGCAATTGAAGCAGCAAACCGCAAGCGCCTCTGTCGGTCCGATCAGCCCGAGGGTTTAGCGCTGCAGATATTGCGTAGCGCCGTACATATTCTCCCAATGCTGATCATCGATGGGTCCGGTACGCGGCGAAGCACCGACCACGTCCAGTGCCCGTTTCACAGCATCGCGCGCACCAACACGCTCAGCCCATGCCTGCACATGGGGCACTTCAGCAGGGTCCTGACCGCGGCCCGAGAAGTTCACTGCCCATGGCCAAAGCGCCATATCGGCAATGGAATACTCACCCGCAATATAGTCCCGCGCCACGAGCGCTTTTTCCATGACGCGGTAGAGCCTGTTGCATTCCCTGGCATAACGATCTCGGGCATAGGCAACCTCGTCCCGGGCGTAGTTGTGGAAATGATTATACTGGCCGAACATCGGTCCGATGCTTGCCATCTGGAACATCAACCACTGCATGACATCATAGCGGGCGCTCCCCTTTTCAGGCAAGAAGTGCCCTGTTTTTTCAGCCAGATAAATGAGGATGGCGCCAGATTCGAACACCGCGATGGGCCCACTGTCGGGACCGTCCGGGTCGAGGATCGCCGGAATTTTATTATTGGGACTGATGTTGAGAAACTCGGGTGTGAACTGGTCACCACGCCCGATATCGATGACATGGGTTTGGTATTTCAGGCCCGTCTCTTCGAGCATGATCGCAACTTTGCGGGCGTTCGATGTGTACCAGATATAGAAATCGATCATGGCGTTTTCTCCAAAGTCGAATGAGACTCTATTCCAGGCTCTCCAGCAATCCGGCCAGCAACCGGCATCGGGGCACCAGAGACGAGACCAGCAAATGCTCCCCGAACGTATGCGCCCCCGCGCCCGCCACGCCAAGGCCATCCAGGGTTGCCAGGCCAAGCGCCCCGGTAAAGTTTCCATCGCTACCACCACCAGACTGGCAATGGCCGAATTCCAGGCCTATCTCCTGTGCTAGCCCTCGCCCCACTTCATAGAGCTGCATGGTTTTCTCATGGGGGTATGCAACCGGCCTGACAACGCCCTGCTCGATCTCGATGCGCACCCCGTCTTCTTCGCCAGCGAGTGAATGAACGCGATCACGCACTTCTTCGAGCAATTCATCGTTCGGGGCAACGCACAGCACCTGAGCCTCGCACAAGACCGCGACCACATTGACGAAAGTTCCGCCATGAAGGGTGCCGACCGAATAGGTGGTGCCGCGATCATAATCGGTCATCGCCTCGATGCGGGTGATGAGCTGCGCCATTTTGGCAATGGCACTGCGCCCCTGCGCCTTGGTCAAACCGGCATGCGATGGGGTGCCGTGCGTGCGCACGATAAAGCGCTGGATGGCGTGTCGGCCAGTCACAACATCGCCCCAGGGACGTAGCGGCTCGGGAACGAGAATATATTTGTGCTTTTTGGCTTCTTCCTCGATACGCTGGCGCGATGACGGGCTGCCTACTTCCTCATCGGGCGTGAACATGTAGGTGACGGGGAGCTCGGTCGAGATTTTTTCTCGCTGGAGGGCGCGCATCGCCTCGAGGCCGATCCGCGCGCCACCCTTCATATCCAGTATGCCGGGCCCGAAAACCTTGTCGCCATCCCGGCGGATTGGCAATCGCTTTTCCAATGTGCCCACCTCGTGCACCGTGTCGAGATGGCTCAGCACCAGAATACCGGGACCGGGTTCCCCGCCCTTGCCCGCAAGCTGGCCGGTGACCACATCGCCAAAACCTCCCTCGCCCGGCAGCCGGTCTGTTTGCGCCCCAAGTTCATCCAGCGCAGTCATGGCGAGGTCCATCATGGCATTGACACCATTGATATGGTGCGACGGGCTTTCCACGCCTGACCAGGCGATGATGCCTTCGAGAATCTCATCTTCGTCAAATGCACTTTCGTTCGGCATCGCGACACACTCTCCTCTTGCGATCGGGTCGATAGAAATCGCACGCCGACCCTATTTCTAAAATGGACAAATGCGGCGATCCTGTCACGCATGTCGTGACCATCCAGATCAGAGCCCTCAGCAATAAAAGATCATTTGGCAGCTACAGGGTCGATTACGTTAGCTTGGGGTTGCTGGCTTCAGACCTAGCTGCAGGAGACCCCGCAGTGTTGCCCGACAAATCTCGTCCCGTGCAAGAACAGTGAGGCCGGGTCCGCTACTCCTCTCGCAATGATGGTGGGCCGTTGGCGGTTATGGTGAAACCGGACCCTAGCGCCGCAGGCGCAGACCCATCCGCACTTCATCGACCGCATAGTCGCCGCCGGGCTCGGAACTGAAGGATTCCAGGTGCTCATAGCCGAGCATCAACGCGACCGAGCGGGATAGATTATACTCACCCGTGAGCCCGATTACCCACTCCTTGTCTTCCTCATCGCTGCCGGCAGAGGTCTCGATCTCGTATCCTATCGAAGCCCCGAGCAGCATGTGCTGGCGCGGGCGATGCTCAACCGACACCACGACCGCGCGGACAATGTTTCCCGCAGACCCGATCTCTGTTGTTTCGGCCACCTCGGAACTCGCATCAAGGCGCACCGTTGTGAGGCCCGAAGCCAGCCATTCAAGACCGGCGTTGAAGATCAACCCATCGACGTCTTTTAGTGAAGCATCATCGGGTTTCTGGATGGCATAGCCCGCACTCGCCTCGCCGGTCAGCTTGCCCGTCAATTTGAACGACAACCCGCCCTGCACATCATGTCCATTTGAGCCATTGCGGGTACCGTCATCGTCTATGGGTTCAGCAAAATCTCGTTCATTGGTGCTGGTTTCAAAAAAAGCCGAGACCCCAGGCTGAAACTCGTAGGCAACACGCCCGGTCAGACGGCGCTCGGTATAATCCCGGTCGTCATTATTCACGATGGCTCCGGTATCAGTCGTGCCGTCATCAAAATCCTCTTCCGAGATATTGCCGCGCAGCGTCAGCGTCACGCGGTTGAAGGTGTGGTTTCCTTCCAGCAAGGCATCGCGGTTGCGCGTCTTGGCACGTTCCGCCGCATTGTCGGGGAAGTCTGTCGAGGAACGATCTTCGAAAGACTCGCTGTAATTCGTTTCCGCCACCAGGTTCGTGGTGCTGAGAATATCGAGACGCCCGGTGGCGCCCGCCTCAAAGGTCTCCTCATTCTCAGTCGTGAAGCGGTCATGATAAGAGCGGACACCGCTCAACGTGCCGGTAAGTGAGTGCCGGTTCCAGTCCGACTGGAGCCTCAGGCTGGGTCTCAGCTCAAGCGACCAGTCGGCTTCCTGGCTTGTCGATGAGAGGAAGATATTGTCGTTGTAAACGGTCTCCGACATCAGCTCGGGAAATAGCAGGAAGCTCCCCATCCTGATGCCAAGCGCGGCATAGGGGTCTTCTTCCTCGGTTTCATCCACAGTATCCTGGTCGCGGGATTGCTGTGACGTCGCGATGTTATCACGATCCAGCCTGTCGCCGAACCCGCGGCCTGTCGTATTTTCATCCTCCCCTTGCGTATCCGGCGATGCGGTGTCGCGCAGTCCGT
Organism: Hyphomicrobiales bacterium; assembly: GCA_021775525.1. GTDB lineage: Bacteria > Pseudomonadota > Alphaproteobacteria > Rhizobiales > Methyloligellaceae > UBA2767. The sequence goes on from JAJFHQ010000037.1 coordinate 56,144, forward strand.
CAGCGCCCTCTCTCTCCCGGGCTCCCCGTTCAGATTGTTCGTCCTGTTCCGGATCGAGAATACCCCGCAAACCATTGAGCTCGGTCTCCTCCCTGCGCCGGTCATTCTCGGCATCGATCTCCTGCTGCTCACTTTGTTGACCAGCCGTTTGTGCCCATGCAGGCATGGCAATTAGTCCTGCTGCCGCAAGGGCTGCGAAAGTGAGAGGCACAAACAGGAGTTTCTTCAGATGCGGCAATGGGCTCCACCTCGAACAGCATGAATTCACAGCACCCTTGCGGGGCCATGCAGATACGCACTACCGTTGTCGCGGTGAGCCTACGGCCAACACAGTTAAGGATGCGTTTACCATAATCGCCGGTTTGGGGCCTCGAATGTGTCCGCCTGCGGCACAAAACCGGCTGGTATCGCTTAAGGTGAGCGCGTATGGTGCGGCGCAAATCACCCGAGTGTTTGGAGTTACAAAGCGCATGCCGGTTACCGTCAGAGACAAGACCAGCGACACGTCCCCTGCCGCGCCCTCAAGCCAGCAGAACGAGACGCTGATTTCTTCTGCAAAGCGCACCCTAGAAATTGAATGCCAGGGCCTGCGCGCGCTGGAAGATGCGCTCAGTGACGGCCTGTCGGAAAGCTTCGCTCAAGCTGTACGGCTCATTCGCGGGGCTGAAGGACGCCTGATCGTCAGCGGTATCGGCAAGAGCGGCCATGTGGCGCAAAAGGTGGCCGCCACGCTTGCCTCAACCGGTACCCCGTCTTTTTTCGTTCATACCAGCGAAGCCAGCCATGGTGATCTTGGCATGATCACACATAATGATGTGGTGCTGGCATTTTCCTGGTCAGGCGAAACACCGGAATTCTCCAACCTCATCACATATGCAGGGCGCTTTGCCGTCCCGCTGATTTCCATTACCTCGCGAGCAGACAGCACGCTGGCGAATGCAGCGCAGGTGGTGCTTGCCCTGCCACAGTCAAAAGAAGCCTGTCCGCTTGGGCTCGCCCCCACCACGTCAACAGTGATGCAATTGGCGCTGGGCGATTGCCTGGCCATCGCTCTTCTGGAAAGCAGGGGGTTTTCAGCCAAGGATTTCAAAGCACTGCACCCAGGCGGTCAATTGGGAGCCAGCCTCAAATTTGTCTCCGATATCATGCATTCGGGCTCTGAGCTGCCGCTGACGGGAGGCGACACGCCCATGGGCGAGGCGCTCGTCATCATGACCGAAAAAAGCCTTGGCTGCCTCGGCATCACCGACGAGGATGGCCATTTGATCGGCATTGTCACCGATGGCGATTTGCGCCGGCATATGGGTCCGGACCTGTTGTCGGTCCGGACCGGAGACATCATGACCCCCGACCCCAAAACGGTGACGCCGGACCTGCTTGCCAGTGCAGCCCTGGAGGTTATCAATTCGCTGAGTATCACCGCGCTGTTCGTGGTTGAAGACGGGAAGCCCGTCGGCCTTATTCACGTGCACGACTTGCTGCGCACCGGCGTAGCTTAAGGCGCGTTTAAGGTCTCCTTAAGCACCTCTGCACCACACTTACCCCCTGGCCGCAGCGTAGAGAGCGGCCCGTAGGGGGATTTCATGAAGTCTGCGAGTTCACTTGATCGCCTGTTTATGTGCAGCCTGCTGCTGTGCCTGATGTCTGTATTTCTTACCGGATGCATGGCGGGTGCTGCCGTAAGCGTTGTCTCGCAGACGGTGAAAACCACAGCCAAGGCCGCGGGAACGGCCGCACGCATTACGATGAATGGTGCAAGGGCGGCCTCTCATACGATCACCAAGCCTTTCCGCAAGGATGAAGAAGAGGCCCCGGCCAAATAACTTCAGACCCAGATTTTATGGTTAAAAATCCGTAGCATGCGGCGCTTGAGGCTTAGCGAATAGTTAGGGTCTTCCGTCCTACAATCACGACGAACTATCAGGGAAATGCTTTGCCCGGTTGTGCCGGGTCAGGAGCGTCGGGGGACACATGGATATTGCAACAATCGCCGGCATTATTGCCGGTTCCACCGTGGTCGCCATCGCCATTATGCTTGGTGGCGATGTCGGAACTTTCGTCAACGTACCCTCCATGCTGATCGTGATCGGCGGTGGTTTCGCGGCTACAGTTATCCGGTTTCCGTTGAAGAACGTATTTCAGGCGTTCGCGCTCGGCGGCAAGGTCGCATTCTCGCATAAGCATACCGATCCCAAGGACATGATCGACAAGATTGCCGAGCTTGCCGAACTGGTGCGCCGCGAAGGACCGCTGGCGCTCGACAATCTGGAAATCGATGACCCGTTCCTGAAGAAGGGCGCGCAATTTGTCGCCGATGGGTACGATCCGGTCTTCATCCAGGAATCCCTTGAGCTGGAACGCGACCAGAATCTCGCCCGACTTGATGAAGGCCAGCGCATTTACAAGGCAATCGGCGACGCGGCCCCAGCCTTCGGGATGATCGGGACCATCGTCGGCCTGGTGCAGATGTTGAGCAACATGGAAGACCCCTCGACCATTGGCCCAGCCATGGCGGTGGCGTTGCTGACGACGCTGTATGGCGCTGTCATCGCCAACCTTGTCGCACTGCCCATTTCCGACAAGCTGGGCACCAAGGGCAAGATTACGGATGTCAGCACGACCCTCACAATCGATGGTGTGATGCAGCTGGCGGCAGGTAAGAACCCGAACCTAATCCGCGAAATGCTGGTTGCGTACCTGCCTGAAAAGGCGCGTGCGCAGATGTTAGAAGCCGAAGCTGCCGCACCCGCATAAACACAACAATCGCGGGACTGCACCTGCATTGAACGGTACAAAATAATGGCAAGAAGAAAACCAGATCCAGATCCCGGGCTACCCGAATGGCTCGTCACCTTCGCCGACTTGATGTCGATCCTGGTGTGCTTCTTCGTCCTGCTGATTTCATTTTCTATCCAGGACAAGGAAAAGCTCCAGGTTGTCGCTGGTTCCATGCGCGAGGCCTTCGGCATCAAATATGTAGAGCGCAAGGCCGGCATGGTGGAAAAGGAAGGCTCGCCCGTCCGCGACTATGTCAAGCGGGTGTCGCCCATGGCGCGCGAGATGGACTCCGATTTTGCCGAAAAGAGCCACGACCTGCGTCGCAAGCAGGGTCCCGAAGCCAATACCCACGATATCGAGAAAACCACTATCGAACTGCCCCGTCATTTTGCCGTGGCCGCCGCGTCATTGCGCCAGGCGTGGAAGGAATTGCCTGAAATTACCGACCTTTCAAACAACATCCAGGTCGAGGAGACCCCGGAAGGCCTGCACATCCAGCTTGTCGATCAGGAAGGGCGTTCCATGTTCCCGCAAGGATCGGTCACGCCTTATGAGCGTACGAAAAAACTGTTGGCGAAAATGGCGCCGGTGTTGCGGGGACTGCCAAACCGCATCCAGATTACTGGTCATACGGATGCCGCCCGCCTCTATGCCAAGCCAGGTTATTCCTTGTGGGATCTCTCCGCCGACAGGGCCAAGGCAGCACGCCGCATTCTCGCCGAGGGCGGCCTGCCCCATGACCGCTTCTATTCAGTCTCCGGACGCGCCGATGCAGAACCACTCTTTCCCGAAGACCCGTTCCTGGCCTCGAACCGGCGCATTTCCATCCTTGTGATGGCGGAAGCCCCGCCTTTCCCGATTGACCACAAACCACAGGCGGCCAGGAAACAGCGTTAGAGGGTTTGTTGGACCGGTATAAGTTCTAGCCTTTGACTGGCTCTACCATGAGCGTGGAGCCGTCAGCACCCGTGACCTTCACATGCGCGCCTTGCGCCGCATCCGGGCCTTCCGCGCGCCACAGCGTATCCCCGATCTTCACTTTGCCGCGTCCATTCTCGATGGTATCTGCGACGATGTAGGATTTCCCCACATGCTGCTGTGCACGCTGGTTGAGTAGCGGACGATCGCTTTGGGCATCATCGGTGCGAAGGTATTTGCGCGCTGCAAATACAGCTGCCAGTGACAAAATGGCGAACAGCACCAGTTGCAGTTGCCATGTGACGTCTAACACAAGCGCCACAACGCCAACGATTGCCGCAGCGATACCGAACCAGACCAGAAATATGCCTGGTGCAAAGAGTTCAAGAACGAGGAACAGTCCGGCCAGAATGAGCCAGTTCCACGCACCAAGGCTCAGGAACAATGAAGAGACGTCATCCATAATGCTTCATCCTTCCGGCTTAAGTCTTGGGAACTGAACCGCGGCCACGGGACGACCCGCCGCTGCCTGAATTCCCGCCACCGAACGCTTCTCGCGTCAATTCCGCGATGCCGCCGACTGCGCCGATCACCGAGGCAGCCTCGACCGGAAGCATCAGCACTTTCTGATTGGGGGATGTCGCAAGCTCCTTCAGGGCATCAATATAATTGTTGGCGACGAAATAATTGACGGCTTGAACATTACCCGCCGCGATGGCCTCGGACACCACCTGCGTCGCCTTGGCTTCGGCTTCGGCTTCTCGCTCGCGCGCCTCGGCATCCCTGAAGGCGGCCTCGCGGCGGCCTTCAGCAGATAGGATAGCCCCCTGCTTTTCACCTTCGGCTTTCAGGATTTCCGATTGCCGCATGCCTTCCGCAATCAAAATTTCTGAACGTTTTTCACGTTCCGCCTTCATTTGCCGGCCCATGGCCTCGACCAGATCCGTTGGCGGGTTGATATCCTTGATCTCGACACGCGTGACCTTCACACCCCAGGTTTGCGTCGCGTCATCGACAACCTTGAGCAGCCGGTGGTTGATTTCATCACGCTGGGACAGCAACTCGTCCAGGTCCATGGACCCCATGACCGTACGGATATTGGTCATGGTCAGATTCAGGATCGCATTGTGCAGATCGTTGACCTCGTAGCTCGCCTGGGCCGCATCGAGCACCTGATAGAAGGCGATCCCGTCCACCTGCACCATGGCATTGTCCTTGGTGATGATCTCCTGGCTCGGAACAGAGAGCACCTGCTCCATCATGTTCATCTTGTGCCCGATGCGATCGATAAAAGGAATGATCAGCCCGAGACCAGGCGTCAGCGAACGCGTAAAGCGCCCGAAACGCTCAATCGTGTAGTTGTAGCCCTGTGGCACCGTCTTCACGCCGGCGATAATGGTCGCCACGATCAGCAGGACAACGACAAGTACGAAGATATCAAAACCGAACATTGGGGCCTCCAGGATGAGTCCACGGACGGTGCCGGGACGAAATGATCCTTATATTTAGGTCATGCAGCTATGAAATATAAGAGTGCGAGCCGGGTTCTGTGGACGAAACATACGTTATCTGGGGACTCCAAGGCTGATTGGCTGATCAATGCAGAACAAAATAACGGTTGAAAATGTAACTCAACCCTTAGTAGTATCAAGTTATACCTTGCAACTATATAGTTTAGATTGAGAAATATTGAAACAATTTCATGTAATAACTTTAGCCTAGCAATGTTTTGTTTACGCTAACTATCCAATCTGTGGTCAGTCGAATCCCGAACCGTGCGAGTCCTGACCATGTCCCCAAAAATATCGAATTACATCGTCCGTGCTGGCCTCGTCGCCACGACATTGATGATGAGTCCTTATGCCTCAGCTGAAAACGGCGTCAGCAAAGATAAAATCCTGTTTGGACAAGCCGCCGCTCTCGAAGGTCCCGCCTCGGCACTTGGTACTGGTATGCGGCTGGGTATCCGTGCAGCATTTGAGGAAGCCAACGCCAGTGGCGGTGTCAATGGTCGCAAGCTTGAGCTGAAAAGTTACGATGACAGCTACGAGCCTGACACTTCGATCCAGGCGGTCAAAAAACTCATAGATCAGGATAAGGTGTTCGCACTGATCGGCCCCGTCGGCACACCGACTTCCAAGGCCACACAACCGATTGCCACCAAGGCAAAGGTCCCGTTTGTCGGCCCGTTCACGGGGGCCGGCTTCCTGCGCAATCATGAACTTGGAAATATCGTCAATGTTCGCGCCACCTACGCGGCGGAAACGGAGACCTGGATCAAGCATCTGACCGAAGATCTTGGTTACACGCGCATCGGGCTACTTTACCAGGATGACGGCTTTGGCAGGGTGGGCCTCAAGGGTGTGACGGCCGCATTGCAACGTCGCAAGATGGAACTGGTCGCCAAGGGTACATATACCCGCAACACGACAGCCGTTAAGACCGCGCTGATCGATATTCGCCGCAAGAACCCGCAAGCGGTTGTCATGGTCGGTGCCTATAAGCCGATTGCAACCTTTATCAAGGTTGCCCGATCTATCCACTTCAATCCGGCATTTGTGAACATTTCATTTGTCGGCTCCAAGGCACTGGCCAAGGAACTCGGTCCAGACGGCCAAGACGTCATCATCTCCCAGGTCGTCCCTTTCCCGTGGGAGACGTCCATCCCGCTGGTCAGGAAATACCAATCGGCCCTGAACGCGCTGGATGCGAAGGCGGAACCCGGCTTCGTGTCTCTTGAAGGCTATATGGCTGGCAAAGTGGCGATCATGACGCTTCAGAATATGGAGGGCGAAATTACGCGCGAGAACTTCATGAAAACCGTCTGGGAGACAGGCAGATATGACCTCGGTGGCATCACTCTGAATTTCGGCCCCAAAGACAATCAAGGCATGGAAAAAGTGTACCTCACCCAGATCAACGCCGACGGTTCGTTCAGGCCGGTCGCCAAGCTCACCATGTAATTTTGCACCATACCCGGTGCGCCAAATAACAACACTGTCCAGAGGAATATTGCATGTCCGAAACATCAAAGGCCGGAGAAGCTGAACTCACCTCGGAGAACTCTGTTAAGGAAGACTCTGTTGAGGGGAAATCTCCATCAGCTGACTCTTCTCCCGATCAGACGAAGAAAAAGATGGCCTTTGGCACGGCAATACCTATCCGTTACAAACTGCTGATCGCGTTGGGCGCAATCACAATTCTGACGATCATCACGGCTGGCTCGGGCGTCTTTTCCCTGTCACAAATCCGGTCCAATTTCGATGAGTTGGCAGACAAGGGTATTGCTTCGGTTGCAGACGCGTCCAAGCTCGCAGTTCAAAGCAACAATGTTGCCACAGCCGCCGTTGATATATCCAAGGCAAAGGACGAGTTCGACCGCTCCGCTGCCTATGGTGATCTGACCAAGGTCATTGAGACAGTTGAGCAGAACGTCCAGCAGCTTGTCGCCCAGAATTCCGATTCTAAAGAGGCGACCGACCTGACTTCGAGAGTGACGGCTCTTAAGGCCAGTCTCAAGCAACTGGATCAGTCAACCAAAGCCCGCTTGCTTTCCAGCACGCGCCGGACAGAAAATATGGAAGAACTGTTTCGTGAACATGGCGAGATTTCACGCGCATTCGTGCCTATTGTTGATGACGCCTATTTCGATGCGGCGATCGCTGGTGAAAACTCCGGAAAGAACGGCGACAATGAAGCCGTCAACAAGATGGGCGATCATCTGTCGCGTCTAAAATCTGCGCTTGAAGCTGATTCAGCTCTGCATCAGCTGGTCGCAATGATGGTCAACGGCGCACTGACCGAAGACGAGAATAACATCATCCCTCTTCAAGAACGCATCAATGCTCTGTCGGCACGGTTTGTAAAAGCCGTGACCACCATCGGTGATGCGAATTTGAGCGCGAAACTCTTTGTGGTGACGGCATTCGCCGATCCGACGACGGGCCTTCTGGCCGATCGCCGCGAAGAACTGATTGCCGCCAACAAATCAAAAATCATTATTGACGAGATGTTCTTTCTCACCTCCCAGCTGAGCAGTTCCATCGATTCCATGATTGGCGCACAGCGAACCAAAACCCAGGCAAGCGCCCAGCAGGTGCACAGGATGATTGCTAAAAATCAGCTGTTGATGATCGGTATTTGTTTCGTATCCCTGATCATCGCGGCCCTGATCAGCCTGTTCGTTGTCCATCGCGGTCTGACCGTAAGGCTGGAACGTCTGATTGCCAACATGCAGCGATTGGCCAATGGCGAGGTGGACTTCGATTTCCCGAATTCGTCCAGCCAGGATGAAATTGGTGATATGGCGCGTGCCGTCGAAGTGTTCCGTGACAATGCCCGTGAGCGGACCCGCCTTGCCGGGGAAAGCCAACGGGAACAGGAGGAACGCGTGCACCGGCAGAAACGGGTCGAGACCTTGATCTCCGAGTTCCGGGGGACGGTGGGCGATCTGCTGAAATCGGTCACTGACAATGTGGACGAAATGCAGAGCACGGCAAAACTGCTGACTGGTATTGCCGAGGACACGACGTCCAAGGCCGGCGGCGCAACCGGAGCTTCGCAGGAAGCCTATAACAGTGTCCAGACAGTGGCGTCCGCTGCGGAAGAACTGTCCAGTTCCATCTCCGAAATCACGCGCCAGGTCGAGGAAGCGGCCGGCGTGGTCTCCCAGGCTGGCGAGAATGTCAAGTCGACCACGGACAAGGTGTCCAACCTGGCCCTGGCCGCTGACAAGATCGGAGATATCGTCTCCATGATCCAGGATATTGCCGAGCAGACCAACCTGCTGGCGCTGAACGCCACCATCGAGGCGGCGCGTGCGGGTGAAGCCGGCAAGGGCTTCGCGGTCGTGGCATCCGAAGTAAAGTCCTTGGCCAACCAGACGGCCAAGGCGACGGAGGAAATCTCGTCGCAAATCTCAGAAATCCAGGGATCGACGTGCGAAGCGGTTTCCGCGATTCAGGACATCTCCGAAACCATGGACACCATCAACCGGTACACCACGTCCATCAACAGTTCCGTCGAGCAGCAAAACGCGGCTACTGATGAAATCAGCCGCAGCGTGCAGCAGGCCGCCACCGGGGCGCGCACCGTTTCGGACACCATGGCGGGCCTGAGCGCATCCGTGTCCGAGACCACCCAGTCCGCGGCCCAGGTTGAGCATGCCTCAATCAGCGTCGCCAGCCAGGCCGACGAACTGCACAATGCCGTCGACAAATTCCTGGAAAAGGTGGCCGCCGCGTAACGGCTTACAGCGCATTTTCACGATACCGCGGTCGGGTTTATCACCCGGCCGTTTTCGTTTGGATGAAGGACCTCATTGTTCCACTTCCCGCCTGCCCCGCGTAGTGCTATTGACCGCTGCATGAGCACCGAAAAAACAACGCCGCTCGAGCGCATCCGCAATTTCTCGATCATTGCGCATATCGACCATGGCAAATCCACTCTGGCCGACCGGCTGATCCAGCATTGCGGCGGGCTGACCACGCGCGAGATGAAAGAGCAGGTGCTGGACAATATGGAGCTGGAGCGCGAGCGCGGCATCACCATCAAGGCGCAGACGGTTCATCTGGATTACACCGCGCAGAACGGTGAGAAATATGCGCTCAACCTGATAGATACCCCCGGCCATGTGGACTTCGCTTACGAAGTGAACCGCAGCCTCGCCGCATGCGAGGGTTCACTGCTGGTGGTGGATGCATCCCAGGGGGTCGAGGCGCAGACGCTCGCCAATGTCTACCACGCGCTGGACGTGGACCATGAAATCGTTCCGGTGCTCAACAAGATCGATTTACCGGCTGCCGAACCTGAACAGGTGCGCCAGCAAATCGAGGACGTGATCGGCCTCGATGCATCGGAAGCGGTGGAAATTTCCGCCAAGACGGGGATCGGCATCGAGGATGTCTTGGAAGCCATCGTCACCCGCCTGCCCGCCCCTGAAGGCAACGTGGACAAGCCCCTCAAAGCCATGCTCGTGGACTCGTGGTACGACCCGTATCTCGGCGTGGTGGTGCTCGTGCGCGTCATCGACGGGACGCTGAAGAAGGGCCAGAAGGTCAAGCTGATGTCCAGCGGATCGACGCATCTCATAGACCGCGTCGGCATCTTCCGCCCCAAACAGGATATGACCGGGGTACTTCATGCGGGCGAGATCGGTTTCTTTACCGCCGCCATAAAAGAAGTGGCCGACACCCGCGTCGGCGACACGGTAACCGACGAGAAGACGCCGTGCGTAGAGGCCCTGCCCGGTTTCCAGCCAGCCCAACCGGTCGTCTTCTGCGGGTTGTTCCCCGCAGATTCGGCCGACTTCGAGGATTTGCGCGAAGCCGTCGGGCGCCTGCGCCTCAACGACGCCAGCTTCACCTACGAGATGGAGACGTCTGCCGCGCTCGGCTTCGGCTTTCGCTGCGGGTTTCTGGGACTCCTGCATCTGGAGATCATCCGCGAGCGCCTCGAGCGCGAATTCGATATCGATCTCGTCACCACTGCGCCAAGCGTCATCTACCGGCTGCACCTGACCGACGGCAGCGTCGAAGAGCTGCACAACCCCGCCGACATGCCGGACCCGGTCAAGATCGACCATATGGAAGAGCCGTGGATCAAGGCGACGATCCTCGTGCCCGACGAATATCTGGGTGCGGTGCTGAAGCTGTGCGAAGACCGGCGCGGGCGCCAGAAAGAGCTGACCTATGCAGGCAGCCGCGCCATGGCCGTTTACGAGCTTCCCTTGAACGAGGTGGTGTTTGATTTCTACGACCGGCTGAAATCCATCTCGCGCGGCTATGCCTCGTTCGACTACGCGCTCACGGATTATGAGCAGGGCGATTTGGTGCGCATGTCAATCCTGGTGAATGCGGAGTCGGTGGACGCACTCTCCATGGTGGTGCACCGCGATCGCGCCGAGTCACGGGGTCGCGCGCTGTGCGAGCGCCTCAAAGACCTGATCCCCCGGCATATGTTCAAAATTCCAATCCAGGCGGCGCTCGGCGGCAAGGTCATTGCGCGCGAAACCATTGGCGCGCTCAGGAAGGACGTGACGGCGAAATGCTATGGCGGCGACGTCACCCGCAAGCGCAAGCTGCTCGACAAGCAGAAGGCGGGCAAGAAGAAGATGCGCCAGTTCGGTAAGGTGGATATCCCGCAGGATGCGTTTATCGCGGCACTCAGAATGGACGGGGATTGAGGAGGCAACGCGTTAGGTGAATGGTAGGCGGCCCGGGGATCGAACCCGGCCGTGCACAGTAATCTGCTGCTACAGGGATATAAGCCCCGCCCGCACACCAGTGCTGCCGCCCGCAATTCGGAGCGTCAGGATATTCGGCTGGTGGTGTGCTTGAGCGTCGACATGGGCGGCACGCCAGACCATCCTGTCCGGCGGCGCAATGAACATGCGCCCCGTTCGGCAAGGTGGATATCCCGCGTGGGCCAAGCGTTTATCGCGGCCCTCAGGCTGGACGGGGATTGAGGGTGTCCGTACGCCGTCACTCCCGGCTCACAGAACATCCCTCAACCCCGGCAGACGCCTAGGAGTCGTTCTGCAGCGCTTCGGTGCAATAGCGTGCGATGTTGGATTCAGAGGTGCTCTGACCGGGCAGCTTTGCCCATCCGCCTTTTTCGACATACGCCATGCGTGGGTTGAAATACTGCAGCCCCTTCATGGCGGCGACATGGTTGTCCATATCGGGGTCGGCCTTGAACTGCGCCACGCAGACCGGCACGAGAACTTTCTTGATTTCGGCGGCGACAGCTTCGCTCGCCATGGTCTGCGCCTTTGTATCGAGCACCCAGCCGAGGCCGGTGAAACCCACGATGGGCATGAAAAAGGCACCCGCCACGACGCCAATTATAAACGGTGTATATTTGGACATAAAAAATCCTTTGCAGGGTTTGTGAGACTAATTTTCCGGAATATTTTTACACCCTACCACAGATATGCTGGTTCAACCTGATGTATTTCCGGAGAAATATTTGGAGAATATTTGGGAAATATATCGGACCTGTTTTGTGTGCGGGTCCGGGGGGAAATTCATCGCCCCCGAAATCATCGAAGCGCTCAGGCTGGACGGGGATTGAGGTGGGCTTTGTCAGCCTATTTGCGTAAGCCCGGAAACTTGTCCGCCGCGTAGGTTGCGTGACACCCCACGCAATTCTCCATCATCGTTGAAAAATGCTCACCTTCGCGGGCCGAATCCCGGTTCCGGGCGGCCTCGATCAACTTTTCCGCGGTCTTGTGAAATGTCGCGTCAAGCTGCAGGAACGCGGGAGGAACCGCGCTTTTGAGATCCTTCTTGTCCTGCGCCGTCAACGAGCGCTTCAGGATGAACCCGGCTGCGACCCTGGCTGCATGGTCGGCGACCGTTTCGTGATCGCCGGTCGCGATTGCGGTCCCTATTTCTCTCATCGACCCGGATATCTGGGCCATCTCCTGCCGCAGCAGGTCTTTGAGTTTCGGCGTCAGTTTCGGCCCCACGGGTGCTGCCGGTTCAGCGCGCACGGCGATCTGTACCGGCGGCGCAAGGACAACAACCGCGCCGAGCGCCAGGGCTGCCGCCATACTTTGAAATACCGGACGATCTCGCACGCGCCACCTCCATCATTTTGCAATTGGTTCGATTGTGCCCGAACGGAAGCTGGAATGCCAATCAGGAGGCCTGAACGTGACGTGACCCGCAAAGATCAAGCTTCTCTAAAAGCTAAAAGGCGGGCAAGAAGACAGCGCCCCGTTCGGCAAGGTGGATATTCCGTGCGGGCCAAGCGTTTTATCGCGGCCTTAAGGATGGACGGGGTTTAGCCCCGCGCCCGGTACCCGGTCAGCTCTTTTCAGCAGGGATCACTTCCCTGCCCAGTCCGTCTCCTGATCGCGCAACAGCTCCACGATTTTTTCAGCCGCCACCTGGCCCGCGACCCCGCAGGTCTTGAAGCAGCCGGTATCGCTGTGCCCGCCAGCATCCAGAAAGGCCTGATAATCTTGCGGGTCCGTCATATCAAAAGCCCGCCCATAGATCTTCTCATGGATCTGCTTGCACAGCGTGCCGTCCAGCTCTCCTTCAAACCCGAACTGTTGCTTCAGCTCCTCCTTGAACCGCTTGATCAGTTCAGCCGAAGGCGCCATGGCCTCGCGATAGGCTTGGGTGTCTTCCATTTTTTCGCGGCCTGAAACGAGTCCGAGCCCCATCAGCGCCCCGATTAGCTCGCCGCAGGTCTCGCCGGTGCGCGCGACGCCGCCCGAGAGCACCGTGGCGGATTTGAAAACCTCGTCGTTGCCAATGCCGAATTCGTCCTGGAGGGCGAGCAACACGGCTTGCGAACAGCCACTGTGGCGGTCGTTCTCATGGGCCTGTTTCCTGACCCTCTCGATGCGCTCATCTTTCGCCGGCATGTTGGCTCTCCTAAGGAACTTTGTTTGAGAGAAGCTAACAAACGGGCAAGCGCCCCGTCGACGCATCAAGCCTGTGACAAATCGGAGCTATGTGACACGCAGAAGGCGGAAGCACGCGCATGCCGGAGGCGCGCATTTATCGCGGGAATGGAGATTAGGTGGGTAGAGGTCCGCTTTACCCTCAAAAGCGGACATACTGGGAGGTATACGAAAGAGTCCGCTTTGTGCCAATAGCGGACATCGGGCTCGGATCAAAACGCTTCTGCGCGCCGCCATTTAGAACCCGTCAGAATTACGCTCCCCCCGCCGAGTTAGTCAGAATATCTCGTTCAAAGTGAACCTTTCCTTTCCTCACGCGACCAATGAATATCGGGCGGCACAAACGCCACACTCAGATCACGTATGAGGCTTTTCAGCCGCCCTTCACAATCTACAAACCTTGGGAGGGTAATATGCTGAATAAACGGATGAAAACGGCAATTGTTGCCTCGGGTGTGTTGCTTGGCGCGACGGCTGCAAGTGCCGCCGAACTCAAGAACGCACACCTAGACCTCAGCTCAACCGGTAAAATCATCGTTATTACCGAGGACGGCCAGACATATTCGAAGCTCGAGACAGAGGACCTTAAATTTGAAGGATCGGTCGATATCAAGATGAAGTCCGGCAAGGTCGCCGGGTACGCCATTTACAATGGCGCATGCGCCGCTCTTTGCCCAGATGGCATCGGGTTCAAACCCCTGCGCATCGGTTGGTTGGACAAGCCCAAAAAGGAGGTGCAAGACAGCGTTTTGTTCAACGTATCAGCTAATGATTTTCGGCTACCCCCCTCGCCCAACATTCAGGCAGAGAACATCTTCGGAGAATGTCGCGACAGGATGGGCGTCGGGGTTAAATCCGACGTGAACTTCAAGCACAATATGGGCGTGACGCTCGGTATCGGTTTCCATGATTCCAAAGATTCAAAAGACCATGAAGTGGATGATCCAATCGATCACAATGACTGGCGCTTCCATTTGGTGCCTGTGGAGGTGACCTGTATGGCTTTGGATCCGCATGAGGTTGCTGACACCCTCAAATTCGAACATGGTGAATTCAAGGTCAACGACATCGACCTGTTCCTGTCGACCTTCTCTGGCGCCAATACCCAGTCCAATCCTGCAACAACCTGCAAAAAGGGACGTGTCCTCGTGCGCGTGAAGACGAGCAAGGCCGGCAACGTCAAGTTCAAGCTTTGGACCAAGGTGGGCGGCAACAAGTCTTCGAAAGTCGTCGATGCCTGGTCGTCGCACGATGGAAACGGCGGCTTCGAGACCGAACACATCAATTGGATCTCCATCAGCGAACCCACTCAGGTTCAGGCGATGGCGGAGGAAATGGTCGGCAGCATCGGACTTTCCACACCCTGGAAGGAGATCATGCTGCAATGCTCGGACAAAGCTGGTGGCGGGCTTGCACAGGACACGCTGCCGACGGACGATCCCTTCCCAGTCGAACCCGCTGTCAATACCGCGATCCCGCCGCCCACAACAGATCTGACACCAAACCCCGGCCGTCCGGAAGATCCACCGCAGGGGCAGACGCTCAAGGGCGATTTCGGCATCGCCGATTACGGCGCACCGAAATGCGACCGTATCGCTAAGGCGCTGGTGTCCTTCAAGAGCCCGAAGGCGGACAACATCCACTGGTCGCTCGACTGCAAGTTCCAGAACAAGTCGGGTGTGGTTGCGACCCAGCCGCATCCCGAGGGTGGCTACATGGCGGCGACGCTCGTTTGGCTCGACGTTACGAAGACGGTTGATGAGAGCTGCACGCTGCGCACCATCGCGCCCTATGCGCCCAAGGATCACGTGACCAAGGCGCACCAGTTCATCTGTGCCACGCCGTCCGGGCATTCGGTGAGCAACGATCTGCAGGTCGAGCCGAAACCAAATTCGGGTATTTCCCGTCCGCCGGCGTCGACTGTCGTCGGCACATCAAAGCCGCAGGACAAGGTGAAGGCCGATGCTCTCAAGCGCCGTCTTGAAGCCGCAAAGAAGGCAGCTGATGCGAAACGCAAACGCGAGGCTGCCGCGGCCAAGACCCGTAAGCTGAAAGCCGCGCAGGACGCAGCCAAGAAGGCGGCAATAGCAAAGCGCAAGCGTGATGCAGCCATCAAGTTACGTAAGCTGAAGCTACAGCAGCAAGCGATCAGGAAGGCTGCCACCACGGTTCTTGTCAAACGTAAAGCCGCTGCAGCACTTGCAAGACGCAAAGCTGTGTTGAAAAAGCGTGCGGCACCGAACAGCACCGGCAATGCAACGCAAATGCAGATGATACGCCGACGTTAGATCGAGCCGCGCTCACACGTAAAAAAGAAGCGCGCCTCAGATATGGGGCGCGCTTTTTGCATTTGCCAAACTTGGGAAAAGCAATGTCCGCTTTACCCCCGAAAGCGGACAAAACTCAAAACTTATTCCCGCTCCCCTTCCCTCCCTTATTCTTCGCCGCATCGATACCCATTGAGGACGCGTGCTGCAGACCGTCTGCTTCATGTGGGTAGAGAGCGGCTTTTGCGAAGACTCTTTGTCTGCGCTACCGCCCTCGGGCTACTTGAGCGCGATTTTTGTTGCGCTACCGGCCTCTGGCCTACTTGAGCGCGGTTTTAATTGCGCTACCGGCCTCTGGCCTACTTGAGCGCGTAGGGTGTGATGCGGTCAGGCAATCGGGCTTAACGACCCCAGTCTTCCCGAACGTGCCGTCCCGGACCCGGGGGTATTACGGCCCCCGCGCCGAAGTGCAGATTTTTTTGTCTGTCCTACCGCCTAGCGGCTACTTGAGGACGTGATTTGGTTGTGCCAAACCGCGCTCAAGTAGCGAAGCGGTAGCGCAACAAAAGAGTCAAGACGCCGGGCGGATTTCGATAAAGAGGCCGCGCGCGGGGCGCTGGAAAGCTGCCCTACAACTAACGGCATGCGGTTTTTCAGCGTCCTGCGCTGTCCTGTTCTCAAGTGTCCTACCGGCACTCGCCTGCATGAGGACATGGGACCGGGATGTCCGAACTCCCATGCCTCGGGTCCGATGAGGACCGCGGGAAACCGAGCGCGTGCATATGAGATCATTTCCCTCACGGGCTTTTCCCCGCGCGGCGCCCTCAAACCTGCGGAGGCGCAGATTTTCTATTTGGCCTATCGCCGATCGGCTACATGAGGTGGCGGGCGTTGCCCCGCCCGGGATGACAAGGACACCCTTCAGCACTACATGAGCGAATATGGAGCACCCCAAGCAAAGTGAAGCCCTCACCGCCTGCCCCGGTTGCGGCGCGCGTGTGCCGCCAAGCGATGGCCCGACCCACGCCTATATCGGGGCTTCGCCAGAGTGCTGGGCGGCGTTTGGCGGGGTGCTGGCAAAGGAATTCAGCGACGAGGCGCATTTCTCGGTGCACCAGTTCACGGTGGATGCCTATGCCGCCCAGCATCCGGGCGAACCTTCGCGGCGCTCCATCCAGTCCGTCGCGGTGCACCTGATCGGGCTCTACCAGGCGATCGATCTGGGGTGGAGTGCTGAAAAAATCATCAAGGCGCGAAAGGCCATGTCAAAAAGTGATCTCTTGTGGCTCGACCCGCCGCCGGCGACCTATGCCATGACCATTCTCGACGTGGCGGGCGTGCAAGATGCGCAAGACCACGCGCGGCGCGTGCGTGCATGGGCTCAAGCCGTGTGGCAGCATTGGGAGGCCCATCATGCAACCATCCTCGGGTGGGCCGGGAGACAAGGGCAAGCCACCTGAAATATCATTTGTCCCAAGAAGGAGAAGCCGATGAATTATGTGCAAGGATTCCTGATAGCCGTTCCCAAATCAAGCAAGGACGCCTATTGCGCGCTGGCCGCGAAGTCGGCGGCAATCTTCGAGGAGTATGGCGCGCTGCGCACCGTCGAGACCTGGAGCGACAGCGTGCCGGACGGCAAGGTCACCGATTTCAATCGGGCCGTGAAGGCGAGCGGCGACGAGGCCATCGTCTTCTCGTGGATCGAATGGCCGGACAAGGCCACCTGCGATGCCGCCTCCAAGAAGATGCAGACCGACAAGCGCTGGGAGCAGATGGGCGACATGCCGTTCGATGGCAAGCGCATGATATGGGCCGGGTTCGAGCCGATCCTCGAACGCAAGGCAGGCTAGCGGCGCTCCAGCCTTTCACGGTGCGGCATGGCGAAACGAAAGGACGCCCGAAAGCGGGCGTAAAACATGGTTTTGAAACCCCCGTTCCCCCACGCGAGAGTCCCGTTTCACCCTCCCAGGGTTAATCATTTCTTATCCACTGTCCCGGATTATTACACTAACGCAACAAGAGACGGCCTCGCGGCCGCAAGGACAGTGTTATGGTCAAGTCGCAGGGAGCGACACGTTCCGTCCGCCACGGGCTTTCCTGGAAGCTCATGGCTGGTGCGGCGATACTTGTTCTTGCCGCGGGGTGTACAAGAACAAGCAAAAAAGATTCGCCGCAAAAACGCTTGGCGGCGTTCGACTATTCGAAGCGGGCGCAGAGACCCGCACTCAAGCCAAATCACCCTTTGCATATCGCCGCGACCAAGTGGGCGCGCGTGCACCAGAAGAAACCGGCCGACCCCGCTGCCGCGCTGAACTATGCCCGCACCCTCAAGGCGCTTGGCTCCAAGGACAAGGCAATGGAGGTGCTGGCGCGCACGTACCAGCTCAATCCGGGACACCCGAAACTCACCTCCGAATATGGCCGCCTGGCGCTCGACATGGGCCGGGTCCAGATGGCGGAACAGCTGCTGAACAAGGCCCAGCGCTCCAAGGGACAAACGGACTGGCGCGTGCTTTCGGCCCTCGGCACACTGAATGCCAAACGCGGCGAACATAAAAAAGCGCAGAGCTTTTACCTGGCGGCACTGCGCCAGAAACCGGACGCCACATCGGTGTTTAACAACCTGGCCCTGTCCTATGCACTCGACGGGCGCGTTGGCGATGCGGAAGATCTCCTGAAGCGCGCCGTGGCCAAGGGGCACAATACCCGCAAGGTGCGTCAGAACCTGGCGCTGGTGCTTGGCCTGCAGAGCAAGTTCGGTGAAGCCCAGCAGATGGCCCAGACAGACCTCAACGGCGACAAGGTCGACAATAATGTGAATTTCATGCGCGACATGGTGAAGACCACCAAGGTGGCGAGCGCCAAGTCCGTTAAGCCCAAAACAAAGGGCAAGGACCCGGCAAAGACCGATCGCGTGACGACCGCAGCGCTGCCGGAAAAGCAGAAAGTTGCCGCGGTCAAAACATCCGTGCAAGCCCCCCTGCCCCGGCGCAAACCCGCCGCACCAGTGAGGATGACCGCCACGACACCCATGCCTGTTCAGACCAGAAGCGCATCCAAGGCGCCTGGGACGGCAAGGCAGGTGTCCGTCAAAACGGCCACAGCGACCAAGAGGACCGCCGCGCCTGCCCAGAAGTCAGCACCTGCTAAACATGCGGCGAAGAAAAAACCCGTCAAGCGTGCGCCCATTCTGCCCTGGAACAAGAAACCGGCGGCAACGCGCAAGAGCGTGCAGACAGCAGAGTTGAGCAAGAAGTCGACCAGCGTGCCAACCGATATCCTGCCGCAAACCAGCACCAGCTGGAGCATGGAAGTCACCCGGAATGTTGCCCCGGCATCGGGTGCAACCGCGGTGACGTCACGCAAAGCACCGGAACCTTTTGAAATCCCGGAAGCGAACTAACGGACCAGAGCAACGCAGGCTGGCGAGGTTGATCACGTCATCCTCATGCCTTCTGCGCACCGGGACGGATTCCGCCGACGGGTCCTGAAATTCTGAAATGAAGCTATTTGAGAGATGCCGCGCCGTATATGGGAGCGGCGCTCATCATCCTCCGCGTACCGCCATGACCTTGATATAGGCCGGCCCGAGGATAACGATAAATAGCACTGGCAGGAAAAATACGATCATGGGAACGGTCAGCTTCGGCGGTAGGCTGGCGGCTTTTTTCTCGGCCTCCGCCATGCGCATGTCGCGATTTTCCTGGGCCATGGTCCTCAGCGCGGTGCCAATGGACGTGCCATAGCGCTCTGCCTGCACCAGGGCGGTGCCAACAGCCTTGACGCCGGGCAGCCCGGTCCGCTTGCCAAGATTTTCATAAGCCTTGCTGCGGTCCGGAAGGTAAGAGAGCTCGGCCGTGGTCAGCGAGAATTCCTCAGCGAGCTCCAGTGAGCGGGCACCGATCTCTGTCGCGACCTTGTTGAAGGCGGCCTCGATGGACATGCCCGCTTGGACGCAAATCAACAGCAAATCGAGCGAGTCGGGAAAAGCCCTCTTGATCGACTGCTGCCGGCGCTGGATCAGGTTGGTGATGAATATGTTGGGAAGGTAGAAACCGAAATAGGCCGCACCCAGAGAAATCGAGATGCGCACGACCGTCGGCAATTCATTTTCGCGCAACACGAACAGATAGAACAAAGCCCCGCCCAGGCCAACAAAGGGCAAGACCAGACGGAAGAACAGAAACGCCACTACCGGCGCCTGGCCCCGCATGCCGGCCATTTTCAGCCGTTCCCGAGTGGTATCGGTTTCCAGCAACTTGCTGAGGTTCAACTGCTCGACAATCTGCTTCATGAAGCCCTTGGGGCTATTGCGCAGCCGCGCCTGGCGGTTTTCGTTGTCAGCGAGTTCTGCCAGCCGTTCCGCACGCATCGCATCGCGTTCACTGGAGACATATTTCAACCGCGCCCCCAGCTTGTCGCCAGTGAGCGCCGCCATGGCGAAAGAAGCAACCGTGAAGAAGGCAGCCACAGCGGATAGCACCATGATCAGGAATTTTGGTTCGGTGAATTGGGCTAAAAAGTCAAACATTGAATTGCGTGCAATCCTCCGGAGATCAGTAGTCGAAGTCGATCATTTTTTTCATAACGAGTATGCCAATCAGCATCCATATACCGCTGCCCATCAGCATCATCTTGCCGAGCTGTTCAGTCCACAACAGGCTGGTGTATTTCGGAGTCATGATCGTGAGCGCGACCATGACCAGAGGCGGGAGGGAGCCAATGATGGCCGCCGATGCCTTTGCCTCCGCGCTGAACGCCTGCACCTTGGCTGTCAGGCGCATTCTGTCTCGCAACACGTTGGACAGATTTTCCAGCGCTTCTGCCAGGTTACCGCCCGTCTGTTGCTGAATAGCAATGACGATGGCAAAGAAATTCAACTCCTGCAAAGGCATCCGCTCAAACATGCGTTCAAACGCCTTGGCGAGAGGCACGCCGACTCTCTGCTGCTCCACCACGTCTACAAATTCGCCTTTAACCGGCTCGGCTGTTTCCTCGGAAATGATCCGCAGGCAATCGTTCAACGGCAGACCGGATTTGACGCCCCGCACAATGACATCAAGCGCATTTGCGAACTCGATCAGAAATTGCTTCTGCCGGCGCTTGGCCAGAAATGCCAGCAACCATCGTGGAAACCCCAATGACCCGGCAACCACCGCAAGGCCAGCTACGATAGGTGATGATCCGGTCACGAAGACAACGACGCCAATGAGAATTCCGCTTAGGGCGCTGGCAATATAGAAGGACCGCTTTGGAACATTCAGTCCGGCCCGAAGCAGGCGCATGTTCAACGTGACTTTCTTTTTTGATTTTTGACTGGCTTCGAGTTGCTTGAGCGTGTCTTGAACCTGCTGCTTGCGCATTGAGGTCGATTCAGGAACAGCCGAACGGCGCGCGGCGCGGCTTTGTCCACTCTTTACATTGGCGATGCGTTTGCTGGTCTTTCGCTCACCCGAAAGGAATGGCATGATGATCACATAGGAAATCCCGCCAACGCTGAGCGCGGCGAGGAACATCATCGAGATCCTGAGAAGTTCGGGACTAACCAAAATTCTCTCCCATCGGCCGGCCCGATTCATCTGCAACCTCACCCGACGCGAGCGCTTCAGCCAGCCGGCCTTCTTCCTTGTAATATTTGGCGCGTTCCCAGAATTTAGGCCGCGCAATACCCGTGGTCCGGTGGCGACCCTTGATATTGCCGTTCTGATCTTCGCCGAGGATTTCGTGAATATAGATATCCTGCAGGGTGATCACATCACCTTCAAGACCCATCACCTCGGTGATATGGGTGATCTTGCGAGTACCGTCGCGCATGCGCGAAGCCTGGATGATCACATCGATCGATGACACGATCATCTCACGGATCGTCTTGCTGGGAAGATTGTACCCCCCCATCAGGATCATGCTTTCAATACGTGAGAGACATTCACGCGGGCTGTTGGAATGGAGTGTGCCCATTGAGCCGTCATGGCCCGTGTTCATAGCCTGCAGCAGGTCGAAGGCTTCCGGTCCGCGCACCTCACCGACGATGATGCGGTCGGGGCGCATACGCAGACAGTTCTTCACAAGGTCGCGCATGGTGACCTCGCCTTCCCCTTCCAGGTTCGGCGGGCGGGTCTCAAGGCGAACAACGTGAGGCTGTTGCAATTGCAGCTCGGCCGAGTCCTCACAGGTGATGATACGCTCTTCCTCATCGATGTTACCGGTGAGACAGTTGAGCAGTGTCGTCTTACCCGAACCGGTGCCGCCGGAAATGACGGTATTGCAGCGAACCCGACCGATGATAGAGAGCAGGTCTTTGCCCTCCTGGGTAATTGAATTGTATCTCAGCAATTGCTCGAGTGTGAGCCGATCCTTTTTAAACTTCCTGATCGTCAGTGTCGGGCCGTCCAGCGCCAATGGCGGCGCGATGACGTTAACGCGGCTGCCATCGGGAAGGCGCGCGTCGCAGATCGGACTGGATTCATCGACCCGGCGGCCAACCTGGCTGACGATCCTCTGGCAGATATTCATCAGCTGGCTGTTGTCTGCAAACCGAATGGAGGCTGGCTCGACGATGCCTTCCACCTCGATGTAAGTCATACCCGCGCCATTGACCATGATGTCGGCAATGTCATCGCGGGCGAGAAGCGGCTCCAGCGGTCCATAGCCCAGAACGTCGTTGCAGATATCCTCGAGCAGTTCTTCCTGCTCGGCGATACTCATCACAACATTCTTGATGGCTACGATTTCAGAAACGATGTCCCGAATTTCCTCACGCGCGGCCTCGGCGTCGAGGCGGGCCAGTTGCGTCAGGTCAATGGTGTCGATAAGCGCGTTAAAGACGGTTGTCTTGACGTCGTAATATTCTTCTGAGCGTTCACGGTCGAGAGACACCGCCGCCTTGGGTTGCTCCACGGGTTGCTGGGGAGCAGGGGGTTGCTCCATCGGCACGCCGGGTTCCTGCGCGGGCATTTCCTGATGGGCCGGGGGTGCCACTGGCACATCACCGGGCACTGCGCCGCCTGCAGCAGCGCCTTCGGGCGCCGGCTGGCTCACAGGCTGATGCGGCTGTTGAGGAGCGCCTGGCCCGTTGGAAGAACCTCGTTTCCCGAACATACGTTACTTCCCCGACCTCTTGAAATTGAACTTGCCAAGAATTGGGGCCAGCAGGGATTTGGATTCAACCTTGGCCTCGGTCCTGTCTGTGAGCGAGAGGGCCAGGTTCCGGAAAATTTCTGCGGACTTCGCCTTGGGCGAGACTTCTTCGATCATCTGACCATTGTTGGTCGCGGTTCCAAACAACTGTGAATCAAATTCGATAACCGCCATCGGTTCAGTGTCTACTGCACTGGCGAAATCCTTGACGGAAATCTCCGGCCGTTTCGGCATACCGACCTGGTTGAGCACCAGGAATGGGGCCAGGTCGTTGGGACGGGCCGCGGTCAGCTTTTCAATCAGGTTTTTTGTGTTTCGCAGGTTGGCGAGATCTGGCAGGGCGGTAATAACGACCCGGTCCGACTGCACCAGCACCCTCTGCGACCAGTCCGTCCACACATGCGGAAGGTCAATCGCGATATAGGGGACATTCTTGCGCAGAACTTCCACCACAGTATCACAGGCTCCGGCGCTGAGATCATAGGAGCGGTCGAGCGTTCCGGGTGCTGCGAACAGCGACAGGTAATCCGAGCAACGCGAGAGCAGGCGGTCGAGCAAAACCTCGTCCAGCCGCTCCGGCGAAAGCAGCGCATCGGCGATGCCTTGCACGGGATCCTGGTTGAAATCGAGACCCGCCGTGCCGAATGGCAAGTCGAGATCAGCGATGACTACATCGCTCTTGATGCCTTGAGAGATCGCCCATGCCGTGTTGTGGCATACGGTGCTTGCCCCGGCTCCACCCTTGGCGCCAACAAAGGCAATGACATTGCCAAGCGGATCCGAGCTTGGATCGTTGTACAGATTGGACAGGCTCTCCATGAGTTGCGACACGTTAAGCGGCATCACCAGGTATTCCGACACACCACGGCTTATCAATTCGCGATAGAGCAGCACATCGTTGATATGGCCAATAACGATCACCTTGGTGCCCGCATCGCAAACCGATGCCAGCCGGTCCACGTCCATCACCATGGCGTCGCGCTTGTGCATCGACTCGATGATGATGAGGTTGGGAGTGGGCGCGTTTCGGTAATAATGAGAGGCCGCATCCATCCCGCCCATCTGAACACTCACATGGGTTTTTGACAGGCGTCTGTCCTGGCTCGCTTGGTTCAGGATGTTGGCCGTATTCTGGTCTTCGCAAAAGGCCTGAATATTTATGCGCGGCAATTGCTGCCCCCGCACATCCGCCGCCGAAATGGGCTGTGTGTGTGGTGCAGACGCACTCACCCCCGGGTCGGGCGGAACCCAGTCCACGTCTGGCGAAGCAATTGGCGCAACCGGCTCTGCCGCGCCTTCCGGGAGACCTGAAAGCATATCGGCTGCAGACGGTTGGGCCATGGGCTCAGCCATGCCCGGTATTGTTTCTGGAGGTGCCTCGGCGGGATCACCCATCCCCTGGACAGGGGGCGGCATCGCCGGCATTTGCCCCGGCACAGGCTGGCCCGGCTCCGCAGGCATCTGCTGTCCGGCCGGATCTTCCATCTCCGGCGTCAGGGGGGGGTGTTTTTGCGCTACGTCACTCAATTTTGTCCTCCACCCGAGACATCGCTCACCTTTGTCTTCTCGTCTTCGGCTTTCTCGGCAACCGTGGCGTCACCTCTCACATATTTGTCCATGATTACGTCGCGACGCTGGCTGTCACGCGGTGTCATGCCTCTCGGCTCCATAAAATCTCGCGGATTGGCAACCATCGCCGCAAGGTTGCGCTGTGCAGCGCATCCCAAATTCCGGTACGGCACATTTTTGGGATCTCGTGCGAGATTGTCTGACCAGTCACCGCACTCTGGCCCGTGGGCTGCAAAGTTCTGGTAGGAAACCTTGATCGGCGCCGCTGCGTCTCCCATGCCCGAATAAGCATCGAACTGGACCTGGTTGCGCGAGATTCCAGCCCGTGTGAATTCCCGGCGCAAATCACCCAGCGCGTGCATGACCGCGACCTCATTGGTACCCCCACTCGGCGCACCAACTATCAGGGGTCCTTCATTCTTGTCCTTGTACTGGCGCAGAAAGTGCCGCAAATCCATTTTCTGTCTGCGCGTCAATCCGGCGGAGGCCCGTGGCACCGGCAAATCCAGTGCAACAGGCGTTGAGCCAACGAGAATGGGATGGCGTGCCGAGGGGTCGGCGACCAGCCAGCCCTTGACGCTCTTTTCACGATGCGCATTGCACGCCGCAAGAGTTGCACTCATCAATATGGCGGCGCTGATCCGCAGTATGGCCGCACCAGCACGAGCCCGGGGAGCGGCATTGCCTGTTTTTTGAGATCTCATCTTTTTGTCCTCTGCTCCCGGCCTATTCGACAATGAATCCGAAATCGCCCTGATACTGGCCGCTCGGCATTTCCTCGGGCTTCCTGCCGTAAATACGGTTCAAACGCCCAAGCAGGTTGGACTGGGCATCGGACGCCACGGCAAATCCCTTGTCGGGCCGCGCCAGCTTATGGCGCGCAACCGGATCGACGATATAAGGCGTCACAATCACAACGAGTTCTGTTTCCGACTTGATGAAATCACGGCTGCGGAACAGCGCACCGAGCACGGGCAGGTTTTTCAGGCCGGGCTGGCCGGTCATGGCCTGCTTGGTTTCATCCGAAATCAGCCCGGCAATAACGAGCGATCCACCGCTCGGCAGCTCAATGGTCGTATTGGCGCGACGCACCTTGAGGCCAGGTACGGTGATAATCCCGAGGGATACGGCACCCTCGTTGGTCAATTCCGAAACCTCGGTGGAAACCTTCATGGAAATCCGCCCCTCGCTCAGGACCAGAGGCGTAAAGGAAAGCCCCACACCAAACGGCTTGAACTCCAGCGAAATACGATTTTCATCCTGAGCAACCGGGATCGGAAATTCACCACCTGCGAGGAAGTTCGCTGTCTCGCCTGAAATGGCGGTCAGGGTCGGCTCGGCAAGCGTGCGTATGAGACCATTCTGCTCAAGCGCTCTGATGGTAACGGCCACATCTGTACTGTTCGACTGGAATCCCAAACCGTGCTGGATGTTCGAGACCACATCTTTTGAATTGAACGGGAATTGCAGATTGCGAAGTGCCGCAAAGGCGAAATTCCCTGTCATGAATTGCGCGCCCGCAGTGCCGGCGAGGTTGCTGATATCAACCCCCAGCTGCTTGATCATGTTGCGTTCCATCTCCACCACGGTGACTTTCAGAAGCACCTGCTCCTTGGAGCCCGTGGACAGGAGATTGATGACCTTTTCTCTGTATTTCTGGTTGCCCTTGGGGTCGTCTGTCACCACGAACCGCGCGGCAACGTCCGAGGCCCGGGCGGCATCAGAGGCGTGGGGTACCTTGCCGGTAAGAACCACGGTGTCGTTGATGAACTCCACCTTGATCTTGGAATTCTTGATCAGCCGGTTCAACAGGCGTTCCAGCGGTGCCGGATCCCGGTCAACCAGGACTTCCAGGGTGAGAATCCGTTTCCCGTTCTTGTCAAAGAAAAAGGCATTTGCCTGGCCGATAGCAGTACCGATCAGATAGGCGCGACGCGACGTATTGAGGACAATATCGAGAACCTTGGGGTCGGATGCGAGCACATCGCGGACATCCTTTGGCAGCTCAACAACCATCGACTTGTTAAGGCCAACCTTAACCTCGCGCTTGGCCGGAAGTGGCGTTCCTGCAGTGATCCGTAAAAAGGATTTATGCTCCGATTGCGCGAAGGCACGATCAGGAGATACACCGGAAACCATAAGGGTCCCAAAGATTGCCAGTGCCATCAACACCCAGGCTAACTTGATTGTCTTCCACATATTCATGCCTTCCTCAAGCCATGCAAAAGCAAGCTCAATTCACTCCAAAGGCCCGCGACTGGACGCCATATTTAAGTAGCTTGATGCTGGAACCGCGTTCGTTTTTAAGCGCGTTTTCACCTGATTGAGGCCCGGACACGCCACCAGGCGTCGCATCTGCCAGCGATCTCAATGCAAGTGAGATGTCACCCATGGACTGAGCCAGCGTGAGGGTTTCCGTCTGCCGTGGAGAAAGCTCCAGCGTGGCAGTTTTGCCCTTGGCGATTTTCTTGCCATCCTTGATTTCAATATTCTGTCCGATGGCGAGAACCCGGACGTTCCTGAGAACCGTGTCCGAAACATGTTCTTCCTTGCGCGCGCTGCGCACCCGCCGCGAGACGATTACGTCAACGCGGTCATTTGGCAGGATGAAGCCTCCAGCGGATGTTTCCTCGCGGATTGGCGTGGAGATCGCCCGCATTCCCGAGGGCAGGATGGCTGCCATGACGCCACCCTCGCTCGCCTTGATGAGCTTTTGTTCCTTGATCGGCTCCCCTTCAAGGAACGGGGCGCGGGCAATGGCGCCGGAATATTTGGACTCAGCCTTGGGCTGTCGTGATTTGGTGATGTAACCCGAGACGGCAGCCTGTTTTGGCCATTCCTGCCACTTAAGATCCTTGGAGCCTACCGAATCGCCCAGCCGGATATGCCTGCCAGCGACCAACACGTTCACGGTGTCCGCCGTATTGACTTCCACGGTCCTGATTTCAGGAATTCCGGTAATGTTTTTGGCCACATACGCCGCCCCGCCAGCCGCGGCGAAGGCGATCGCCAAAACGATCATGCGCGCTCGTTTCATCTCTATTCGGGTCCTTACGCGTGCCAAAGGTTCAAAAACTCACCCTCACTTTGCAGTGAGATTGGTCAACGTGAGGTTAATGGCCGTGCCATTTTGAAAACGAATTGAGATTCCGCGCGGTAAATTCCCGCCTGACAGGCGAAAGGCAGCTAGTAAATAACAGACTAAATGAGCCCCTGAACCCAGCTCGTATCGGGGTAAACGATGAGGCCCGCTGCCGCTAGGGCAGTACAGTACGGAGCGCCATGTCCAGCGTCATGCAGCCGGGCAATCCAGCTGCGTTTGCCCAGCATGTCAGGCAGAGGCAGCATCCGAAGGCCCAGCAGGACCAGTGTGAGTACTCCGCCACATATCGCGGTGATGAGGGAAAATTGATAAATGTATTCCGGGCCCATCCACAGGCTGGCCGCCGCAAACAGTTTCGCGTCTCCGCCGCCAACCCATCCAGCCGCAAAAGCACCGATACCCAGCAAAAGCATGGCCGCACCGGTCGCCACATGCAGTGCAATAACGTCCCATCCAAACCCGGCAAACGGCACCAGGGCGAAAAAACCCGCGACCAGTCCAAGCGCAATCCGGTTCGGGATTGTCATGGTGAAAATATCCATTGCCCCGGCGAGCACCATCACAGAAGGGAACAAAAACATGATTGCAAGTTCCAGAAACATTCGCTCTCACCTTAGGGTTGTCACAAGCACCGCCATCATGATGCACATGACCGCGTAAAATCCGGGTAAATGAATTGCACATAAAAAAAGACCGCTCGCCAATGAAGGCGAGCGGTCCCTTGTTTCCTCGTCAAGCCATCTTCGAAATGGCCTCACGTCTCGTAAGCGTAAGCCTACTGAAGGTCCGTCTGAACCTGCGTGAAGAGGTTATTCAGCTCGGAGCCGACACCGCCGACGACCGAAACGATAGCCACACCGATACCGGCAGCAATCAGGCCGTACTCAATCGCGGTGGCACCAGATTCATCATTTGCGAAACGCAGAACCAAATTCTTCATAATGACTCTCCCTAAAAGAGGTTTCCAAAAACCAGTCAGCCTGCAGGCGTCCCTTCCAGCAGAACTGAACATGTCCGCACATTACACGCGGCCCGTTACAATCAAGTTAACAGGGGTGGGGAGTCAGCATGCATTTTGGGTGACCTTAGTTAATAATAGGTTTATACAGAAATATACTTGGATTTAGTGTTATTTTGTTAACCACGATGCTTACGTGGCCTCCGTACTCTGCGATGAACGACATAATCCCCGCTTTCCGCCAAACCACCGGACTTATCCCCGAATCCGCCCGCGAATGCCACGGTGCCCTCACCTGTCCCGGATCGATGCAGACGTTTGCACTTCGTTCACCATTGTGGGTGCCTAATGGGCAAAAGCATCAATCTAAGGACCACGCCCATGCGCTCGAACGCCTCTTCACCTTTCTCACGGATACTCGGCGCGCTCGCCTCATTGCTGATGGCCGCGCTTTTCGTCACCGTTTATTCAAAACTGGCAGGGGCGGCGGATATCAATGTTGATATCGATCACGCTGAACTGATTCATTTGGACAAACCAGGAGCGGAAGTGATTATCGGCAACCCCACTATCGCGGACGTTTCGGTTCAGAGCGGGCGGCTTCTGATTATCACCGGGAAGAGCATCGGTTTAACAAACCTCATCGTTCTGGATGGCAGTGGTGAATCGATTTTGCAGAAGAAAGTACAGGTCGGTTCCGATGAACATAAACTGGTTACACTCAGCAGGGGCAAGTCCCGCGAAACGTATTCCTGTTCACCCAATTGCAGCCCCGCCCTACTCCCGGGGGATACGCTCACATTCTTCGATCCCCTGTCCAAGGAAACCCGTTCCAAGCTGGGCCTGGCTCAGTCATCGGCTGAAGGAACAACGTCGGAGCAGTAGTTTTTATAGTTCCAGCTGCTTGATGTGGATCCAGAACTTTTTCGAGCGGGTGGCCTGGCAACCGTTCGTGAAACCTGTAAAAATTATTTGCTGATGCGAAGGTCCGCCAGACCTTTGGCGATATCCTGGAAGATGGAATTGAGCACGTCGTTCGATGGTGAATTGTAATACATCTCCGGATCAGTGGCGCAGTCACGCATCAAGTTCTGGGTCGAGGTGCTGGATACCTGGAATGTAATCGTATAGAGGCGGATTTCCTGCGCCTTGATGTTAGTGCACAGCGCCGCGGTTTTGTCGTCGAGTACATCTTCTGCATCGGAACCGTTTGTGGCACCCAAATGACCGGACTGGGCAAACCCGTATGCTGAATATTGAGAGCGGTTGTGGGTTCCCATGCCGCCACTCACCATATTCTGCCCATCGGTCAGCAGCACGATGGCCTTGATCGTGTCTTCATCGTCATAGGCAACACCTTCACTAAACGGTTCATCGGGTGAAATCAGCCGCCAGCCCCATGCAAGGCCGGCCGGAATGACGGTATTCCCTGTCGCTACCATCTGGTCAATGGCGGCAGCTACCGTGTCACGCACATTCGTCATTGGTGTCACACTCGCCGTCCGGCAGTTGAAATCCGGTCCGTCGCTCGTTCCCGAGATCGTAAGGTTGTTGTACTTGCCGGTATAACGCTGGCGGGCATTGTAATTGTAGTAGCTGCCGCTATAGCCGGAGTCCGATGCATATTTGTTGTAATAGGAAGAGAAGTCCGGTTCGTCCGGCGCGAAATAGGGTGGCCACAGGGTATCCCCGCTGCCGGCGGGCGTGTCTTGCGTATCAAATGGCTCTGGCCGGGCGCGCACGCAACCGTTCCAGGTCCTGTTCTGTATTTGGTCATAGAGATCGAGGACATTCGTACCGGCCTGAAAATCTTCATCCGCAATACTCGACTGGGCAGACACATCTATCCAGCCCGAACCCAGCTTGTCAGATCCGATATTCACGGCGGCGGCAAACGGCACCAGCCCTATTTGCACATCCTCTGAGACGCCAGTTCCATCATCCGGGATCAAAACATCAAGCAGTGAGTTCGATGCGGTCTTGAGAGCAGTCAGTTTACCGCTCCAGCCCATGGAGCCGGTATTGTCCAGCACCATGATCAATTCGATTTTCTTCTCGTTCAGCGTGACCTCGGACAGCGCACCCACGCTCATCTGGTTGACCCCGGCCAACTGCATGAAAATAGTTTTGACAGTACTGGTAGCGCTGATGGTAATTTTCCCGTCCTGGACTGAAACGGAGAGCAGGCTTGGCGTTCCCAGGCTACTGGCCGAGTAGTTGGCATTGAAAAAGGACTGCGCTTTTTGAGAGACCTCGGCTTCATTCAAATCCGCCCATGAACCAACTGCCAGTGCTGCCGCATCCAGAGCCTGGCTGAGATTCTGCTTGGTCTTGAGAGCCCGGGAATAGTCCATGGCCAAACCGATACCAAGCAGCATTGGAATTAGAAGGATGCTGAAAACCAGCATCACGGCGCCGCCGCGATGCTTGGCAAATCCGGCAAGGAAATTTGATATCCTTTGCCACATATTCTCTCGCTCCAGAGCTTGTACACGGCACGGCAATGCGCTGGGCAGCCATGTCCGGAATACTTGGATAATCCGGGCATAGTCTTTCATTTGCGATCTAAAATACCGCCAATATTACTTGTATCATTTGAATAAAATTCGCATAAAATTTTAGTAAATAGTCTGTTTACTCTGTACCGGATTCCTCTAAATCTCAACAGTCCATTAATTCATCTATCGTTTAATTGTCGGCGAGACGTCATGCCGCCAATCGCGGCCTTGGCCCCGAATGCCGGAAACAGGCAGACCGGGCCCTCAATATGAGGCCGACATGTTTAAGTCACGTTCACACCTGAAGCATGGTCAAGCACATGCGAAGACCGGCATATTGCGCCGGCTTCGGGCTGACACTTCCGGCGCCACGGCTATTGAATTCGGAATCGTTGCCGCGCCTTTCTTTGCACTCATGGTGGCGCTTATCGAGGTGTCGCTGGTGTTCTTCGCCAACTTTACGCTTGAGAACGCCGTCGACCAGGCCAGCCGCATGATCCGCACGGGTCAGGCACAACAACTCGGTTTCAGCGAAGCCCAGTTCAAGCAGACCGTCTGTGACAATGTATCCGGCGTTTATGACTGCATGGCAGGGCTGAAACTCGACGTTCAGAAGTTTGA
>JAJFHQ010000038.1 GCA_021775525.1 Hyphomicrobiales bacterium
CGCGGCTTGGCTGCTGGCCAGTTTGAGCTTTATTTATGGTGTTGTGCACGCGGTCGGGCCTGGCCATGGCAAGGCGGTCATTTCTGCTTACGTGCTGGCCAATGAGAGGACCATGCGACGTGGAGTGATCCTAAGTTTCATGGCTGCTGCCGTGCAGGGTCTTTCCGCTGTGTTACTGGTAGGGGTTCTGGCAATCGTCATGAATGCCGCCGGATTACAGATCAAAGCATTTGCCGCCCACCTGGAAACCGCAAGTTATGCGCTGATCTCACTTGTCGGCCTGTGGCTGCTGGCTTCACAAGTGCGCCAATTTTTCACCCGGCGCGAAAATGCGCCTCATGATCATGTCCATGATCATGACGACGCCTGCTGCGGTCATGCACATATGCCGGACCCGAAACAGCTTGATGGTACGCTTCCTTTGCGCAAGGCGGCGGCAATTGTATTTGCGGTTGGCATCAGGCCATGTACGGGCGCGATCATCGTACTGGTATTTGCGCTGGCCAACGGGTTGTTTCTTGCAGGGATCGCGGCCACTTTCGCCATGGCGCTCGGCACGGCGATCACCGTATCCGTGCTTGCGGTCCTTGCGGTTGGCTCCAAGCAGCTGGCTTTACGCCTTGCAGGCGATAATAGCGATTGGGTGGGATATATCACCAACTGTGCTGGGATTCTGGGTGCGCTGCTGGTTCTGACCCTCGGTGTTACACTTTTTATGGGTTCGTTCGGGCCGGCACGGCCATTCTAGTGGCTGAACCTATGAGCGGGCCGCTGCCATATTTTCAATGAATACAGGTTCACCTAGCTCTAGCGGCACGCCCGTACGAGCTTTTTCAGAATCGGGAAGCACGTCCAGGCTTGGCCATATGCCAGTGCCGAGTGCTCTCGCATACTCACCGCAGACATTCGCCCGGTTCATTTTCTTCCGGGCTGTTTCATGGTCGTAGTCCAGCGCATGGATATCGATACGTAAGCTGTCCGGTTGCGGTGTCAGGATGGAATACCAGGCGCGCGGCGTTCCATCATTGGCGGGCAGCCCGAGCGAACCCGAATTATGCCAGACCTTTTCACCCACCTGCCGGGTAAAGGGAATTCCGCTGTGGCCAGAGATGATCAAATCAGTATCTGGTGCAGCGGCGGAGAATTCAGCCTCGAAATCCGCGTCGGGCTGGGAGGCGAATATGAAGCGGTTGATCTCTAACACGGAGCCATGGACGACACGTGCGCGCCTGCCTGCAATCTCGAAAACAAGATGCTGGGGCAGGTGGCCCATCCAAGTGCGAACGCCATCGCCAATCAGGGCGTCGGCATAGGTGAACCACTCGTCCGAGAGCTTGTCACAAAGCGATCCCTCGTTAAAACCGCAACCACAGTCTGGCCGGCTGGCGGAGAGACTTTCCTCAACATTGCCCTGGATGGCATGGACCTGGCGGTCGCGCAACAGCCCGGCCGTGGTGTCAGGGTCGGCGCAATAGGCAACCACATCCCCGGTATGGATGATGCGCTTTGAAGGAATGGAGTTCCGGTCTGCGGTATCGAAAAGAGCGACCAGCGCCTCGAGGTTGGAATAGGCGCCGCCGCAGATCAGCACCGGGTCATCAAAATGACCCAGGTCCTGGATTTTGGCTCCATAGCGATTTTCAGTTGCAGATACGTCCATCAGTCAATTTCTGTCCATTTTTTGCGCAATACGAATAACTGTTACCGCGAAAGCATGATTTCGCATGGCGCGCAAGCTTCGTTAAGCTGCCGGGCGAGGAGAGGTCTTTCCACCTGGAGCAAAACAATGGCACAGATCAGTAACGTGCGGGCGTGTGTTTTCGATGCCTATGGCACATTGTTCGATGTTCACGCACCAACCGCCGCCATTGCCGACGAGCTGGGTGATGCGGCGCAGCCTTTATCTGACTTGTGGCGCCAGAAACAGCTTCAATATTCCTGGCTCAGGAGCCTGATGGGTGAGCATGCGGACTTCTGGCAGCTTACCGGTGATGCGCTCGACTATGCGCTTGAAACGCACAATATCGACAATCCTGACATCCGCCAGCGGCTGATGGATCTTTACGAGAATCTCGAGGCTTACCCGGATGCCCATGATGCCCTCAGCCAGCTCAAGGATGCGGGTTACAAGACGGGTATCCTGTCGAACGGTGCGCCAAAGATGCTGGATGCCGCGCTGCAGAATTCAGGGATTGCCCCACTGATTGACCATCCGATCTCGATCGAAGACGCCGGAATCTACAAGCCGTCATCAAAGGTGTACCAGCTTGCGGTGGACCGTCTCGGGGTGAGCGCGCAGGAAATATGCTTCGTGTCGGCAAATGCCTGGGACGTGGCGGGCTCGGCCAATTTCGGGTTCCAGGTGGCGCATCTCAACCGGTTCGGCCAGCCGCCAGAGAGGCTTCCCGGTACACCGAAGGCCATCCTCACCTCGCTCTCGCAATTGCCGCCAATCATCCAGTGAGACTGGCGTTCGGGGCATTGTCAGCTTTTGTCCCGGCTGCGTTTGCGGCTGCGTGAGGTCTTGCTTACTGGTCGGTCAACCCCAGGGCCAAGGCGCAACTGTTCTTCATGGTCATTAATCGTGTAGTTCACCGATTCCCAAACGAAGGAAAACAGCTGAAGGCCCTCGGCGTTGATCTGGTGGCCGCGCATGTCTTCCACCACCTCGGCAAGAATTTCCGTCAGGCGGACTTTGTGAACGTCGAGTTCGGGAATGTTTCTTGCGGTATTGGCGGCTTTCTCCAGTTCAAGAAGTTCACCTGCATAATCCTCGATCCGGCTTTTCTGGCGTTCGGCAAGCCTGCGCGTAAAGGCAAGCCCCAGCGTGTAGAGAACAACCATGAATGAGAGTACCAAGGCCAGGAATTCGGCCTTTTCCTCAAGAAAGGATGGCTTCTCGCGGTCAAAATAACTCAATGCGCCCTGATGCACGGGCAACATTGTTCCCTGTGTGATTTCCGGTTGGCGGATGAGGGCGGCAAGCGGCGTGCGAAGCGCCAGTTCGCGCCGCTTCTCGAACAGGACCCCGGTGATAGTGCGGATCACATCATCAGGCACATTATCGCGCGCCACTAGCATCCGGTCGACAGCCACGGTCGGAAGTATTTCGGGCGGTATTGGCGGGTCACCCTGGTAGGCCCCTTTGGGCAGCGAGGCCGAGGTAAAAGCCGGTCGGCGCAAATGCATGGCGTTGCCCTGGTCGATGGGTATGAACTTCAGTGAGGCGCGGCCAAACAACACACGGAGGGAAGAATTGCGCGGGCCACGCACCCGGAACACGGCATCCACTTCCCCGTTGACGATGGCATCATCGGCGGCGCGCGTGTTCATCGGGATAGCGATGATGCGCTCAGGGGCCAGCCCGT
This sequence comes from Hyphomicrobiales bacterium, assembly GCA_021775525.1. GTDB lineage: Bacteria > Pseudomonadota > Alphaproteobacteria > Rhizobiales > Methyloligellaceae > UBA2767. The sequence continues at coordinate 3,369 of JAJFHQ010000038.1, forward strand.
AATGATTGGCGAGAAACCAGAAGGCCCTGTACTGCCCGCTGGTAAAGGGCGGTAGGGCAATTTTGCTGCCCTCCAGATCCTTGAGTGTTTTTATCCCGGAGTCGGTGCGCACCACGAGCTGGAACAGGTCCGGGTACAAAACAGCCAGTAGCGAGACGTTATCCCGGCTGATGACGTCGGCCTGCACCAGCGCCAAGTCGAGTGTGCCTTTGGCGAGCAGGGACATGTTTTCAGATGACCCCCCGGTGCTTCGCACCTGGATACGAATACCGGGGTGGCTTCGGGCCACCACATGGGCGATGGCGCTGGCCATTTCATATGGCTCGGAGTTGACCTGGTCGGCTCCGAGCCGCAACTTGATGGACAGGGGGGCGGTCAAAACGATGAAGGCCACGATGCCCGCAAGCGCAGTCACGAGCACAATACCCATCAATCCCCAGAACTTCAGATCGCGAGACATGACCTAACGTGCCCCCACACGAAGATTTTTACTCCCCCATCAGGCGTGTATGATGCTCAGATACGCGCCCAAACGTAAATAGGTAGAGCATGAAGCATGTAAGCCTTGAGGACCGGTATGACCTGAACCAGTCACGTATATTCGTGAATGGTGCGCAGGCCATCGTGCGCTTGGCACTCATGCAACACGCCAGGGACGCCGCACAAGGTGTCAACACCGCCGGCCTGATTACGGGCTATCGCGGTTCGCCATTGGGCGGTCTCGACCAGCAAATCGTGCAGGCTACGAAGTTCCTGCATGAGCGCTCGATCATCTTCCAGCCGGGCATCAACGAAGACCTGGCAGCAACCGCCATCTGGGGCGCACAGCAGGCCGAGTTACGCGGCCAGGGCAAGTATGACGGCGTGTTCGGCATCTGGTACGGCAAGGGACCGGGTGTTGACCGCTCCGGTGACGCCTTCCGCCATGCCAACCATGCAGGCACTTCGAAACATGGCGGCGTCATCGCGCTGATGGGGGATGACCACACATGCGAATCCTCAACTTCAGCTCACCAGTCCGAGTTCAAGTTCATCGATGCCATGATGCCTGTCATGAATCCGGCCGGTCTCCAGGAGGTTATCGATTTCGGCCTCTATGGCTGGGCCCTGTCACGATATGCGGGGGTATGGACAGGCATCAAGTGCGTGAAGGACAATATCGAGCAGAGTGCCTCCATCGACGGCTCGCTTGACCGGGTGCAGATTGCCCTGCCGGATGATTTTGAAATGCCGCCTGGCGGACTTGGCATCCGGCGCGTTGACAATGTACTTGAGAAGGAAGCGCGCCTCTACGACTACAAGATTCCAGCCATGCACGCCTTTATCCGCGCCAACGGGCTCGATCAGACCATCTTGGAGGGTGGTGGTGCGCCCAAGATCGGGATCATCACGTCAGGCAAGAGTTATCTGGATACGGTGGAAGCACTGGACCTGCTGGGCATCACGGCCGGCGCGCACGCATCAGCACTCGGCGTGCGGCTCTACAAGCTTGCTGTAACCTGGCCGATGGAGCCGATGGGTGCAGCGCGTTTCGTCAGCGGGGTTGATACGGTCATCGTCGTCGAGGAGAAACGCTCTCTCATCGAGACGCAGCTTAAAGAGCAACTTTACGGAACCCTCAGCGCGCCCAACATCGTTGGCAAGAAGGACGAGAACGGCGCCACATTGCTGCCCGCGCATGCCGCACTTGAGCCGGTTCAAATTGCCCGCGCCATAGGTGAGCGGTTGCTTGCGCGTACGAACGATGCGGAATTGCGCGCACGTCTTGAGCAACTTGAGCAGGTATCGACCCGGATCGCGTCACTGCCGGGCATCATCGAGCGCGTGCCCTATTTCTGCGCCGGGTGCCCGCACAACATTTCCACCAAGGTGCCCGATGGTGCGCATGCCTATGCAGGTATCGGTTGTCACTACATGGCGCAATGGATGGACCGATCCACCGAGGGCTTTACCCATATGGGTGGTGAGGGCGCCAACTGGATCGGCGAGGCACCGTTCTCAAAGCAGGAGCACGTGTTCCAGAATATCGGTGATGGCACCTATGTGCATTCAGGCGCCCTGGCAATCCGCGCGGCCATCGCGGCTGGTACAACCATGACATACAAGATCCTGTTCAATGACGCCGTGGCAATGACCGGCGGGCAGGGTCTCGATGGTGAATTGACCGTACAGCAACTCGCCCACCAGATGACGGCAGACGGTGCGGAACGCGTGGTCGTCGTCGCCGAAGACCCGTCGAAATACCCGTCGCGTTCGGACTTCCCCTCTACAGTAACCATACATCACCGCGATGATCTGGATGGAGTTCAGCGAGACCTGAGTGAAATGAAAGGTGTCAGTGTCCTCATTTACGACCAGACCTGTGCAGCTGAACTCAGACGCCGAAGACGGCGCGGACTGGCGGAAGACCCGCAGACGCGCGTCGTCATCAACGAGCTTGTTTGCGAGGGCTGTGGCGATTGCGGCGTGCAGTCTAATTGCGTGGCCGTCGTACCTGTGGATACCGAGTTTGGACGCAAGCGCGCCATCGACCAGTCGGCCTGCAACAAGGACCAGTCCTGCCTAAAGGGGCTGTGCCCGAGCTTCGTGACGGTAAGCGGGGGAGAGCTCAAAGGCAGGGACACTCAAGGTGCACGTGCTTTGCCGGCCCTTCCGGACCTGTCCGGAATACCTCAACCCGAGCTCCCGGATATTTCACGGCCCTACTCCATGGTGGTGACGGGTGTCGGGGGCACCGGTGTTATTACCGTGGGTGTGCTGGTCGGCATGGCAGCGCATCTTGAAAACAAGGGCGTTGGTGTCATCGACATGTCCGGGCTGGCGCAAAAAGGCGGTGCTGTCGCGGTGCATCTGCGCGTGGGCGAAGGCCCGGAAGATATCAAGTCGGTTCGCGCCTCGGCGGCCGGTGCCGACCTGGTGCTGGGCTGCGACATGGTGGTTGCTGCATCCGATACCGTACTCGCAATCGTAAATGAGGGTGTGACGACGGTAATAGCCAATGACCATGAGATGATGACCGGTGACTTTACCCGCCAGCCAGACCTCGCCATGCCCATGGAGGAGATGCGAGACGCATTGAGCAATTCTGCCGATGCCGAGCAGACCCGTTTCATCAATGCCCATGCAATCTCGAACGCGCTGCTTGGAGACGCCATGTCAGCGAATATATTTCTGCTGGGCTATGCATGGCAGCTTGGCAAGGTGCCTGTCTCGAGGGAGGCCCTGGACAAGGCCATCCGCCTGAACGGTGTGGCAATCGAGCGCAACCTGGAAGCTTTTGGCTGGGGCCGCTATGCGGCTCACGATGCCCAGGCCCTGGATAATATCCTGGCGGCTGTCACGCCCATGCCAACCAGACACGCGCGTACCGAGACGCTTGATGAAATCATCGAGCGCCGGGTGAGCTTCCTCACCGCGTATCAGAACGCCGCCTATGGCGCGCGGTTTCGCGCAGGTGTCGAAGCCATTCGCAGCCTGGAGCTTGAGCAGGTGCCATCATCATCCGCCCTCGCCAACGCGGTGGCGCAGGGACTGTTCAGGCTGATGGCTTACAAGGACGAATACGAAGTGGCGCGGCTTTACAGCGACGGTAAGTTTCAAACTCAGCTCGACCAGTTGTTCACCGGTGATGTGAAGCTTGAATTCCACTTGGCGCCGCCGCTTTTTGCGCGCAAGGATCCGCTCACCGGACGCCCCGTTAAGCGCCGTTTCGGCCCGTGGGCGATGCGGCTTTTCTCCCTGCTGGCGCGGGCAAAAGGAATGCGGGGTACGGTGCTGGACCCGTTTGGCTACTCGGATGACCGCAAACTGGAGCGGCGGCTTCTGGCTGACTATGAAATGATGCTGGACGAGATTTCCAAGGGGCTGAGCGGCGACACCCACGCGATAGCTGTCGAGCTCGCGACATTGCCACAAACCATTCGTGGGTATGGGCCGGTCAAGCAGGCAGCGGCGGACGTGGCGGATGCGCGCCGGGATGATCTTCTTGCCGCATTCGCAGCACCGGTTTCAAAACAACGCCATGCAGCCTGAAAACAGAGTGATTCAACCCATCAAATGCCAAATCACAAAAATGTCAGTGAGCGCTAATTTATCGCAATTTGGCAGAGAACTGATTATACAGCAGGGTCGTTTGCTTCAGGCGATTATCGGGGGCTTTGCATGTCGTATACATTAATGGCCGTAACGGCGCTGGTTGCCGTTGCCAGCCTCGCTCTGTCGCCACGCGTTTCAACACTTGGATCCTTTTACAAGGGGCATGCGATCTCGGGTGAGGTTCCCAGTGTATTCAGCCTGAGCCTCAGCCTCGTCACCACATGGATCTTTGCGCGTTCGATCATGAATGCAGCAATCCTCGGATATTTTTACGGAATAGCCGGAGCGCTTGCCTACGCGACCTATTACCTGTCGTTCCTGACGGGCGCCTGGGTCATTGCATCACTTCGCTGGCGTCATGGCTTCGATTCCATCCAGGCCTTCCTCGCGGATCGTTTCGGCGTGGTGGGGCCGGTCAGCTATTCCTTCGTAACGGGATTGCGGCTGCTGTCCGAAGTGTTCGCCAATCTCCTGGTCATCGGCATCATCTTCGGGCCGGCTGGCTCGACCGCCTACATGGTCTCGATGGTGGCCGTGGGCCTCGTGGTCCTTGCCTATTCAGCCCTTGGCGGGCTGCACGCATCGATCCGCACCGACGTGTTCCAGATGCTCGTGTTTCTCATCGTGCTGGCGGTGTTGATGACGTGTGCCATCGACAAGGGCAATTTTGATTTTGCTGCCATTGCCGCCTCGAGCCCTGACAGCACGGGGCCGGGCTGGGTGCTGCTCGCGGTCGCGTTCCTGCAGGTCTGGAGTTATCCAATGCATGACCCGGTGATGATGGACCGTGGCCTGATCTCTGACAAGAAGAGCACCATGGCGAGCTTCTATCACGCCGCATGGATGTCGGTGCTGTGCATCATGGCGTTCGGACTACTTGGCACGTATGCAGGTCTTGAAAAGATCGCGGGCGAGAGCTTCGTACCGACACTCATGCGTCTGTTCGGTGACACCCCGGTGCTGCTGTTCAACGTTGCGCTGATCATCTCCTGCATGTCGACGCTAGATTCAACGCTCGCAAGCGCTGCCAAGCTTTCCATCGTAGACATGAAAATGGCCAAGCCAACCGTGTTCAAGGGGCGGATTGCCATGGCGCTGTTCCTGCTCGGCGGTATGATCATGGTGTTCATTGGTTCAAAAGATCTGTTCTCGGCCGTGGCGGTTTCAGGTACGGCCTCGATGTTCCTGGCGCCGGTCGCCTTTTTTTCCCTGTGGGGGGGGCGCCGTGATGTACCGGTCTGGTCTTACACGCTCGCTTTTGTCACCGCCATGTCCGGGGCAATCCTCTATTTCCTCGAGGCAGGCAGCCACACGATGCTCATGAACCACCTCACTGGGCTGGAGCATAAATACTCCAAGCTGCTGGTCATTTCCGCTTTTGTCATGGTGCTTGGGTGCTGCTATTTCGCGGCAGGGATTTCCCTTGCGCGGCGGCGCGCATAGGGCCTGAAATATTTTCTTCTCTTCAGCCTTTGATCGAGCCTTCCAGATAATAGAATATATTTTGGATATAATATGATTTATTGGATATATATTTCTCATATTTCGAAAAATATCTCTTATCATAGAAAATAATTCCCCTATTATTGATGGGCAGCTTCCAAGCCCATAGGTATCAGACATACATGAGAGAGGCTGCGCGTGCCGCTTGAGGACGAGACAATCAGTTCATGGCGGCGGTGCAATAGTTTTGGAGGTTGTTAAATGTCGCTGCAATTAGGCAGTACTGCCCCTGATTTCGAGGCCGAGACGACGAAAGGCCCGATAAAGTTTCATGACTGGATTGGCGATAGCTGGTGCGTGATGTTTTCGCATCCGAAAGATTTTACTCCGGTCTGCACCACCGAGCTTGGTTACATGGCGAAGGTGAAACCGGAGTTCGATGCCCGCAATTGCAAGATCATCGGGTTGAGTGTCGACCCTGTCGAGAGCCATGATGAATGGGTGAAGGATATCGAAGAGACTCAAGGGACGTTGCCAAACTATCCCATGATCGGCGATACGGAACTCAAGGTTGCGAAGCTCTACGGCATGTTGCCGGCCGCCGCAGGTGAGACGTCCGACGGGCGGACCGCCATGGATAACATGACGGTGCGGACGTTGTTCATCATCGGGCCGGACAAGACGGTCAAGCTCATGATCAGCTACCCCATGGCAACGGGGCGGAATTTCGATGAAGTCCTGCGTGTGCTGGATTCTCTGCAATTGACGGCAAATCATCAGGTCGCAACGCCGGTCAACTGGAAGAATGGCGACGATGTAATCATCGTTCCCGCTGTTTCCGACGAGGTCGCCAAAGGGAAATATCCCGACGGCTGGGATGCTCCGAAACCCTATTTGAGGATCGTGCCTCAACCGAAAACCTAGCTGGCAATAGTTAAATATAGTGGATGCGGCGGCGAGGCGAACCCGTTCCGCCGCCGCAATCTGCCCGGCTCAATGCGTGGTGTGTGAAATGACTGTAGTACACGAGGACATTGACCGGGACGTGTTATCCGGTTTGCAGTTGAACCTCGATGCCCACTATGGCGAGTTGGAGGGCCGCGACCTGCTGGAGCCCCTGCTCACACGGGTGTTCCCGGGTCGCATAGCGCTCATTTCCTCCTTTGGCGCTGAGTCGGTGGTGCTGCTGCATATGGTTGCGGCCATCGACCGTTCGACCCCGATTATCTTCCTCAATACCGGCAAGCTGTTCGGCGAGACGCTTGCCTACCGCGAAAGCGTGGTGGAGCGTTTTGGCCTCACTGATGTGCGCGATATTCGCCCCGACCCGGTGGATGCGGCGCGTAGCGACCCGACCGGTGATCTGTGGAACAGGGACACGGCATCATGTTGCCGGATAAGGAAAGTGGTTCCCATGACGCGCGCCCTGACCGGGTTCTCTGCCTGGGTGACCGGACGCAAGAGATTTCAATCCAGTGGACGGGCATCGCTCAGCACATTTGAAACTGAATTTGAGCGTATCAAGGTCAATCCGCTGGTCAATTGGCCGGCGGAACGTCTTGCCGCCTATATCGGTGAGCATGACCTGCCAAGGCACCCCCTGGTGGCGCAGGGTTATGCGTCTGTCGGCTGTGCACCCTGCACCTCTCCCGTTTGTGTTACGGAGGAGCCCCGAGCCGGGCGCTGGCGCGGCGGGGATAAAACCGAATGCGGGATTCATTTCTCAGACGGGCAGGCCACTCGGAGCGGTGCTTCGAAATCCGATGAGGGAGGATGAGCCTGGCGTCGCCGAAACAATTTTTTCGGATTAATTGTAATTGTTTCGCCGCACATCTTTCGGCGTCATGCTGAACCAGCGTTTTACGGCGCGGGTGAATGCGCTCTGATCGGAAAATCTCAGCAAATATGCAATTTCCGAAAACCGCATGTCGGTTTGCGTCAGATAATATTCGGCGACCGACTTTCGTGTTTCATCCACGATGCATTGGTAGCAGGTATTGTGTTTGTTTAGCACGCGGCGTAAATGCTGCGGCGTCATGCCCATATGTTTTGATGTGGCCTCCAGTGTAGTGCCATTTTTACCCAGCCTTTCAGTGATGAAACGCCGTACCCGATCAACGGGATTGTCGTCGTCCAGTGTCCCCAGGATGGGCTTCATGAAACTGCTTCGTGCAACCTCATAAAGATCAGGGTCCGCAGCCGGCATGGGCATGGAGAGTATCTCGGGTTCGATCAGGAAACTGTTCTCACACTGGCCGAACTTGATATTCGGACCGAGCAGCCGGTGATATTCTGATAATTTCTCCGGCCTATCGAATGTCAGGTTAACCGCCAGTGGCCGCCATTCTTGGCCACTCGCTTTTTGGATATGTTTCAGTGTTCGCATTGCAGTTAAAGCTGTAATTTGTTCCGGCGCATCAATCTCTGCACCAAACGACCAGCTGAACAGAGCCATGGCACCGCGCACGCCAAACTGGGTAGGTATGTTGACGATGGTGTTGCGATGGGTGGCAAGTGATGTGAGGGCGCCTCGCAAATTGGGTGCGCTTTGGATCGCATAACCGCAAGCGTGGCTGACAGTTGGTTCGTAATATTCACCGAAATGTAGCCCGGTGCAGTAATCATTTGTCTCAACCGCGGCGAGTTCAAGTGCCTTTGCCATGCCGCTCAAAGGGATGTAGCAATATTTGTCATTGAGCGTTGTTGACTTGAGCCCGGCGCGATGCAGCACAGCCATGCCGTCAACGCCCTGCCGGTTGAGATCGCGGGCCAAAGCGATTGCAGCGGAGACCGCAATCGTGCTGCGGTTTTCAGGTCCGCTGCGTGGCTTCCTTGGCTCGTCAGCCCGCAATATTTCATTCGTCGTCATGGACATTTTTTTGCCCCTGCCCCTGCCCCTGATATGAGCATTCTGCTCACAGAATTCAACGCTTCGCTGGTCGGTCAGCCTGTAATATTTCGTTTGTAGCTGGATGCGGTTTTTCGCAACCGCCCCTGATATAAACATTCTGCTCCCCGATTCAACCTATTAATGAGATGATTCAACCCAATAAAGGGATGTTAATCTCAAAAATTATGAAAAAAGGGATCAAATTTTTGACGTTTTCGGGTCAAGACAAAATATTCAGCATTTAGCATACGTTTGTCATGATACAGGCAAGAACAAATGCGAAAATTACGGGTAATAAAATCTCCCATGACACGAACCCCTAGAAGAAAACAAACTACAAATATGATAAAAAGCGATGTTACTTCACAAAACAGAACAGAGTCCGCGCTTCTCATGCTGAAAGACCTGAGTCCACTTGAGGCCAGGGCCGAGGAGGATGGATTCGGATTCCTCTCCTACCTGCTACGTATGGCCATACTGGAAGCACAAGCGATCGCCAGTGGCAGCAACGAAGAGACGGAGAAGCGTATTTATGAATCTGACGATTCAACTTACGACTGCAATCCTCCAGATTGTGCTGCAAGCTGAACAGAGTGAAAGCAGTTGATCAGATGTAATTTGCCGAGGCGAATACGGCGTTTTTGACAATGGAGGCCATTTTCAACAACGTGCGGTTTCGCAATTCTGCTGAAACCGCAAACTTGCACCGGACGGTGGCCTGTTCCAGGCCGCCGTCCCGATCGTGTGTGCAGGGAACAGGCGGTTTCGTATAGCGGTGTTTGCTGGTTCGTCGCGATGGGGTAAAACTGTCCAGGATTCGCTTGAGGGAGCCTGGCAGCATGGAGAGAAAATTCGAACGCTTCGAAGGTCGTGCCGATGTGATCGGCACCATTCTCGTCAAGGCGTTTCATCTCTTGGCGCTGTTTGCCATTGGCGGGGCAACTGTCTGGTCCGCGGTTCATTCCTTCCTGGACATGGTCGCGGCCGGGCGTGCAAATGTTGCCGATATCCTGTTGCTTTTCATTTACCTGGAACTCGGTGCCATGGTCGGCATCTACTTCAAGACCAACCGGTTGCCGGTGCGGTTCCTGATCTATGTCGCGATAACGGCGCTGACGCGATTGCTGATCGAGGTCATCAACAAGACTCATGATGCAAACCTGACGGTTATCATCATCACCGCGGCAATCCTGCTTTTGGCGATCGCAGAACTTATACTGCGCTATGGGTCGGTCAAGTTCCCGATTTCCGAAGGGCCGGAAGAGATCGCAGACCGCCCCTCGACGCGACGCGCCAAGCAAACCTGAACAACTGTCTGAGTAATGAGAACTCAGTTTGAGCCGACAAGCTCCACCAGGTCACGGGTGAGGCCGCCCTCGGGCTTTGACAATTCATCGAGCATGGTGAAGTGGTTGCGGCCCGGTGCTATGCGTAGCGAGGCCGTCATGCCATCGGCAATTGCGGCGGACGCATAGTCTCCAGATTGCCGCCGCAATTCCGAAGTTTCGTCACCGCCTGAGACAATGGCGACAGGGGCAAGGCCGGGATCGATCAATCGCATGGGGCTCAACTTCTCGATCTCGTCTTCGCTGAGTGACAGCGGTTCGTTGAGATAGGTGAGTGCGATGGGCTCAAGATCAAAAATTCCCGAGATTGCCAGCCCGCCTTTCACATGGGCGTGGCCGAGCATCATTGCGGTCAAATGCCCTCCTGCAGACCAGCCTCCAACATAGAGACGGTCCTGGTCGAAACCAAAGGCAGTGTTGTTACATGAAAGATGATCGAGTGCTTGCGTGACTTCTTGTACGATCATTGTGAGACCGGCCTCGGGCGCCAGCGTGTAGCCGACCATGGCCACGTCTATGCCGTGGGAAAGCGGACCCTTGGCAAAGATGGAAAATCCGTTCTTGTCGTTGCGCTGCCAGTAGCCACCATGAATGAATGCAAACAGGGGTGCGTTCGTTGCGCCACTCGGGAAGTAATCCAATTTCATACGGGTTTGATCGCCATAGGCGATGTCGAGCTGCGCACCAGGCTGGGCGCGAATTTCCTGGCTCGCCACACGCCATCCGTCCACGATCTCGGCGCTACCGGGTACAGCCGCGCTATTGTTATAGGCGGCATCCAGCGCTTGTGCGTCCATGCCACGATATATGGGTTGAGAAGAGGAGCGTTCGGTCATCGGACTGCACCCTTGCGGTTTTCGTTTCTCACGCTCGCTAAACGCCAGCCAGGATAAACAGGCGGCGGAAGGGGAACAGGGTTCTGCCGTCCCTGCGCTTTGGGTAAGCCGCGAGAATGCGTTTGCGGTAATCACTCTCGAATTCGCCGCATGCGGGCTCATCAAGTGCATCGAGAAACCGCTTGAGTTGCGTCCCCTTCACGAATTCCGCGACCGGGTTTTCCCCCTCGAGGATTTGGCAATATTCCGTTTCCCAGATGGCCAGGGAGTTTGTTTCCGGTGAGAGCAGGTCGTAATAGAACGAGGGCGTCTCTGATGGTGCCGGGCGCAGCAAGGGCTCCAATGTTTCCCGCCAGGGGCTGTCCAGCACGGCGTCTGTGATCAAGGTGTGGGACGGTGCTCCCCAGTTGCGCGGCATTTGCGTGGCCAGGAAACCGCCCGGCGCCACATTACTCATCAGTTGTGGAAACAGCCTGTCATGGCTGTCGAGCCAGTGCAGAGTGGCGTTGGAATAAATCAGGTTGACTGGTGCGCCTGGCTTCCAGTCGTTCAGATCAGCTTCAATCCATTCAATGTCCGGGTCCTCGGCACGGGCACGCTCAAGCATTTCCGGTGATCCATCGACGCCTGTCAGGGACGCGTTTGGCCAGCGCCCTTTCAGGGCCTTTGTCACATTGCCGGGGCCGCAGCCCAGGTCAATGACCGTGCCCGGCGCTTCAAGTGGAATTCGGCTCAGAAGATCGAGCGCGGGTTGAAGGCGCTCATTGCCAAAGGCGAGATATTGAGAAGGGTCCCATGCCATATTTTATATTTATCCCGGTGTCATGGCGCCGACAATGGCACCGGTGAGGAGCGTCGCCAGCGTGCCGGAGACGATTGATTTAGGTCCCAGCGAAACGATTTCTGAACGACGCTTCGGCGCCATAGCCACCAGCCCCGCAATCATGATGCCAAGTGATCCCAGGTTTGCGAAGCCGCACAGGGCATAGGTCATGATCAGCCTGCTGCGGGGTGACAAGGCCTCCGCTCCAAGATTGGACATTTCGATATAGGCCAGCAATTCGTTGAGGACTGTCTTGGTGCCGAGAAGTGCGCCGGCCGCACCTATCTCTGACCACGGAATTCCTATGATCCAGGCCATGGGTGCGAACGCCCAGCCCATGACCTGTTGCACTGTAATTTGCAAGCCGAACGGCGCACTTGCGGCACCCAGGATCATGTTTGCCAGAGCGACCAGTGAAACCATGACAACCAGCATCGAGACCACGTAAGCGAGTATGCGCAGACCATCGATGGTGCCCTGGGCCACGGCGTCCATGCTGCTTTGCGGCGCGTCGGATATCTCAACCGTCGCCGTCTCCGGGCCTTCCGTGAAGCCCGTCGGAACCATCAGCCGGGCAATTATCAAGGCAGCCGGTGCGCTCATGACGGAGGCTGCGATGAGATGGCCGGCAGCACCCGGCAGCGCGTCTGAAAGGAGCAGGGCGTAGAGCGCGAGGACCGTTCCCGCCACCGTGGCCATGCCCGCGGTCATGGTTGCGAACAGCGCGCCGCGCGACATGGTTGCCAGGTAAGGCCGGATCAGCAGGGGGGCATCGACCATGCCGACGAAGATGTTGGCGGCGGTTGAAGCGCCAAGTGGTCCGCTGACATTCAAAGATTTCTGCAAGGCCCAGGTGAAGCCCGCGACCACGCGCTGAAGTATTCCCCAGTGATAAAGCAGCCGGGACAGAACGGCCATGACGAGGATCAGTGGCAGGGCCTGGAAAGCCAGGATGAAGCTGTTTTGCGGATTGGCAACATCGAACGGTGCAGGGCCGCCGCCAAGATAGCCGAATACCAGCTTCATGCCTTCCATGGTGGCTGCTTGCAGGGCCGCAACGGCGCGGCCCAACAGATCAAACGCCATGCGCGAGGCGGGGATGCCCAGGAGCAGGGCCGCGATGACAACTTGTATAGCCAGCCCGGCAACTACCACGCGAAGGGCGCTACGTGCGCCAATCTCGCGCCGGTCCTCAGAAAGCGCCCACGCGGCCAGCGGTATCAGCACAATTCCGCACAGGCTTTGGAGCATCAGAAGCATGGGCGCTAGCATTGGCGGGTTTTACAAATGGTGACAAGTGGCCGGGGAAAGAAAACATCCTCTTCAGCACGGCCGGGAACGCCCATCTCTTCAATCTTGGTTTTGTTCTAGCGTTTGTTTCGCACCCTTGGGTTACGCTCGCGAATGCACTATCAAATGTGCGTAATGAAGCGCATCGGAAAATCCTGAAGGCACGTATCATGACCAAGACGCGAAGCGGGCAAAAATTCCTCCCCGACGCCCGCTACACGCCCCGGGGGCACCCCCAACCAGCCCTCGGAAAGGTTGGTGTGCTGCTGTTGAACCTCGGTACGCCCGACGCCACGGATTACTGGTCCATGCGGCGCTACCTGAAGGAGTTCCTGTCCGACAGACGGGTGATCGAGGTAAACCCGGTTTTGTGGTGGTTTATCCTCAACGGGCCGGTGCTGACAAAACGCCCCTTCTCCTCGGGTGAGGCTTACCGGTCGATCTGGAACAAGAAACGCGACGAGTCGCCCCTGCGCACGATCTCGCGCGCGCAAGCGGAGAAGCTGGACAAGGCTCTGAAAGGCAAGGGCAAGGTCGTCGTCGACTGGGGGATGCGCTATGGCAACCCCTCGACGAAAAGCCGCATCGAGGCACTCAAGGAACAGGGTTGCGACCGCATATTGCTGTTTGCGCTCTACCCCCAATATGCCGCGGCCACGACGGCGACCGCCTATGACAAGGCGTTCGATGCACTCAAACAAATGCGCTGGCAACCGGCCATCCGCACCGTGCCGCCCTATCATGATGACCCCGCTTATATCGACGCGCTGGCGAAATCCCTCAAGCGCGAGGTGGGCAAGCTCAAGTGGAAGCCGGACGTGATCCTCGCCTCGTTTCACGGTCTGCCGAAGGAATATTTCGATAAAGGTGACCCCTATCATTGCCACTGCGCCAGGACCACGCGGCTGCTGCGCGAAAAACTCGGCTGGAGTGAAGACTTCCTGCGCATGACGTTCCAGTCGCGCTTTGGCAAGGCGGAATGGCTCCAGCCTTACACGGACAAGACGGTCGAGGCGCTGGCCATGGACGGGGTGAAGAACCTTGCCATCGTCACGCCGGGCTTTGCGGCGGATTGCGTCGAGACTCTGGAGGAGATCGTGGTGGAGAATGGCGACATCTTCAAGGAAGCGGGCGGTGAGAACTTCGCGGCAATCCCGTGCCTCAACGCATCACCCGAAGGCATGAAGGTGATCGAGAGCGTCGTGACACGGGAACTGAAGGGCTGGGTTTGACAGATACAACCTCCCCAACACCCATCACCGTCTATATCGACGCCGACGCCTGCCCAGTGAAGGACGAGACCTACAAGGTTGCCGCCCGTTACGGCCTCAAGACCTTTGTCGTTTCCAACAGCTACATGAATGTGCCGCGTACCGAGATGATCGAGCGGGTGGTGGTGGAAGAAGGGCCGGACGTCGCCGATGACTGGATTGCCGAGCGGGCGGGGAGGAGCGATATCGTCATCACCGCCGATGTGCCGCTGGCGGGCCGTTGCTTCAAGGCGGGTGCCACGGTGCTCTCACCAAAAGGCAAGGCGTTTGACGAGGGGGCCATGGGCATGGCGCTGGCGACCCGCAACCTGATGGATGATTTACGCTCTGCCGGCGAGATCACCGGCGGGCCGAAACCGTTCTCCGCGCGCGACCGGTCGGATTTTCTTTCAGCACTTGATCTCGCGGTGACGAAGCTCAGGCGCGATGGATTTGGAGGTTGAATATTTCCTGTACACCGTGCCACCCGCTCCCCCTTGCCCAACCACCCGTGATGGTGCCCTTGGGGTGGTTGGGCAAGGGGGAGCGGGTGGCACGGCACTGCGACTGTACAAGAGAGGATGGCTCGGGTCCGGTTACGTTCAAATCCACTTGAACTCCAAGTCTCCTAACCCTCACCCTGACGCGCCACCTGCCGTTCCCGGTAGGCCACGTAGAAGCTGCTTGCGAAAATGATCGCGGCCCCGGCCCAGGTGTAAATGGTCGGCACCTCGGTAAACAGCATGAAGCCCAGCATCGACGCCCACACCACTTTGAGAAAATCAAACGGCAGGACGACCGTGGTCTCCGCGGTTTTGAGGGATTCCGCCAGCAGGATCTGCGCAATTGTGCCGGATATCCCTATGAGCAGCAGCACCAGCCAGGCGTTCACTTGCGGCCATTGCCATACGTACAGCGCGGGGCCCAGCGAGAACAGCGACAGGAAGGTGATCATGTAGCCGGTGATGGTCAGGCTCGATTCCGTGCGTCCCAACGAGCGAATGACGATCATGGTCAGGCCCCACGCAAAGGCCGCCAGCAGCGTCAGCCACGAGCCCGGATCGATACTGATAACCCCGGGGCGCAGGATCACCATGGTGCCGACAAAGCCAAAGAAAATTGCCGCCCAGCGCCGCGCCCGGAACCGCTCTCCCAGCAGCAGCACGGTGAGCACGGCGGTAAACAGCGGGGCGGTAAAGGAGAGCGCATTGACCCGCGCCAGCGGCGTCATCGAGAGCGCCATGAAGAAGGCGGACATGGCGCAAACATTCAGCCCGGCGCGCGCCAGGTGCATGGGCAGGCGTTTTGTGCGCATGAAGGACAGCCCGGAGCGCAGCACCAGCGGCAGGAACACGATCATCCCGAACAGGTTTCGGAAGAAGACGATTTGCAGCGGGTGCAGCTCGGCAGAGAGATGGCGCACGGCGGTGTGCATGATCGAGAAGCAGATGGTGGAGACCACCATGAGGATGATGCCGCGACTGGCGGCGGAGAGCGCCTGCCACCAGTCATTCAACGATTTCGCCAGCGGCGGCCCGCCCGTCCAGTCCATGGACGCAAGAGCTAGAGGGTTATGGGGGAAGGGGCAAGGGGCAAGGGGCAAGGGGGTGGGGTGATGGTGAAGGAGCGTCGGGTGGATAAACGCCGCACATCATATAAAACTTATGAGAATGTCCGCTTTACCCCCCAAAGCAGACATAAATCCGCACAAACTGGAATGTCCGCTAAGTGCCAATAGCGGACATGGTGACTTTGAGGCTGGGAGGCTGGAACGGCAATTCAAGACAGGAATGAAGCCGATGGCTTAATCCTCATTATCCAGAGAATAACCTGACCCACGTACGGTTCGGACGAGATCGGGGGAGCCATCTGCGTTCAAGGCCTTGCGCAGCCGGCCGACATGCACATCCACTGTTCTCAGATCGACGTATGCTTCGCGCCCCCAAACCCGGTCCAGCAGCTGCTCACGGCTCCACACCCGCCCCGGCTTCTCCATAAAAGTCGAGAGCAGACGATATTCTGTTGGGCCCAGCTTTACCGCTTTACCATCACGCATAACTTTGTGCTGTTCGGTATCAAGCCGAATACCGCCAAACTCAAGCATTTCACCAACGCCACCTGGACGCGTACGGCGCAGCATTGCGCGCACCCGGGCAATCAGCTCATTCACCGAATAGGGTTTGACGATATAGTCGTCCGCGCCGGTTTCAAGTCCGCGCACGCGGTCGGTTTCTTCACCACGCGCGGTCAGTATGATAATCGGAATCTGCTTTGTCTCGGGCCGCGTCCTGAGGCGGCGGCAAACCTCGATGCCGGACAAATTTGGCAGCATCCAGTCGAGAATGATCAGATCGGGCTGCATTTCTTGCGTTAGCAGAAGCGCTTCTTCCCCGTCGCTTGCATGAGCAAGCCGGAAGCCTTCCGAGCCGAGATTATAGGTCAGCACCTCCAGCTGCGCCGGTTCGTCTTCAACGATCAGGACAAGAGGGTCTGTGGCGTTTGCCATTTGCTATCTCGCTTGCACTTAAGCAGCTATTCGGCAGCATCGGGTTCAATGAATGTGGTGCTGGTGGTGTCGCTCTTGGGGCGTTCCTCATCGAAGATTTCACCGCTGACCATATAATGCACCTGTTCGGCGATACTCGTGGTGTGGTCTCCCATCCGCTCCACATTCTTGGAAATGAACAACAGATGCATGCAGGGCGAGATCGCGCGCGGGTCTTCCATCATGTAGGTGAGCAATTCCCGGAACAGCGTATTGTGCATCTGGTCGACTTCTTCATCGCGCCTGCGTACATCGTCCGCCATTGCCTCGTTGCGGGAAACATAGGCTTCCAGGACGTCTTTCACCATGTCCTGCACCATGACGCACATGCGTTTGATGGTGGCAGCGGATGAGCCGATTGGCTGAGCCTTGGCCAGAACGCTGGTGCGCTTGGCGATGTTTTTGGCATAGTCGCCGATGCGCTCCAGATTGGATGCGATCTTGGGAGCCACCACGACAGCGCGCAAATCCTGGGCCATGGGTTGGCGCTGCGCCAGAATGCGGACAACGGCCTGATCAACTTCCGCTTCGAGAGCATCGATTCGCTTGTCACCTTTTATGATAAAAGCTGCCAACTCTGTATCACGGCGGGCCAGAGCCGTGGCCGATTCCGAGATGTGTTTTTCGACGAAACCACCCATTTCAATGATGAGGGTCTCGATATGTTTGAGATCCTCGTCGAAGGATTTGACGATATGTTCCTGTGTCATTGTTTTGGCTCCTAACCTATACGGCCAGTGATGTAACTTTCGGTGCGCTCGTCGCTCGGGGCGGTAAATATCGTATCGGTCGCGCCATATTCGACGAGATAGCCCAGATGAAAAAATGCCGTCTGCTGGGAGACACGAGCCGCCTGCTGCATGGAGTGGGTCACGATGATGATCGTGAACTTCTCGCGCAGGGTGTCTATCAGCTCTTCAATCCTTGCCGTGGCGATGGGGTCGAGTGCTGAACAAGGTTCATCCATCAGGATCACCTTCGGCTCGACGGCGATGGCGCGCGCAATGCACAGACGTTGTTGCTGGCCGCCGGAAAGGCTTGTGCCCGGCGCTTCGAGACGGTCATAAACCTCATCGATCAGCCCGGCCTGTTTCAGGCTACGTTCCACACTATCCTTCAATTCCCCCTTTGATCCTGCCAGGCCGTTGATCCGCAGACCATAGGCCACATTCTCGAAGATGGATTTGGGAAATGGATTGGGTTTTTGAAACACCATCCCGACCTGTGCGCGCAGGGCCACGACATCCACATCCGGGTCATAGATGTTTTTGCCTCCGATGGTGATATCTCCAGTGACGCGGCAGATATCAATCAGGTCGTTCATCCGGTTCAGGCATCTCAGGAACGTCGTCTTGCCGCAACCGGAGGGACCAATCAGAGAGGTCACCTGTTTTTCCGGAACATCGAGGCAAATGTCGAACAGCGCCTGTTTGTCTCCATAAAAAACATTCACATTGCGCGCCGCGATCAGTGGCTCGGTTTCCGGTTTTGCAGCAGCCATCACTTCGTTGTCAGCTTCCTGCAATGCATATGCGGACATAATATTCCTCACTAAAAACGGCGCTCGAACTTCTTGCGCAACAGCACGGCTGCCAAATTCATCAACACCAGAAACAGCAGCAGAACCATAATCGCCGCTGATGTCTTCTCCAGAAACGCCCGCTCCGGGCTGTCGGCCCACAGGAATATCTGCACCGGCAGGGCTGTCGCCGGTTCAAGGATGCTCGCTGGTATATCGACGATAAAGGCCACCATGCCGATCATGAGCAACGGCGCGGTATCGCCGAGCGCGCGGGCCATGCCGACGATGGCTCCAGTCAACATGCCCGGCAGCGCCAGTGGCGCAATGTGGTGGAATGCGGTCTGCACCTCACTTGCGCCTATGGCCAGCGCGGCTTCGCGAATTGAGGGCGGCACTGCGCGCAGGGATGCGCGCGAAGCGATGATGATCGTCGGCAGGGTCATCAGCGCCAGCACCATGCCGCCGACGAGCGGCGTTGAGCGCGGTAAGCCGAATGTATTCAGCAAAATCGCCAGCCCCAGCAAGCCGAACACGATGGAAGGAACTGCCGCAAGATTATTGATATTGATCTCGATGAGATCGCTCCATCTGCCCCTGGGCGCGAACTCTTCCAGATAGATCGCAGCCATGATGCCGATGGGGAAGGACAGGACGAAGCACACAAGCAAACTAAGCGCCGAGCCCATAACCGCGCTCAGAATACCGGCAAGTTCCGGCTCACGGGAATCCCCGCTGGTGAAGAAGGAAACATTCGCCACGCGCTGAACGTCACCGCTGGCACGAAGCTGCTCCACCCAGCCCAGTTCCTTGTCCGACATGCGCCGGGAGGTTTCGGGCAACGAGGCGTCGATATTGCCTTTGACAAGCTGGTCGACATCATCGGAAGCCACAAACCAGAATTTCCCCGTTGTGCCGACGAGAGCGGGATTTGCCGCTACTTTGTTCTGCAATGTAAATTGAGCGCTTGAACTCACCAGGCCATAGAGTTTGCGCTTGTCCCGCCGTCCTTTGACTTGCGGGAAAACCTCTCGCAGTGCGGCTTTTTCCAGCGAACTGTAATTGGCCTGGGCGAGCGTGGCCGGATCTCGCGTGCCTTCAGGATCCAGGCTGTCCGAATCGAAGTTGATGCTCAATGCAATTTGCGTCTGGGTAAAAGCCCCGATGCTGCTGACGCCGATCATGCCTATCATGACCACGAGAAACCCGAGTGCCATCGTGATGGCGAGCTTGCCATAGAGCTGAAAACGCCGCTCGGCGGCGTGCCTGCGTGGCAGTCCGGGGAGCGAGGCTTTAATGATATCAGTCATATTGTTCCCGGAAGTGTTTTACGATGCGCAACGCCGCCACATTCAGCAGCAGCGTCAGAACGAAGAGCAGCAGTCCTAGCGCAAACGCCGACAGGGTCTTGGCGCTGTCAAATTCCTGATCGCCCGTGAGCAGAGACACGATCTGCACGGTGATCGTGGTAACCGCCGCCAGTGGATTGGCCGTGAGGTTGGCTGAAAGGCCTGCGGCCATGACAACGATCATGGTCTCGCCGATTGCGCGAGAGGTGGCGAGCATCAGACTTGCTGCTATGCCTGGAATCGCGGCAGGCAGAACAACTTTTCTGATCGTCTCGGCAGATGTGGCACCAAGTCCGTAAGAGGCGTCGCGCAGCGCCTGGGGTACGGCGTTGATCACGTCATCGGACAAGGACGAGATGAGCGGTACGATCATGATACCCATGGCCAGACCTGCCGCCAGTGCACTTTCCGATGCTACCTCAAGTCCAAGTTCGGTGCCCGACATGCGGATTGTCGGGGCAATGACCAGGGCAGCGAAGAAGCCGTAAACAACAGTCGGGATACCCGCCAGAATCTCCAGCGCCGGCTTGATCAGTCCTCGCGCCCGCGGGCCGGCATATTCCGCCAGATAGATAGCCGAAGCGAGCCCCAAAGGCGTCGCCACAAACATGGCGATGGCGCTGATCAGCAACGTTCCGGTGATAAGCGGGATTGCCCCAAAGGAACCTTCGGCGCCGATCTGATCGGAGCGGATCGCTGTCTGCGGGTTCCACTTCAGACCGAACAGGAAATCCTGAACGGGAACTTTTTCAAAAAAACGTAGAGCTTCGAAAGCAAGAGACAGGATGATGCCGACCGTGGTCAGTACGGCAACAAGAGAGCAGGCGATCAGGAGTATCCGGATCGCCTGTCCCCCAAGTCTCGAGCCACGCCGGGACGTGACATCAAACACTGGTTGCTCGGCGGTGCTCATAATGCGTGTGTGTCCAGCTTACATAGACAGGTTCTGCAGAGACTTGACCTTCGATGCCCAGTCCTTGCGCTCGCTAACGGACATGGGGATGAGGCCCTTCTCAGTCAGATATCCTTCTTCGCCCCAGGCGCGGTCGCTGGTGAACTCGGCCAGGTAATTCTCGATGCCGGGAACTTTTCTGAGCTGGTCTTTCTTCACGTAGAAATACAGCGCACGTGAAACCGGATAAGCGCCATTAGAAATATTCTCGAAACTCGGCTCCTTGCCATTGACCATTGCGCCCTGAACAACATCGGCATTCTGGTCGAGGAAGCTGAAGCCGAAGATGCCGAAGGCTTTCGGATTGGCCTCAAGCTTGCGGACAATGAGATTGTCATTTTCGCCCGCCTCGATGAAGGCACCATCTTCGCGGATCGTGTGGCACAGAGCCTTGTAGGCCTTCTTTTCGGTCTTCTTCATGGCCTTGATCCATTTGAAGGTTTTGCAGCCGCCTTCCATTGCGAGTTCGACGAAGGCGTCGCGCGTACCGGACGTGGGCGGGGGACCAAGCACTTCGATCTTCACATCGGGAAGGCTGGCATTCACCTGGCGCCAGGTCTTGTAGGGATTGGGCTGGGTTTTGCCGTCAGCAGCAGGAACATCCTTGGCCAGAGCCAGGAACACGTCTTTCAATGTCAGCTTGACCGGTGCGGTCTTCTTGGAGTTGGCGAGCACGATACCGTCATAGCCGATCTTGACTTCGACAATATCCTTGATGCCGTTAGCTGCACATTTTTCAACTTCGGATTTCTTGATCCTGCGCGATGCATTGGTGATATCGGGGTGCTTGTCGCCAGAGCCGGAACAAAACAGCTTCAAGCCGCCGCCCGAGCCCGTGCTCTCGACAACGGGTGTTTTGAATTTTGTTGATTTGCCGAACCGCTCCGCAACGGTGGTAGCGAAGGGAAATACGGTTGATGAGCCAACGATGCTGATCTGGTCGCGTGCATGGGCGGGGGTTGAAACCGCGGCCAGTACCAGAGCACTTGCGGCGAGAAGGGGTGATAATTTCAGTATGCCATTCATCTTGAACACTCTCCTGTGGTTACGTCCGGCGCGTCCGTATTGAGCGCCAGCACGATCTCAATAGGAGTTTGGTGCTTAGGATTTATGGCGTTTGCGTAACAGTTTTATGACAGTGGGTCGTTCTGCGCCGGTAGATCGAGCGGCAGGCACGCGGTAAAGGTGCTCCCCTTTCCTTTTTCACTTTCGATGAGCAATCGCCCCCGGTGCCGGTTGAGGATATGTTTCACAATTGCAAGGCCGAGCCCCGTGCCACCCTTCTCGCGCGAGCGACTGTCATCAACACGGTAGAAACGTTCCGTCAGCCGGGGAATATGTTCAGCCGGAATGCCCTCACCCTGATCCTTGACCTCGACCTTCAGCGCAGGGCCACTCAAACCGGCAAGCTTGCCACTACGCGATAGTGACACCTCGACCTCGGTATTTTCACGGCTGTATTTGAGTGCATTGTCGATCAGGTTCTGGAAAACCTGCGTCAGTTCATCCGTATCTCCCGGAACCTCCCAGTTGCCAGGTGTGCTTTGCAGCCGTATCGGTTTTTTCCCGGCAACCGACCGGGTCTCCAGCGTATCCACGACTTTTTCGACAACGGCCAGCACATCCACTCGTCCCGAAGGGCGCACATGTTCATTGACCTCAACGCGTGAGAGCGACAACAAGTCTCCGATCAGCCGGTTCATGCGGGCAGCTTCTCTCCCCATGATGTCGAGAAAGCGTTCCCGTGCTTCAGCATCATTTTTTGCAGCACCTTTCAGCGTTTCAATACCACCGCTGAGCGCAGTAAGCGGGGAGCGCAATTCGTGGCTCACATTGGCTACGAAGTCGCTGCGCATCTGCTCAGCTTCCAGTACATGCGAGATATCATTCAGGGAGACGACGGCTTCGGCTTCGGCTCCATCGCCGCGTTCAAGGCGTACAGAGGAAATCTTATAGGTTGCGCGCACCGGAACAGGCAGGGACATAATGGCTTCAGATGTTGCCTGGCCTTCAAGCGCAGCCACGACGCACTTC
The DNA here is from genome assembly GCA_021775525.1 of Hyphomicrobiales bacterium. Taxonomy (GTDB): domain Bacteria; phylum Pseudomonadota; class Alphaproteobacteria; order Rhizobiales; family Methyloligellaceae; genus UBA2767. The sequence goes on from JAJFHQ010000038.1 coordinate 25,741, forward strand.
AATGCGTCAGGGTGGCGGATGGCATGTACGAAATCCTCGCCAGCCAGCTCCTCGCCAAATAGTTCCTCGGCGGCTGCGTTGGCCAGCGTTATTTGCCTGCTTGAATTCACTAAGAAAACCGGCTCAACAAGCGCGTTCAGTATGACAGGCAGATCATCTTTTTTCATGCGGCCTGAACCTTGGATGAAACCGATACAGATTGCACCTTTTAGGCCAGATTGGGTGAATCATTAATCTCTTCAGTAAAAGGGCTCCAATGTCCGCTTTGGGTCATAAGCGGACATAAAGCATGTACCCACACAATGTCCGCTTTACCCCCGAAAGCGGACATTGCAAAAACTAATCCCCGCCCTCTTTCCCTCCCTTATTCTCCGCTGCATCTTTTCTCCACGCGGGACGCGTGTCCGGACCGCCCTGACACGTGGAGATAAAGAGCGGCTCCTGCGAAGGAGAGGGGTAACGACCTTCTGCTTCCCGGGCGTGCCGTCCCGGACCCGGAGGTATTACGGCCCCCGCGCCGAAGTGCAATTTAGGTTGCGCTACCGCCCTTCGGGCTACTTGAGCGCGGTTTGTTTTGTGCAGATCACGTCCTCAAGCAGGCGATAGCCGATAGGACAATAGAGTCCTCAAGCAGGCGCCAGCCGGTAGGACAGCTTGAATGAGATGCCGGGCGGATTTCGTAAAAGATGCCGTGCGTGGGGCGCTGGAAAGCTGCCCTTACATAGTCGGATGCGGTTTTTCAGCGTCCTGCGCAGTCCCTTCTTCTTTGTCCTATCGCGCTTCGCGCTACTTGAGGACGAGTGCAGGGATGAAAGTGAAGCAAACTCCCGCGCCCGGAAGCGGCGGGATGCTTCGACTTGAATAAAGTGAACCGCTCACCCACCTGCCATTCTTGCGCACCAGAAACAGGACCGGCCCATGATCAACACCCCTCTCGCCCACACCATCCGCAAGGCCACGCCCGATGACGCCGACGTCCTTGCCCAGCTCATTAATTTTGCCGGAGAGGGCATGCCGCTTTACCTGTGGGAGCGGATGAGGGATGAGGGCGAGAGCGCGTGGGACGTGGGGCGGCGGCGTGCGCGGCGTGAAGAAGGCGGGTTCTCCTGGCGCAACGCCTTCATCAGTGAGGTGGAGGGCAAGGTGGCCGCGTGTCTCATCGGCTATGCGCTCGATGAGGAGCCCGTGGAGATTGACACCGACACCATGCCGCCCATGTTCGTGCCCCTGCAGGAGCTGGAGAATTTGGCGCCTAGCACCTGGTATGTGAACGTGCTGGCGTCTTACCCGGAGTTTCGCGGCCGAGGCCTTGGCACAGCTCTGCTTGAGGTGGCCGAACAGCAGGCCGCGGCTGCCGGGTGCAAGGGCCTCTCCATCATCGTCTCCGACGCCAATTCGGGGGCGCGGCGTCTTTATGAGCGCAGTGGTTATGTTGAGCGTGCCCAACGGGGGTTGGTCAAGGACGCGTGGGAAAATGAGGGCCGCAACTGGGTGTTGCTGGTGAAATGATCTTCCCGGTGCTATCCGTGTCGGCTGAAAGGTAGGCTCTCATGCTTGCGCTCTTTTTCGAAATCACGCCGAAGCCCGGCCACGAGGATCACTATTTCTCCATCGCGGCGGCGCTGAAACCGCGGCTGGAGAAAAACGAGGGACTTCTCTTTCTCGATCGCTACAAGAGCCTGCTGCGACCCGACACGATCCTGTCCTACCAGCACTGGCGCAATGAGGCGGCCCTCATAGACTGGCGTGAGGATGCGAAACACCTGATGGCGCAGAAGTCAGGCCGCGAGGTGCATTTTGCCGATTACCGGATACGCATCGCCGGGATCACGCGATGGTTCGCGCGCGGCGAGGGGGAGAAAGGCGCACCGGAAGTTCATCAAGTGCCGTTTGATGTGGTGGAAGGAACGGAGCCCCGTTTCATCCTTGCGGTCGAGAGCAGGGGTGAACCCTTTAGCCGGGGCGAGCCGTTTGAGAGCGTCAACTTTGAGGGTTCATTCGTGTCGGTGCTGCATGTTGGAAGCCATGCCGAGGGCAACGAGATCCTGTGCGACGTGGCGGCCCAGGATTTCGTGACCGGCGCGCGTCTGTGTCTCGTCTCCCGGGACTATGGAATGTTTGAGCGGGACGAGGCGCCGCAAGAGTTTGCGCCCGTGAAGGTAACAGCGGATCAGTGACGTTCGAGGGTTTCAGTGCACCGCGACGCAGGTGCAGTCAACCAAACGGCAGACCTCCTGGGAGACGCTGCCAAAGGTGACCGCCTCTATCTGGCGCAATCCCCGCGTCCCCATAACGATCGTATCTACTTTTGTTGCTTCGGCCGCCGCCTTGATCGCGGGCGCCGCGGCGCCATCGGCAAGCTCGAGCATTTCGGCACTCACGCCTCGCTCCGCGGCATGTGCCGTGGCGCGTTTCAGCACGTGGGTGCCGATTTGGCGCAACAGGCTCTCGGGCGCAGGCCGCCTGGGTACGTTGCGTTCACCCATCAATTCCTCAACCGTGCGCTGCGCCTCGGGGCAATGTTCACACTCATGTAACTCGCTCACCACATCTCCACCGGCTTTGGAAAGCTCCGGTAGGCGCAGCAATTCATCAGGCTCCTTGTCGCGCAGCAGGACATGCAGAAGCTTCACATTTGCTTTGTGTTTTTGCGCCAGGTCCAATGCCAGGTCGAGCGCCTTTTCAGCGGCTACCGACCCGTCGGTGGGCACGAGAATTGTTTTCATGGAACTCCTCGCATGCGCCAATGCACGGCCTGCACTGGCATTGATCAGGACAATTACCAGCACAATGCGGTCGAGCGGAACCGGGCGCCTTGACCTCGCTCAAGTCACGTAGCCAGGTTGAAGGATGTCCAGAATTACCGGATGAAATTTTTTACATAGTCCGCGCCGAGGCCAACATTTTCGAAATGCTCGGTGTAGGCCTCGATACGAGTGAAGACGTCGGCATATCCGGTAGTATTGCCCTCGCTGTCGCAGTTGATCAGCGCCCCGGTCATGTGAAACAGCGTAATCGTGTCTTCGCCGGTATCTTCAGCCACCAGCGTGTGCACGTCTCCCGGCGGCTCGAAAATATAAGAACCGGGCCCCGCCACCCAGTCATGTTCAAGGTAGCGCCATTTGCCCTGGATGACGAAGCCATGGACAGGGGCGGGGTGGCGATGGCAGGAGATCACGCCGGACCCTCTGAACCGGTTGAGATGCACCCAGTAACCTTGGGATACATTGAGGCAGAGAGGTCGTGACCAGCGGTTCTCTCCAAGCGGCGCCCACAGCCTTTCGTCATCATCTGCAAAAGAATCCTGGATAAAGATTTCCTGCAAGGCGAATGGGCTGATCGGCCCCTGATAAGGTTTCATCGCGTCGTTAGTTTTCGTTTTATCAAGCATTGTTTAATCCCGTCCCAACTGCTTTGTCGTCCTGGGCGTAGCCTCGGTTTAACCGCCCGTTTCAGGTGGTGCGCATTGTCCATAGGGGTTGCGGATCATGCCTGCCGGGCAAGGGGACTTGTTAATCAAGCCTGGGACGAGTTGCTGGATGATGCCCTGCAACTGTTGGGCAGAGGAGGGTTCCTGATCGGAATTCGATTGAGATTGCGTCGTGTTGGCCGGGTATCGGGAGACGCATTTCGAACCCTGGCGCTTGTAGCCCGGCCCGCAGAAAGAGGTGACCTCTGATTTCTTGATACACTGGCCCTCAAGCCAGACCGTGCCGCCCGGACAGCCACTCTTCTTTTTCTTCACGTAGGTTTTCTTCTTTTTCCTTGGCGGTGCGTATGTGCGCACGGGCCGGGGCGCAAACCTGGCGCAACCCGGCGTTGTAACGCTACATCGCTTCAGGACATTGCAGATGGCGTGGCGGCTGTTGCCGAGCTGGAAGGTGACGCCCATGGGTGGCGATGAGATCGTGAAGGATTGCGCCGACATCATGTCGTTCACAAAGCTGCCACCGGGTTGGAACCCGCTGCCCGTCACTTCAGAATTGATCGCCACTTCCCCCGTCAGCCCCATCACGTTGGCCGGAAGGATATGCTCATTGCCATTGGTAAAGCGGATCGAAAGGCGCTGGTCGTTGGTCCCGTACTGGCCTATCGAAGCACTCAGCCCCTGTTCGATGCGCTGATCGAAATCGGGATATACGCCGCGGTTCGATTCACCCAGCACCGTGATGAGCTGCCGGTTGACGTTGCAAAAGGCGGTGAACTCAAGCCCGCTGCTGCGCACGCTCGCGGAATAAGCAGAGGCATTGCCCTCATCCATGGTGTAATTGCCGTTACTCCAAGGTGTCGCATCAGGACCCAGATGAATTGGTTGCAGTACCGGGGGCGGTGGTGGCGGTGTTGCGACTGGCAGTGGGACAGGTGGCGGTGGTGGAGGTGGCGGTGTGGCCTCAACAGCGGCCGGTGCGGTCGCGGGCGTGCTGTTGGTCTCGGTGCCAAGCCGCCTTACATAAGCACGGGCAAGGTCAGCGCGAAATCCCGACGGAAAATTGTTGAGGAAAGCTTCCCAGGCTTCCAGGGTGCCGAGTTCCTTGGCGCCCTCAAAGGCTTCCTTTTCCGTAGCGCCTTGAGCAAGGCGGATAACGCCATGGGATTTCGCTCCGGAAATCTTTGAACGTTGCGTGAGCCCGCTGGCGTACGCAGCATCGGGTGTGCTCGGGAGAAAATTGGAAAGGCCAATGATGATTGCCAGTATAAATACGAACTTGCTACTACGCATACCATCTTCCTTTTGACACAGCGCATTCTGCAATTTGCCTGCGATACTGTTACGTATATCAGCTGTGACCGCAACATTTTGCCATCCCTTTTAACCAGCTCACCCCTGATAGATCATCCATGACGCCAGCCCCGCAACACAGCGACTCATTCAAAGGCATCCTGGCAATGATCGTGGCGGCGCTGCTGCTCACGCTCAATGACGCAACGTCCAAGTGGCTGACGGAAACCTATCCCGTCTGGCAAGTGCTCGCCTTGCGGCAATCCTGTTCGCTGCTGCTCATCATCCCCTACATCCATTTTGTAGCCGGCTGGGGGAGGGTCAAAGTCACAAACCGGGCGGGGATGATCCTGCGCTCGGCCTTCTTTGTCGCCACCACCGCAACCATCGTCGTAAGTTTCTGGCTCTTGCCATTGGCACTTGTTACGGCGATTGCCTTTTCCAGCCCGCTCTTTGTGGTCGCATTTTCACACTTGTTTACCCAAGAGACAGTTGGCCTGCGTCGCTGGCTTGCGGTCCTGGCGGGTTTCGCTGGTGTTTTGCTGATCGTGCGCCCGGGCGGCGCCGGGTTCGAGCTGGTTCTGATACTGCCGGTACTCGCGGCCCTGTTCGCCGGATGCCGGGATATCATCACCCGCGGGCTCTCGCGTACTGAGGCTTCGATCTCGATTCTGCTGTGGGGCAATCTGGCGGTGGTCTGCGTGGCGCTGACCGTGACGCTGTTGCAGGGCTGGGAGTCCATCACTGGCACAGCAGCGTTATTGCTGTTTTTAAATGGTGCGCTGAATGCGGCGGCACACTTTCTCATCATCGAGGCCCTTCGTCTTGGCGAGGCCTCCCTTGTGTCGCCGTTCCGGTATTCCGGGTTGATCTGGGCCACCATACTGGGGCTTGTCATCTGGGGTGACTTCCCCAATAGCTGGACTCTGGCCGGCGCCCTCATTCTTGTGGCGAGCGGCGTTTACATCATTGAGCGGTCTCCGCAGGCCGCGAAACCGGGGGGATGACCATGAGCGGAATTACGCTCGATCAGGCACGCAAAATCATCACGGGTGCCTTGGCCAAGGGGATTGACCAGGGCCTGAAACCACTCTCGGTCGTAGTTCTGGATGCGGGTGGGCACACCACGGCCTTTGAGCGCCAGGACGGCGCCAGTGCCATGCGTTTCAAGATCGCGCACGGCAAGGCCTATGGGTGCATTGCCATGGGGCTTGGTTCGAGGGCACTTTTTGAGCGGGTGCAGAAGCAGCCCTATTTTCTCGACGCCATGAACGCATTGGCCGATGGCGCGTTGGTGCCAGTCCCAGGCGGTGTGCTGATCCGCGATGATTCTGGCGCTCTGTTAGGAGCGGTTGGCGTGACGGGAGACAATTCCGACAATGACGAGATGTGCGCACTCGCCGGAATTGAAGCTGCGGGACTGGTTGCCGATGCGGGGTGAGACACGAGTTTCATGTCCGCTTTCGGGGGCAAAGCGGTCGTAAACAGGGTCCGGCCTAATGTCTGATTATGACCCAAAGCGGACATTGGCTGAAGCGACACGTCAAATGTGGCAAGACGGCAAACTTGAATGCATATCCCATTCGGTATCAAAGCAAGAAACGGGTGGATCGCCTCCCTCGATTTTACTAGTTCTCCGTGTGCGTGAAAAATTGCAAAGGAACGCGGGGTGGACGCTCCAAAGACAATGGACGGACATGATTGGAGCCTCTTGATCCTGCTTTCAGTTCTATGGGGTGGTGCATACTTCTTTGCAGGCGTTGCCGTTAAAGAGCTGCCACCGTTAACCGTGGTTCTGGCCCGTGTATCTTTGGCGGCAATCGCCTTGTTACCGCTATTTTGGTATTTCGGCCATTCGTTACCAAAGTCATTTTCTGGCTGGCTTCCGTTCTTCGGCATGGGCCTTTTGAACAATGTACTTCCATTCGGCTTCATATTTGCGGGCCAGACCCAAATTACTGTCGGTCTTTCCTCTATCATCAATGCCATGACACCGTTGTTCACTGTTGTCGTGATGGCCGCCTTCCGCGAAGAACGCTTGACCGCATACCGGATCATCGGGGTGCTTTTGGGCGTCGTAGGGGTTGCCGTGTTGCGAGGATTTGATGGTGATTTGAACTTCAAACAGACGCTAGGGATAGGTTTGTGTTTGGTAGGTACGTTGAGTTACGGATTCGCGGCTCTTTGGGGGCGCAAGTTCCTTGCCGGTGTGCCACCGGTAAAGTCCGCGACATGCCAATTGATGTGTTCGACTCTCGTCATGGCCGTGATTGTTTCACTCATTGACCAACCCTGGACGCTTACCGCGCCAAGCCAGGGCGCGGTCTTGTCGGTGGTGGCGCTTGCTGTCTTTGGCACTGCCCTCGCCTATATCATCTTCTTCAAGATTCTGGTTCGCTCCGGAGCAAGCAATGCCATGCTGGTGACCTTGCTGATACCGGTAACTGCGTTGATCCTTGGAAATGTCTTTTTGGAAGAACAAATCCAATCGAAGGAGATAACAGGTGCATTGATAATCGGAGCAGGGCTTCTGTTCATCGATGGCCGTGTGATCAATCGGTTGACCGGAAAACACGCTGCCGCAAACTGAAACAGTTCCTATCAATTTAACGCCACGGAATTTGCATATCTCCAAATGTCCGCTTTTGGCAGTTAGCTAACATTTTTGGCCATGCCGCGGGATGTCCGCTTTTGAGGGTAAAGCGGACAATCTCGGGTGGCGGTTCAGCCTAAGCGCAGTAGCGGGTGTACGCCCTAATATTCTTCCACGTCCGGATTCGACTTGAAAAAGCTCCGCTTCAGTTTCTCCATTTCCGTGACCTGGAGTGCGCGCTCCACAAGGACATCGTAGTTTCGGTCCCACTGGCGGCGCATCTTGGCGCTCAACGAAAGAGAGCGCATGGAGGCGATGTCCGGGTCAAGCGTTCGGCTGCGCCGGGCATCATCACGCAAGTCATCGCGCTTCCACTCGGGTACGCCCAACTCGCCAATCGCTTCCCACAGGGAGCGCATATTGGGCATCGGGTCCGGCGATGGGATGCCGGTGTAGATCGAGTCCGAAAATGTCGAGATCTCGGTAGCTTGCATTTGCGCCTGCTCCATCGCCCGCGTGGCCACTTCCTTTGCAGCCAGCGGCGAGGCAGCAGCCACACCAAGGAATTTACGTCGGTCCAGCTTCATAGCTATCCCCTTTCTCTCAAACGGTCGCGCAGGCGCGCAAACCATCACGGTTCCAGTCAACGTCTGTTCGGTTGAGTGAAATGCGGGGAGGGCCTGACAAAGCCACATCCGTCAGTCTTGGGGCCGGACGCGCAAATGCTGCAACATTGGCTGCGGGTCCATCGCTGGTTGAAATTCGCGCCCGGCGGCACGTCTGCATATAAGCAGGTGCCGGTTGCCCGTTCGCGCTGGCGCGATGGATCAGTCGTGCGCCGGCAAACAATATAAACTGCGCGTAGCAATCCACGCACGCGCCGTCAAGCACCCGAGGGAGTCTTGACGGCTCATCTATATATAGGGATGCAACACGTCAGCGCCAATGGGTTGCACTGCAATCCGTGCAAATTCAATTTACACCATGCTAGAATGCGCTCTTATTCGGGGGTGCCTAATCTGGGGGTGAGGCAGTGCGTTCATTTTGTTTGATATTGGTCAGTGCAGTTACGCTTTCGGCATGTGCCGCGCCCATGCGGATGCGTGAAATTGAGGCGGTGAGCGCCAATTGCGGCAACGTCACCCATCAGATCAAGATGCTGGAAGAAGAAAAGGCCAAGAATGACAATCGTCTTCTTGCCGGTATCCAGTCCGTTGCCCCTGCGGGCATAGCCTTCAACATTGTACGCGGAACCTTTGGCCGCAATGTCATGATTGCCACCGGCGAGTGGGCCAAGGCGATTGACATCAAGCTGGCCCAGCTGCACCGCAAAAGGGCTGCCTGCGGCAAGCGAAAACGCGCAGCTTAGGAGGACCCTAGATCGGAATTGGCGACACGCCGATTATGGCCTGGTGAAAGGCGAGCACCACAATCCAGAATCCGACTGCGGTCACAATTTTCCAAGGGCCCAGGTCTCGCAACTGCAGTTTGGCCTTGCCGCTCAATATGCCCGCGAATGGCACAAAGGATGTCTGGCTGGCAAATGTATCCCAGTCGTCACCAAACTCTTCACGCTTACGGATTTCCTGGCGCAAGGAACCTGCAATCGCCAGAATCCCAAGCGGCACGAACAGCAGTGCGGAAGTCGCATCTGGACGGTTAGCAAGGTGCAGGCAGGCCCAGATCGCAATGGCCCACATCACCGGGTGACGAGTGATGGCAAAAATACCGGTCCAGCGATAGGGCGTCTTCAAGGCATCCTTACCGAGCATGCTTGAGGGATTGCGCGAAGTCGTGCCCGAGATGACAAATATGAACGGTATCAGCATCATCACCACGGTAAACCATTTCAGGCCGGGTCCTGTCTCGTAGAGGGGCAAACTGGCGGGAGCATTTCGGTATGCGTAGATCATCCAGGCAAACCCGAGAGTTGAGGCAAGTGAAAACAGGCCCATATAGGCCGGGTCGCCAATTCTGGATATGACCCATTCACGTGTTTTCAATGCGGGAAGCAAATGCAGAGCGACAAATACCAGTGCCGCGATCGCAAGTTGGGTCATCTCAAGTCTCCAGAGTGATGCAGGCCAAAGGCTGGCTCAGCAGTGGTGAATTGTCTAGTCGGTATTGGTCTTGCCGACGGGTATTGCCCCTTCACCGGGCTCGGACGTACTCCAGATGATCTTCTTGTAATCAAACCCGCTGTCGATGGTTGGTTTTACGACCCGAAAATAGGGCGACAGATCAAAATCTCGCGGGACAAAAAGGGAGTGATGCCTGATCCGGTGAATTTCTGAGCGGCTGTAGGGGCTGACCACCCGTTCATGATCCTTGATGAGTTCGATTGAAGGCAGGATCGGGTAGCGCACCGACTGGAAGGCCTGGGCGATGAGCGATGAACAAATCGCCCGTGTTGGCGTGCCCGACCCCAAAGCGATCATACGCCGGCGCCAGCGTACCGGTACCGGCGGCATGGGGAACAGGTAGCGTGCCAGGTCTAGAATGTTCCGAGTGTCATATTTCGTGCCCAACTTGCCGATCATGTACTGGACGACTTTATCCCGGTCAGTATTTGTCAGGTTGACGGCCCTGCAGATGCGCGTGTTGTAGGTCTCGTATTTCGAGAGCGGCACGGCAACGCAGCCCTCGCCCAGATTCGATTCAATCAAAGTGAGGTTTTTATCCCCTTTGCCACCCTTGTTGAGGACATCACCGACATATATCGCGGCATGGGACCAGGTGGACTGGGTAAGATATTTGATCGCAACCGCAATCTTCTGGTTGCCCTCAATGAGCAGGATGTCCCCGGGCTGAAGCGTGCGTTCCAGTGTTTCCGGGTCGGATGGCGTAAAGGGTCTGTAACCGCTGGATTCCTTTTGCAGGATTCCGGCTAGCCAGTTGCCGATGCCGTCCAGGGTTTTGTCAAAAAACGTCATTCTCAACCATGCAACACGAACCCGGCCTCGCCGGTAATGATTCAAATAATGGAATTGGGTTGGAGTCTAATGCAAGCTGGGAGATTTGAGCAGGGTGTTTCGGTCACCGGACTTGATGACCAGATTCACCGGGCCCTGCTCGCGCGCGACTGTCATGGGGACATCGACACCTGTATCGCCCAGTTGCCAGACCTTGCGGTAAAAATCAGCCAGGTCGAGCACGTCCTCGCCTGCGACCGAGACAACAATGTCACCAGCGTCTACACCTGCACGTTCCGCCGGGCCGCCACGGGCGAGGCCGAGAACGACCACTTCACCCTCGATATCGGCGCTGTAGAGCCCGAGCCATGGACGAACGGGACGTTTGGCGCGCCCGAATTTCTTCATCTCGTCGAGGATGGGGACAAGCAAGTCGATCGGCACACTCATATTGAGCGGCAAATCGTCCCCGTCGTCGCCTGCTGCCTGAAGTTGCAGTGAACCGATGCCGATAAGTTTTCCCGCAGCATTAATCAAAGGCGCTCCCCCCCAGTGAGGATGAGCCGGGGCTGTGAAGATCGCTTCGTCGAGTACATATTCCCAATAGCCGGCAAACTCCTGCCGGGCGACCACATGCGCGGCGATGGAGCGCTCCCGCCCGCCGGGTGCGCCGATGACGACACGGTCGTCGATCTCTGCCTTTGATGCCTCCCCGAGTTGGAGCACCGGCAGGTCGACCCGCGTGAGAGGTTGCACAAGAGCGAATCCTGTCTGCTGGTCATAGCCCAGCGTGTGGCCCTGCACGGCGGTACCGTCCGAGAATGTAAGCCAGATGGTCTGCGCTTCGACGATGAGGTAGCCGATGGTTAGAACCAGGCCACCGGGGATCAGGACACCATTCCCAAGGCGTTCTTCGCCCAATGTCTCGGCGGTGAAAGCATCGGAGGGCGTGAGGGCGCGAACGCTCACCACCGAGGCGAGCGCCTCGTCGAGATCATACGCGTAATCTTCCGACTGAGGTTGTACCGACGGCGGAACTTCCCAGTCGCCAAGTGTAGACATGTCCAATAGCTCCCTGTTCGAGAATGGGACATTCAATTATGATCACTTTCTAGCATCTGTTGCTAGCAACTATCCATGCCAATCACGTGATGAATGCGCCGGGTGCTTGAGAAAAACACATTTCCGGATCATTTGGCATAAAGCCGTGATGATGGCATTCTGCCGTGATCCTCGTGAACCAGAAAAAGGGGCAAATTATGAGTTCACCCGCTTCAGAGCAGACGCCGCTGAAAGTTTATTGGCAACCTGGTTGTTCCAGCTGTTTGAAGACCAAGGAATTCCTGATCGACAATGGCATCGAGTTCATTTCAGTGAACGTGCTGGAAGACGACGACGGGTTTGCCGAACTCGCCGAACTCGGCGTGAGGCTGGTGCCCATCGTGGCGCGCGGCAAGGACTGGGCCAATGGCGCAGTGTTTCGCGACGTGGCGCGCGTCGCCGGGTTCGAGTGGGGTGGACATACCATGCTTGAGCCCGCCGATATGATGGTGCGGCTGAACGGCATCCTTGCAGGTGCCCGGCGCTTTTCATCGCAACTTCCCGAAGAGGTGATCGATACCCTTCTCCCTGACCGGCCGCGCACCTACCGCGAACTCGCCTATCATATTTTCAATATTCCCGAGGTGTTCCTGAATCGTGTGGAGCATGACGCGCCCTATACTTATGAGGCGCTTCTTTCCAAGTTGCCACCGGAGATGGTGACAAAAGACGATCTGCTTGACTATGCCGACGGCGTGATTGAACGCCTGAATGCATGGTGGGTGAGTGGCGGCAAGGACACTGATTTCACCCAAGCCGGAAAAGTCTATTACGGCGATGTGAGTTTGCACGAAGTGCTGGAGCGCACCTGCTGGCATTCGGGCCAGCATACGCGGCAGTTGATGCTGGTGCTGGAAAAGTTGAGCATTTCACCAGACGACGCACTGGGTGATGATGCTTTCGCCGGTCTGCCCCTGCCCAAGAATGTCTGGGATAACGAGAAGGCTTGGGATGGGGCACAGCGCTAGGCCCCCCAGCTTTCAGATCACCCGGCGCCTTGCTTGCCGTCCCGCTCGGACTGGGCCTGTCGCTCGCGGAAACGCCGACGGTCGTCTTCGTTATAGTCGCTATTACAACTGGCGCAGGAAACGCCAGGCTCAAAGTCGGGATGGCCGACATTCGCCGGGCTGACGGGTTTGCCACAAGCGTTGCAGGCGATGTAGCTGCCCGGCGATACCCCGTGACCAACGGTGACCCGGCGGTCGAACACGTAGCATTCGCCATTCCATTTGCTGTCTTGCGGAGCGACCTCTTCCAGGTATTTCAAAATGCCGCCCTTGAGGTGATAAACCTCATCAAAGCCGAGGCCCATGGCATAGGCGGTAGCTTTTTCGCAGCGAATGCCCCCGGTGCAGTACATCGCCACTTTCTTTTTATTCGAGGACCGCGCCATCTGGTCTAGCCAGCCGGGTAACTCGCCGAAGCTTTCCGTCTTTGGGTCTATTGCGCCTTGAAATGATCCGACCTCCACTTCGTATGCATTTCGGGCGTCGATCACCACCACATCGGGGTCGCAGATGAGGGCATTCCACTCCTTGGGCTCGACATAGGTTCCGGCACCCTCTTGGGCATCGACATCGATACCCATCGTGACGATCTCATTTTTGAGTCGCACCTTCATGCGAAGGAACGGGGGCTCAACGCTGACACTTTCCTTGTGCTCAAGGCCGGCGCAGCCCGGCAGGGTGCGCAGGAGGGCAAGTATCGCGTCGATGCCAACCCTGGTCCCGGCTACCGTGCCATTCATGCCTTCAGCGGCCAAAAGAATGCTGCCGCAAAGGCCATGTGCCCGTGCCTCTGCCAGCAGCGGTGCCCGGTAAGCGGCATACTCCGGCAGGCGTGCGAACTGGTAAAAGGCGGCAATCGTGTACATGGAAGCGTGTCAATTTCGCAATGTTCGCTGGGATATGCTCAGTGGTATGCGACTGCCGCGGCAATGAAAACCTCAAAATGATTGGGCGAGAGTGTCATTTTCTGAGAGAAAGCGGGCATGAGGGTTTCGGGATCGTGTTACAACCTGCCCTCGTTCATCACGGCCTCATGAACAATTTCTGCCCTTGTGACCTGCGGCGCGCATACGAACATGATTAAGCGGAACACTCCTTACCAGACATGACCGTCCAAGAGACACGCTCAATTCATTTCCCTTTCGACAACAGCTATGCGCGGTTGCCCGACCGCTTTTTTGCAAAGCTCAAACCGTCACCCGTGCGCGCACCGCAACTTATCCGTCTGAACGAAGAGCTGGCCAGGCATCTGGGCCTTGATCCTGAATCCCTGTCATCACCCGAAGGTGTTGCAATTCTCGCGGGTAACCGTGTTCCCGAAGGGGCGGAGCCAATCGCGATGGCCTATGCCGGGCACCAGTTCGGCCACTGGGTGCCACAGCTTGGTGATGGCCGGGCGATGCTTCTCGGTGAGGTGATCGACCGGAGTGGCGTGCGACGCGACATTCAGCTGAAGGGATCAGGGTACACGCCGTTTTCGCGTTCCGGAGATGGCCGTGCCGTGCTCGGTCCGGTCCTGCGCGAATATATACTTGGCGAAGCCATGGCGGCGTTAGGCATTCCGACAACCCGGGCGCTAGCCGCCGTCGCCACTGGCGAACAGGTGGCGCGTGAAGAGCTACTACCCGGGGCCGTGTTAACGCGGGTAGCGCAAAGCCATGTGCGTGTTGGCACCTTTCAATTTTTTGCCGCGCGCGGTGATGAAGAGGCCCTGCGACTTCTGGCTGATCATGTCATTGAAAGGCATTACCCGGATGCGTTCCGATCAGATATTCCCTATCGGGCTTTGCTGGATAAGGTTGTCGCGCGCCAGGCGCAGCTCATCGCGCAGTGGCAACTGGTCGGCTTCATTCACGGGGTCATGAACACGGACAATATGTCAATCGCGGGCGAGACTATCGATTATGGTCCTTGCGCCTATATGGACAGCTATCACCCGGATACCGTCTACAGTTCGATCGATCATATGGGGCGCTATGCCTACTCAAACCAGCCGGGGATCGCGCACTGGAACCTTTCGGTACTTGCACAAACTCTCCTGCCCTTGCTGGGTGAAGATGAGGAGGCAGCTGTTGCCGAAGCCCAGGAGGCAATCAATGCGTTCCCGGAGAAGTTCAAGGTGGCTTACCTTACCGGTATCCGCGCCAAGCTCGGGCTTGTGAAAGAACGCGAGGATGACGCGGACCTTGCCCAGGGCCTGTTGAACTGCATGGGCGAAAACAATGCGGATTTCACCTTGACGTTTCGGCGGCTGTGCGATGCGTCAGCAGCCAGCACAGAGAATGACAGGGGCGTCCGCGAGCTGTTTGCCGATCCGGCTGCCTTTGATGACTGGGCTGTGAAATGGCGCCAGCGGCTCGGGGATGAAGACAGCAATGACGATATGCGTCAGTCCGCCATGCGCATGGTGAACCCAGTCTATATTGCGCGCAATCACCTGGTGGAAAAGGTTATCAAGGCTGCAACCGAGGCGGCTGATTTTACTCCATTTGATCAGCTCATGACGGTGCTTGCATTGCCCTTTGAGGAGAAGCCGGAACAGGTTCGCTACAGCCTGCCGCCAGAGCCGGAACAGGTTGTACTCCAGACATTTTGCGGCACGTGAGCGCGGCACCTTGCGACCAGAAATAATCCGATGGCGTGCAGGGTCTAGTTTTTCTTTCTCGAGGTTGCGACCAGCGTATCGGCCTTCGCACGCTGCTTCTGAAGCTCACCCTTGAGGCGCTCTTCCTCTCCCTGGAGGCGGGCTTGTTCGCGCAGCAGGTCCGCGCGGTCAGCTTCCGATGTTGATAGCAACTGCAATTTCTGGCTGACCGAATAAATGCCATTGGCGGTATCGCTCAACCGGATTTCGATCTGGTTTATGCTCCGGCCAAATTCAAATCCGGTAAGAAACTGACTGGCTGTATGGGCCGGACACACGCCCAGATATTTCTGTCCCAGCGAGCCCTCGCGATAACCGCGCACCTGAGTGCAATAAAGTTCGAGGCCTTTCTGCCGGGCTTCCAGATATGCCGCTTTGCTCACCACTGACCGGTCGAGTTCGCACGCTTTTGCATGGGTTTTGAAACGGTCTTCCGTGCGCCCGTCACTGCCATCCTGCATGCCGATCTTGTGCCAGTCACCGCTTTGGCATTCATCGCGGGACAAGGTGGCGCAACCGCTGAGTGCAGTGGATATTCCGGCCAGCATGATTATGAGAATTCGAAGCATTGGCAAGACGATGGCATGACGGCGCGGCGTGCCGCAAGAGTTGAAATAATACAATTGCAAAGTCTGCCCGGATTGGTGCTGGACACTGAACTGCAGGCTGGATATGCACCTCCCAATAAGGCCATAATATGTGCTAAACTTGGGGCGTGCTTGGAAGAGGGAGTTGCACCGATGTACCGACGCGCTTCGTCTTTGGCCGCACTGTGTGTTCTGCTGGGTGCGCTCTTGTCGCCTGTCCACGCTGAACCGATCGCCAAGAAACTGTTCGGCAAAAAAAAGTCACCAGCGGCAATGAGTGCCCGCTCCATAGGATCTTACGCCAGGGGGTGCCTGGCCGGCGGACGCATGTTGCCGATCAGCGGTCCCGGGTGGGAGGCCATGAAGCTGTGGCGCAACCGCAACTGGGGCCATCCTCAGCTGATCGAGTTTCTCGAGCGCTTTGCCAATGATGCAAAGGAGAAGGACGGCTGGCCCGGTTTGCTTATCGGTGACCTGGCACAGCCGCGCGGGGGCCCCATGCTCACGGGCCATCGCAGTCACCAGATCGGGCTCGATGCTGATATCTGGTACCGGACCAAGCCGGCTGGCAGGATGTCAAAAAAAGAACGCGCTGACAGCTGGTCAATTCCGCTGGCAAAGGAGTTTGGCCAGAACGTCATCAAGAAAAACTGGAAGCCCGGCTACGTGACGCTGATCAAACGCGCGGCCTCCGATCGCCGTGTAGCCCGGATTTTTGTGCATCCGGCGGTGAAGCGCGGATTGTGTGAAGGGGCGGGCAGTGACCGCGCCTGGCTGCGCAAGGTTCGGCCCTGGTGGAAGCACAATTTCCATTTTCATGTGCGCCTCAGATGTCCGGCAGGGTATGACGGGTGCAAGGATCAAAAACCGCCACCCGCGGGTGATGGCTGCGGCCCCCAGCTCAAGGACTGGATGAAGCTGCTGGCAAAGGCAGAGAAGGCCAGCAAGAAAAAACCGAAGAAACCAACAAAGAAACCTACGCCTCGCAAGCAGTTGCGCATGGCCGATTTGCCGCCGGCATGCCGTGCCGTGCTGGAGGCAGGAGCTGGTACCGCGCCTGTAAATGCAACCAGGCAAAAGGCCGCTGCCCCAAAACGCAGGGCCACCGCGCCCGCAACCAATCCCAATTTGCCCTGGCTCAGCGGTGTGACCACAACGCCTCCACCCCAGGGTTCAACCCCCATGCCGTTACCGGCGAGGAAACCCCAATGAGTTTGCAGGAAGAGATCGACGATCAGCGCAATGTGTTCGGTGAGATCATCGAAACCTGTTCAAACCGGCCCATGACCGGGTTTTACCGGACAGGATGCTGCCATACGGGTGAGGATGATGTCGGCCTGCACACGGTTTGCGTCGAAGTGTCGGCCGAGTTTCTGGCTTTTTCCAAGTTGCGTGGAAACGACCTTTCAACACCCTTGCCGGCGTTCGGCTTTCCCGGCCTCACACCAGGCGACCGCTGGTGCCTGTGCGCAGAACGCTGGAAGGAGGCGCTGGAAGCAGGCATGGCTCCGCGCGTTATTCTGCGCGCCACCCACGAAAACACGCTTGAGGTTGTGTCGCTAGAGCATCTGAAGCGTTATGCAATCGACCTGGCGTAACCGGTTTCGTTGAAACCGGGGCGTGGCGTAAAAAATCCTTAAGCTTCTGCGCTTGTACCAATCGGACAACTCACGCCGGTGCCGCCAAGACCGCAATAGCCCGCCGGGTTTTTCGCCAGGTATTGCTGGTGATAATCTTCAGCGAAATAAAACTCATCCGCATCGAGAATTTCCGTGGTGATGGCGCCATATCCGCGCTGTTTCAGAGAAGCCGCATACATGGTCTTGGAGGATTCTGCCGCCTTTTTCTGCGCTGGCGATGTGACGTAGATCCCTGAGCGGTACTGGGTACCCGCATCATTGCCCTGGCGCATACCCTGGGTCGGGTTGTGTCCTTCCCAGAATATTTTCAGTAGCGCATCGTAAGACAGCTTTGCCGGATCAAACACCACCAGCACCACTTCATTATGTCCGGTTTGCCCGGTGCAGACCTCTTCATAGGTCGGATTCGGTGTCAGGCCGGCGGCGTATCCAACGGCGGTGACATGAACACCGTCGAGTTGCCAGAAAAGTTTCTCTGCACCCCAGAAACATCCCAGACCGAACACGGCCTTTTGTGCGCCCTTGGGATAGGGACCCTTGAGCTTTTGACCGGAAACGAAATGTGTCTGCGCCGTGGCCAGCGCCTCGTCACGACCGGGCAGGGCTTCAGTTGCGCCGGGCATTTCCAGGGCCTTGCGAAAAAACATTGTTGGTCACTCCTGTTGTCTCGAAGAGGCGTGTGCCTAGTTCTGATACACGTTTAGCCGGCGGCGCCGCCGCCCGAGCCAATAAAATAGAAGGCCGAGAACACCGAAAAAGACCCAGCTTGGAACCTGCAATAAGGAGATGATGCCCGGGTCCCAAAGGGCAGGGTGCACGTGGCGCTCGATGGCCGCCTGGGCCATGTTCAGGCTGGGCGGATGCAGCTTGAACCAGTGTTCGCCAAGTGGGGTTATGATCCATTGCCCTTCACCCGAGGCGAGGGACTGTGTGCCGTCGATTGTGAGCGCGACCATGGCCACCAGAAGCAGCCATACGCCCAGTACGCGCAATATCATCATTTATTTTTACCCCTGGCCTTGAACGGGATTGTATCCGTGTCCGTCTCCCGTAAATAGGCATTCTTGTGGCGGTGTTCAAATATTCTACGTATTGACCGCGTCAGCGGATGCTTGCTTGAGGGCCAAGCATGCTATATTTGCGTCGAATCTGCCAAAACGGGCAGCGCAGGAGAGGTGGCCGAGTGGCTGAAGGCGCACGCTTGGAAAGCGTGTAGGCGGGCAACCGTCTCGAGGGTTCGAATCCCTCTCTCTCCGCCATTCTTACAATAAATAATATTTAAAAACAACATGATACGTGTTTCATTACTCTATTAGTCCCCCAATTAGCCCCCCTGACATCTTCGTTGAAGCCGTGGAAATGCACCACTACCGAACCTTTGGAAAAATCATCCAGTGCCGCCTGGAGCATCAAGGGGACATTCCCTCGCTGACGGCATGATGTCCGTTATTTGCACAAAGCAGACATTTGATGCAGTGCAGAATAATGTCCGCTTTCGGGGGTAAAGCGGACTCTCTGAGATGACGCCGTCTATGTCCGCTTATGACCCAAAGCGGACATGGCGCTAATTCCACGAGATGATAACCACTTGGCACTAATATTGCCTTTGAGAAGGAGTGGCTTCGTCAAAAAACCACTGGCCCTGGCCTTGTGCGGGCGCTTTCGGTGACGTTGTGTCAATAAAGGTCATTTGGAGTTGTGCAATGCGTACCAAAACAGATCAATACAGGCCGCGTATCGGACACGTAATTGGGCCTGATGGGAGCCCATTGTGCATTACAGATTTGCCACCAGCAGACACAGAAAGATGGGTGGTGAGCCGCAAGGCAATAGTCATTGCGGCAGTGCGCGGTGGATTGCTGAGTATCGATGAAGCGTGCCAACGCTACCGATTGACGGTCGATGAGTTCCTAAGTTGGCAGCGGATGATCGACCGTCATGGTCTCCAGGGTCTAAAAACGACGCGCATTCAACAGTATCGTGGTTGAGAGTAGTTTGCCCAATGTCTGCTGTTGGGGGTAAAGCGGAAATGAGATTTTCCGCTCAGAATGTCTGCTTATGACCCAAAGCGAACATGATCGGACTGCAATCTTTCCCATGAGCGCTGATGTCAGATAGCGGGATAGGCAGACCAAGAACTCACATTCTAACCGGACCAATCAACTGGTGCTTGGCATTGGGCCAGAATGCCGTTGCATGCTTGATTTTGGTCCACAGACCAGAGACTATTTGAATGCAATTTCACGATGGGAATGATAAGCTTTCACAGAAAGTTGAATGAATCGGAGATGAGTACTTTGAGAGGGCAGAATAACAACGCATACGCTTCAAACCGGTGCGATATGGGCGTGAACCCAGATCAACTAACTGAATTATTTCAGCCTGAGGAAAACGGGCACGATAGCGTTGAGCTTTGTGGAAATCGTATCGCGCTTTTTTTCTCAGATCTCGGATGGAGTCTGATTTATCTGAGCATTTTCCACGAAAACAATATGGTCGAGCCCCATCATATCCACATAGATGTACCCGATCACATTCTGGATATGTGTGTAGAATTTAAGCCAAAAGGGGGCTGTCCGTTGGCCAGAGAAGCTCTGAAAAGCGTGCAGCCCTTCGATGTATTGGAACATGACTACAGTGCATATGAGGATGCCCTGAGCCGACGTTATTTGAGCGCATTCGGCAGTCTGGGGTTCAAAAAGATCATCACAGTGCCTGTACAGTTTGGGGAAGGCGTGACCATCGTTGTTTTTGGCAGAAATGATTCTGGCGAAGAAGCAGTCTCGGAAGATCTTGTTACCGTTATCAGCTATCAGCTTATGGTCAAATTTGCAGGGCGTTTTCCTGAAATTGCCGCGCATTTTACAACCAAGAAACTCACAGCCCGGGAAGCCCATATTCTCAGTCTCACAGCATGCGGACTTGTCGAAACGGAGATTGCTGAAGAGCTCTCCATTAGTCCGTATACGGTGCGTACTCATATCCAAAACGTAAAATACAAACTGGATGCAAAGAATAAGGCACACGCTGTCGCGCTTGCTATCGAAGCACACGAAATCAGTGAGCCTTCGCTTTCTACCGCCAGTTAGTTCCTCATAACAAATCCATAGACTGGCCGGGAATGCTTATCGTTGTTTTCAGCTAGGCTTTTAGCACTAGCAAATTCAAACGATACCCCTTGAGTCCAAAAAAAGTGAATCTGCATGGACGAATCGATCTGCACTGAGGTTGCAGTTTCGTTTCGGGATGTTCAGGCTCGCCATTAACCGCAATAGCAGCACCAAGAATGCTAGGATTCAAACTCCATCATCCAATTCCGAAAACCAGATTTATCCTTTTGAATGCTGACGGTCCGCCTGTTTTTTATGGGCGGAAGCACTATCAAGTGAGATGAAAAATTTGCCTAAAAATACAGTTCAAAAAGGTAATAGCACCGATATCGACATGTCCCCATATCCTCACGATGTGGTTATTGACGAGGAGACCGTGCTGCAACTTAACGAGAGCCTGTCGAGGTCTCGTGACCTGGCCAGAAAACACAACTTAACCCTGGTCGCCCACTTTATTGAGATGGCCATTATGGATGCCGTAGAACACGTGGGAACCGTTAAGGTTGAGGTTGTTCTGAAGTCAGTAAAATAGAGCACCATGTATGCGTGGCTAACTTTTTTGCCCACCTATTGTAGTCAAAGAAATTATTAGCACTAAATACTATCATCAGCTCTATGTCCGCTTTTGGCACTTAGCGGACATTGGTCAGGTGTGCGTTTTATGTCCGCATTCGGGGGTAAAGCGGACATTCTCATGGGGTGTGGTTTATGTCCGCTAATGACCCAAAGCGGACATGCTAGGATCTGTGTCATACACGCACTGAAAACCTGTCGCCGTTGTATCTGCAGTTAAATGGACTGTCCCCAACATTGGGGGTCCAACTTTCTTTCAATGCAAACTTGATTGCCTCAGATACGGTTTGAGGTGTTATGGAAGGAGGTTCTGATTTAACGTCGGCGCCGTCGTGCCAATCAATTTGAACCGTTAATTTTTGACCATTCCCAGCCAAAGATTGAACCGTAAGGTCTGTCCACCCACTATTCTGGAAGACCATCCACCGATACTCGACCCCATCAACAGTTATTGATCTTGATTTTTTTCTGCTAACGGCCATCGGGATGATCGTCTGAATTGGGTTCGCGGAGTGCCACTGATAGGCTTGCTTTTCCTTTTTCAAGAGAAAGCGATTTGCACCGGACAATTCGATATCCCCAGGTGGTATCAATCCGGATCGTGTGAACACCGGCATCGCTCCACCTTTCGTCCAGCTCATTTGCATCCATAATTGTAGGTGAACCCATGCAGGGCCCTTCATGAATTTCATAGTTATAGACGTCGAGAAACTGGATCGTGTGTGTTTCAATTACATCGTTTTCCCAATCGACGGGGTAGTCGAGTTCGATCAATAGCCGATGCTTGCCCGCCTCAGGCAGATCAACGACCTTCCTGACAACACTGTCATGCCAGCAAATGTCTCTTATGATTTCCGATACGTCCATGCGTAAAGGCCCTCAAAGGACCGCTTCTCCTTTTTCAACAGATAGCGATGTGCACTGGAACGTTCGATATCCTGCGGTGGTCCTAATCTCGATTGTGCGATTGCCGTGTTCATCAGGCGGGGTCATCTCTTTTGCTTCAAGAATTATAGGCACAGCCCAGCAGGCCCCCTCATGAACTTCATAGGAATAGACATCATGAAATTGGATTGTGAGTATTTGATACTCCTCTTTTTGCCAATCGAGAGGAGAGTTAATTTCAATCAACAGCCTATGTTCAGCCCCATCCGGGTCCGGCAATTCAACGACCTTCCGGACAACGCTGTCCTGCCAATGAATTTCCAGTAGGTCCACGCGGGATGCTCCTAATCAGATAAAATATTTGCAGTCATATCTACTTTGGATACCGGTTTGGCGCGACACCGCGAACACCTTTAACAGGATCGTCCCGGAGTTCGTCTGCCATGTTGATGCAAAATCCCTGGTAATGAAGGCGATATCCATCGGGGCAATCGTTCGTCGGTTGAGCCGTTGTGGGGACCATTGGCTTGTCACCTTGATGTTTTGTTTCATCTGAACGAACGGCCGCTTCGGCATCGTTGCGAGACAGACTCTCCGACACATTTTTCTCACTCCCCGCGTGTGTCAGACTGGCCACTGAAAGCCATAGAGCAAGAACGAAACAACAGGCTGCGTGAATCCTCATTGTCGACACCTGATCATGCTAAGGGCATCAGTGATTTTGCAGGGGCAGAGCTCACTTGGGAACCGCCCCTCCGCTTATCGAACATTGGATAATGCCCTTCTCGAGTGCTGGGCGGACCAAGTCAAGTAGGAGTTGCACAGGTTCTGCTCCGGCAACCCGGGCGAATTCACGCGATTCCTTCGTGCTTATCCTGACTTTCCTTCCTTTCAGAGGGCTTTTCCCGCTCCATCCCGGGATGCAATAGATAAGGTAAGGTACGCAAGGACCACAGCTTGCGACGGTGAATTGACTTGTGGCGATCTGATCAATGCCATGAGATTTGTAGGCCTTTCGAACCCGGGCGACATAGTCATCCACTGTGCCGCTGTGGGCGGCATCCTGTGATGAAGCCGGAGGCACACTTGGTTGAGTTGGGCGAGCTGCCGACACTCCTCCACTGGGTGCAGAAGTCACAGGCGATGATCTAGTTGTATTCGTTCCTTGGGATGAATTTTTCGACATGGAAAATACAACTGCCAGGACGGCGGCCGCTCCAAGAGCAATCATTGTCATCGTGCTCACGGACATGCCGGAACTCGTGCCCGTGTCGCTTACAGGCGGCGGATCAGAGCTTTCAGCAGTCGGCTCCGGCTGCGTTGCCTCTTCTTGGGCGACCACTTGAGGTTCCGGCTCAGGCGCAAGTTCAACCGGCGCGCCGCACTCACCGCAATACCTGTCGTCGAGTTTGATTGCCGAGTTACAGCTGCTGCATGTCGTTGCCATTTTCAGAGTTCCTTACAGGCTTGAGGCACGTTTGTTTCAGGTCGCTGGTTGTCTACGCCTTATTCGGCATCAGAAAATGCAGGGCAGCAGCGATCGCGACCCCGCAAAGAAGGGGAGTTATGAAAGCACCCTGGAGGAGCCGAATATGTAAGCCCAGCGACATGGCAAGGAGCACCAATAACGCCCATCCAATTCCGACGATTGAAATGGAGCGGATCACCGGGGCGAAAGAATCCGGCGTGGCGTGTTGGTCAAGCCAATTCATCAACGCCCAGGCGACAAAGGCGGCAACAGGGCCCCCGATAAAATAACCTATGTCGCCCCCGGTAATTCCATCAGCTAAGAAACCAGCAATCGTCGCGGGAACGGCCACTATCAACTTCAACACAAACGGATGAGCTGATGAGAGCATTCCCGAGAGGTTCGCATCTGGCGCGGCTGCGGCTGGCTCAGGGTTTTTATCACGTGTTGCGGCTGGCGAAGCCGGTTCCGCCGCTTGATCGCTCTGCGCCGTTACAGGCGCGCCGCACTCACCACAGAACCTGTCGTCCGGGCTGATCTCCACGTTGCAGCTGCTACATGTCATTGCCATTTTTTGAGTTCCTTGCAGGTTTGTAGCGTACCTATGGTCGATTTCTTGAGTGCAATCAGTTACGCGGCCTTTGCCCCGCATGAGGTGCAAAATTTTGCGTTGTTTGTTCTGGGTGTGCCGCACGATGTGCAGAATTTCGGTTCTGCGGCTTGCTTCGGCGCGGCGGCTTCGGGTTCCTGCGCCGGCTTGGCTTGTTTCGCTGGCTCCTTTTTGCGGCTCTTCTTGCTGTCCGTTTTTCCAGCTCCTGCCTCGACGTCACGCTCCATCCCGTCCGCTTTCTCCATCCCGCAGCACAGCGCGAGATATTCAACAAGTTCGCCGATCACCTCATTGCCGTCGACTGCCTTGACGTTGAAATTCTCCTCGCCCGTTGTTCCGCGTGCGGCGATACGCAAAAGCGACCAGCCGCCCACCAACGCATAGCCAGGCGCCACGCCGGACTTTTCGCCGGCAGCACCAGGCTTCAGAACGAATGCCGGGGCCGGATTGGCGAAGCGGCTGGTGAGGTCAAGAAGGGCGGGAAGCGGTACATAGCTGCCTTTGGGCTTTGCCAGCGCAGCTGTCAGCCCCTTATCCGCGATTTCGGAAAGACCTTTCGGCAGGCTCTTCGCCAGCGCGCGATTGGCGCCGAGCATTGCGGCGATGACACATAGCCTGCGGTTGTCGGCGGAGTCGGGCAGGCGTTTGAACTCGTCGCTCAGATCTTTCTTTTTGAAGCCCAATCCGATGAGCGGCTCGTTGCTGATCAGCGAGGCAAGCAACATTCGCCTGACGACGTCGGTCGCCCCGGCAAAGGCCGCGAATGCCGGTGCCGAAAGGTCTATATCCAGCTGCGGAGACGGCGCGGCCAGCGGTGCGTGGAAGGGCCCAAGCATCTCCCCGACAAACATGGATAGCGCCACGTGCCGTTTGAATTCGACCTGGCCGGATTGGCTGACTTCGAGCGTTAAACCATTGCCGATCGAGCCAAACAGGTGAAGATGGCGTTGTTCGAACGGCTCCAAAAAAGTGACGCTTGCGTCCGGGTTTATGTCTTTGAGTGCGACCAGATCGTCGACCCACCTCTCATCAATGGAGCCCTTTTTCGAGAGGTCAGTGAGTAGGTCAGGCTGAACGTTGACCCGGCCATCCCGCAGGTTTTCGACGACCTTGAACGCTGCTTTGTCGCTGTCTGCCTCTGGAGCCGCCAATCTGAAAACGTTCTGACTTTGCTTCATGCCGACACCACATTTCTATCTGAACCAACCTTTGATCGCGTCATGAAAAGCAACCCCATCTCAATCGGATTTCTTCGGCGTGCCGAAAACATCACTAAAGTTGGCCGTAAAGCGGCCGTCATCGCCCGAGTCATCAGTGCTGCCGACAAAGCGTATCCCTTCCGAGTCAGGATTTGGTGGGGCGGCATCACTGAAATCCGGCCCGGGTGCCGTACCGCTTCGATGGGCCTGATAGATGTCTTGTGCATCGAGCGCTGCTGAGAATTCGCTACCCTTGGCCGATCCCAGGCGTCCTTCGGCTTCTTTCAGATCAATTTCGGCAGACACTCTTTGATGGTCGGGCAGGCCGGCAAGGCGCTCCCTGGCTGAAGCCAGTTCCTGCTCGGCGCGCCAGCGCCCGCTTTGGGCACGCCGATGCGCAGCTTCCGCGTCGGCCACATCGCCGGCGGTCGGCGCGCGCGAACGGGCATCATCGGAGGCGGCTGCGGTTCGAGACGTGGCGTCCCCATCGCCGCCGCGCGACCCTGCGCTTTCGGCGTCGGCCGCAGCCGCCGTCTGGCGCCTGCCTGTTGCTGTCTGCGCCGTGTCGTCCTGGGAAAATCCCGAGAGTGGGTTGGTTTCAACACCAGCGGCGACATGTGTTCCTTGTGCAACCCGGTTCAGAATTTCCTGGCGTGCGGCTCCCCCCAGCGCCGTGTGCAGGTCTTGATCTTTCAACGCTACATTCTGCGCCGTGCCAACCAGGATGCCGCCCGCACTTTTGGCGCCTTCGGTGATTAACTGGTCGCGGCCCAGTGCGCTGCCTCTCAGGTCGACCTGTCGGTTTCCGGCGCGAATGCCGATGGCTTCGTTGACAGCACTGTTTACCAGGCTGACACCGACACCATATTTTCCCTTCTCTGCAGCGGCCTTTTCAGCCGCAAGCCGGGCAGCCTCCGGAGTGCCGCCCTTCGCCAACACCTTGTCATAGGTCGTGCGGTAGCCATCCGAATAGGCCTCATAACCGTCCAGGCCTGCGTTGATTGTTGCCCGGCCCGACCGGGCCAACCAGCCGGGCGCCTTCAAACCACCCATCGCGGCCTGCGCAGCAGATTTGCCACCTTTTAAGGCACCGCGTCCGACAGCGTTTCCATCTACTTTAATCTTCCCGGTACCCGGATCGAATGTTTGTCCTTCTTCAGCCATGCCAATAGGCACCAGGGGGATGGCGCCTGCGGTGGCAGCTCCAACAAATCCGATAACGGGAGCGGCGGCGGCGGCGGTCATCGTGGCCTGGATCTTTGCCAAGTCTCTGTTAAGTTCGGTCAAGGTCACAATCCTATCCCAATCGACAGCGCGGGCGTTCAATCTTGAGGCTAAGCGTTCCCGGTCTTCAATCTGATCTTTCCGTTCGCCGCGAACCTCTTCCCAAAGTGACTGTGCTCGCGATAGTTCACCGCTTTCATGGGCATCCGCAAGTTGCCCCATTAACGCACCTGACCGCTCATCGGGGGGCATGTCGTTGATCGTATGTAAAACGCCGCTCAGCAGCGCCTCTCGCCGTGCTTCCCGTGCTTTGTCTTCCGCCTGCCGCGCGGCTGCATCGCGTCGAGCCTTGTCATCTGCCTCCTGCGCGGCGTCGTCTGGCCCGCCATCAGGTTCGTTTCCGCCGCTGGGTGCCGTTTGCTGTTGATGTCCTGTTTGCTCCTGCCCGCTTTCAGGGGGTTTTGTCGGTTTGCCTGACGATGTATCTGATCCTGACTCGTCATTTGACGGCGTGCCTTTGCCGTTGGCACCTGAACTCTCGGTTCCGGGCGTATTTCGGGGTGGCCGGACCCGTTCGGTCAAGGTCACATTGGGCGGCGCATTGCTATCAGGTTCGGTGTCCGGTTCGGCCGGTCCCGTTTGTGAAGACGTGCCATCCCGGTTCAAGAGCGCATCTGCGATGGCCGCCTGTATTTCTTCAGATGTGAGTTGGACACCCGCCTGAAGCGCATTGGCGATTGCCGCGGCGATGGCCTGAGCCACATTTACAGCGATGCCTGCGGCAATCAGGACGGCGGCGATAGCAGCGCTGACCGCAGCGGCTTCTTCCGGTGTTATTGCGGTGCGCTCGGGCTCAGGCGGGATGGGGCGTTCTATCCTTGTTGGCGCCTCAACACGAGGGACCACGCGTTGGGTAGCGGGGGGTACTGTATTTTGACGACCGGCTCGCGAGGCGATCGCGTCCATCAGTACGGCCATTCCGCGCTTTGCCAGTATGCACGATGGAGCGTCGGAAATAGCATAGGCTTTTCCTAGGATATGATCGACTGAAATCCTTGCTTCCCATCCATTCAGAATTGCATCGATTCTGCAATGAACCCCCCCCGATTCGGTGTTTTGCTGGCGGGAAACAAAATATTGGACCACAGATCCATCACCGAAACGGCCGGATTGATAATAGTATCTTGCACTGTTAGGTGTACGCGCAGCCTGACGTGTACTGCTACTTTGAGCGCTACGTGCAAGCTTCCTAGTACGTGCTAGCCGTTCCCTATTGTTGCGGTTGCCAATTGTTAGACTAGCGAGGAGGCGGGTAACGAGTTTCCGATTGTTCGCACTCACATTGCAGCGCAACGCGTACCCGAACTCATGTATATTGCTATTTAACCGCGTGGCGACGCGGCTTGATGGACTTTTGGAAATGCAATTGCGGGTTTTGGGGATGGAATCTGCAATCTCTGCCAGCTTTGGTTTCACTTGGTCTGCTATGACTCTGAGATCAGAAAGATTGTCTGCACGTGATTCATTTGCCCAACCTGTCATCGCGCCAAGACTGACCGCAATGAGGATCACAGCACTCGCATTGCTTTTGACAAGTTGAAATTGCCGCCAGATCATGATGCTCACCACGGCCAGCATGGCCGTTGAAAAAGCGCCGGTGACGAGCCCCGCTCGAATTGCGAAAAGGTCCCGCGTGACAAGGCCGAGCATTTGCGTGACGGCATATGCGGCGACCCACACGAGCAGGTAGCCGATGGTCCGCTCGGCGATGATCCCGCCGTCCTCTCCCTTTGACACCTTATGTGTCTGCGCGCGCCAGTACCCGACGCCGATGCCGACAGCGATCGCAGGCGCCAGAAGTTCAATTGGCGGTGCCTCGTTACCAAAGAGCGCAAGCTGGATGAGGTAACAGACGGCGGCCGCGACGGGTGGAATGAGACAACTCACAAGACCCAACCGCCAGGGCTTGCGGTAGGTCCAGGCCATCAATCCGAAGGAGCCGCAGAAGAGCCAGATCATGCCCGGGAAAGGCATCCCCGCCATCAGCATCAAAAAGCCCGGGCCAAGCACCAGGGCGCTTAAGGCAACACTCTTGAGTATTGCCTTGGAACCCGCCTTGGCGACCAACTTCAAAGCCTCGGCGCGGGTGCCCGGTGGTGGTTGCGCCACATTCTCTTCGGGACTGACGGTGCTGGGCTCCGGGTCCGGCGCGGGGGCTGGAGCGGCCTCGCCCGCCTCGGGCGAAGCTGTCTTCTTGTCAGCGCTAAAGCCGAAGGAGGAAAACATGTTTCCGACAGATTCAAGGGTCGGGTTTTTCGAGGTTTCTTTTTTTTCGATCGGGAGGATCTGGCCGCATGCCGTACAGAATTTCTTGCTCGAAGGGTTTTGCGTTCCACACCCGCTGCACGCCGTCATGTCCTAGTCTCCCAGCCCAATGGGGAAAAAGTAAATGCTCATTCCCCAACCGTTGCTCATTGCCTTTGTCTCGTCGTGCCATCCGGCGGGCGCACCCCGACGGGCGCGCTCCATGGCGACGCCTTCGGATTGAGCACCTTTTCGGCAGACGCCCTGTTCTGACTGTCTTGGAGCGACTGGCGCGCAACGACGCCGATGGCTGCAATAGCCAGCAGCAAAATGAGAACTTTTACGGTCGACATGGCTCTGCAATCCCGTCTTTATCTCTCAATCCAGTCCGGCTCTCTGCGCTCATTTTTTCTTTTTGTGTCCGAACTGAAGTAAATATGGCGTGTCGCAAATGAACCTGTTGTGAACCGTTGGTTGCCCTGTGTTCATACAGATTGCACAATACCAACCACTTGATTTCTGGAAATCACCAAATCTCCTTAAGATATTATCGAAGCAGGATGAAATCTGGCAGACGCGTTGGCAATCATTTTCTTGTCAGCATCACCGTAATATTATCTGGGGTTTGTGTTGCCTTACGCCAGGTTTCTTGATTGGGCGGTACAGGTATTTGTACCGTCCCATGAGAACTTGAACCGACGGAGAACTGTTCGATGCGCAATTGTGCAAATTGTGGTGAGACCAAGCACATATTCTATGTTGCTCAAGACCCGCCAACGTCCGCTATTGGCACTTAGCGGACGTAGTCCGTACCCTTCGAGCATGTCTGCTTTCGTGGGAAAAGCGGACATCAAATGACAACATGAAAAGAGTCTGCTTTTGACCCAAAGCGAACATCGGCTACCCGCCTCGAATTAAGGCTCTCTAATCCGGCCCGACAAATGCTTGTGGCAGCCTGCACACCTCTCAACCAGCATCCGTCACCACCGAATTCCTGTCTGGCTGAAATCACCTGAATTGGTTATCGTGCCATGATGTCAGTGCTGCTACGCCAAATTGCCCGTTACGTTTCTCAAAAAGCTGCGTCCGATCCCGAGGCAAGGGAGAAGGTGTTCAAAGCAGCCCGCGACGTTGTTGAGGAAGCCAAACAGATAGCCAAGAACGATGACCGAGCTTATGCCGCTGGCCGGGCTTTCCGCAGGGCATTCTACAAGCTGCAGAGCAACCGATAGCTGGGCGTGGTGACTTCCGTCACTTGGCACGTGACTAACCGACCATGCAGCAGACAGCTCGCTACACCAGTATCGCGAATGTCCGCTTTCGGGAGTTGTCCGTCGTCAGAGTTTTTGGAACAGACTTCAGCTTGAGCTAAGTGAGTGCCTGGCTCATCTGGTTTGTTATGTTAGGCGGCGGATCTGCGATGTTGCAAGCGCCGGGTCTGTAGCGTGTTTCGTTTGATCCTTTCTCTTTGTAGCAAAATGGATTGCCCACGCCCGAAGTAGACGTCGGCAGGTGTCAGGTTACTCAGGCTTTCGTGATAGCGCTGATGGTTAT
>JAJFHQ010000039.1 GCA_021775525.1 Hyphomicrobiales bacterium
CACGCTGCTGACGATTGGTGACGGGCTGGTGTCTCAAATCCCCGCACTCATCGTTTCAACCGCCGCCGGCCTGCTGGTCTCCAAGGCTGGCGTCAAGGGTGCTGCCGACAAGGCGCTGATAGACCAGCTTTCGGGTTACCCAAAGGCACTCGGCATGTCGTCATTCGTTATGGCCGGCATGGCCCTGCTGCCGGGCATTCCGCTCATTCCTTTCCTCGGACTTTCCGCGGTTGCGGGCACATTTGCCTGGCACGCGGTACGGAACAAGAAAGACAAGGCCGAGGAAAAAGTGGCCGTCCAAGAAGCAGAAGCACAGGAAGCCGCCGAGCCGCAGGAAGAACCGATTTCCGAGACGCTGCACATGGACGAGTTGCGCCTTGAACTGGGATACGGCCTGGTGCCGATGATCAATGATCCGAAAGGTGACAGTGACAAGCTCACCGAGCAGATCAAGGCTCTGCGCCGCCAGCTTGCCTCCGATATGGGCTTCGTCATGCCTGCGGTGCGCATCCTCGACAATATGCAACTGCCAGCCAATGACTACACCATCAAGGTGAAAGAGGTGGATGCTGGCGGTGGTGCGCTGTTCCCGGAACTCTTCATGGCCATAGACCCTCAAGGTGCCCAGATTGAGCTGCCCGGCAACCACACAAAAGAACCTACCTTTGGTCTGCCGGCCACATGGATTGAGCCTAATTTGCGCGATGAAGCCGCCTTCAAGGGCTACACGGTGGTTGATCCCGTTACGGTGATTTCCACCCACCTTACCGAAATCCTGAAAAGCCACATGTCAGAGCTGCTCTCTTATGGCGAAATGCAGGGACTGCTCGACCGGTTGCCGGAGAAATCCAAGAAGTTGCTTGACGATGTGGTCCCGGCAGCGATCAGCGCCTCGACGGTACAGCGCGTCCTGCAAACGCTTCTGGCCGAGCGGGTTTCCATTCGCGACATGACGACGATCCTAGAAGGCATCGCGGAAGCCTCTGGCTTCACCCAGTCTGTCCAGCCCATAACCGAGCATGTGCGGGCGCGCCTGGCGCGGCAGATCTGCGCTGCCCATGTGGGGCCGAACGGATACATGCCGCTTATTACGATGTCGCCGCAATGGGAGCAGGAATTTGCTGAAAGTCTGATCGGTGAGGGTGATGACCGGCAACTGGCGATGGTGCCAAGCCGGTTGCAGGAATTCATCAAGGACCTGCGTAAAGCCTTCGAGGAATCGGGCGAACAGGGCGAAGCACCGGTGCTTCTCACCAGCCCTGCCATCCGCCCCTTCGTGCGACAGATCATTGAGCGCTTCCGCCCGCAAACGCCGATATTATCGCAAAACGAGGTGCACCCGCAGGCAAAACTGAAAACAGTCGGGCAGATTTAGTGATGAACCTCAAAGTCAGGATTATAGAGGCGTGGCGTTTTCCTCAAAAACTGCCAGTGTAGTGTCCCATTGAAACACTTCGGCGTCGGTGAAAAACGCATCTGCTGTGGACGAAGGTTCCAGACCATCGGCCCTAGCGATCAGGATCTTGCGGCTATTGGATAATGGGCCGGAAAACTGTCGCCACCCAAGCCTTCCTGTGGTGATCGAATAGCGTGGCATGACGCTTACACCGAGACCGCGAATAACCAGCTCCTGAATCCAATCTTCTCTCTGGCTGCTGCAGACAACCCTGAGGTTTAGATTATTTCGATCCATGTATTCGAAGAAGGGTTGGCGCATTTCGCATTTCAGGCGATCGACGTAAGCCTCCTCGGCGATTTCGTGTAAATCGATATTTTCCATGGCAGAAAACCGGTGTCCGCCGGCAAATGCCACGACCATGTGTTCTTCGAACAATTCATGCACCGCAAGCTCACCAAATCCGTTAGCACCATGCGATGCAACGAAAGCGCAATCGAGTGCCCCGGTAAACAATAGTTCGGGTAATGCCTCGGGCCCAATGTCATGTAAAATAACCAGCGCATCATGATGCCGGCTTCTGAAGTCATTCAGAAAAGCAGACAGCACATCCGGTCCGATGGTGCACATGACCCCGACATTCAGTTCAGTGGAGTTTTCATCAAGAAAACTCTTGGCTGCGGCGCGAGCCATGCCCTGGGTTTCATTGATGCGTTGCAAATGTTCGCGCATCAGATGGCCAAGTGGAGATAAAGTTACTGCTCGGCCATCTCTGTTAAATAAATCTCCTCCGAGCTCACCCTCCAGTTTCTGAATTGCCCGGGTCAATGCCGGTTGCGAGACATGACATAGCTTTGCTGCGCGCGTGAAGTTGAGGTTTTCAGCAACCATGAGGAAATATCGAATCTGGTGAAATTCCATCGCCGGTCCCTTCTTTCACATCATGCATTGAACCATGACTCATCGGTATTGGACAGCGCTTGATCCGGGCAACTATCTGTAAGGGGCGACGTTTGGATTGGCTTAGTGCGGCTGACAATCGTCAAAAACATTCTTTCACTCAGCACTGGAGACCAAAATGAACATCCGCTTCCTTACCCCCAAATTGCACGGACTGATCGATTATGCAGCCGCTGCAGGCCTTATCATCTTCCCATCCATCCTAGGTATCGGGGCCTCCTCGCCCATCGCTTTCTGGTTGTCGGTCGCAGCCGGTATCTCAGTGATCGGCTACAGCATGCTCACCGGTTACTCCTACGGTGCAGCACCGGTCGTACCTTTCAAGGTCCACCTTGCCATCGATTTCGTGGCTGCTATCGCATTTGCGCTGGCACCTTTCATTCTCGGCTTTTCGGGCCTCGATGCTGCGTATTACTGGGTGCTTTCGGTCGCTGTGTTCCTGATCGTAGCCGTTAGCCAAACTGAAGATGAGTCATTGTCGCAAACTGCTGCTGCCTGATCGTTAAAGCGAGAGAGCACACAAAGGCGTTTGCAATATTTCCAAGGAGAAGACCATGCGAAGAACAGAGTTGATTTTGACCATAGCAGGTTTTTGTTTAATGACGGCGACGGCTTCGAGCATCTGGAGCGTGCAACACGCAACAGCTCAAGATTCCATCTATATGCCGCAACATAACACCAAAGGTGAGCTGATCCTGCCCAAGAATCATAGCTGGCGTGACTGGCCTTATGTCGGCTCGATGGTGACCCCCAATGCCTTGAATGGCGGGGAGGCTCCGTTCCCGGAGCACCACGTCACTTACATCGATCCCGTGAGCTGGCAGCATTACAAGAAAACCGGCAAGTTCCGCGAGGGAACCGTTATTGCCAAGGAACTGACACGGGTTCGTGCCCCTGACGGAGCCAACAAAGACGGCTCGACCGACGAGGTCAGCGGCACCGGCTATTTCATGGGTGAGTATTCCGGCTTCGAAATCACTATCAAGAGCAAAAAGCTCTACCCCAAAGAGCCTGGAAACTGGGCCTACTATTCATTCGGACACAAGCCCGAACCTTACAATGCAGTTGCCAAGAAACAGCCGACGGAAGCCTGTGCGGCCTGTCACCAGGCATCTGCAGCCGAGGACATGGTGTTCACCCAGTTCTACCCGGTCCTGCGTGCGGCTAAACCGAAATAGAGGACACCCGATGAAACGTTCATTTGTCATAACAGCTGTAGCCCTGATGACAGGAGCCATCGCTGTCTTTTCCGGTAATACATCTGCGGAATCCTTCTCTCCTTATGTGGATGACAAGGGCAATATCAGCATCCCTAAGGACTTCCGTAGCTGGCAATTCCTGGGCAGCTGGGGTGTGGCCACTGATGAGGACAACAAGTTGGGTTCGAAAGGATTCCACAATGTCTTCACTCAGCCTGAAACACTATCAGCATTCCGTAAGACGGGAAAATTTCCCGATGGCACGGTGCTGGTGAAGGAGCTGCTCAAAGCCAAGACAGATTCAATGACCACCGGTGAGATCAGCTACGCCACCGAAACGGAGGGCTGGTTCATCATGGTCAAGGATGCTGAAGGCCGCTTCAAAGACAACAAACTCTGGGGCGACGGCTGGGGCTGGGCTTTGTTCAAGAGTGATAATCCGAGCAGGACCGTCACTGTGGATTACAAGGCTGATTGTCTCTCATGTCACGTGCCGGCCAAAAAGGACGACTGGGTTTATCTCAGAGGTTATCCGGGCCTGAAAAAATAGCCGAACCATGTAACTGCAATTGACCCGGAAAACCATCGACGCGAAGGAACGAAATATGTCTGTCAGATCTTTGTATGAACGCCTGGGCGGTTATGACGCCATCGCTGCAGTAACGGATGATCTGATGGTGCGGATCAAGGATGACGACAAACTGCGCCGTTTCTACGACCACAGGGGCATGGACGGGATTGCACGGGAGCAGCAATTGTTGGTGGATTTCTTATGCGCATCGACGGGCGGACCAGTCGTCTACACCGGCCGTGACATGAAGACTTTGCATACCGGAATGCACCTGGATGAAGAAGATTGGAAGCGTGCGATGGACCACCTGATCGCAACTCTGGAGTCGTTTGAAGTCCCCGAACATGAAAAAGCTGAGGTGTTGAGTTTTCACGAAAACCTCAAGCCGGAGATTGTCGAAAACACATGAGAAAATTCGTCAGCGATGTTCGCCTTGACCAGCTTGTGGTTTCACTCAATATCAGTTGGCTTCACCCTCACTTCATTGAGACACTCTGGGGCCTTCAATCTGCGGCTTCGTCACCGGGCCGCCGCAGTTGGCTCCGCCCTGGGCCCAGTAGCCCACATCCGAAACCAGCTTCTGCCCCATGTCGTAAGGCAGTTTGAGATTTTGTGCGATGATCTGGGTGCCGTTACGTCGCGGCTTGAAATCGATGGTGAAAGCCTTGAGGCCGCGTTTTAAATCCTTGGTCTGCTCGTGTATCTCGATTTTGGTTTCAACGCCGCTCGCGCCTCCAGCCCCTGCCTTGGCGCGGAACACATGCTTCGGCAAGACCGGGTCTCGTGAGCTCAGCCAGCAGGTGCGCACCTGCCTGGCAATATGACTGTAAAGCTGAACAGGTGAACTGCCCTTGACGATTGTCACCGGCCCCTGGGAGACGGGTGCCTGTGCACCGCTCCCAATGCTGCCGCCGCCACCCGTCGAACCGCAGCCTGCGAGCAGACCCACCGCGGCCAATGCAATAACTGTTCTGATCACTCTTACCATTGCCCATCCTCGCCCCGGGCCAAGACTAGCGATACTGGCCACGTGGGGGGAAATCACAACTATTTTTGTGTCGCGCATATTGCGCCTTGCCTAATCCCGCATATTCACGAACTGGAGCGGCACCTCGTTTTTGAGCCCCTTGACGTGGGATATGGCGGCCTGGAGGTCGTCGCGCTTCTTGCCCGTCACCCGAAGTTCGTCACCCTGAATGGCAACCTGAACCTTGATCTTGGAACTCTTCAGCTCCTTCACCAGTTTCCTGGCCAGATCGCGGTCGATGCCCTGGCGCACAATCACCTTCTGTCGCACCGCCTGCCCCGCCGCCTGTTCCTCGGACTGATAATCCAGCACCCCGGAATCAATCTTACGGCGGGTCAGATGCCCCTGCAGCAATTCATGCATTTGTCTCAGTTTCAGATCATCGTCAGCATGCAGGGTGAGTTCGGCTTCATTCTGCTCAACCTTGCAGCTGGAGCCCTTGAAATCGTAACGCTGCTCCATTTCCCGCGCCATGTTGGCAATGGCGTTGGCGACCTCGCTCAGGTCCGTTTTCGAGACAATATCGAATGACGCCATGATCACCTCCCTGGGCTCGGCTCTCGTTGATGGAATGGATTATATCAGAGCCAACGCCGGATGGCAGGTTGCAAACACATTTATGCCCGCGCCAGAGATGGACGCGGGCACTCAATGAGTGTGATAGCTGCCGGGTTAGCGCGTGTCGCTTGCCATGGACATGTGGATGCCGATTTCATCCAACTCGGCCTGTTCCTGGGCAGCTTCATGGACACGGACACGTTCCGCATCACGCTCCTCGATCAGCTCGACTTTCTTAAGCTCCTCGAACGCTTCGGCCAGTTGGTCACGTGCTTCTTCCAACTTACCTTCCAACTCGCCACAGGAATTCTTCAGATTGTCGCGACGCTGGATCGCCGCCTTGGCGAATGTCGGATAGGCAAAGTGATTGACGTCACTCACCCCTGCCTTTTCCTGCTCGACCTCGATCTGGCGCTCAAGATCGATAACCATCTGCTGAAGTTCCCCCAGCATGGTCTCAATATCGGCGACTGTTTGCCGCCGCTCATCGACCTCGAACTTGCGTAGCTGTATCAGCGATTTCCGTGATTTCATGACTTAAGAACCCTCACTCAACTCAGACTGCAACTCTGACTGTGTTTCACTATCAAGTGTTTCATTATTCAATATCCGTGCCAGCTCTTCAAAACCCGCCTCGATTGTCGTGTGTTCCCCCTTGGTCTGGCTTAAATAGGCATCCAGCATCGGCTGGTAGGCAATGGCCTCGTCCACTTCCGGACTGCTGCCCTTCCGGTACGCCCCCAGGCGTATCAGCTCTTCCATTTCCGCGTATGTCGACATCAGCTGGCGCGCCTGCTTGACCAGACCGCTTTGATCCTCTTCCAGGCAATCGGGCATGGTCCGCGAGACGGATTTCAGTACATTGATGGCTGGATAGCGCCCGCGCTCGGCGATTGAGCGTTCCATAACGATATGACCGTCCAAAATGGAACGCACCGCGTCGGCGATTGGTTCATTGTGGTCATCGCCCTCCACCAGAACCGTGAACAGGCCGGTGATCGACCCATTTCCTGTTCCAGGACCCGCGCGCTCCAGCAGGCGCGGCAATTCGGTGAAAACAGTCGGCGTATAGCCCTTGGTCGTCGGCGGTTCCCCGCCAGCCAGGCCAATCTCGCGTTGCGACATGGCAAACCGGGTCACACTGTCGATCATGCACAGGACTTCGTTGCCCTGATCACGAAAATATTCCGAAAGGGTCATGGTGAGATGGGCGGCCTGCCGGCGCATCAGTGCTGCCTCATCTGACGTGGCCACGACGAGGATAGCCTTTGCCAGGCCCTCGTCACCCAGATTGTCTTCTATGAATTCCTGGACTTCACGCCCACGCTCGCCAATCAGGCCGATCACCGAAACATCGCATTGAGTGTATCTTGCAAGCATGGAAAGCAGCACGGACTTACCAACGCCCGAGCCGGCGAAAATACCCATGCGCTGACCCTTGCAGCAGGTAATAAAGGAGTTCAGCGCCTTAACGCCCAGGTCAATGGGTCCACCAACCCGCTTGCGCTGGTGCGCGGGCGGCGGGCAGGCGCGCAGCGGATAACTTTCAGGTCCCGGTGTCAGCGGACCCTTGCCGTCAATCGGCTCACCCAGCGCATTGACGATACGGCCCAGCCAGGCATGTGATGGCCGCACCACGGGTGCAGCGGGCTCCAGTATGGCCTTGGCGCCCATGCGCACACCCTCAAGCGGCCCGAATGGAAGTGCCAGAGCACGCCCGTGGCGAAACCCCACGACTTCGCAGGTGATATCGCCGCGCAGGCTACCCGTGATGCGCACACGTGAACCCACGCTCATGGCGCTCACAGGACCGGCTATCTCGACAAGCAAACCCTGTACGGAACGAACGCGTCCATACACTTCGGCGCTTGGAACTGCCGCGATCTCGCTGAGCAATGCCTGCAAAAGAAACCTCCAGTTTTTTCGGAGCCTTGAAGCTTCCCTTAGCTTCTCAGGCTTCCCCCAGAAATGAGTTTGCCTTCATGACCATTAAGACACGGTAAACCAAATCGAAATGATGAGGATTCTCGAAAGCGAAAACATTTGCTATCAATGGTGGGTCAAGTGATTCGTTTTGACTTTTCCATCCGCGTTTCGAGTGTTCGACGTCTATCCAATCTGGGCTTGAGTCCGGAAATGTCAGAGCTATGCCCGTAAGAACTTCAAGCCTCATGGGAATGCGAAAATTCCGGTACGCCAAATGATCAATAGCAACACACCAACCGGCAGCGGTACCGCAACGTCATATGGGCTGTCGCAATCCCTCGGGTGATTAGGATTTGTTAACTATTAGAAACTAATTTGTTCATTCAAGTTAACGATTTGCGTTCCTTGGCAGTTCGTGCCGACCGAGTGGGGGAAATTGCCCAGAATGGGCGAGGGGAAAGAGGATTGATATGAGAGTTCTTCTTATTGAGGACGACAGCGCAACAGCGCAGAGCATCGAGCTGATGCTGCAATCCGACGGATTTAACGTCTACACAACCGATCTCGGCGAAGAAGGTGTCGATCTCGGCAAGCTGTATGATTATGACATCATCCTGCTGGATTTAAATCTGCCGGACATGAGCGGATATGAGGTGCTGAAGACCCTGCGTGTTTCCAAGGTCCAAACACCCATCCTAATTTTATCAGGCCTCGCCGGTATCGAGGACAAGGTGCGCGGTCTCGGCTTCGGTGCCGACGATTATATGACCAAGCCGTTCCACAAGGACGAGCTTGTGGCGCGTATTCACGCCATTGTGCGCCGCTCCAAGGGTCATGCACAGTCCGTCATCATTACCGGTGATCTGCGCGTCAACCTGGACACGAAAACTGTTGA
>JAJFHQ010000040.1 GCA_021775525.1 Hyphomicrobiales bacterium
GCCGATAACAATCGGCGAGTGGAGCCCGGAAAATTACAATCGTACTTACCGGGGGATTATGCCTCTGCAGCAGGCTTTCTCCTCATCGATCAACACCGTGGCCGTACGCCTGGGGGAAGCGGTCGGCCAGGATGCGGTTGTCAAGGCGGCGCGCGATCTTGGCATTTCAACGCCCCTGACGCCCGACCCCAGCATTGCGCTGGGCACCTCGGAGGTCACCCTGCTGGAATTGACCTCTGCCTACGCGGCTTTCGCGGCAAATGCCTATCCTGTGAAGCCTTGGGGCACTGTTTCCATTGGCAAAGGTGGAGCAAGCAAGGGTCGTCCGCCATCTGGCGCAGGCCAGTGGCGGCTCATGGCCGGGGACACCATGAGACAATTTCTTGGTGCGACGGTAAATTATGGGACCGGGCGCGGTGCCCGTCTCTCTATCCCGACCTACGGGAAAACGGGTACCAGCCAGAATTATCGCGATGCGTGGTTTATCGGATTTGCAGGCAATCTCGTTGTCGGCGTCTGGGTCGGCAATGACGACAACTCGCCTATGCGTCGTGTTACCGGCGGCAACCTCCCGGCGCGCATCTGGCGTGACTTCATGGTCCAGGCGCAACGCAAAGATCGCAAATTCCGGTCCCGATTGCCGAGGATTGCCGCATTCAAGGCGAAACGTCCTCGTCACTTTTTACGCGTTGCAAATTCCAGCAGACTGCAATCTCTCCTGATGCCATCACAGTGGCGCTACGCGTCTGCTATGCGCAACGGGGCTTATTTTGGAAATCCGATGCTTATCGGCCGCCCCTCTGGTGAGATGCAACTCTATGCGCCTGGGTACAACCAACCAACGCGGCGACCACGGTCACGTGAAAAGTGGGACCCATTCAACAATCAAGGCGGATAGCTCAAATGAACATGTGCTACTCCCTGATAAGGTCATTTTTAAATGAGCCTCATGGCGATTAGCCCGGCCTAAATACTCAGATCACACACATTCCGCAACCTTGCCTGTTGCTCTTAATCCGCGTTGCTATATAAGCGCGGGCGAAACACGCAACACGCGCATCCAATGCCCAAACGCACAGATATAGAGTCAATCCTGATCATTGGGGCCGGGCCGATCGTCATCGGCCAGGCTTGCGAGTTCGATTATTCCGGAACCCAGGCCTGCAAGGCCCTCAAGGACGAGGGCTACCGGATTATCCTCGTGAATTCCAATCCGGCGACGATCATGACGGACCCGGACCTTGCCGACGCCACCTATATCGAACCCATCACCCCTGAAATCGTTGCCAAGATCATCGAGAAGGAGCGCCCCGATGCGGTGCTCCCGACCATGGGCGGGCAAACGGCGCTGAACACGGCACTTTCGCTCAACAAGATGGGCGTGCTCGAGAAGTACGGTGTGGAGATGATCGGCGCACGCGCGGAGGCCATCGACAAAGCGGAAGACCGTGACCTGTTCCGGATCGCGATGGCCAAGATCGGTCTGGAAACGCCACGCGGTGAAATTGTCCATGACCTGGCGCAAGCCATGGCCTGCATGGACCAGATCGGCCTGCCCGCCATCATACGCCCCTCCTTTACTATGGGCGGCACCGGCGGCGGCATTGCCTATAACAGGGAAGAATTTCTGGAGAT
Source organism: Hyphomicrobiales bacterium (assembly GCA_021775525.1). Classification (GTDB taxonomy): domain Bacteria; phylum Pseudomonadota; class Alphaproteobacteria; order Rhizobiales; family Methyloligellaceae; genus UBA2767. Next base: position 1,636 of record JAJFHQ010000040.1, read on the forward strand.
CGTTGAGCGCGGCCTCGACGCCTCGCCCACCACCGAGGTGCTGATCGAGGAATCGGTGATCGGGTGGAAAGAATACGAGATGGAGGTCGTGCGCGATACGGACGACAATTGCATCATCATCTGCTCGATCGAGAATGTGGATCCCATGGGCGTCCACACGGGCGATTCCATCACGGTTGCTCCCGCCCTCACCCTGACCGACAAGGAATACCAGATCATGCGCAATGCCAGCATTGCCGTGCTGCGCGAGATCGGGGTCGAGACCGGCGGGTCCAACGTCCAGTTCGCGGTCAATCCGGAGAATGGCCGCCTTATCATTATCGAGATGAACCCGCGGGTTTCGCGTTCCTCCGCACTTGCCTCCAAGGCAACCGGCTTCCCCATCGCCAAGGTCGCGGCGCGCCTCGCGGTCGGCTACACGCTGGATGAACTTGAGAACGACATCACCGGCGGCGCGACTCCGGCATCTTTTGAGCCGACCAGCGACTATGGGGTGACAAAAATCCCTCGCGGTGCATATGAGAAGTGGCCCGGCGCGGAACCCAACCTCACCACCTCGATGAAATCGGTCGGGGAGGCCATGTCCATCGGCCGCACATTTGCCGAGTCGCTGCAAAAAGCCCTGCGCTCCATGGAAACGGGGTTGACCGGCCTGAACGATATCGAGTTTGAGGGTTTCGGCCAGGGCGACGACAAGAATGTCATCCGCTCGATCCTGAGTGCCGCGACACCAGACCGGTTGCTGCAGGTGGCGCAGGCGCTACGGCTGGGCGTGGACAAGAAACAGGTCCACGAATCCTGCAAGTTTGATCCCTGGTTCATCGACCAAATCCAACACATTGTCGACATGGAAGCAAAGGTGCGTGAGCAGGGTCTGCCCAAAGATGCAGTCTCCCTGCGTGGCCTGAAAGCCATGGGTTTTTCAGACGAGCGCCTGGGTGAGTTGTCCGGCAAATCTCCGCTCGACATCACGGCATTGCGCACGCAACTTGGCGTGCACCCGGTCTACAAACGCATTGACACTTGCGCGGCGGAGTTCGCTTCACCCACAGCCTACATGTATTCCACTTACGAGACCGGTATTTCAACCTTGCCATCTTGCGAAGCGCAGCCTTCTGATCGCGAAAAAGTCATCATTCTGGGCGGCGGCCCCAACCGCATCGGCCAGGGTATCGAATTCGACTATTGCTGCTGTCATGCGGCATTTTCTCTCTCGGACGCGGGTTATGAGACCATTATGGTCAACTGCAATCCTGAAACCGTCTCCACCGACTACGACACTTCAGACCGTCTCTATTTCGAGCCACCGACGGAAGAGGACGTGCTGGAGATTGTCCGCACCGAGCAAGCAAAAGGCACTCTCAAGGGCGTCATCGTGCAATTTGGCGGGCAGACACCTCTCAAGCTGGCGGCCGCACTTGAACGGGAAAATGTGCCAATCCTCGGCACCTCTCCAGATGCGATTGACCTGGCCGAGGACCGCGACCGCTTCAAGGCGCTGATCGAAGCGTTGAAGCTGACACAGCCGCGCAACGGCATCGCCCGCAGTGCTGAAGAAGCAACGGCGATTGCCGAGAAAATCGGCTTCCCCGTGGTTATCCGGCCCTCATATGTACTGGGCGGACGAGCGATGGAAATCGTCCATGACCACCCCCAGCTCGACCGCTATATCTCTGAAGCGGTGGTGGTCTCCGGCGACAGCCCGGTGCTGATCGACAGCTATCTGCGTGACGCGACGGAAGTAGATGTCGATGTGCTCGCCGATGGCGAGAATGTGTTCGTGGCCGGCGTTATGGAGCATATCGAGGAAGCCGGGGTTCATTCGGGCGATAGCGCCTGTTCGCTCCCGCCGCACAGCCTTTCCGATAAAGTGATCGCGGAACTGAAAAAGCAAAGCGAAGCCCTTGCCAAGGCCCTCAATGTGGTGGGCCTGATGAATGTTCAGTTCGCCATCAAGGATGAAGAAATCTACATTATCGAAGTGAATCCGCGCGCCAGCCGAACGGTCCCCTTCGTTGCCAAGGCGGTCGGCATTCCCGTTGCCGGCATAGCCGCCCGGCTGATGGCAGGTGAGAAGCTCACCGATATAGGACTTGAGGAACGCAAGTACGACCATATCGCCGTCAAGGAAGCCGTCTTCCCGTTTGCCAGGTTCCCCGGCGTCGACCCCGTTCTCGGTCCCGAGATGCGATCAACCGGTGAAGTGATGGGCATCGACAATGACTATGCGACGGCCTTCGCCAAAAGCCAGATTGGCGCCGGCGCCAACCTGCCCACATCGGGAACTGCATTCATCTCCGTCAGGGACGCCGACAAGGAGGGTATTGTGCCCTGCGTGCGCACCCTGCTGGATATGGGGTTCAAGGTGATTGCCACCGGGGGCACCATGCGGCATCTGGAAAATCACGGTATCGCCTGTGAAAAGGTCAACAAGGTGCTGGAAGGCCGTCCGCACGTGGTTGACGCCATGAAAAACGGTCAGGTTGATATCGTTTTCAATACCACTGCTGGCGCCAAGGCCCTGGCCGATAGCACCTCTCTGCGCCGTACGGCCTTGCTCTACCACATTCCCTATTATACAACGCTTCAAGGCGCGATGGCCGTAACGAGGGCGATCGAGGCCGTGAGGACGGACAGTTTGAGAGTCGCGCCTCTTCAAAGCTACGTTTCTGAACAGGACTAGCTAAAACCGGGTGGCATGAATTGCCGCCTTGCGAGATTGTTTTCGGCCCAGCATAATTGCAGGATCGAAACCACATACCGAGCTGGGGCTTTCTCCGAGTGCCGGCATAAAATATGGAACCGATGATGGACAAGGTGCCAATGACTGCCGATGGTTACGCTGCGGCAGAGGCTGAAATAAAACAGCTGAAAACTGTAGACCGCCCGCGCATCATTGCGGCGATCGCCGAAGCACGCGCCCATGGTGATTTGTCTGAAAATGCGGAATATCATGCCGCCAAGGAAGAACAGGGGTTAACCGAAGCGCGCGTCAACCACCTGGAAGACCAGCTCACACGCGCTGACGTGATCGACGTATCCAAGCTGTCGGGCAGCCAAGTCAAATTCGGCGCCACGGTCACGCTGATCGATGAAGATACCGAGCAGAAGGTCAAATATCAGATCGTCGGCGAGATTGAATCGGATGTGAAAGAGCAGAAGATTTCCATCACATCGCCGATAGCCCGGGCGCTCATTGGCAAGACCAAGGGCGACACGGTAGAGGTTTCGACGCCCGGCGGTGGTAAGTGCTACGAGATCATGACCGTCAAGTTTGCATGACGCGCTGAAAGCGATTTCCCTAAATCTGTAAATAACACCAATTTGTTGGCCGTTAGCAAACGGTTCAATTTTTAGTGGCATAAATTCTCATTGCCACCTTCCACGTGTGGCGAGCCACTCGCGTCTGGACCGGAAACGATGCACAAGACCCAATCCTGTCTGCTGGAAATCGAAGCGCTTTCCAACGAAACGTCAAGTGAGAAGAGACGCGATGTCCTGCACCGCGTTACCGACCTCTTTTTCATGACCACCGAACAGCAAACTCCGGATGATATCACCACCTTCGGTAATGTCATGGAGCGCATCGCCTATGAACTCGAGGTCGAAGCGCGTGCCGAGCTTTCAGAGCGGATATCAGAAATCGACAAGGCCCCGAGACGCCTGGTCTGCCGTTTGGCCACCGATGATATCGCCGTCGCGCGCCCCGTGCTGGAGCGATCAAATGTGCTCACTGACGATGATCTGATCCAGATCGCCAAAACCAGGGGTCAGACCCACCTGCACGCTATTTCTAAGCGCCCAGCCCTGACGTCGCCGGTCACCGATGTCATTGTTGAACGCGGCGAAAGCCCCGTCCTTCAGGAAGTCACGCAAAACAAAGGAGCGGAGTTTTCGTCAACCGGTCTCGGCGTATTGGCTGAAAAGGCGAGGACAGATGGCAAGTTGCTCACCGCACTCGGATCACGTGGTGACCTGCCGCCCGATCTCATGCAAGAGATCAAGCAGCGCGTCGCGCAAAAGATCAAATCCGAGATGGCCGAGAAATATTCTGAAAGTGATATGGCCGATCTGGATTCCCTCGTCGATGAAAGCGCGGCCAATCTCGATCTCGACAGTTTCAAAAAATCCAATGACGAGCTGAAAGAACTGGCGCACCAGGAACGGCTCACCGAGGACGATATCGTCCGCTTGGCCAAGGCCAAGCGGCTGACTGAAACGGTTCACGCCTTGTCAGTGCTGACAGGCCTCGACGACCGGATGATTTCCCACTGCCTGCTCAAGGCGGAAATTGCCGCCCTTGGCATTATCTGCAAGGCCAACGGCTTCAAGAGCCCGACTTACTTGACTTTGATCCAGACACGTATCGGCAATGACGGAATCGAAGCGCGTGATGTGGCTCGCGCCATGCGCGAATATGACACCCTGAGCATCGGCAACGCCAAGCGGACACTGCGTTTCCTGAAAGTGCGTGCCAACGTCAAGCTGGATAAAAGCCAGGAATCCGGTCAAACCGGGGAAAACCTGTGGCAAGCGCACAACACTCAGCAAATACCCCAATAATAATCCTGATAAAAGCTCTCCAAACCCGTTTCAATTTTTCAAACAGTCTTAGCCGTTTGTTAGACTACCTCTGCTAGGTTACCAGACCTGCCTATCTAGGGATGTGGAGTGTATGAGTATGCAGGACACGCGCGGATGCCTGCTTGAACTTCGGCAATTAGCCTCGAGCGACACAAGCACAAGCCGGGATGAAATCCTTGATCGGGTCACTGACCTGTTTTTCCTGACATCCAAAAATCAGGGTGTTGCGGAAAAAGCAGTGTTCGGTGACGTCATGGAGCGCATTGCCTATGAGCTGGAAACCGAGGCACGGGCGCGACTTGCCGAACGTTTGGCAAAAGAAGCGGATGCTCCGCACAAGCTCGTTTTTAAACTCGCCAGCGACGAAATCGTCATTGCCCGTCCGATACTGGAAAATTCCCCATGCCTGAGCGATGACGACCTGGTTCACCTTGCCGGGTCGAGCGGACAGGATCACCTGCACGCGATTTCCAGCCGGGGCGAGCTGAGTTCCACGGTCACCGATGCCCTTGTCGACCGCGGCAATGACAGCGTGCTCACAAACATGGCCGGTAATAAGGGAGCAGAATTTTCCTCCCATGGATTCGAACAACTGTCATTGCGCGCAAAGGAAAATTCCGACCTGTTCTCGGCACTCGAGGTCCGCCCCGACGTGACCAAGGAGATGTTGGCCGAGATTAAGCGGACAATTGCTGTACGGCTGTGGACTGAAGTTGCCGGAATGTCATCGAATGTCTCGGGCAAGGAAATAGATGCTATTGTTGAGGCCAAGGCATCGGAAATGAAGCTGGGTGAACCGAAGCGGAAAATGTCTGACGCGGCGCGGCGCAAACATCTGAAAACAGTCTCCGAAGATATGGTTCTGTCATTTGCCAGATCCCGTATGCAAACTGAAACCGTTCAATGTCTTTCACTCATGAGCGGAATTTCGACCGTTCGCATATCCCACTGCCTGATGGATGCAGACCTTTCTGCCCTGGCTGTGCTGTGCAAAGCTGAAAACTTCAAAAACACAACTTTTGCGGCGCTGATCCAGTTGCGAACCGCGTCGGCTCCGCTCCACGTGCGGATTATCGCAGATGCAATGCGGCAGTATGACTTGCTTGATGCCGCAACCGCCCGGAACGCGATACAAACCGTTCGCAAACGTTCGGCCAATGGGGTAAATAGCTGATATATTCATTAAAAATAATGGCTTAACTAAACATCACAGCGCGGGATTTTTCAGTAAAAGCACTGATTTCCCCAAAAGCAGCTTTTTCAGCCGGAAACATAGGTTTTTTCCAAAGCTGGGCAATTCTTAGAACATTAGAAACCCGCGCTTGAGAGACTTGACGCGAATTGCAACAAATGGCTGTTGAAAATGCTTCGTGCACGTCAGTGTCTCAACGAGATATTGGAGCTGTATCAAACAGGTCCGGATGAAAAACGACCCGAACTTCTGGAGCGGGTCGCAGACTTGTATTTCCTGACGCTCGAACAACAATCCCAGTCCGACACGGATGCCTTTGGCGATGTAATGGAGCGCATGGCATATGAGGCCGACGTGATTAGTCGTATTCGTCTTTCCGAGCGTCTGGCCAAATCCGAGTCTGCACCCATCGAATTGCTTCGGCGACTGGCGCGGGATGAAATCTGTATAGCCCGCCCTGTGCTGCAGTATTCTTCATGCTTGCGTGAAGGAGATCTCGTTTCGATCTCCAGCGATGCAGAACAGGACCATCTCATGGCTACTGCGCATCGTTCGGAGCTGACCAAGCCCGTGACAGATATGATTGTGGAACGCGGTGAAGTTGATGTGCTCAAGGCTGTAATCGGCAATATTGGCGCTGAAATTTCATCTGAAAGCCGCACCAAACTGTCCAAGACACCGGAGCTCCAGCAGGCCCTGCAACAGGCTATTAGCGCCCGGCGAGATATGGCTCCCAGTCCAATCCAGCGGTTGAAGCGCCTCACAGAGGGTGAATTCTGGCAACAGATTACCGAGGCCGCCCTGATGACCGAAGGGGAAACGGATCAGGAGCAACCCGAGACTCAAATACCCGCCGAAGACGAAATTCCGGAGGCGCAAGCCAGCAAAGAACCGAAGAGCAAGCCTGAAAAAGAGATCGCGTTAAAACCTGCCTCTGTTGCCACAGAAAAATTACTCGTGGATGCGGCAAGAGAAGGAAATATGGAGAAAACGGTACAGCTGTTCTCCCAAGTCACCCAGCTCGACGACGCGATGATCGAACATTGCCTGTTCGAGGCACATCTTCCCGCGTTGATGGTGTTGTGCAAGGCGCACAATATGGCGGTCACGACCTTCACCGCGATGCTGCAATTGCGTGAAAGTCATCAGGGCGCCCCGATCAACGACACTGTAGGCTTGATGCGGCGCTACGAGGGCATGACGCCGAAGACTGCCCAGCGTATTATCCGGTTCTCGGACAAGCGGCGCGAAGTTGAGCAGGAAATTCAAGAGTCTGAAACGGCCTAGAGCGTATTGAAACTATTCCTGTACGCTGGCTCTAGACAAAAAACTAATCCTCTATCGGAATTCCGGCCTCGAACTTCGAACGCCTTATGGCAAGTGAGGTTTTCACACTGTCCACATTGGGAGCGGCGGTGAGTTCATTGATAATGAATTCCTGGAATTCGTTCAGATCACGCGTGACGCATTTGAGAATGAAATCAATCTCGCCTGACAGCATGAAGCATTCTCGCACCACGGGCCAGGCGCGGATACGCTCCTCAAACGCCACAAGGTCTGCTTCCGACTGGCGATGCAGCCCGACCATGGCAAATGCGGTAACGTCAAAACCCGCATGTCTTTCATCCACCAGGGCGCAATAGCCACTGATGATGCCTTCCTCCTCGAGTGCTCGCACACGGCGGAGGCAGGGCGGCGATGACATGCCAACCCGTCGGGCCAGTTCTACATTGGTGATACGGCCATCGCGCTGCAGTTCTTTCAGGATGAGCCAGTCGGTCTTGTCCAGGTGAGCGCCGATCATATGTTTTGGCACCTTTAAAGATTGGCGGATGGACAGGGCCACTGCCCAACCGGTAAAACCCTTTCACGCAATGCAAACCAGCTGGCCTCCATCACGCGCAATTATATTACGGCATTGAGACGAATCTGCAAAGTTCTGCGCTATAATTCTTCTCAATTATTACTTTATTGGAGCTTTAGTGGTCAAAACGCCGATATTGAAAGGCCGCCGTGCATGGGTCATCACCGATGGCAAGGCAGGCATGGAAGTGCAGGTTGCCGGTGTTGCCCAGGCTCTGGAGACAGATTTCGAGATCAAGCGCGTCCAGCCCCGGGGGGTTTGGCGCCTTCTTGCTCCCTGGGGGCCGATTGATCCCCGGGAGCGGTTTGGCAAGGATGGCAGCCAGTTTGCCCCACCATGGCCTGATATCGCGCTGGCCACGGGGCGACTTTCCATTCCAGCGCTTCGAGCCATCCGAAAGGCGTCACCTGAAACCTACACCGTCATCATCCAGGATCCTCGCACGGGAGCAAACAGCGCTGATCTCATTGCCGTCCCGGCCCATGACAAGCTGACAGGCGGGAATGTCATCCATACGCTCACCGCGCCACATCGTTTTTCTCAAAACCGCCTCGCGAAATTGCGTAAAAAGATGCCGAGCGACATCGCCGCCATTCCCGCGCCGAGGGTTGCCGTGGTGCTTGGCGGACCAAATTCAATTTATGCCTTCACCGGGGAAGATTCAGCACAACTGGGCGGAGCCCTCGCAACCCTTGCAACACTCGGCGCGAGTTTCCTCATCACCTCGTCACGGCGCACGCCCGCCCATGCGCTCGATGCGGTGCTGGAAGCAACAAGAAATACCAGGCGGATCGTGTGGAACGGCAAAGGCGCCAACCCGTATGAATCCTGGTTGGCGCACGCCGATATGTTCGTGGTGACAGCTGATTCCATCAACATGACCAGCGAAACCTGCGCCAGCGGAAAGCCTGTATATGTGTTTGAGCCACATGGCGGATCAGCCAAATTCAGCCGGTTTCACGAAAGTTTGCGGCGATATGGCGCAACAAAACCCCTGCCCGGGACCTTCTCTAAACTTGAAAACTGGTCCTATGCGCCGCTAGACTCCGCCTCGAAAATTGCAGCGGAGATCGAACAGCGCTGGCGGGAAAAAGGAATGGGTTGAATGAGCCATATGAACATCGACCGTCTGAAAAAGGCCAAACTGCGTTCAGACCCGTTTGAATATACCGTCGTGCCCCGGTTCCTCTCGCCCGGCAGCCTGAACGAAATAATCACTGCTTACCCCGCCCTGAAAGGCGGCTCCTACCCGCTCGACTCGGTGGACGTGCCGCCAACCGTCCAGGCGCTTATCGATGAAATGGACGGGACGGAGTTTGAAAAAGCGATCGAGGACAAGTTCGATGTCTCTCTCAAGGGCCAGCCGAAGATGTATTCGCTGCGTGGCTATTGCCGCCGCACGGACGGCAAGATGCACACGGATTCAAAAGACAAGATCATCACCGTCCTGCTGTATCTGAACCAGGACTGGAAAGAAGAAGGCGGCAAGTTGCGTATGCTTCGCGGCGGCACGGACCTTGATGACTTTAGCGAGGAAGTCCCTCCCGACAACGGCACCCTGCTGGTGTTCAAGCGCTCCGACAATTCCTGGCACGGCCACGGACCTTTCGAGGGCAAACGGTGCTCGATCCAGATGAACTGGATGGTGTCGGAAGGTGCACGTGGCTTCCACAAGCTGCGCCACTCCATCTCCGCAAAAATGAAGAAGCTGACAGCGGCGGAATAAGCTTCCGCCTACTCTAAGCGATGTCACAAGCCAGATATCTTTACCCCCGACGTGGCCCATGCACTAATGGGCAAAACAAAACGCATATCCAGTAGTGGGGGAGCACAATCATGGGCAGGAAATACGCGAATATTCTTGAAACTGTCGGCAACACGCCGGTCGTGCGGGTCGACAAGCTCGCACCCGCGGGCATCAACCTTTACGTCAAGATCGAGGCTTTCAATCCGCTGGGGTCGGTGAAGGACCGGCTGGCGCTTGGTATCATTGAAGCCGCCGAGGCGTCAGGCGAACTCAAGCCCGGACAAACCGTGGTGGAAGCAACCAGCGGCAATACCGGCATCGGCCTCGCCATGGTCTGCGCCCAGAAAGGCTATCCGCTCGTTGTCACAATGGCCGAAAGTTTTTCCGTCGAGCGGCGGAGACTTATGCGTTTTCTCGGCGCGGAGGTCGTTCTGACGCCCGCTGCGGAAAAAGGCACGGGCATGGTCAAGAAGGCATTTGAGCTGGCCGAAACCCATAACTGGTTCCTGACCCGCCAGTTCGAGAACGAGGCCAACCCGGACATGCATTCGCGCACAACGGCCCGGGAAATCCTTGATGATTTTGACGGTGAAGCACTCGATTACTGGGTCACCGGCTTCGGCACAGGCGGCACGCTCAGGGGTGTCGCACGCGTGTTGGCGAAGGAGAAACCCGATACCAAGATCATCGTTTGCGAGCCCGAAATCGCCGCGATGCTCACCAGCGGGGCCGCCCAGGAGAGAAATCCGGACGACTCCCCGGCTGCGACACATCCTGCCTTCACGCCCCATCCCATGCAGGGCTGGACCCCGGACTTTATACCGAAGATCACCAGCGATGCGGTCGAGAGCGGCGTTATCGATAAAATCCTCACCATCTCAAATGAAGACGCGATGCACTGGAGCAAGGAACTGGCCCAAAAGGAGGGGATATTCGTCGGCATTACTGCGGGCGGCACATTCGCGGGGGCGCTGGAGATTTCTAAAAGCGCGCCTAAAGGCTCAACCGTCCTGTGTATGTTGCCGGACACCGGCGAGCGCTATCTCAGCACACCGCTGTTCGCAGATATCCCGGCGGAGATGACGGAGAAGGAGATTGAAATCTCCAATTCATCACCCAGCTTCAAAGCCGGATGACGGAACACGGATACCGGATGCTAAATAATTTTCGGAATTGCCGAAACTAATTCCGTCTGCTGAACGTTCCTGTAGAGAGCATTTCGCTCATCCGTGGCATTGACCGCGGGGATTTTTGTTAAACAGACGGGAGGACGTCAATGAAACTTTCAAAAACATCAGGTGCAACCATCGCCGCTGCCGCGGCTGCATTACTGATCAGCGGAGCAACCCTTTCACCAGCCCAGTCAGCTGAAAAGAAGATGCAAGAACCGGTTAAGGTCAAATGTTTTGGCCTCAACAGCTGCAAGGGCAAAGGTTCCTGCAAAACCGCCAACAATGAATGCAAGGGCAAGAACGGCTGCGAAGGCAAGGGCTTCAAGGAACTGACCGCTGCTGACTGTACCACCCAGGGCGGAACCACCACTCAGCCGAGCTAGGCTTGCAACCTGATACAAGAACAGGTCCGCCGGCGTCCA
>JAJFHQ010000005.1 GCA_021775525.1 Hyphomicrobiales bacterium
CGCTGCAGGCTGCGGCGCGGCCAGTAAAGGCCGGAGTTGAGAGCCAGCGGCACGCAGGGAACTCCCAGCCGTTCATAGAGGTAGAGCGCGCCCGGTTTGTAGGCCGGTTCGGCCCCTGGCACCCGCCGCGTCCCCTCTGGGAATATCAGGATATGCCGACCCTTGCTTACACGGTCAAGCGCATCATTTGCCATGCGTCGGAGCGCTGATGGCCCAGATTCTCGGCGCACAAAGATCATCCTGAATTTGGCCGAGAACCAGCCGTAAAAGGGAATCCACATCAGCTCGCGCTTCATGATGATGGCCGGGTCATGCAACAGCGGGACAAGTGCGAAGGTGTCCCAGGCCGACTGGTGCTTGGACGCCACCAGAACTGCACCTTGTGGCAGGTTTTCGCGCCCCCGCACTTCAAGCCGTGTTCCGACAATTACTTTGAGCAGCCACACGCAGGTGCTGCCGTGGGCGCTCAAGCCCGCCATGGCCCAGGAACGCGGCGCCAGCATCAGCCAACTGCCCAGAACGAGATAGAGGGCGCTCACAGTATAAAAAGCGATTGTGTAGATCACCGCGCGGATCATGAGGCTTGGCCCTCTCTCCTGCCCGGTCTCAGTTGACGGAGGCCGATGACGTTCTCGACCCGCCTAGGCCTGCAGACGTCACGGCCCGTGTCCCAAAATACTGGGTCAACGCATTCAGGTATTTCACATATTCGGAGAACAAGAGCCGGCGTGTTCCCGGGTGAGACCACCAGTTTTCAATTTTAAAATTGGGCGAGAGCACCGCGTAAGGAATGAGATGTACATGGGGCATGACGCGGGCATATTCGATTAGCGTGCGCGGCATGTGATAAGAGCTCGTGACGACAATAAGCGAGGAAAAGCCATGGCGATCGACCCACTCACTGGTCTCGGCCGCGTTGCCGCGCGTATCAAGTGCGGCGCGCCCCAAATCCACACAACAGGGGAAGAACTCGGCCCCCCTCGGCACCAGACGTTGCAACTCGCTCGCCTTGGTGGACGGGTTGACGCCGGTAATCAGCAACCGCTTGGCTTGTCCCGTTGTCAGCAATTTGAATGCCTTGCCGATACGAGCCTTGCCGCCGGTCAGCGCCACGATACCCTCTGCCGCCTGTGGAGTGCTGCTGTCCCGCTCGATCGCGTTCACGAACAACACGAAGCCGGTGGCAAACACGGCACCAGCGAGCGCTATTCCAAAAACGATATATCTCAGCGCGCGGACAATTCCGGCCATTCTCAATTCCCGAGCTAGACAAATGCGAAACGCCCCCTGAGAAGGAGGCGAATACGGATCAATCCTTAGCACAATCGGTGGAAACAGCGAGTGGTGAAACAGTTTTTCGTGGCTCAGTCGTGCGACTTCAAAATGCGATAAACGCCATATCGCGATGTGAGCATACACAGGGAGGCAACGACAACAACCACCGCCCCGAACAGAATATAACCCGGCCAGTCAAGCACGGCGGTTCCCACGAGCTGCCTGAATTCCGCCGCTGCAAGCCCGCCACTGCTCAGGAATCGCATCACAACCGGCAGCAGGAGAAACATCAGCGTCGCGCCAAGCGCCCCGACCAGGCCCGCGCGAACCCCGATACTCAGAAAGTGTTTTTCGAATTCATGGGCGATGAATCTCTCCCGTGCTCCGACGAAATGCAGCACCTCTATTATCTCCCGGTTCGACGCCATCGCGCTCTTTGTTGCCGAGACGATGCTGGCAACCGTCGCCGCACCGACAAGGACCAGCACCGCAAAGCCCCCCAGGACCATGGAGCGCGTTACGGTGCGTAGCTCGCTTTGCCAGCGGCGATGGTCATCGAGCGTCACGCCTTTGAAATTACTCTCAAGCGCTCGGCGCACCACGCTCATGTCTGGCAGTGAGCTGCGGTCGATCTCAACCGCGATCAGCCGCGGTACAGGAAGCGCTGACAGCGCATTTGAATCCCCCAGCCAGGGTTTCAGCAATTCACCGGATTCTTCTGAACTCAACGGGCTGACTTTCACAATCCCCGCCTGCTTGGCCAGGAACAACGACACCAGAGTCACTTTTTTCTCAAATTCTGCAGCGTCAACGGGAATAACCTGAACCGTCACCTCGCTGGCAATATCGGCAAACCAGTCATTGGCAGACTGGTTCACCATGTAAACGGCACCCGATGTCAGGCAGGCGAGGAAACACATGATGGCAATCACGACTGTGAGCGCACGCCCCGCAACCGAGGCCGGCTGCACGATCGGCGCAGACATGGCACGGGCTTCGCGGCGCACAAGGGCACGAATCACAGCCACCCAGGGGCTGTCGGCCACTGTCTCGGCCCAGTAGCCCTTGATTTTATCTAACTTCAAGATGTCCTTCATTCAGCACCATTCGCGGAGCATCGCATTGATCCATCAGCTGGAAATCATGGGTCGCTATGATGACCGATGTCCCCAGCCTGTTAAGTTCAATAAACAGGCGCAACAGCCTGTTCGCCATGTTCGGGTCAACGTTACCTGTCGGTTCATCTGCAAGCAGTAATTCCGGCTTACCGATCACGGCACGGGCTATGGCAGCGCGCTGCTTCTCACCTCCCGACAGCACTTCAGGGTAGGCGGTCATGCGATCTCCAAGCCCGACCCATTTCAGCAAATCCGTGACATCTTCGCTATAGGACGCCTCGCTCTTTCCGAACACCCTCAAGGGAAGAGCAACATTTTCCCAGGTCGTCAGATGGTCCAGCAACCGGAAGTCCTGGAACACGATGCCGATGCGACGGCGAAGGTCAGCCCGCTCCGGCGATGGCAAATCAGCGCAGTTCTGGCCAAACAGGTGAATCAACCCGCGGCTCGGCCTGAGCGACATCAGCAACAGCCGCAACAGCGAGGTCTTTCCCGCGCCTGAGGGGCCGGTTAAAAAATGGAACGACCCGCGCACGAGATGAAAGTCGACATCCCGGAGCACTTCGGGTCCCAGACCGTATCTCAGACCGACATTTTCAAAGCGGATCACTTATAGCTGTCCCGACGCAAAATGAGCATTGAACAATAAGCCTTTATGCTGGACGGCATCTGCCGTATCAACGAATTTCAGCTTGCAACGGACGCGTGGGGATAGAATAAGAAATTCTTTCTCTTACTCAGCGCCGTCACATGGAGAACGGGATACTCTATGATCCTGGAATGTCCAAATTGCGAAACCAGTTACGAAATTCCGGTCGAGCTTCCTCCGGAAGGCCGCAAGGTGCGTTGCGCCAGCTGCCAGCATGTCTGGACCGCAATGAATGTGGCACCGGAGATTTCTCTTTCAGATTTCGAAGACGAGGAAATCGCCTTCATGGAAGAGGACGAAACACCGGAAGATGCATCATCGCCGGAAGCTGAACCGGCGGCGGTTGCTGAAGAAGCACCTGCACCCGAATCAGCTGATGAAGTCAATTTCGACTCCATACCCGTGGATGAACCTGAAGCTGCTCCGGCCGCCGAGGTGGAATTTGAAGCTGAACCGGTGGCTGAAGCTGTACCCGCGACCGAAGCAGAGGACGCCAGTGAAGACCTTAGCGACAGTGCACTTGAAGAGGCCTTCTCAGCCGCTTTTGATGAGGCGTCTGGCGCAGAAGTCAAAACAGAGGATGAGACACAGCCTGAGGCGACAGCACCCGAACATGAGGAGGTCGAAAGCCCTCCTATTATTATCGGCAAGGCCAAGAAACGGCGCGGACCCATGCTGGGTAATGTGGCAGCCGGCTGGGCCGGGCTGGGCGTTGTCCTGGCCGGGCTGATGAGTGGTGCCTATTTCCAACGCACCAGCCTGGTCAGCGCACTTCCCGGAGCAGCCTCCACTTATGAGAGCCTCGGTCTGCCCGTCAATGTACGCGGACTCGAATTCGCTGATGTGAAATATTCCTGGGAAACGAGCGCGGGACGCCCCGTCCTCGAGGTGTTTGGTAATATCGTCAATGTGACCTCAAACCCGCTGAAGGTACCCACGGTCGTTTTCGGTCTGCGCACCAAGGAAAAAGTGGAGGTCTATCAATGGGCGGCCGATGTGACCTCGGAACTTCTGGAGCCCGGCAAACAAACAAAGTTTTCGGCCCAGATACCAACTCCACCAAAATCCATCCGTGACGTCCAGGTGCGCTTCGCCAAGGTGCGCTGAGAAAAGGGGGCGGCATGAGCCCGGTCGCGGCAAGTGGCGAAACGATTGAGATTCTCTTCAGCACCGAAGAAATTGCTGCGCGCACGCGTGCCCTGGCCCGCGAAATAGCTGACAGCGGTTTCTCCGACCTCCTGGTCGTACCCATCCTCAAGGGTTCATTCATTTTCGGCGCGGATCTTCTGCGTGCGCTACACGAAACCGGAACGGCGCCGGAAGTGGATTTTATTTTCCTTTCAAGCTACCGCGACAAGACACGCTCTTCGGGCCAGGTCGAAGTCCTGAGCGATATCAAGGCCGATATTGCAGGACGCGACGTGCTTCTGATCGACGACATCCTGGAGTCTGGCCGCACGCTCGCTTTTGCCTCGGAATTGATCCGCACGCGCGGCGCCAATCGTGTTGTCACGTGCGTCTTGCTGGACAAGCCGGTGACGCGCGCTGTCGAAATCACACCTGATTTTCGCGGCTTCGAATGTCCGGATGCCTTCGTTGTCGGCTATGGCATGGACCTCGCGCATCGTTTTCGAGAGTTGCCATATGTCGGCCGAATCGTGTGAACTCATAATTCGGGGTGTGAATATCGGGGCTAAATGGCCATGGCGCGCATTCTGCTAGCGGAAGATGACATAGCGGTGTGCGATTTCGTGCGCCGGGCGCTGGAAATGGACGGACATGACGTGGTGCCCGTTCATGATGGCGGCGAAGCGCTTGAGAAGCTGCTTTCCCCCGTCGAAGAGTTCGACCTGCTCCTCTCGGACATCCGCATGCCGGTGATGGATGGCGTTGCGCTCTCGCTGCAGGCAGCACGTGATTTGCCCGATCTGCCCATCCTGCTGATGACAGGATATGCGGAACATCGTGACCGCGCCTACGGGCTCGAAGCCCTCATAAAAGGCATCGTGCAAAAACCGTTCACGCTGGCGCAAATCCGGGAAGAAGTGAAAGCCGCTCTGGGCGAAGCTGACTAGGGCGCCTATTGATTGCTCGGTCCGCGCCAATGGGGCGGCGTGCATCTGTCCTTGCGCCCGCCGGAGATAAGTGCACAAAACTTTTCCGCCGTCTCGCGATGCCCTTCCGCACCCATATGGAAATCGACCCTCGGGTATTTCTTCCAGCCATGCTCAAGATCGAGGACACCCACACGGAAGCCCGGTTCTCCCACGTCCATCTCACCATCTTTCAGGGATCGCACATCAAATTCCCTGAGCTGCGGAAATGCCATCGGGATCCGCCTGGAAAGATAGCTGATAAGCAGGGGCACTTTCCGGCTGCGGGCAATCGCGATCATACGGTCCACCTGGGATGCAAAATATTTGAAGCTTTCAGGTGAGTAGCGCTCGGCCTCGGGTTTTCTG
Source organism: Hyphomicrobiales bacterium (assembly GCA_021775525.1). GTDB lineage: Bacteria > Pseudomonadota > Alphaproteobacteria > Rhizobiales > Methyloligellaceae > UBA2767. The sequence goes on from JAJFHQ010000005.1 coordinate 5,505, forward strand.
AAAAATTGGCGTTTCAACCTGAAATAGGCAAAGCGCGCGCCTACCAGAAGGTAGGATTTCGACAGGATCGGGGAATAGGTCAGAGGCGGGTTTCGATCATTCTTGTGAGCGAGGTAGATCGCGAAATCCGCATCGATCCCATCCAGCACTTCTTCCATATTATCGGCAACATTTTCCGCGTTATATCCCGGCGTGCCGTAGTTGATGACCTCGATATTCTGGTCGATCTGCTCCATGCGCCTTTGGAATGTCTTCTTCAGCGGCATCGACCATCCAAAGGCTTCGCTATCGCCGAAGGTGGCGATGCGGAACTTGCCAGATTTTGGTGCAATCGGCCGGTCGGAGCGGATCCCTTGCGCATTCACAACCCAGTCGATCGGCTCTTCAAACCGGTCGTTCAATCCCCTGAAGCCAACCCGCGCGCCGGGCTTGAGCAGATAGGCACGCGAATCATTGCCCGGCGCCCGCATGACAAGTGCTTCCAGGTCACGCGCGCCAGGCAGGAAAATCCGCCCGCAAATTTCCAGCGCCACCAATGCGAGAATGAGACCAATAAATCCTGTGATTACGCTGAAAGCGCGCTGCCTTGATCTTGATGGCTGGCTGGGTAGTTTTTCATTCATGGCGAGCTGTGTTCTGAAACGCGCGTGATGTGAGGTGAGGCGTTCTCATACACCGGAACATCTGCGGAAACTAGGCCGATCTGTACGAGGTCAGCCCTCAAAATTGCTGGATCAGCCGCTCCAGGTAATCCAGTTCCAGCATTGGGCGGGTCGGTTCGCCAAGACGCTTTCTCAGCTCATCCAAAATTTCGCGCGCGCGCTGGATATCGATCTCATCAGGTACCTTGACCGAGGTTCCAAGGTCCGGACCTTGCGTGCGTTCGGGTCGCCCGAACGGGTCCTTGTTGCGCTGCCCGCCCTGCCCAAAGCGGGTGGCGAGCGATTGCAAGACCTGCTCGGCGACGGACTGGGTGCCTTGACGCAACCGGTCAAGGGCGAGCGTCTGCTGCTGTGTGGCCCGCCCGAGGTTCTCCTCATCCAGCGCCTTGCCCGCTTCGTTCATGGCCCGGCCGGCATCATCAAGCTGTTCGGGCGGACGCGTGCCAAGCGTGCGCAACTGTTCAAGCAGTCCGTCCAGGCGCTTGCGAATGCTGCCTTGCCGGTTTGACAAAGCACCGTAGCGTTTGTCGCCGCTGCCTCTGCCCTTGCCCTTGTTTTTACCTTCGCCTTCGCCGTACCGACCTCGGCCCTGCTGGCCCTGACGGCCCTGGCCGCGGCGACCCTGTTCTCCGCGCTGTCCATTGCGCTGACCAATACCGCCATTTTGTTCAGCCCTGCGCTGCTGGTTCCGGCGGCGGGCTTCGCGTGCATCGCGATCATCTTCACGGCTCCGGCTCTTGCGCTGTTCCTTGAATGTCTCATCGAGTAGTTTCTGCTGGCGCTGAATAACCTCTCCGAGACCCTGCACGGTGTTCATCATCTGCTGGCTCTGCGCATTGGGGTTGGCCTGACCCATCTGCAGGCGCTGCATCATGCCGCTGAGCTGATCCAGCAGGCGCTGCGCCATGTCCCGGGACCCGGTCTTGGCAAGGTTCTCGATATTACGCAGCATCTCCTCGAGATCTTTGCTCGACAGGGTTTGCTGCGGCCCAAGCCCTTCGGGCATTTTTGCAAGATTGCCATTCTGCCGCGCCTTCTCGGCCATGGCCTGCAGGAAGCGGTTGAGCGCGTTGCGCAGCTTGTCCATCAGCTTGGCGATTTCGGCTTCCGACGCGCCTTCTTCCAGCGCCTTGCGCAACTCTTCCTGAGCGGTTTTCAGGTCGGCTTCAGCCTGCGGCAAATCACCGTCCTCGATCCGGACTGCCAAATCCCACAATTGCCCGACAACGCTTTTCAGGCCCTCAACGGTTCTGTTGCTGCGCAGCCGCCAGTAAGCAGAGCGCAAGCCCAGATAAAGCACTTTGTCTTTGAAGAAGCGTTCGGGTGCGATGGTCAGCGCGGCAAGTGCCCTCTCGACCGGTGCTCTTTCCTCAGGCTTGCGCACCAGGCTCTTGCGCTGCTCGATGATAGCCTTGGCCAGCGGCTTGGTAAATTTGCGTGACGGCAGAACAAGCTCATAGGGCTCACTTCGGCCTTCCTGTCCGCCCTGGTCGCGCGCGACAAGCGTCATCACCACTTTCAACCCCGCCCAGGGATGGGAGGTGAGATCCTTGTAAGTGCGCGCCTCGGCAAGCTTGGTGTTGGCGCGCGGCAACTTCAGCGCCATGAGCGGCGGATCGAAAGCCTTGAGCGCCTCGTTCACCTCAGGCAGATCTTTTGTTGCACCGTCATTTTCTGCTGCTGACTGTTTGCCTCCCTTGTCTGGCAGGGCAAAGGTCGCTTGTGCGCTTGCCACGCCATAATCGTCCTTGACCCGGTAGGCAAACCTGAGGGCCCCACGCGGCGCGCGGTTCGGCTCCTGCGTCAAAACAATGACCGGCACGGTGTCCTTGATCACGTCGAAATTCCACGTCGCGAGAGAAAGCCCCGTCTTGCCAACGACCACGCTCATGGGCTCGGTAATGTTGATCTTGTATTCCGAAAAAGCATCTTCGCTGCTTGAGGGCTTGATGGTCTTTTTCAGGGCGCCTGCCTTACCTTCAACCCGCACGATGGGGCGGGAACCAGCCGGTCCATTGACCCGCACCAGCAGCAGGCTCTTTTCCGGTGTCGTGATCTGGCGGATGTTTTGCGTGTCAGACCCGTTCGCCAGGACGATTGGCGGCCTGGAAGTGTAGATTGGCGGTGTCACCCAGGCATCGACCCGGAACCGGGACACAAGATCCTGAGGCCCGATAGCAAAAGCAGACGTGAACCGCTGCAGCGTTGCATCGCCGGAGGCCGTAAACCCGATTGCCAGCAGCATCAGAAGTGCTGCACGCAGCGCATAGGGATCCGCTTCTCCAAGGCGCGGATGCGGCCACCCCGCCGAGAGCTTCCGGAGCATCTCGGCGAGTCTTTGCCGGTGAATCTCCCACAATGCGCGCTGTTCTGCGCTCGCGCTTTCGCCAAGCTCATCCTCGAACGATGTGGCGGGCCTGTGTTTCACACCCGACGCCTGCTCAAGGCGGCGCAAACCTTCCTCGCGTGAGGGCCAGGGTATGCGCATCAGCGGCACAAACGAGGCGATGAGCGCGATTGCGAAACCGAGGATCCCCGCCTTGTGCACCAAAGGTGGTAACAGGCTCCAGACTTCGCCAAGCGTGAGGAGCATGAAGCAGCCCGCAACGGCGAACGGCCACAAAAGCGACCGCCACGCCCGCTCGAATACGATGCCGGCCTGCGCCAGCCGCACCTTGCGCGCGAGTATGAGCGGCGCACCCTCGAGCGGATCACGCCCGGATTTTCTGTCTTGAGTATCGGAGCGGTTCATCGCCTTCACGCTACCATATGAAATCACCTCGCTTCGAGCAGTTTTCACACCCCATGTTGGCCGATTTGCGACATTTGCCACATTTCAGCCTTCACGACTGGGTGATTATGCACGCGCAATGAATTTGCGGCATCTCTTCCTGCGAAGCAGAAACCCCCTAGTCGGGAAGGTATGTATTGGATTATTCTACCTTCCGGATGGGGGCCGGCTCTGCCCCGGACAACCGGCATTAAGGGGGTTTTTCAGATGTCGCGTACTTTCGGCTTGCTTATGAGAATTGCACTTCTTGCTATTGTTTCTGTTCCGGACGCCTGGGGATTTTCTCCGCTGATTGGTGAAAAGCTGAACATACGTCCTTCACAATCCCTGATCGTTCCTGTCAGGAAAATGTCAGAGAAGCAGAAGTGCAAGGCGTTGAATCGCTGCCGCCAGATATACACCCATTGCGAAAACAAACTTGTGGCGCAGCACAAACTCACTGATAGCTCTTTAGACGAGAAATGTACGAAACCCTATCAGAAGTGTATCCACTCGAATTTCAAAGGCGGCGATTGGTTCTTCACCCGCTGGTTTAATCCGAGCTATCTGGACTGTAAACAGTACTAGTCCGGCTGGGCACACCACCCGGAGCCACGCCGGTCTTGTAAGTATATATTTATCTGACTAAAGTCAGATAATGACCTCCGATATCAAGCAGGTTCGCCGATTCAACCGTGCAGTTACGCGGCGAATAGGCGTGTTGCACGATCGATTCCTGGGGCGAAACAGGCCGGTTGGGGAATCTCGGCTGCTTTTTGAAATCGGTACGGGAGGCAAGGAGGTGCGGGCGTTGCGCTCGAAACTTGGCCTTGATTCCGGTTATGTCAGCCGGCTGCTCCGTTCCCTCGAAAGCCAGGGGCTGGTCAAGACCGTGGCGGCGCCCCGCGATGCAAGAGCGCGCATCGCAAAGCTCACAGCTTCGGGACTTACAGAGAGAAAGGAACTGGACCGCCGCTCTGATGAAGCAGCGGCATCCTTGCTGTCCCCTCTCGATCAACGCCAGCGCCAGCGGTTGATCGCCGCCATGGCCGAGGTCGAATGCCTGCTTGGCGCTCATGACATCAAAATTTCGCCAACACCAGCAGACAGCAAGGACGCCCTCTGGTGCCTCGATCAATATTACGCATTCCTGGATGATCGCTTCGAGGGGGGCTACGACCCGGCCCGGGGCCAGCCCACGGATTCAAAAGATTTCTCGCCACCCAATGGCGTTTTTCTCATTGCCCGCAAGGACCACACGCTCATTGGCTGCGGTGCCCTGAAAAGGTCACAACCCGGTATTGGCGAAATCAAGCGTCTTTGGGTCGCGCCTTGCGCGCGGGGAATGGGGCTAGGACGGAAGCTCATGGATGCGCTTGAATCCGAAGCCCGCCAGCTCGGCATGGAATCGGTGCGGCTCGACACAAACCGCTCGCTAACCGAGGCAAGGGCGCTGTACCTGAAGAACGGATATGTCGAGATACCGCGGTTTAACGACGACCCCTACCCGGATTTCTTTTTTGAAAAGAAGCTCGGCTAGCGTCCCTCAGGTTACCGGCGTCAGACCACCATCCACATTTATTGCGGTTCCGGTGACATACGAGCCGGCGTCGGACGCGAGGAAGCAGGCGACGTTGGCAAACTCCTGCGCTGTGCCCACCCTGCCCATGGGGATGCCCTGGCCCATCTCGTCATAAAAGTCGTCCATGCTCCGGCCCTTGTCCTCGCCTGCGTGACGCTTGACCCACTGGTCGGATTCAATCCGTCCCACATGGAGCGAGTTCACCAGCACATTATGCGGGGCGCCCTCACCGGCCATGACCTTGGTCAGCGCCAGCCCTGCCGCTCGGGTGACGGCTGTCGGCGCACCCTCGGCCGGTGGCGCCTTGGCGCCAGTGTTGAGAATGTTGATGATGCGGCCCCATTTGCGGTCCTTCATCTTCGGGAAGGCAAGTCGCGCCAGACGAATTGCCCCGAACAGTTTCAGATCGATATCCGCCTGCCATTCGTCATCCGTGATGTCCGGGAACGCCCCGCGCGCGGAAGAGCCCGCATTGTTGACGAGCACATCTATTTGCCCCAATGCCTTTTCCGCCTCGGCGAAGGCAGTGGCGCAACCATCAGCTGTGCTCACATCGGCAGCGATCGTCGCGACCTTGCCAGTGCCGCTCTTCTCAATATCTGCCCTGGCTTCATCCAGCACTTCCTGACGCCGCGCGATGATGGCGACATTTGCACCGGCCTCGACAAAGCGTTTTGCGATGCCACGACCGATTCCCAGACTGCCCCCCGAGATAAGGGCATTTCGTCCATCCATGCTGAGTTTCATTGGTTCCCTCTCGCCAAATGAATTTTATTGGTGACTATAGCGCGCAGATCAGACAAAACGCATGGGCAAAGGGTCTGAAGCCCTACAACAGTATTCCGGGTCGGAACCCGTAAGCAGGTGTCATGTCATTGAGTTCAAATACCGCGAGAGCCCCCCAACTCGAGGATGTGCCGGACCGGCCGGGCTTTGCGCAATTGGCGCGCATATTCATCGTTAAGCAGCCACTTGGGGCAATCGGTGGCGCCATGATCCTCGGCATCCTCCTGATGGGGATATTTGCCCCCCTCATGACCCCGCATGACCCTGTAGAAATCGCCTTCGAAAACATGCTTTTGCCGCCAAACCAGGAGTTTCTGCTAGGAACAGATCAGTTTGGACGGGATATTCTGACGCGTCTTTTGTATGGCGCTCGAACGGCCCTGTTCGTGGGTTTCACGGCAGCCTTTATAGGCTCAACCGCGGGCCTCGTGCTTGGAGTGACAAGCGCGTATATGGGCGGCCGGTTCGATCTGATCTGTCAGCGTGTGATCGACCTGTTCCAGGCCTTTCCGCTGATCATCATGGCGCTGGCCATCGTCTCCATTTTTGGTCCCAGTGTGCAGAACGTGATTATCGCAATCACGATCCCCTTCATCCCGGATTGCTCCCGCGTTGTTCGCTCAAGCGCGCTGGCACTGCGAGAGATTCCATTTATCGATGCGGCCCGCGCCAACGGGTTTTCAAACACCCGGATCGTACTGCGCCACATGGTTCCCAACGTCATGGCGCCCTATCTCATCATGCTCACGACATTCGTTGGGCATGCCATCCTTCTTGAGGCGTCCCTGTCCTATCTCGGCCTGGGCGTACAGGAGCCGACAGCCGCCTGGGGGCTGATGCTGCAAGGTGGTGCGGAAGAATATGTCGAAAGCGCACCATGGGTCGCAATCTGGCCCGGTGTCGCCATTTCCATCGCCGTGTTCGGCTTCAACATGTTCGGCGACGCCGTCAGGGACATGCTCGATCCCAAGCTGCGTTCGCAATAGTCATATAGAGTTCGCAGACTACTCTCCGAACGGCAAATCCTCGCCCTCGGGTAGTCCGATCTCAAAGGTGTTCAAAAGCCCCGCCAGCAATGAGTAATAGCCTACCACCGAGATCAGCTCGACAAGGCCCTGCTCACCAATGACTTCGAGTGTGTCCTGGTAGGTTTCCGCGGATACGCGCCGCGTCTCCACCAGCTCGGATACGAAACGATGGATGTTGAGAACATCATCTGGCGCCTGGTCGGGCACCTCCCCCGTTTTCACTGCCTCGATGATGGCATCGTCCAGTTCCTCACGCGCCGCGATAGGGGCATGAGCATACCACTCATAGTTCGCGCGCCAGCGGGCGGCCACCATCAGGATCGCCAGTTCGCGCAAATGGCCGGGCAGGGAGGAGTCAAACCTGAGCGCGCCGCCAAGCTGCTGGACGGCATCGCCAACTTTCGGAGAAAACAGCAGGGCATTGAACGGCCCTGTCAGCGTACCGTCGCCGACAGTCATCTTGAATCGGCGTGTTTTCTGCCGACGCTTGTCTCCGGCTATCTTGTCGTAAAGTGCTTTCTGATCCGGGTTCAGACTGTCGGGTTTGAGAACGGGCAAGCGGGCCATGGGGGTAAACTCCAGTGCTAGAATGCTTTACAGCCAGTCTGGCAGAGTATCCCGTCCCAGCATCTCGTCATAGGAGGGCCGTGGCCGGATGACACCGTAATCAGCACCGTTGACCAGTACTTCTGGGATGAGCGGGCGGGTATTGTATGTTGAGGACTGAGCAGCTCCATATGCGCCTGCCGTGAGGATCGCCATCAGGTCTCCGGACGAATAGTCAGGCAGTTTGCGGGCAAGGGCCAGGTAGTCGCCGGTCTCACACACCGGGCCAACCACGTCAGTGAGATGCCCTGGCGTATCCACCAGGCGTTCCTCAACCGGAATAATGTCATGCCAAGCCTCATAAAGCGTCGGGCGGATGAGATCATTCATGGCGGCATCCACAATCGTGAAACTCTGCGCCGCCCCGGTCTTGGTGTAGAGCACCCGCGTGACCAGGATGCCTGCATTGGCGGCGATCATGCGGCCTGGTTCGAACAGCAGCTTGACGTTCAAATCTTTTGCTGCCGCCAGTACGATAGCGGCATATTCATCGGGGTGCGGTGGCACGGGGTCATCGGCCTTGTAGGGCACGCCAAGTCCGCCACCGAAATTGATGAATTCAAGCGTCAATCCATCTTGCATCAATTGTCCCGCCAACTCTCGCAGCAGGGCAAATGCATCACCAAAAGGTTCCAGCTTGGTGATTTGGCTGCCGATATGCATGTGAATGCCGCAGGGATTGATACCTGGCAGATTGGCTGCTTCCCGGTACAGACCGCGGGCGCGGTCATACGGCACGCCGAACTTGTCCTCTGCCTTACCCGTGGAAATTTTCTTGTGGGTCTTGGGATCGATATCCGGGTTGACGCGATAGGCCACGCGCGCGCTCACCCCTGCCTGGCAGGCCACGTCATTCAACGCGGCGAGTTCAGCCTCCGATTCCACGTTGAAGGCATATATGCCCTCCTTCAGCGCGTAAGTCATCTCGTCCCTGGTCTTGCCAACCCCGGAAAAGACGATTTTTTCAGGCGCCACTCCAGCGGCGCGGGCGCGGCGCAACTCGCCCTCCGACACCACGTCCATGCCAGAACCCAGATTTCCGAGTGTCTTCAATACAGCGATATTAGAATTGGCCTTGATCGAATAACAGACCAGCGCATCCGCGCTTGAAAAAGCCTCGGCGAAAACCTTGTAGTGACGCGTCAGCGTCGCGGTGGAATAGCAATAAAACGGGGTGCCCACCTCGGACGCGATTGCGTCCAAGCTCACATCTTCGGCGTGAAGGACGCCGCCTCTATAGGCGAAATGATGCATAAGATGCTCGGCCAGCGAGAATTATCGGAGCAGCCTGTCGAGAATAAATGGCCTGTTCGGTTTGCTGGGACTGACGCCTTCAGCTACCGGTCCGTTTGAAGCAGTTGCTTTAGGGGGTTTCTCAAGCGGGCCCTTACGGCCACACGCGCTCAGACCCATGGCGGATACCACGAGGGCAACGAGAAGAGATGTAAGGGCGCTGCGCATGCGCAAATGCTCCAAAATGTGCCGACAATCCGACCTCAAGGTCTAGTATTAGCCCGATGTGGCTTCTTTTTCCAACCGCTTTATCCAGTTTCGCGCCTGTTTACGAACATTTGATGGCGCGGTTCCGCCAAAACTTATCCGGCTTTTTACCGAGTTCTGAACGCTCAGGACCGAAAAAATCTCGTCAGTGATCCGCGGCTCGACTTTCTGCATGTCCTCAAGCTTCATGCGCGAGAGGATGATGCCCTGCCCTTCCGCTATCGCCACGATCTGTCCCGTCACATTGTGGGCGTCGCGAAACGGCATATCCAGAGTCCGCACCAGCCAGTCTGCAAGATCTGTCGCTGTGGAATAGCCCGCACCCGCAGCCTTGCGCATGGCAGCCACGTTGGGCTCCATATCCATGACCATGCCGCTCATCGCCACCAGCATGAGCGACAGTGTATCGAGTGCTGTAAAGGCCGGCACCTTGTCTTCCTGCATGTCCTTGGACTAGGCCAGGGGCAGGCCCTTCATCACGATCAGCAATTGCGTGAAGGCACCGAACACCGCGCCCGTCTTGGCGCGCACCAGCTCCGCGGCGTCCGGGTTGCGTTTCTGGGGCATGATTGATGACCCGGTCGTGAACTTGTCCGACAGGGTCAGCAGGTTGAAACTGGCCGAGGACCAGACGACGATCTCTTCCGACAGCCTGGAGAGATGCATAGCGGTAATGCTTGCGGCCGACAGGGTTTCCAGCACGAAGTCCCTGTCCGATACCGCGTCGAGCGAATTTGCCGCTGGGCGATCAAACCCCAGCGAATTGGCCGTATTCTCCCGGTCAATGGGGAAGGACGTACCGGCAAGTGCTGCCGCCCCCAGCGGACTTTCGTTGGCGCGCTTGCGGGCATCGGTGAAGCGGCCCCGGTCGCGGGCAAGCATTTCCACATAAGCCAGGCAGTGATGGCCAAAGGTCACTGGCTGCGCGGTCTGGAGATGGGTAAAGCCCGGCATCACCGTTCCGGCATGTTCATGCGCCTTGTCTGCCAGGGCGCGCTGAAGACCACTTAGCAACTCGTCGAGCTGGTCTATGACGTCGCGGATGTAAAGCCTAAAGTCCGTCGCAACCTGGTCGTTGCGTGAGCGCGCGGTGTGCAATTTTCCCGCCTGCGGTCCGATCAGCTCTGTGAGCCGTGACTCGATATTCATATGCACGTCTTCGAGAGCCCGGGAGAACGTAAACTCACCGGCCTCGATTTCTGACGAAATCGTGTCTAGACCTTGAAGAATAGCGTCGGCATCTTCACGTGAAATGATGCCGGTTTCGGCCAGCATTTCACAATGGGCCTTCGATCCGGCAATGTCCTGGGCAAACAGCCGCTTGTCGAAATCGATGGAGGCGTTTATTTCCTCCATTATCCCGGCGGGCGCGGAAGCAAAGCGGCCGCCCCACATTTTGTTCGTCATCTCAAACCTTCTTTGGAACTCAAAGCCATGGCCAAGAAACAAACCGGCACCAAACCTCGAAAATCATCGTTTGGGATCATCATGATCGCAGGCGCACTGGCGGCTGCCGCAGGGTTCGGGGCGGTATACGTGAATTTGGGGGGCAATGGCAATGACGCGCCAGCCCCTAATGTACAAAGCGGTAAATCGACAGGTGTCGGAGCTCCCTGGCTCAAGGTCTACTCCAAGGGCAAAATGATCACCTTTGTCGCGCGCGCTGAGCCTCAGGATCTGCCCGAGGTCGCCTTTGTGCGCGAAGACGGCTCTGCAGCATCATTGAAAGACTGGCGCGGCAGGGTGGTGTTGCTGAACCTGTGGGCCACCTGGTGCGGGCCATGCCGCAAGGAGATGCCCGACCTCGACAAGCTCAAGGCAGACCTGGGCGGTGATGAGTTCGATCTGGTCGCGCTGTCCATCGACAGGACCGGGCTGGACAAGCCGCGCAAGTTCCTTGACGAGATCGGGGTGAAGCACCTCAAGCTCTATAACAATTCAAGCGGCAAGCTAGCAGCTTCGCTCAAAGCCTTCGGCATGCCGACAACATTGTTGCTGAACCGTCAGGGGCAGGAAATCGGACGCCTTGTCGGGCCGGCTGACTGGGGATCTGATGACGCGGTTGCGCTCATCAAGGCGGCGATAGCAGGTAAGGGAAAAGCCGGCGCGCCCGCTTCCTAGAGCACCAGTGACGTGTAGGCATTCGCCACCGATCGCGAAGAAGGCTGTGAGACCTGCGAAAAGGCGTCCTGATATTTTGCAACTGTTTCTTCGAGCGCCGCGACCCTGCTTGACTCAGCTGCAGTCAATTCGACCTTGATCCCGGCGTGATCATTGATGAGTCTGACCGTATCATCATACAGCTTTGCATCTGTTCTTGAGAGTTGGGATGCGGCGCGCAGCGGCGCCAGCGTATCTATCTGCCTGGCAACAGCCTGAAACCTGAGTTGCAATGAATGGCGCTCGGGGTTTTCGCCGATTTGCTTCTCAAGACCGTCCTTGAAGCGCTCCATAAAATCTACACGCTTTTGGGTTGCGTCACTCAGTCTTGGAGCAAGCACGGCAAGCCTCAGATTGTTGAATTCAGCCAATGTCTCATCGGCTTCTAGATCAACGGTTGGCTTGCCTATGATTATGTCGGCTTCCTTGAGCAATTCGGTGCGCTCCTCCAACTCATCAGTCCGAACGGTACCCGACTGGACTTTCTCCTGGATTTTCAGGACTTCAGTCTGAATTTCATTGAGTTGCTGCTTTTCTGCCAGCGACAGCTCGAGCTTGTAGCCGCGTATCCGGTTGATCTCGCGCTTCGCGGCGGTCGTCAGGTTGAGTGCCGTCTGCTGATCGCCAGAAGCGCCTTGAGACTGTGTAGCCGAGATTATCGCATCGGCTGAAGTCGACCCGAATAAGGTATCCGCTGACGCGGGAATGAACAGGGATGAGGCGGGCGATACGTCGACCATGTTGGGAAATGCAATACCACAAGAACTGACAACACTCGTTGCCAAGCATGGCCGCTAAAAATTAACTGAGCATTAAGTCTGTCAGCGAAGCAGGAGCGGTCGCCCCTAGCGTGTGGGCACCGGCTCGTCGCCGCGATAGTCGTAGAACCCGCGGTTGGCCTTGCGCCCGAGCCAGCCGGCCTCAACATATTTCACCAGCAATGGGCATGGCCTGTATTTGGTGTCCGCCAAACCTTCGTAGAGCACCTGCATGACCGAAAGGCAGGTGTCCAGACCGATAAAATCCGCCAGTTGCAGCGGACCCATGGGATGGCGCGCACCCAGGCGCATGGCGGTGTCGATGGATTCCACGTTTCCAACGCCTTCATAGAGCGTGTAGATCGCCTCGTTGATCATCGGCAGCAGGATGCGGTTGACCATGAAGGCCGGGAAATCTTCCGACACGGCGATCGTCTTATCGAGCTTTTTCACGAACTCAGTTGCGGTGCTGAACGTCTCGTCCCCGGTGGCAATACCGCGGATCATTTCCACCAGTTCCATCACCGGAACCGGATTCATGAAATGCATGCCGATGACTTTCTCGGGCCGGTCCGTGGCGGCGGCAAGGCGGGTAATGGAAATAGAAGAGGTGTTGGTCGCCACGATGGCATCGGCGCTCAGTACCGGGCAGATCTCCTTGAGGATACTCAACTTGATATCCTCATTTTCTGTCGCCGCCTCAATGACAAGATCGACGTCTGCCAGATCGTTGATCGATTCTGCCTTGCTGATATGCTTCAACGCCTTGTTTACATCCTCCTCGGTGATCTTCCCGGAGGCGGCCTGACGCGACATGTTCCCGTTGATGGTGGCCAGCGCCTGGTCGATACGCTCGGGGTCCACGTCATGCAAAATCACGTCAAAGCCCGCCAGGGCAACAACATGGGCAATGCCATTGCCCATTTGCCCGGCTCCGATGATGCCCACTTTATTGATACTCATTGCGTTTCGCTCTCGCTGGCTGATCGTGAATGTTGAATGCGCCGGTTACCCGGCTTTTTCCAGTTCGGATTGGAGCTGGGGTAATATCTCGAACAAGTCTCCCACCAGGCCATAATCGGCAATCTGGAAAATCGGGGCTTCCTCATCCTTGTTGATGGCGACAATCACCTTTGAATCCTTCATGCCCGCCAGATGCTGGATCGCGCCGGAAATACCGACGGCGATATAAAGCTCCGGCGCCACCACCTTGCCCGTTTGTCCAACCTGATAATCGTTCGAAACGTAGCCCGCGTCTACCGCCGCGCGACTCGCGCCGACAGCCGCGTTCAACTGCTCGGCCAGTGGCTCGATAAATTTGACGAAATTTTCTTTCGAGCCAAGCGCCCGTCCACCCGATACGACGATACGCGCCGCCGCCAGTTCGGGGCGGTCGGAGGAGGACAGTTCCTCGCCAACAAATTCTGACAGCCCCACAGGTGCGGGCGCGTCGATTTTTTCCACGCTCGCACTGCCGCCTTCACCAACGTCTTCGAAGGTGGTGGTGCGCACGGTAATGATCTTGATCGGGTCGGATGACTGGACACTCTGAATAGCGTTGCCCGCATAAATTGGCCGCTCGAATGTATCTGGCGACTTGACCGCGGTGATCTCTGAAACCTGAGCCACGTCGAGCAGCGCTGCAAGGCGCGGCATGAAATTCTTGGATGTCGTTGTGGCCGGTGCCAACACGGCTTCATATTGCTTCGCCAGCGGCTCCACAAGTGCTGCCAATTCTTCTGCCAGATGATGCTCCAGCTGCGGTGCCTCGGCGAGCAGAACCTTGGCAGCGCCTTCAAGCTTCGCCGCTTCATCAGCAACCGATGAGCAGCCATTTCCGGCAACAAGGATATGCACATCTTTCGAGACCGCAATTGCGGCACTCATGGCCCTTGCCGTCGCGGCGTTCAGAGATGTGTTGTTGTGTTCTGCGATCAGAAGAACGGCCATCAGATCACCCCCGCCTGTGTTTTGAGTTTCTCAACAAGGTCGGCGGGCGTGTCGAGTATCTCTCCCGCCTCGCGCGTGGCGGGCTCCACCGTCTCAAGCACCTTGAGACGCGGGGCGATGTCGACGCCATAGTCTTCCGCGGTTTTTTCATCCAGCGGTTTCTTCTTGGCCTTCATGATATTTGGCAGGGAAGCGTAACGCGGTTCATTCAGGCGCAAATCCGTGGTGACGATGCATGGCATGTTGAGCTGGATTGTTTGCAGTCCGCCATCGATTTCTCGTGTGACCTTTGCCTTGCCGCCCTCCAGCACCAGTTTCGATGCGAAGGTCCCCTGCGGCCAACCCAGAAGCGCAGAGAGCATCTGGCCTGTTTGATTTGAATCGTCATCGATAGCCTGCTTGCCCAGAATCACCATGTCGGGCTTTTCTGCCTCGACCACGCCCTTCAGCAGCTTGGCAACGGCCAATGGCTCAACCTCGTCGTCGGACACTATCAGGATGCCACGGTCAGCCCCCATGGCGAGCGCGGTGCGAATTGTCTCCTGCGCCTTTTGCGGGCCAATCGAGACAGCGATGATCTCCTCAACCGTCCCCGCTTCTTTAAGGCGGATACCCTCTTCGACGGCAATTTCATCGAACGGGTTCATGGACATTTTGACATTGGCGAGATCGACGCCCGACCCATCAGACTTGACGCGGATCTTGACGTTGAAATCTACCACCCGTTTGACAGGCACAAGAACTTTCATGGTGTCTCTCCAGGCCGCGCTGCAGCGCGGTTAGCGAAGTTCCGATGTGGAAAAATTACCTGATATATCGAAGAATTATTACCGGAAATTTCTCTTCGCACTTGCGAAATAGCGGCGCGACGGTACTGCCGCCACGGCACCAAGTCAATGCCGCACAAAGCGCATTGCGACGCAGGCGATGACCGGCTCTCAGGCCCCACCCGGCGTCTGGTCGAACAATGCCACCCCGGGGCGGCGCATGAACAGGATCAGCACTGCTCCGGCCACCAGTCCGCCTACATGCGCCCACCAGGCAATACCATCACCAGATGATGTCAACGCGCTGAAGAGTTGCAACAGGGCCCAGAAGCCGAGCACCCAGGCCGCGGAGATTTTGAGTGGTATACGCCACAGCGCCAGAACCCAGATTTTGACCTTGGGATGGAGCATCAGATAGGCGGCAATGACACCGGCCACCCCGCCACTCGCGCCGATCACCGGGATTTCCGAACTCTGCATGATGAAAGTATGCGAAAAACCCGCAAACACACCGCACATGAGAAAGAACAGTAAAAACCGCACATGCCCCATGGCATCTTCCACATTGTCGCCGAACACCCACAGGAACAGCATGTTGCCGAGCAGATGCATGATATTTCCGTGCACGAACATGTAGGTCACGAGGGTCCAGCGCTCTTGGACGGGCAATCCTCCAACAGGCACAGAGGCCTGGCTCGTGAACGATGCGCCCCCGGTCCAGAATTCCGAGGGAATGAGGGTAAAAGCTGCCAGGCGCTCATCGATCTCGAAGAACCAGCCCGTCTGGAAGGCAATGAAGATCAGGATGTTAACGAGGATCAGACCGACCGTCACATATTGGAAGCGAATGGATATAAGCGGGTTCTTGTCGTGGAGGGGGACGAACATGGCCGCATCAAACCTCTTTTGCCGGCTTGTCAAACAGGAGTACTCCGGGCTGGCGCATTATGACGATGAGAACGGCCCCGGCAACAAGCCCGCCCAGATGCGCCCCCCACGCAACTGTGTCGACCTCGCTGAAGAACACGCTGTATAGCTGAACTGCTGCCCAGAATCCGATAACCCAGAACGCCGTAAGGCGCAGAGGTATCCGGTAGAGTGCCAGCACCCAGACTTTTACATTCGGATGCAGCATCAGGTATGCACCAATGATGCCGCCCACTGACCCGCTGGCTCCAACGACCGGAATTTGAGACTCCGGGTCGATCGCAATATGGGTCAACGCGGCAATGACACCGCAAAGCAGGTAGAACATCAGGAAGCGTACATGTCCCATGGCATCTTCCACATTGTCCCCGAACACCCACAGGAAGGTCATGTTTCCAGCCAGGTGGAGGAACCCCATATGCACAAACATATAGGTGACAATTGTGACTTCCTCTGGCATCGGCAAGGGCTCGGTGAGCTGAAATATCTCACCGGGCAGCGGGCTCCCGTAACCGAGAAATTCCGCCGGGATCAAGGCGAACTCCGCCACATACTGGTTCACAGGCGAGAAAAACGGCGTGCTGAACAGCAAATAACAGAGGGTATTCAGTGCGATCAGTGCAACGGTAACCCACTGGAACGGAAGTCTTTTCAGCGGGTTGATGTCGTGGACGGGGACAAACATGGGAGGCGCTATCGATTCTCGCCGGGTGTCCAGAGCACATCGGCCTTGCCCTTGTCGTTCACATAGCGGCTGGCCACGAACAGGAAATCAGACAGGCGATTGATATAATGAAGCGCTGCTTCCCCGACAGTTTCACCCTTTTCTGACGCCAGTTCCGCCATCAGACGTTCCCCTCTGCGGCAAACCGTGCGCGCCACGTGCAGCGCGGCAGCGGCCCGGGTGCCCCCGGGCAGCACGAAAGAACGCAGCGGCTCCAATTCGCCATTGAGTTCATCTATTTCCGATTCTAACCGGTCCACCTGCGCCTGCACGATACGCAATGAAGCATCTTGTTCTTCTTCTCCGCTCTCTGGTACGCACAGATCCGCGCCGAGATCGAACAGATCATTCTGAATACGTTCCAGCATCTCGTTCACATGGGGCTGAGTCCCATCCAGCTCAAGGCGCGCAACGCCAATTGCTGCATTGGTTTCATCGACCGTGCCGAATGCCCAGATGCGGGCGTGGTGCTTTGGCACACGGTCACCAGACCCGAGCGCTGTCGTGCCGTCATCTCCGGAGCGGGTGTAAATCTTGTTCAGAACGACCATCTACTTGTCCTTGTGCGCAGCCTCACCCCCGGGTGAAATACAGCGCCGCCATCACGAGGATGACCGCCACGAACTGTAGCACAACGCGCCAGCGCATGAGGTTTTGGGATTTGTTGCTGCTGCCGGCGCGCAACATGTTCCACAACCCGAGCGCCAGAATGAGCAGCACGGCCAGCAGGGCGAGCGGGATGAAAAGACTGAGGGCAGTGTTCATGATACAGCTTACTGCGAGGCCATCACCCGGTCCATCAGGCGCGTTGACAACAACCGCCTGGCCCAGGCCAGCATATAGGTCGGCTTGGTGACATAGTAGTGCGGATGAGGGTTCGGGCTCTCCACTGCATGGACGAGTTTTTCCAGAACGGCTTCGGGGCCAAGCCTAAATTTCGATGGCCTGTTTTCTTCCATCGCTGCCATGCGCGCTTTGTAAATTTCCGCATGGACCGAGCCTTCTAGGTCAATATGGGCCTTGTAGTTGGCCAGCGCCGTGTCCGTGAACTTTGTCGCGATCGGGCCCGGCTCGATCAGGGAAACATATATGCCGGTACCGGTCAGCTCCTGGCGCAGTGCGTCGCTTAAACCCTCAATGGCGAATTTCGAGGCGTTGTAGGCACCGCGATATTTCAGAGACACAATCCCGAGACAGGACGAACATTGGACGATGCGGCCTGTACCCTGTTTGCGCATGGCCGGAAGCAGGCGAGTAGTGAGGTCATGCCAGCCGAAGAAATTGGTTTCGAACTGAAGCCGCAGGGCCCTCATCGGCACATCTTCAACCGCTCCCGGTTGGCCATAACCGCCATTGTTGAACAGGGCCGTCAGCCTGGTGTCGGTTCTCTTGAGGGTTTCATCGGCGCATTTGGCGATGGATTTCTCATCCCGGTAGTCGAGATGCAGAACCTCTAGCCCCTCTCCTTCGAGACGCTCGATGTCTGCTGACTTGCGCGCCGTAGCCAGCACCCGCCAGCCGCGCGCCTTCATGCCGTGCGCACAGGCATAGCCAATGCCGGTTGAACAGCCTGTGATGAGAATGGATCGGGCTTCAGACATGGAACCGCCGGTGCTACTGAGATTCTACCAGCGGCCTTTCTAATGGGTTTTCGAGCTCGACGCCACGTCCTGCAAGCTATTCGCCGAGATAGGCCTCCAGCTTTTCGTAGCACCCGTCCCACCCGGACCTGTGATGGTCGCGCGCTTCCGCATCGAGGAAATTCACCTGATGTAGGGTGAGCCGGGTTCCGGATTCAATGGGAACAAACTCCAGAGTGATTTCCATGACCTGCCCCGCGCTCCCGTCTTCCTGGTCCCAGGCCCAGCTGAAACGCAGTTTCTTGTTGGGAACAGTTTCGAGAATTTTACCCCTGGCGGTCATGACCTGGCCATCCGGGTGGACCATTGGGATCGTGAGGCTGCCCCCTTTGCACGCTTCCAAGTGCGCCTCGGGAGCTTTAATTTCACCTGGTCCCATCCATTTGCGCAGCGCATCGTTTTCTGTCCATGCCCGGAAAACTGCCTCCGGCGGATGGGCGAATTCGCGCTCCATGGTCAGTTCGATTTCATCGCTTTTCGCTACTGCATCACTCATTTACCCATCCTTTTTCTAACGTGATTCATCAAGAAATGTTTCGAGCACATCAAACCGCTCTTTCCAGAAGACGCGGGTGTTATCGAGCCAGTCTTCAGCCTCTTTCAGCTTTTTCGCCTCCAGATGGCAACGCCGTTTCTGGGCTTCCACTTCACGGCGTATGAGCCCTGCACCTTCGAGAACTTTCAGATGCCGCGAGATGGCAGGAAGGGAAATGTCGAAGGGTTCCGCAAGCTCATTTACGGTAGCACTTCCCGACGCCAGCCGCGCGATGATGGCGCGCCGGGTCGGGTCGGCAAGGGCCGAGAATGTGGAGTCGAGGCTAGTCATTTGACGACCCGTAGCTGTCGTGATGGCGCACCCACGCCATGGGAAAACTCAACTCACCCTCATCACGGCCCTTGGGCAAAAGATCGAGGTAGGTGTAGCTGCCTATCAAACTGTCGAGACCGCGGCCGTAGCAGGAATAGGTGTGAAAAATTTCACCCGCCTCATTGCGTGAGAAGACGCTTGCGCCAGGTGCTTCCTCCATCGGAAATTCACCAGATTTGTAATTGTAGTTGACCTTTCCGCTTTCAAGCTGCTCGCTGGAGAACGATACATTGAAGTCGAAATTGAAATCGCTGCCGTTGGAAGACACCCATTTGAAGCGCCAGCCCATGCGCTCCTTGAAAGCTTGAAACTCGGCCAAAGGCGCACGTGAAACAGCAAGCAGCGTAGCGTCACGCTGCGCCAGATGAACAACCGCTCCGTCAATATGATCAGCAACAAATGAGCACGCCTTGCAGCCTTCCTCCCACCCGGGCCCGAACATGAAATGATAGATGATGAGCTGGCTGTTTCCCCCGAACAGATCAAGCAAGGTCTCCTTGCCGTCCGGCCCTTCGAAAACATAGTCATTTTCAATCTTCACCCAAGGGAGCGAACGCCGCTCTTCACTGAGCCTGTCTCTAGCCCGCGTAAGCTCCTTCTCTTTGGAAAGGAACTGCATGCGGGCTTCGACCCACTCGTCTCTTGAAACGATCTTGTGCTGTGTCATTACGCTGGCCTGCCTATTTAATGATAGCGTTATTTAACATATACGTTAATTATGTAAAATACAAAAATATCAAAAATTTCAACTGTTGCGCGGGTTACAATGTTCTTCTAATGTTCTCATTTTCTATACTTAGAAGGAGTAAGGAATGCTGACCCTGTATCACGCAGTGCAATCGCGCTCATCGCGTATTTTATGGCTGCTTGAGGAACTTGGAGCCGACTACGATATCGCATATCTCGACATTCCCCGGATGGATGGGTCAGGTTGTCCTGATCCGGACAATCCGCATCCGGACAAGAAGGTTCCAGCACTTGTGCACGATGGCGAACTCATCACCGAGTCCATTGCAATCGTGGTCTATCTGACTGACATGTTCCCGAAAGCCCGCATTGCACCTGCAGTCGGAGATGAAGGCCGTGGGCCGTATCTAAGCTGGCTGGCTTACTATGCAGGCATCATGGAGCCAGTGCTCAATCTCCAATTTATGGAACTTGGAGACCATGAAGGGTTGAAGCGCACATTTCGAGGCCGCGCGGAAATGGACCAACGCATACTCAGCGCACTTCAGACGTCCGACTATATAACAGGAGATACGTTCTCAGCAGTCGATGTCATCATCGCGAGCCTCGGACATCTCATCAGGGAAATGCTCCCCGCAGGTGATGTAGTCGATGCATATCTTGAGCGGTGCGGCGCGCGGCCGGCGCTGGGACAGGCAAAAGCCAAGGACGCGCCAAAGATGGCTTGATATTTCAACTGTCTTTGCGCGCAAAAAAGACAAGACGATTGCCGAAGGGACCGTTGATCGTCATTTCCTTCGTATCCCACGGCATCTCTTCAAGACCGGGCTTAGCGTATTTGTACCCGGACTTGGAAAGCTGCTCCTGGTAATCTTCGATACCTACGGTTTCAATTCGAACGGCGCCGCCGGGGCAGCAATCGCCGTGATGTTCCGAGAGATGAAGAGTACAACCGTCGCGGGCGACTTCCATATAGAGAGGAAAGTTGTCCTCCAAGCGGTGGTCCCAATTGACGGTGAACCCTAAGAATCCGACGTAGAATTCCAGCGCCTTTTCCTCATCAAAAATCCGTAGGATGGGCGTCGGGCTGTAAAGCTGGACCATGAGGCACGCGGACTGAAAGTCTTCCCTTTACCTGCTCCTCACATATGAAGGGCGCGTTTGCCGACTGCGAGCGCGGCCTCCTTTATCGCTTCGGTGAGCGTGGGGTGGGCATGGCAGGTGCGGGCGAGATCCTCTGCTGAACCGCTGAACTCCATAAGCACAGCAGCTTCGGCGATCATGTTGCCCGCATCGGGCCCGAGAATATGCACCCCGAGGACCCGGTCAGTCTTCTTGTCGGCCAGGATTTTCACAAAGCCGTCGGTGGTGCGGTTGACCTTGGCGCGGCCATTGGCAGTGAAGGGGAACTTACCGACATTATATTCAATGCCCTCTTCTTTCAGGGCTTCTTCGGTTTTACCGACCTCGGCCACCTCCGGGTAGGTGTAGACGACGCCGGGGATCACACCGTAATTCACATGGCCGGCCTGACCTGCAAGAATCTCCGCAACGGCAACGCCTTCGTCTTCCGCCTTGTGCGCCAGCATCGGCCCCTTGATGACATCTCCAATTGCGTAAATACCATCCACGCTTGATTTGTATTGCGCATCAATTTCCACGCGGCCCTGCTTGTCGAGTTTGACGCCCACATCTTCAAGACCAAGGCCAGCCGTATACGGCACCCGGCCAATGGCGACGAGGACCACATCACAGTCAATGGTCTCGGCATTTCCGCCCTTGGCGGGCTCGATAGCGACCTTGCAGCCCTTGCCCTTTGTATCGATGCCGGTGACCTTGTGGCCGAGCTTGAATGTCATGCCCTGTTTTTTCAGGATACGCATGAAATTCTTGGCAATGTCCGCGTCCATACCGGGGGTGATGCGGTCGAGGAATTCGACCACGTTGACTTCCGCCCCGAGCCGTCGCCAGACCGAGCCAAGCTCCAGCCCGATAATCCCCGCGCCCACCACCAGCAGTTTTTTTGGCACCGCGGAAAGTTCCAGTGCGCCAGTTGAGGAAACAACTTTCTTTTCATCGATCTCGATGCCGGGCAGCTTCGCCACGTCCGAGCCTGTTGCGATGACGATGTTCTTCGTCTCCAGCGTCACGGCCTTGCCCTCGTCCGGCGTCACCTCGACCTTGCCCGGTGCTGTGATCTTGCCGGTGCCGTGAAAGGCGTCGATCTTGTTTTTCTTGAGCAGGAATTCGACGCCCGCGGTGTTGCCGTCGACGCCTTCTTTCTTGAACGCTTGCATGGCCTTGAGATCGAGCGTCGGTTTCACCTTGATGCCCATGTCCTCGAAACCGTGGCCTGCCTCTTCGTAAAGCTCAGATGCATGCAGCAATGCTTTCGACGGAATGCAGCCGACATTGAGGCAGGTGCCACCGTGGGCCGCGCGCTTTTCAACGACCGCAACTTTCATCCCCAGCTGAGCGGCGCGGATGGCGCAGACATAACCACCGGGGCCTGTGCCGATAACAACGAGATCGTAAGCGTCCGCCATAATTCTCTATCCTTGCTCAAAACCGATTAGGCTTACAGATCCAGCACCATGCGCTGGGGGTCTTCCAAGCACTCTTTCACACGCACCAGGAACGTTACCGCGCCCTTGCCGTCGACTACGCGGTGGTCATAGGAGAGCGCGAGATACATCATCGGGCGGATGACGATTTCACCATCCACCGCAACCGGGCGCTGCTGGATAGCGTGCATTCCCAATATGCCCGACTGCGGGGCATTCAGGATCGGCGTCGACATGAGCGAGCCATAAACCCCGCCATTGGTGATGGTAAAGGTGCCACCCTGCATTTCGGCGATGCTGAGATCGCCATCGCGGGCGCGCTTGCCGAGGGACGTAATTTCCGCTTCGATCCCGGCCAGGGTCATGTCCTGGGCATCCCGCACAACCGGTACGACGAGGCCCTTGTCAGTGCCGACGGCGATGCCGAAGTGATAGTAATTTTTGTAGACAATGTCGGTGCCGTCGATCTCCGCATTCACTTCCGGCACGTCTTTCAGCGCCTGAACGCAGGCTTTGACGAAAAAGCCCATGAAGCCGAGCTTCACGCCATGGCGCTTCTGGAACAGCTCCTTATATTCGCTACGCATCTCCATCACCGCGCTCATATCCACCTCGTTGAAGGTGGTGAGCATGGCGGCCGTGTTCTGCGAATCTTTCAGGCGCTGCGCAATTGTCTGCCGCAGCCGGGTCATTTTCACCCGCTCCTCGCGCACTTCGTCGTCGCCTGACACCGGACCTCTCGCCCGCGCTGGCGGTTCAGCGCCAACAGATGGTGTCGTCAGGGCGATTGGAGCAGCCGCCGCAGGGGCCGCGCCGCCGCCCTCAAGGGCCTTGAGTACGTCTTCCTTGGTGAGCCGGCCATCCTTGCCGGTCCCTTTGATCGTTGATGGGTCAAGACTGTTCTCAGTGACGAGCTTCTGCACGGCAGGGGAGAGCGGGAAATCATGATCGCCACCCGCAGCCGGTGCCGATGCCTTGGCTGTCTTCGCTGGTTCGGGTTCGGATTTGGCCTCCGCAGGCGCCGCCGCCTTGGCCGGTGCCGCAGCAGCATCGCCTCCTTCCGTGATCGCGCCAAGCAGGGCTCCGACTTCAACAGTGTCGCCTTCCCCGGCCACGAGGTCGCCAAGCACTCCCGAAACGGGTGCGGGCACCTCTATGGTCACCTTGTCAGTTTCAAGTTCGACCACGGGTTCATCGGCATTGACTGCATCACCAGCTTTCTTGAACCACTGTCCAACAGTGGCCTCGGTAACTGATTCGCCTAAAGTTGGGACTCGTATTTCCGTCGACATTATTTTGACCTCTCGCATCGCGGGCAGACCGCTCCCCGCTCCGTTCAATTCATCCCGTTCAACCCGTCAGAGCATCCCTCTTGAAGGCTTCAAGTTGCGCCACATGCTTGCTCATCAGGCCCGTAGCCGTGGATGCTGATTCAGCTCGGCCCGTATAAACCGGACGTTTGTGTTTCGCATCAATCGTTTCAAGCACCACCTCGATGTTTGGTCCGACAAAGGTCCATGCGCCCATATTTTTAGGTTCTTCCTGGCACCACACCATTTCAGCCTGGGTGAAACGCCCCAACTCATCGACAAGCGCACGCGCAGGGAATGGGTAAAGCTGTTCCAGCCGCATAAGGTAGACATCGTTGATGCCTTCCTTTTCGCGCGCATCATAGAGATCGTAATAGACTTTGCCTGTGCACATCACGACGCGCTTGATCTTGTTATCTGCAACCAGCTTGATTTTCTCGCCCTTCAGGTATTGTGCGTCATCCCACAGAACCCGGTGGAAGGTGGAGTCCGGCCCGAACATCTCCAGCGGCGAGATCACGCGCTTGTGGCGCAGCAGGGATTTCGGCGTCATCAGCACCAGGGGTTTGCGGAAATTGCGGTGCATTTGCCGGCGCAGGATATGGAAATAATTGGCTGGCGTTGTGCAGTTGGCCACTTGCCAATTGTCTTCCGCGCTGTTTTGCAAATAGCGCTCCAGCCGGGCGGAGGAATGTTCCGGCCCCTGGCCCTCATAGCCATGGGGCAACAGCAGGACGAGACCGGACATACGCAGCCACTTGCTTTCGCCAGACGAGATGAACTGATCAATGACCACCTGTGCGCCGTTGGCGAAATCCCCGAATTGGGCTTCCCACAGGGTCAATGCATTGGGCTCGGCCAGTGTGTAGCCATATTCAAAGCCAAGCACCGCAACTTCCGAGAGCATCGAGTTGATGACCTCGTAATGCGCCTGGGTCGCGGCGATATGGTTGAGTGGAGTGAACTTTTCTTCAGTCTTCTGATCGTTCAGCACCGAATGACGCTGGGAGAACGTACCACGTTCACAATCCTGACCTGACAGGCGCACCCGGTAGCGCTCGCGCAGCAGCGTGCCAAAGGCCAGCGCCTCGGCGAACGACCAGTCGATGGCCGTACCCTCCTCGATCATCTTGCGCCGGCTTTCCATGAACCGGTTGACGGTTCGGTGAATGTTGAACCCTTCGGGCACGCGGGAAATGGCGACGCCGATCTCCTTGAGCCATTCGGTTTTTACACCTGTTTCACCGCGGCGTGCGCCTTCCTCGGCATGACCCAATCCTGACCATTGGCCATCCATCCAGTCCGCCTTGTTGGGCTTGTAGGAATCACCAATCCTGAATTCTTCTTCCAGCATACTCCTCATATCGGAGCGCATGGTTTCAAATTCATCGACCGTCAGAGAGCCTTCTTCAATCAGGCGGCTGGAATAAACATCAACTACAGTCGGGTGAGAGCGAATTTTTTGATACATCAACGGCTGGGTGAAGGATGGCTCATCACCCTCATTGTGACCGTGACGCCGGTAGCAGAACATGTCGATAACGACCGGTTTGTGGAATTTCTGGCGGAACTCGGTTGCAACCTTGGCAACATGGACAACCGACTCCGGATCATCGCCATTCACATGGAAAATCGGCGCCTCGATCATCCGCGCCACATCCGAGGGATAGGGCGAGGAACGTGAATTGTGAGGCGATGTCGTAAACCCGATCTGGTTGTTCACGATAAAATGTATCGAACCTCCAGTTCGATGACCGGCCAGACCCGACAGGCCGAAACATTCCGCGATGATACCCTGGCCCGCAAAGGCCGCATCACCATGAAGAAGCAGTGGCATGACCTTGGTGCGCTCTTTGTCGCGCCTCTGGTCCTGTTTCGCGCGCACCTTGCCGAGCACTACCGGATCGACAATTTCCAGATGCGAGGGATTGGCCGTGAGCGAGAGATGGACATTGTTGCCGTCAAACTCACGGTCGGATGAAGCCCCGAGATGATATTTTACGTCGCCCGAACCCTCCACGTCGTCCGGGTTGGCAGAGCCGCCCTTGAACTCGTTGAAGATGGCGCGGAACGGCTTGCCCATAACATTGGCGAGCACGTTCAGCCGGCCCCGGTGCGGCATTCCGAGTATGATCTCTTCCACGCCAAGCGAACCACCGCGCTTGATGATCTGTTCCAGCGCCGGGATTGCCCCCTCGCCGCCATCGAGACCAAAGCGCTTGGTGCCGGTATATTTGACATCGAGGAATTTCTCGAAGGCCTCAACCTCAACCAGCTTGGTAAGGATGGCTTTTTTGCCTTCAGGTGTGAACGCAATTTCCTTGTCCTTGCCCTCGATGCGCGCCTGGAGCCAGCCCTTCTGCTCGGGCGTCGAGATATGCATGAACTCGACACCGATCTTGGCGCAGTAGGTGCGCCTGAGGATTTCGATGATCTCCCGAATGGTGCCGAACTCAAGGCCGAGCACGTAATCGAGAAAAATCTTGCGGTCGTAGTCGCGCTCGGTGAAGCCGTAAGACGCCGGCTCCAGTTCCTGATGGGCTTCCTTCTTCTCCAGCCCCAGTGGATCGAGGTCCGCCGCCAGGTGTCCACGCACCCGGTAAGAACGGATCAGCATGAGGGCACGCACTGAATCACGCGTTGCGGCAAGCGCCAGATCACTGGTGAGTTCAACCCCGAGAGTTTGCGCCCGGCCCTGGATGCGATTGCCCAGCTGCTGCTCAACCGGGCCCCAGTCCCCATCGAGTGCGCTCACCAGCTCGCCATTGTCAGGCACCGGCCAACCGGTGCTTTTCCACGACGGCCCTTCAGCCTCCTTCAGGACCTCTTCTTTGTTGTCCTTGAGGTCGCGGAAAAACGCCTGCCAGTCGCCGTCGACCGAGTCCGGATTGTTTTGATATTGAGCATAAAGCTCTTCGATATAGTCCGCGTTTGCACCATGCAGAAATGACGTGCGTGCCAACGCTTCATTCAGGTCTTGCCGTGCCATGAGCTGATCCCGCCTTCAGGAGTGAAGCTTCACCCCTTCCCCCGTGCCGCATTTAACCGGCGAGATTCAATACGCGCCAGCCTAGTTAGCCATTTAATACATCCACGAGCGTAGTTCCAAGACCCGCTGGTGATTTAGATACTGCTATACCCGCTGAACGCATGGCGTCCATTTTATCTTCAGCACCGCCCTTGCCGCCCGAAATGATAGCGCCAGCATGGCCCATGCGCCGTCCCGGAGGCGCTGTCACACCGGCGATAAAGCCAACCACGGGCTTTTTCACCTTCGATTGTTTCAAGAATTCAGCGGCCTCTTCCTCGGCCGATCCGCCAATTTCGCCGATCATGATGATCGATTGGGTTTTGTCGTCCCCGAGGAACAGATCTAGGCAGTCGATGAAGTTGGTGCCGTTCACGGGATCACCACCAATACCGATGCAGGTGGATTGCCCAAGGCCGGCGGCCGTCGTCTGCGCGACAGCTTCATAAGTGAGTGTGCCGGAGCGCGATACGATCCCCACCGATCCGGTTTTATGGATATGACCCGGCATAATGCCGATTTTGCATTCATCAGGTGTGATAATGCCGGGGCAGTTGGGCCCGATTAGGCGTGAGTTGGACCCGGTAAGCGCGCGCTTCACCTTCACCATGTCGAGCACGGGGATGCCCTCGGTAATGCAGACGATAAGCGGCACTTCCGCATCGATCGCTTCCAGGATGGCATCTCCTGCGAAGGGCGGCGGCACGTAGATGGCGGAGGCACTGGCGCCTGTCGCCTCGACCGCCTGACCCACCGTGTCGAACACGGGCAGGCCAAGATGATCCGATCCGCCTTTGCCTGGCGTCACGCCGCCGACCATTTTCGTACCGTATGCAATCGCCTGCTCGGAATGGAAGGTGCCTTGGCTACCGGTGAAGCCCTGGCAGATGACTTTTGTATTCTTGTCTACGAGGACTGACATCTACGCCGCCTCCTTCACTTGAGCGACAATCTTCTGCGCCGCGTCATCCAGATTGTCGGCCGAGACGATAGCGAGACCGGAGTCTTCGAGGATCTTCTTACCCATGTCCACGTTGGTGCCTTCCAGCCGCACGACCAGCGGCACGGAGATATCCATCTCCTTAGCGGCAGCGACGATGCCCTCGGCGATGATATCGCAGCGCATGATGCCGCCGAAGATATTGACCAGAATGCCCTTCACATTGTCGTCTGACAGTATGATCTGGAAGGCATTCATCACCTGCTCCTTGCTCGCGCCACCGCCTACATCCAGGAAGTTGGCGGGCGAGGAGCCGTAGAGATTGATGATGTCCATGGTGGCCATGGCGAGGCCTGCGCCGTTCACCATGCAGCCGATAGCGCCGTCGAGCTTGATGTAGTTGAGATCAAACTTCGAAGCCTCGACCTCGGCCGGGTCTTCTTCCGACAGGTCGCGCAGCTCGACGATGTCCGGGTGCCGGTAAAGGGCATTGCCGTCGAAATTCATCTTGGCATCGAGGCAGATGAGATCGCCCGCACCCGTCACCACAAGCGGATTGATCTCCAGCAGGCTGGCGTCCTTTTCCAGCAACATCTTGTAGAGCGTTCCTATGAGCTTCACGCACTGCTTGATCGCGTCGCCCTTGAGACCGAGTGCAAAGGCAATCTTTCGGCCATGGAATCCTGAATAACCGCTCGCTGGATCGATGGTCATGGTGAGGATTTTCTCAGGCGTCTTGGCGGCCACTTCCTCGATGTCCATGCCGCCCTCTGTCGAGGCGATGAATGCGATGCGCGAGGTAGCGCGATCAATCAGCGCCGAGAGATAAAGCTCGCGGTCGATGTCGCAGCCTTCCTCAATGTAAACCCGGCCGACTTCCTTGCCCGCAGGGCCGGTCTGATGCGTGACGAGCGTCATGCCGAGTATGCGCTCCGCTTCGGATTTTACTTCGTCGATGGATTTGACCACCGTGACGCCGCCGCCCTTGCCGCGACCACCGGCATGGATTTGAGCCTTGACCACCCAGACGCTGCCACCAAGCTCTTCAGCAGCCTTGACTGCTTCGTCCGCCTTGAATGCAATGCCACCCCGAGGAACGGGTACGCCGAAGCCCTTCAGTACTGCCTTGGCCTGGTATTCATGGATATTCATTTACGTACCCCCCGCGTTCTGTGCCTGGGTGTCAGCCCAGTTTTGGTGAAATTTTCTTGCACGCCTCGACGAGACCCTTGACCGCCTCGACCGAGCTCATGAACGCCTTTCGCTCCGTTGCATTGAGATCAATCTCAACGACACGCTCCATGCCCTTTGCCCCAATGACGACCGGTACGCCCACGTAAAGCCCCTTCACGCCATATTCTCCATTCAGGTAGGCGGCGCAGGGCAGAACGCGCTTTTTATCTTTCAGGTAGGAGTCCGCCATTGTTATCGCGGACGAGGCCGGCGCGTAATAGGCCGAGCCGGTTTTTAGCAACCCCACGATCTCCGCACCGCCGTTGGCCGTGCGCTTCACGATCTCGTCGAGCCGCGTCTTGGTGAGCCATTTCATCTTGATGAGATCGGTGAGCGGAATGCCCGCCACGGTTGAGTAACGGGGCAGCGGCACCATTGTGTCGCCATGGCCGCCAAGCACGAAGGCGGTTACGTCTTCTACCGACACATCGAATTCTTCGGCCAGGAAATGACGGAAGCGGGCGCTGTCGAGAACACCCGCCATGCCCACCACCATGTTGCGTGGAAGGCCGGAAGCCTTTTGCAGTGCCCAAACCATGGCGTCCAGCGGGTTGGTGATGCAGATGACGAATGCTTTCGGCGCGTATTTCTTTATGCCAGCGCCAACCTGGCTCATGACTTTCAGGTTGATTTCAAGCAGGTCATCGCGACTCATGCCCGGCTTGCGGGCGATACCGGCGGTGACGATGATAACGTCCGAACCCTTGATGTCGGCATACTTGTTGGTGCCCTTGAGGGTTGAGTTAAAGCCTTCAACAGGGCCGGACTGGGCCAGGTCCAGCGCTTTGCCTTCGGGAATGCCCTCGGCGATGTCGAACAGGACCACGTCCCCCAGTTCTTTCAGGCCGGCCAGATGGGCCAGTGTCCCACCGATCATGCCCGCGCCGATCAACGCAATTTTATTACGCGCCATATATTGCTCCTCTTAACCAGAATTCACCCCCGCCAGGAGCGCTCCGCCGACTCTCAACTCGTGCTTGTGGTTAGCCCGAAACGCGGTGTCACGCAAGGTTGGCCTTAGAGGGCTTCATGGGCGCGAAAGATCGCGCCTATCCGGCCTTCTTCGCAACGATAAAGACGGCGATGCCTTTTTCAGGTTTCCATTGATGGTCAATCTCGAAACCGGCGCCAGTCAGACTGTCGACCAGGTTCTTAGTCGAGAGCACTCTGACCAGAGGCATAAGACCCACGAGCCTGCCCAGGGGCGCAACGAATCTGAACCAGCTCCATTTCATGCTGTCGCCGAGACACACAGTGCTTGAGATAAACAAGCCACCGGGTTTCAGCATCTTGTGCACCTTGGAGATGACGGCATCGCAATCTTCCACAAGATGCAGGATGCTGTGTCCCATCACGGCGTTGAAACTTTCAGGGTCCGGGTTGAAATCATCGATGGCCGTCTGGCTGAAAGTGACGTTCTTTACGCCACCTGCCTCAGCCTTTCCTCGCGCGATTTCGAGCATCTTCGCGGAAATATCGGTCGCCAGGATGTGCTTCACGTAAGGCGCGTGGGCTATCGCCGTTGACCCTGTCCCGCAGCCGAACTCCAGCACCTCCATATCGGGGCGGAAATAATCACGCGTTATCTCGAGCTTCTTCTGATAAGCCGCCTTGTCGCTGACGGGCCGCTTCGCATAACCTTCGGCGTGCTTGTCCCAGAATTTTGGCGATGCGCTCATGCGGACCTCCGCCTGATCGAGTGATGTCATGGTCTTTAGATCCTTTACGAGAATGGTGTCAGATTGTCTTGTTGATGGTGTGGCGTGGAAAAAGAGCGAAGGCGACGATGGCGACAATCGCGCCAGCCATCAAATCGAAAATGGTGTCATTGAGCCCTCTCTGGTTTTGAAACAGGCCTGCGCGGTCGATCTCGAAATCAAACAACTCCCACATGGTTCCCTGGATAACGACGGTCCCGATGGGGCCGAATCGGGGTGGGCGGACTATTGTTCACGTTGGACTGGGTCGCTCGCCTCCGAATGATCCATTCGCCCACGGCAAGGTTAATTGCCCAGCCGGCACTCAAGAGCAGTGCACGGGACAGTTCGCCGGGTGTGCCGATGAGGAGAACCCATGGAATACCAACCAAAGCCTGCGTACCTGCGCCAACGCCAATTGCAAAACCACGTATCATCCAGGCGCGATGCCGTGTGATGTCACGCCGCCGGATGGCGGCAAACCCCAGCATGATGAACAGGATCATCGCGAAGCCAACAACGAGCCGGATGCCATAGAGCAACTCGCCATCATGTTCGGCCGGCGGAAAGAAGTGAGACAGCCACAGGCCCGTAAACGCGGCAACGAGGCCGCACGGCACCAGAACCCGCCCGGCGGCACGATGCCATCCGGGCCTCCGGCGTCGCAAACCGGAGGAAAACTGGAAAGCGCCCAAGATGCAAAATACGCTGACGCTGACAATATGCAGGACCAGAGCTCCAGAGGGCGCTGCGAAAAACCGCGCACTGTCAGGCATGATATCCAAACCGCCCGACAACTGGACTAGTCGTAGTGTCCCGCCGAGGACCGGAATAAAGCTGAGCGCGATCAGAGCAGTGGGCACGAGCCAATCGGCTCTGGTGGATGAGGACATAGTCTCACTCCTTTCCGCGACTAGTTACACATGCGTAAATCAAATAGAAATTGCAGAAATATGTACTTATGATATGCAAATATGCATGAATTGGCAGTCCGTCGCCTTCGACTGGAATCAGGCGCGGGCCTTCCTCGTCACAGCCGAGGAAGGCTCCCTTTCCGCAGCCGCGCGCACCCTTGGCCTCACGCAGCCAACCCTTGGCCGACAGGTCGCAGGACTTGAGGCGGAACTTGGCGTGACGCTTTTCGAACGGGTTGGACGATCCCTCTCCCTGACACAGTCGGGAGTGGAGCTGCTCGATCATTTCCGCTCCATGGGGGAGGCGGCCAGCCGGATATCGCTTGCCGCCTCTGGGCAATCACAGACCATTGAGGGTCAGGTGAGCATCACCGCGACCAACATGATGGCCACCTTCCACCTGCCTGCCGTATTGCAACAGATACGGGAAACAGCACCAGGGATTGAGATTGAAATTATTGCCTCCAATGACGTGCGGGATCTGACGCGGCGCGAGGCGGATATCGCAATCCGGCACGGGCGTCCCAAGCAACCCGATTTGATTGCCAAGCTCGTCCGGGAAACGTCCGGCAACCTTTATGCCTCAAAGGAATATCTCGACAAGTTTGGCCGGCCCCAAACGCCGGACGAGTTGTCGGAAGCCGATTTCATTGGTTTCGATCATCCCGAGCGCTTTATTCCCATGTTGAGTACTTTTGGTCTGTCCCTGACAAGGGACAATTTCAAGCTCAACTCGACGAGCGGCACCGTGATGCGCGCATTGGTAATGCAGGGCCTTGGGGTCAGCGTCTTGATCAGGGAAGATGCGGAGCGCACACCCGGCATCGAACTCGCATTGCCCTCACTCGACCCGATCCCAATCCCGGTCTGGCTGGTGACGCACCGCGAGCTTCATACCAGCCGGCGCATCCGGCTGGTGTTCGACATGCTGGCGGAAGCTCTCTCGTGAACTTTGATCATACTCGGAGATTCGTTGTTTACGTGTCCGCCAGGCACCAATGCCGGACATCGGCGGGGAAAACCTCATTTTCAATCATTGATCTCTGAATAGTTGTATTGAGGTGTTACGTCTATTTTGGCCCGACGGGCATGTCATCCGGCCGGGTTTCACGCGCGGGCTTGATTCTTTTCGCAGTCAAATAATAGACACCGCAGGAATAAAGCTTCTGACCGTCAGGACCTTTGTTAAATGACGACCCGCAGATCGGGGCGGGCGTGCGTTTCGTCACCTTGTCTTTCCATTTCACTGATGCCTTCCTGAACCTGAGTTCCGTTCCAATACAGGCTTCCTTGTATGTCGCTGCCGCCACGCCATTTGATCTGGACGCATAGAGCGTCTTGCACCGGTTGGCGACGGCTGCTTCCCAATGAACTTGAAGGGTCAGATCACCGAGACGCGGATAAGCCGACCGGCAGGCATTGGCGATCTGCTTTCTCTGTTGCTCGATACCCGCATATGGGCTGACATCGCCTGCCGGTGGTTGGCAAAGTTTTTCGAGATCGCTTTCCGCAAAGGCGGGTGCGGAATTGGCCCCAAGAGCAAGGCAGGCAACTCCCGTGATGATGTATGTGCGTATGGCGATCATGGTTGTTCCCTTGTTGTTGCGCAACGGAGAATGGTCTGGAGTTCTTGTCTTCTCCAAATTGCCAAAACCGGCAAGTCGGTAACCTATTTGCAGGTTGGGAGCTTGGTGTTTTTAGCCGCGCAACTATTGCGGCTCGATGATTGAGTCCGAACTCGCCAGTGTTTGAGTGCAATCCTAGCGGGTCTCATTCGGGAGCAGACTTCACATCCGCGTCATGGCGTATACGGAGAAATGGATTCACGCAGAATCTGTGACTTAGTTGTCAGGCATTCAGGATCATCAGGGAGGAGCGGTGACTGGAATGTCCGCTTTATCCCCGAAAGCGGAGATGGGTTGAGCTTTATTCAGATCTCAGAGTGGCAAAAAATACTTGTCGTCAGGCTAATGATGAGACTTCTGCTCAGCCGCATCCTGCACCAGCGCCAGAAACCGGTACACGCCATGTACCATTTTGCCGTAGGGAAGGGTCGCGAACAGGGCCAGCACGAAACCGAGATGCACGGCAAGCAGAGTTCCCATTGCAGAGGTTTCACGCAATACCATCAGCGCCAGCCCGGTAAAGCTGACAAGAAACAGCAGCATTAGAAAAGCCACATCCATACCCACCAGTTCACGGGCACGCGGCGCGGGGTCCGCGTCGATTTTCAATTTCATCAATCCTGCCGGGCCGATGAGCAATCCAATGCCGCCGACCGTTCCAAGCAATACCGGAAGGCTGGTGAATGAATACGGAGCAATCCATCCAAACCAGTGGTCATAGATGGTTGCCACCGAGGTGGCGGCGAAGCACAGCATGAAACCGTAAAAGGTGAAGTGGTGGAACAGGCGACGCATACCTGAAAAACTTTCATCCGGGTAATTGCACCCGCCTCCAGCGCCACCGAGGTTTTTGAGTGTCAGCACATCCCACACACCACCAAGAATGGCACCAATTGATAGTCTGACGCCGGACGGCACAGCCGTCGAACGCCAGTAGCTTACACCGCCCATGATCATCGAAAATACTGCGAACGCGAACACAAGCCCGAAGGGCCAGACCATCGCGGCGTAGGGGATGACCCGGTAGAAAGCGCCTTCACCGGTATGGCTGCCAAAAATGATACTCATATCCTGCATGCCGAACAGGAGCAAAAGAAGGAAGCCAAGCCCGAGCGCCATACCCAACGATACGACAACGCCATTTTTCCTGAACAGGGCGCCGAGAAATCCGGGCCATACAAAATCCGCGTAAGTTTCAGCCCTGAGCGTCGCTAAAGTCTGGGGGACATTGACTTCGAACTCATGCGGCGGGGCATACTGGCAGGCATAATAACAGCCCTGGCAGCCATGGCAGAGATTGGCCAGGTAAGTGAGGTCGCCCTCGCCAAATGTTTTGCGCCGCTCCATGGCCGGGAACACCGCGCAGAAGCCCTCGCAATAGCGGCAGGCATTGCAAATCGTCATCAAACGCTCTGCTTCTTTTATGGTGTCAACTAGTGGCACGGCGCGCGGCCTCCTGTCCTGCAATGCGCCCGAACACATTGCCGATCAGCAGGCCAAGCCCGCCCACGTAACCCTGGCCCAGAATATTGCCGGCCATGACCTCGCCCGCGGCATAGATATTGCTGGCCGGTTTTCTCTCGCGTCCAAACAGCACCCGTGCCTTTTCATCCACCTCAACACCCAGATAGGTGAAAGTGATGCCGGGCCTCAGCGGGTAGCCGTAAAAAGGGGGTGTGTCGATTTTCTGCGCCCAGTTGGTCTTTTCAGGGCTCGCACCTTTGGTGTGGCAGCCGTCCAGCCGGGTGGGATCAAAGTCTCCCGGCTCGACAATGGCATTGTAGTCGGTGACGGTTTTCTCAAGCGCATCCGCATCCAGCTCCAGCTTCTCTGCCAGCTCGGGGATCGTGTTTGCTTCAAACGCCGGGAAAACAGTCGGCATGAAAAGGCCGGGGATTTTGGAATCGATAACGGCATACGCAATCTGGTCCGGCTGCTGTCCCACCAGCCGCCCCCAGATGGCGTAACGCTTGGGCCAGATATCCTCGCCCTCGTCATAGAAACGTTTCGCGTGCTTGTTGACCATGATGGAGTAGATCACGCAATCGACCCGCGTCGCGATGCCGCCATCGAATTTTGGAGAGCGGGCATCGATCGGCACCGCGTGGCACTGGTCGGCCTCGCTGACGGGCTGCGCGCCATGATCGAGCAGTACCCGCAACAATGCGCCCTTGTTAAAAGGCGTGCCGCGAATGAGAAAATTTTCAGCCCCCTCGCCCCAAGCCTCCTTCAGCCATTCGATGTTGGCCTCAAAACCTCCTGATGCCACCACCAGTGACCTTGCGGAAACGTCATGCATCTGCCCGCCATGAAGCACTTGCGCGTACGCGAAGCGGCCATCATTGAGCGTGAGCCCGGTAACTTCAGCCTCGTACAGGATCTCCACGCCCAGGTTCTCTGCCCTGGCGTAATAACTGTTCATCATCGCCTTTCCACCGCCGAAGAAAAACGCGTTGGTGCGCCCCAACCCTATGGTGCCGGATAGCGGCTTTTGAAACCGCACGCCCTGGTCCTGCATCCAGTCGACCACCTGTTCTGATTGCTCCAGAACCATGCCTGCCAGGGTCTCGTTGGTCTTGCCCGCGGTCACGCGCATCAGGTCTTCGATATATTCACCGACCGGGTAAGGTCCGGTCACATAGTCGGTCGCTTCGTTATGGGCGTAACGGATATTGCGGGTGTGGCGCGAGTTACCGCCTCGGCTGTGGCTGGGCGCTGCCTCAAGCACAAGAACGCGTGCCCCTTCGAGCCGGGCCGTGATGGCAGCGCAAAGCGCGGCATTACCCGCACCGATAACCAGTACATCGTAATTTTGAGTGAGATCGGCCACGCCTTGCCCTGGAACGCCTGAAGGTCTGTCTGGTTTATTACGTAACTTCCGGCTCCGCGTCACCCCGTGCGCGCTCCAGATATTCCTGGGAACGCATTTCTATCAAGCGCGACGCCGTGCGCTCGAAAAGTTCTCCGCCATCCGGGATGGTATAAAGCTCATCTGGCTGGGCATCCGCTGACAGCACCAACCGCACGCCATTATCGTAAAGCGTGTCGATGAGATTGATGAAACGCCGCGCCTGATTGCGATGCACCACTTCCATGACCGGTACATTTTCAATCAACAGGATCTGGTATGCGTGGGCAATCAGCAGGTAGTCGCTGGCACCGAGGGGCTTGCCGCAGAGATCTTCAAAATCAAACCGCGCGACGCCCATTGCGGCTTCCGGGATTGCAACCTTGCGGCTCTTGACCTTGATCACTGCAGGCTCACCTTTTTTTACACCGGTGAGCCGCTCAAAAGTTTCACGCATAGCCTTGGCTGCTTTTTTGTCCGACGGGCAGAAATAGAGCGGCGTGCCCTGCAACTTCTCAAGCCGGTAATCGGTCGCGGCTTCCAGTTGCAGGACTTCCAGCCTGTCCTCCAGCAACGCGATGAAAGGCTCGAACAGGGGCCTGTTCAAGCCATGCCTGTAAAGGTCTGTAGGGTGCGCGTTAGACGTTGCCACCATCACCACGCCGGCTTCGAACATTGCCGTGAACAGCCTCCCGAGGATCATGGCATCGGCAATGTCTGTGACATGCAGTTCATCAAAACAGAGCAGGCGCGCTTCGCTGGCAATAGACGCCGCGCTGGCCGGGATAGGGTCGCCTTCATGCGCTTTTCGAAAGTGGGCGATCAGCTCATGTACCTCGCCCATGAATTCATGAAAATGCACCCGGCGCTTTGGCTCGAAGGGCACGGCATCGAAGAACAAATCCATCAACATGGTCTTGCCGCGCCCGACACCACCGAACATGTAGAGACCTTGCGGAACCTCTCCACTCTTGCGCGTGAAGAAAGAAAACAGGTCGGTTTTTTTAGGAGGCTCATATTGCGACAGGCGATTCGCCAGCAGTTCGAGCTTTTCAGCCGCAAGAAGCTGAGCCGGGTCAGGGGCGATAGTCCCCTCCTCAACCAGAGACCTGTAGCGATGTAACGGCCCGTTCTCCATGTCCCTCAACTTCTGGTTCGGTAAGCGCGTGGGCTACCTGCTCATGCTCTCATGGTCAAGATGCCCCCGGCCCCCTAGCACTCGATCGCCCGCACATGCCCCTCGCCCGCATAGGACAGCATGGCGGCATCGCGAGTTATGATGGTGAGCGCGTAGGTTCGCGCAGTAGCAATCAGAAGCCTATCTGCGACATCCCCCGGTGGTGCTCCGGGCAAAAAGGACGATTCGATGTAAATATTGGGGGTGAGGTCCGCGAGGCCGACCCCTGGCATCTCAACAATGGTCTCGAACCAGCTCTGCACCGGCATGGACAGGACCAGCCTGCGTGCGGATGCGAGCACGCCCACTTCCCATGCCGACGTGGGCGAAATCCACACATCATGCTCTCTCATGGCCGTATCGACCAGTTCCAGGGCCGGGGCTGAAAATTCCGCCTCCTCCATGAGCCAGAGCAGCGCACAGGTATCTAGCAGCACACCATCGCTCACTGCGCGTCTCCTGACCCGGCGCCCCCGGTCGGCTGGGTCAGGTCGGTTCCAGCCACCATTTGCACAACACCCTTGAGGGCACCGTGAAGGGTTTTTCCGGGTATCCGACCGCGCCGGGCATGCGCCGGCCTTATGCCCCGCCCTTTCAGGAATGTCACTTGCTGGTTCTGCAGATCAACGTCCTGCGTCCTCCAACCGGCGTCAAGCCAGGCCAGGGAGTGAGAGTGTCCGGTGGCGTCGTTGCTCCACCAGGCCGGATAGGCATAAGCACTGCGCGGCAGGGAGAAGCCCAGCACTCCTTCTATTTCCGCGAAGGTCGCGCGCCAGCGGGTGGGTTTGCCGCCAGCCAGATGCTTGCGAAGAGGGTCATATTTGCCCATAGGACATATCGCCTGTTATTATATATATTAACATATGTAAGGGCGAAAACCTCAGTGGGCAAGCCAAATATTCGCAAGCCGGTTGTCGAATTCAGGAGAAACCAAAGCGAAAGGCCAGGCCGGTTCTGCCGGCCTGGCTTTGGCCTATTTCATCGTGGGAAGGACAAATTCCGCGCCGTCCTTCATTCCCGACGGCCAACGCGCCGTGACGGTTTTTGCCTTGGTGAAGAAATGGAATGCATCGGGTCCATGCTGATTATGAGCCCCGAACAGGGAGCGCTTCCAGCCGCCGAAAGAGTGGTAGGCGAGAGGCACGGGGATCGGCACATTGATGCCAACCATGCCGATCTGCGCCCTGTGGGCGAAGTCCCGGGCGGTATCGCCGTCACGTGTGTATATGGCGACGCCATTACCAAACTCATGTTCTGAGGGCAACCGCAACGCCTCATCGTAATTCTCTGCCCGGACCACGGAGAGCACCGGGCCGAATATCTCTTCCTTGTAGATGCGCATGTCGGACGTCACATTGTCGAACAGGCAGCCGCCAACGAAATAGCCGTTCTCGTAGCCCTGCATTTTGAAGTCGCGGCCATCCACAAGCAGCTTGGCGCCCTCTTCCACGCCGAGATCGACATAGGATCTGATCTTCTCCTGATGCTGCTTGGTGACCACCGGGCCATAATCGGCATCGGCATCGCTTGAAGGGCCTATGCGCAAGCTCTCAACCCGCGGAACAAGTTTCTCCAGCAGCGCATCTGCGGCTTCCTCGCCCACTGGCACGGCCACGGAGACGGCCATGCACCGCTCGCCGGCTGAACCGTAACCAGCACCAATCAGCGCATCGACCGTCATGTCCATGTCCGCATCGGGCATGACGATAAGATGGTTCTTGGCGCCGCCAAGGGCCTGGACGCGTTTCCCGTGTGAGGCGCCCGTCTTGTAGACATATTCCGCAATCGGGGTGGATCCGACAAAGCTCAGCGCTGCCACGTCCGGGTCCTCAAGTAACGCGTCGACCGCGACCTTGTCGCCGTTGATGACGTTAAAGACGCCATCGGGCAGGCCTGCTTGCTGGAGCAATTCGCCAAGGCGCATGGGAACAGAGGGATCACGTTCGGAGGGTTTCAGAATAAACGCGTTGCCGCTGGCTATCGCAGGGGCGAACATCCACATCGGGATCATGGCCGGGAAATTAAATGGTGTTATGCCCGCCACGACGCCAACCGGCTGGCGCATGGAATACATATCGATGCCGGGTCCCGCACCATCCGTATAGTCACCCTTGAGCAGATGCGGAGCACCAATGGCGAATTCGACCACCTCGATGCCACGCTGGACATCACCTTTCGAGTCGGGAACGGTCTTGCCATGCTCGCTTGAGAGCAGCTCAGCCAGAGAATCTATTTCCTTCGTTACGAGATTGTAGAACTCGATCAGGACACGGATGCGCCTTTGAGGGTTTGTCTGGGCCCACCCAATTTGCGCGGCTTTTGAAACCTCGACGGCTTTGCGGATTTCATCCTGCGACGCCAGCGCGACCTTGGCCTGCACCTCTCCCGTATTGGGATTAAACACGTCGCTGAAGCGCCCGGACGCGCCCTTGATTGTTTTCCCGCCAACAAAATGGCCGATTTCCCGTGTCATGAACTCTCTCCCTCGCGGCAGTATCGCTGCCATGAAAACCAGTCTTGCCCCCGTCTATGCCACCTAAGCGCCCAACGGCTCAAGCTCCAGCTACGGGGAATGTTTGGGGCCAGTCTGCCTATCCGATTGCGCGGCGCGCATCGGGTAGAAAATACACGATCACATTGGCAACCAGCAACGTGCCTGCAAGCACGTAAAATACTGCCGCCAACCCCCATTGGTCGGCGATCAGCCCGCCCACAAGCGGAACCATTGCAGAGAGCGCCGACTGGCTGCCGAACAGCAGCGACACCACAGAGCCGCTCATGTGTTCAGGGGCCAGGTCCAGCGCCCAACTGTGGATCACGGGGCGCACCGCGAACAGAGCAAGCCCCAGCAGGGACACAACCCCCACGAAAAGCCAAATTCCATCGACCAGAGTCAGCCCGGCAAGGAACAGCGTTGACGCAGTAAGACACAGCAGCGTCACCGGCTGGCGGCCTATACGGTCTGAAAGGATCCCGGCTACGGGTCCGGCAATCATGCCGCCAATTTGCATGCTCATGAGCGCAAGCCCCAGCACGACCGGGCTGACTTTAAGGACATTGGCGAGATAGAGCGGCAAAAACACCATCAACCCGTTCTGGGTCATGGACCGGAACCCCGCCATGGCGCACAACCCGATGACGGCACGATCGCGGACGAGCGCGCGCACGCTTTTGAAATAGTCTCCAAGTCCTGAGCCCTCTGCGGCCTTGCGGTTGTTCTCCTTATCGAGCGAATTGAGGACAATCAGCAGGAGCGCCGCCACGCCAAGCACCGGCAACGACACCAGTGACGAGGTGCCTTGCCAGGACAGCCAGAGCAGGGTCGCACCCGCCACCACTGGCGCCACAGCGTCCCCGACGCTGGCGCCTAACGTATGGATGGCCAACGCATAACCGCGGTTGTTCGGGTAATACTGCGAGAGATACGAAATGGCGGCCGGATGCCACAGATTATTGGTGATGCCGATCAGAACGACAAGCGGGATCAGCCAGATTGCCTGCTCGGCCAGTCCCATGGCCATCAGGGACCCGGCACCGACCACAAGCGAGGCAGATTGAACCAGCACACGGC
Source organism: Hyphomicrobiales bacterium (assembly GCA_021775525.1). GTDB lineage: Bacteria > Pseudomonadota > Alphaproteobacteria > Rhizobiales > Methyloligellaceae > UBA2767. The sequence continues at coordinate 45,827 of JAJFHQ010000005.1, forward strand.
GTCCTCGAATATCCACAACCGCGCCACTGCCGACATTGGCCGCGAAGGAGGACACGTGAAAAACCGTCACAAGCCCGCCAGCCTGCGCATATGTCAGGCCCAGGTCCTGGGCAATATAGGGCAACAACACATAAAACGTGCCCAGCACCCAGTGGGTCGCCGCATGGCCCGAAGCCACCAGAAAGGCCGGTCCCTGACCCTTCCACTGCAGTCCTGTCAGTCTTTCAATAGCGGATGACAAAGCGCGCCCTCTCCCAGGAGGGTTATTGAGCGACAATCGCGGGCGCAATCAAGTTTTTTCGCCTGCGTGAAAGCGCCACCTCAACCAATGAAATGGGCAACTGATCACAATGTTGACCATAATTTGTGCAATGCAATGTAAATACTTGATATTTTATGTGCGCCGCACAAGATACATATCTCGCGTCGAGAATGATTCGAGCGCCGGAAGGAGACTAACCATGGCTCAAGGACCGGCAGAGACGGGTACCACCCGCAAACTGTACGTGACGGAGTATCACAAATACCGGGACCATATGCTGCGGCTCGACGAAGAGAGCCGCCGCATGCGTTTCGGCATGGCAGTGGATGATGAGTTTGTTGTCGACTACGTCAATCGGCTGAACGACATGAAGAGCATTGTTTATGCCAACATGATCGGCGGCGAGGTGCGCGCGGCAGCGGAGCTGCGGCCCCTGGCTGCCCATGCGCGCGGCGAGGCGGAAGCCGCATTTTCGGTTGAAAAAGAGTACCAGGACAGCGGCATCGGCACCGAGTTGCTGGGCCGGATTGTGCGCGCGGCGCGCAACCGTTCCATCACGCGTGTTTACATGAACTGCCTGGCGGAGAACCGGAAGATGCAACGCATTGCGCGGAAGCATGGAGCAATCCTCCAGTTCGAACAGGGCGATGTCGTCGGCAAGGTCGCGCCAACTTCTGCACATGCATTCTCGATCTGGCGCGAAGTGGTCGAGGACGAGATGGGCTTCGTCATGGCGGTGCTCGATTTGCAGCGCCGTTTCATGCATGCGGCATAGGAATTATCGGCGCGCAATCTGGTTTGGCTGAAGAGGGCGTTTCCCGCGCCTCTTGGCTGCAATTTCCTTATTCGTCTTGGAGATCACAAGAAATCTCTCGGCGGAGGTGGGGTGCGTGCCCGCGAACGAAATGGAGGCAGGATTGGAATCTGCCATTTTTCTCCAGAAACGTTCAACACCTTTGGTGTCAAATCCGGATCCGGCAACGAAGTACATTCCGATATAGTTCGCTTCTTTTTCGAAATCCTGGGAGTAGGCCTGCGCTCCGATATTCCCGCCCGCTCGGGTAAACGCCCCCCTGGTGTCAACACCTGCCGCCGCCGCTGCCAAATCGAGCGCCAACCCGCCGAACGTGCCTGCGACCTTGTTCGCCGTTTTTTTCTGCAAGTGCCCGGCGGTTATGTGAGCAAGTTCATGAGCGACAACCAGGGCCAACTCCTCGTCAGTGGAGGCTAATTTGACGATCCCCCTCTGCAGAACGATTCTTCGGCCATCAGTGAAAGCATTTGTCTCGTTCTTGCCCGCCATGAAAACAGGATAGTCGCAGGCCCGGACCGGTCGCACAGAAACGTTCAGCCTGTTCCCGCCTCTCGAGACGACAATCCGAATGGATTTATCAAGCTTGCTGCGTCTCAGCAATTTCCCAAGTTTGTTTGAACCGCGATGACCCACGGGTACTGCCGTGCCGGACACTCGCAAAATTGCATCTCCGCGCAGCAGCCCTGCTTTCTCGGCAGGTGATCCGGGTACGATATTTACAATACTGACCCTGCGATCAAGCCCGAGCCTTTCTCGAGCAATAGGATGGATTTCCTTTGGCAGTTGATCGAGGCTGTGAAATGACGCGCCGAATTTCGAACCAACCTTTTTGCACTGATCCACGTTAGCCGTCAGGACACGGTAGCTGACATTTTGAACACGTTGGATTTCTTGAAGCAGGTTTTCGAACCGAAATGCGAGCTGGCGCGCTGCTTCCGACTCAATGGCTTCTTTGGAAACATTCGGAACAGCCGAGTGTGGTGCGCAACCGGCAAGGTTGAAGGCCGCAGCCATCATTAAAACTACAATATATAACTTCCCCCGACGCACTCTGCCCCCACAGATGCAACATTTCTGCAATTCTTTCTCAGTTTATATTTAATATATCTGTCCGTACAAGTTGCATTTTCCATTTATTGCATTTCTCTTTTATTTGGTATTTCTGTCTCGTTGTAAAAATACTATTCTCCCACTACGTCGAAACGCGTGAGGAGACCTGGGTCGAGATTGTGCTTCGAGTACCACGCCTCGAGCCTCGCCCTGGCCTTGTCGCCGGGGCGAAGGCCTAAATACCGGATCGCATTGCCAGAGAGAAACGCTCGCGCATTCTTTTCCGCTCCTGCCCCCACGCCATGGATCTTGCGCCGGTACATGTTCGCGACCACTGGCAGATAGTCAGCGTAATAAAATTCCTTTGAGAGCATCGACCAGTCCGAGCCGTACAGCATACGCTGCGCGCGCTTCACGCCAGGTTCGTTCTTGAGAAATTCCTTGCGGATGGGGGTGAGGATTTGCGCGGCTTCGCGGCAGTGCTGGCCGGTGCCGGTGAAATTGTCCATCAGCATTTCAGGATAGTGGGCGAGGTCCGCGTAAACATTCGGGTAGGCGTCCATCAGCTGACCGATAAAATCCCGCCACTCGCCCATCTTGTCTGCATCACGTGAATTACCAAAATGCGCCAGGTTGACCTTGAGCGTTTCCAGACCCGGCTCGGCCAGAACCCGCGCCCAGCCATTGGGGTGTGCGCGTTCCTCATAACGCTGTTGCTTGCTGCTGGTGATCCTGAAGACGCCGGCCCCGTTTGAAGGCGCCGTATGTACCATCACGGGAACGTCGTGCTCCACGCAAAACGCGTAGAGCGAGTGCAGTGCCGCATCGATCCTCAAGCCGAACTCGTCCGCAAAGGGCGCAGCCGCGGCCGCAACGGGAAACCCGTCAATGGGAATGGCGGCATTGCCGAGCGGCAGGAAGCCCATGGGTGGGTACAGTTTCACGCCTACGAAACCGCGATTGAGGATGGCGTCACGCACCACGTCAAGCGCACTCTCCCGGCGGCGAGGAGAGTCCTCGCCCACATCGGCATTATGGTGGGTGTCCTCCGCCTGCCGCCAAGGACAGAAAGAGACAAAACCGTGGCACCGCCCGGGATGGAGCCGCTGGATCAGTTCGGTGAGGACGACCTGTTCTCCAGGTGCGCTCTGGCGCAGGGAGAACGCCTCCGTGCCAACATCACCGATGGTGGCTTCGCCCTCACCACCAAAGCCGAGCCAGTAATCCATATCAACCATGGCGGGTGTGAACAGCGCCACGCCGGTCCCCGGTACATCAAGGGAATTGCTGGCCATCAAGCTCTCAAAATTCTGAAACCGGAAGCGCGTGAGGATGCTGAGGAGGTTGCGCACCGCACCGATATTGTCGGTAACATCCGCACCAAAACAGGCCCGTGCCGACCCATGGGCGAAATCCGGCAACCCCCCGCCCGAACCTGACAGTGCCAAGGGCAGTTTTTCACCCGCGAGACGCGCCTCAAGCACCCCGCGCTCCTGTTCGAAGCCGGGCGTGCGGCCGAGAGTGCCCGCGGCATGGTCACCGATTTCACTTTCCAGCCTGCGCCGGTTCTTGGTGCTCAGCTCGGTTGCATAGTGCGGCAAGATTACTTTGGTGATGAAGTGGATCGCCGGGATATCGCGCGCGTTGAAGATGTGGCAATGCGCATCGATGATCGGCAGCCCCCTGATCCACGCGTCATCCGCCCCTATCATGGAGCGGCAGGCGTTGGGGCAGCTTGCCGCCAGCGCCGCACCCGGCAAGGCATGGGTAAGCCCCGCGCCAGCCAGCGCTGATATCCCGCCAAGCAGCGCGCGCCGGTTTATGGAATCGACCGGGGTCATCTGGTGTAAATCATGTCTCTCGCGTCAAGGATCAACTCGCAATGCCCTTGTGCCCACCGCCCGTGACCGGAATATGGCCTGATTGGGCAATCGAGAAAGAGTGAAGTGGTCTCACTTCCCGCAAATACCACCCCGGCGTAGACTAGCACCTCAGACACTCGGGGACGCACGCCATGAACAGATCACTCTCGATGCTTGTAGTGGGGGCAGTGTTCACGATGCTATCTACGCCCGCCCATGCCGATGCCATTGACGGCCACTGGTGCCACAAGGACGGGCGGCGCATGTCAATCGAAGGTTCTGCCATCGTCACACCCGGCGGGACCAGCATGGAGGGAGACTATGAGCGCCATGGCTTCGCCTATGTGGTTCCAGAAGGCGAGGCCAATGCCGGGAGCCAGGTCTCCATGGCGATGCAAAGCGAGGACATCGTTCGCATGTTCATCCCCGGGAAAGACCCGGAGACTACACCGGCAGTGATCGAGGAATGGCAGCGCTGCGACCTGACGATGTAGGGATTTGAATTCCGAAAAACAGGTGCTGGCCCTATAGCGGCTCCATGTTCGATTCCGGGCCAGACTCGATTGCATGACGCAAAAGAAAACGGCCCACCCTATGCGAGCAGGCCGTTTCAGAATCTCATATCGCTAAAAGAGACGCTGGCGTTACTTGAACATATCCAGCGGGCTCCAATCGAAGCGGTAGCCGATGGCGCCGCGCACAACGTCGGTGTCCAGATCTACGTCGAACGTGCCCCCGCCAACTTCGCGGAAGCTTTCCTCGTCAAAATCGGTGTGCAGATATTCGAACCGAGCGAACCAGCGGTTGCCCATGGTGGTTTCGACACCGCCGCCATATACGACGCCGAATGCCCTTTCATCGTCACTGCCGCCGGCGATCAATGTGCCGCTGACATCAACACTGGCAAAGGCTATGCCGATGGTGCCGTAGACAAGAATGTTCGGCTGAACCAGGAAGCCTGCCCTGGCTTTCGTCTCGGAACTCCACTCGACTTCTGCCGTGGCGTTCAGTCCGTTAGCCGCGATGTTCCGCCCCGTTTTTGCATCGCCAAAAGAGTAGGCGCTGTCTGTCCCCAGGATCATGTTGCCGAACTGCCAGGAGGAACCATAGACAAAACCGCCGGTGAACCCATCGTCTGAGTCGCTCCGGGTCGTCAGCGGAGAAGCCGGGGTCGTCTGACTGATGCCAAAATCCTGGTCGGACCAGCCTGCATGGCCGCCGAGATGCAACCCTTCCCAGATCGTCCGGCCAGTTGGCGCCGGGGCGGACTGGTAACTGTCACCCCCGCCGGCAATTGCCGACACCGGGAACAGGCTGACAGCGAGCAGACCTGCTGCTGCGCAGATAGATTTCGAAATAATGGAAAATTTGCCGCCCATAGTTGCCCTCTTACAAAATACTTTGGCCTACAAGTGTGTTGAACCTAACCTAACCGTGCCGATACGAAAATGAAGCAAATTCCGCCGCATAGCTGCCAAATTGATACCCCACCGTTGCCAATTAGCAACTGTTTCCGCTGAGCTGATTACATACTTCAAAGCATATTATTTTTAGCCTTAGCAGTAAGTTATGCTTCTCTATTCCAGCAACCCCTTAGCACTGGCCAATTTCTTCAGGTCTGCTTCCGGCCGCGCGCCGATGTGCGAGATGATTTCGCTCGCCGCAAGGGCGCCAAGCTTTCCGCACACCTCAAGAGGCTTGCCACTGGTGAGGCCATAGAGGAATCCGGCCGCATAAAGGTCTCCGGCCCCGGTGGCGTCGACGACTTTTTCCACCCGAACGGCAGGAACCTGAATCGTTTCATTGCCGGAAATGATCACTGCGCCTTCTTCAGAGCGCGTCAGGACGGCGATCTCCGCCTCGGCGCGAACCGCACCCGCCGCATCGTCGAAATTATTCATTTCATAGAGCGATGTAATCTCTGTTTCGTTTGCAAACAGGATATCCACGCCGCCGCGCACGAGGGCGAGAAAATCCTCCCGGTGCCGGTCAACGCAAAATGCGTCTGAAAGAGAAAGCGCCACCTTGCCACCCGCTTCACGCGCCAGTTTTGCCGCTTGGTGGAATGCGGCCTTCGCTTCCGGCCTGTCGAACAGGTAGCCCTCCAGGTACGTGACCTGGGCCGAAGCGATCAGTTTTGCATCGATGTCGCTCTCAACAAGTTCCGTACTTGCCCCCAGAAACGTATTCATGGTGCGCTCGCCATCGTCCGTCACCAGCACCAGGCAGCGCGCGGTTGGCAGGCCCACGTCTGAAGCGGGTGTGTCATAGTCAACCCCGATGGCGCGGATATCGTGGGCGAAGACCTTGCCGAACTGGTCAACCGCCACGCGGCCAATGAAGCCACACTTGCCGCCGAAAGATGCAATCCCCGCGCACGAATTTGCCACCGAGCCGCCGGACTGCTCCGTTGCTGAACCCATGCCCTCGTAAAGCACATCGGCCTGGCTGGCGTCTATGAGCTGCATGAAGCCCTTCTCCATGCCGTGATTGGACAAGAACGCCTCATCGCAGCGTGCGATGATATCGACAATCGCGTTGCCGATACCGACAACGTCGTATTTTGCTTCTTTCATATTTTCCCTCTGGGCCTGACCTACCTCATTTCGGCGCGCACTATAGGCAGGCCCGCCTCGCACCGCCACTGTTCAGAACGGCGCATTCAGGTTTTCTCGTACCGGCTCTTCATCTCCAACAATATCCACTCGCGAAACGCCGTGACCCGCATCCTGTCTTTGCGGTCCTTGGGCCGAACCAGGAAATAGCCGAGTTTAGACGGGATTGCCGATCCAAACGGGCGGACAAGCCGACCAGCGTCGATGTCCGCCTGGGCAAGTGTCAGCCGACCGAGAAGCACGCCCTGACCCCCAATTGCTGCCTGGATTGCGTGGTCGGCAAAACTGAAACGCGGACCACGATCCGTGTCGATTTCGTCGATCCCCTCAAACTTCAACCACATGCGCCAGTCGGGAGCCGGTTCATCCACATATTCGGAGTCGTGGTGCAACAGTGTGTGATGCACAAGATCGGCAGGGCTGTTCAGAGGATGCGGTCCTTTGAGCAGGTCCGGACTGCACAGGGGCGCATACTGCTCGATGAACAAGGTGTCGACTTTCAGACCAGGATAATTTCCAGCACCAAATCGAATGCCGATGTCGACATCGCCGGAGCGGAAATCCACCATCGCCGGATTTGCCGAAATCCGGACATCGATATCAGGATACATTTTGTTGAAGGCTTCAATATTCGGCACCAGCCACCTGCCCGCAAATGAAGGGATGACGCTGAGGGTCAGAACACGATCCCTGTCGCGTCCTCGAAGCCGCGTCATGGCCTCTTCCATCTGGTCGAAAGCCTGTGTCAGGTGCGGTAGCGAGGAGCGTCCCGCTTCAGTCAGCGCAACCTTGCGTGTCAGGCGCACAAACAGGCCAAGGCCAATCCACTCCTCAAGTTGCCTGATCTGATGGCTGACTGCTGCCGGGGTCACGGCAAGCTCCTCCGCCGCCTTGGCAAAGCTCAGATGCCGGGCGGCAGCTTCAAAGGCGCGCAACGCGTTCAATGGCGGCAGGTGACGAGTCATGATCTCATGAGTTAATTTTTCTCATCTATTGAATGAGAAGTGATCGTTTGTCAATGACCAGAATTCACATAATTATATGCCTAAGAAGATGAGTTGTTTTCATCTATGCCCCGACAGGAGATCACCATGACCGACGCCTGCATAAACATTGAACCGTATCAGCGATCATTTTTCGAGAAGGAAAAACTGGCTCGCACGCCCGCATTTCGAGAAGGATGGAACCTATTCCTGGAGTTTCTGAACTCACCTGTGCAGGTCACGCGCCGGCGTAGAAGCATTGCCCGGACCCGCAGGTTGAAATCCCTGGAGTTTCAGAGACTGGACAAGCCTGCGGTTACTGACCGCTGGGCTGAGGCGCTGCTCAAGTCTTACTGATCGTCTCAATCATGTCCTGGGGGTAGCTTAAACGGCCACCGTCTTTGCGTCATACAGGCAAAGGTCGGAAATAACGCAAGTTTCGCATTGAGGCTTGCGCGCCTTGCAAACGTAGCGCCCGTGGAGAATGAGCCAGTGATGGGCGTGCTGGCCAAATTCTTCCGGCACGATCTCAAGCAGGCCCTTCTCAACTTCAAGCACATTTTTCCCCGGAGCAAGACCCGTCCTGTTCGAGATGCGAAAGATATGAGTGTCGACCGCCATGGTGGGCTCGCCAAAGGCGACATTCAGCACAACGTTGGCGGTCTTGCGCCCGACACCGGGCAGGGCTTCGAGCGCCGCACGGTCATGCGGCACCCCGCCGTTATGATCCTCAAGCAATCCCCGGCACAGGCCGATTACATTTTTCGCTTTGTTCCGGAATAGACCGATGGTCTTGATGTAATCGCGCACCGTGTCCTCGCCCAACGCCAGCATCTTTTTCGGGGTATCGGCTATGGCGAACAAATCCTTGGTGGCCTTGTTGACGCCAGCGTCCGTGGCCTGTGCCGACAGCACGACCGCCACCAGCAACGTGAACGGATTTACATAGTCGAGTTCGCTTTGGGGGTCAGGGTCATTCGCTCGCAAACGGCGGAAAATTTCGCACGCAACATCAGAATTGAGCCGTTTTGGCACAGAGCTCTTTTTTTTTGCCCGACGACGTTTTGAAAGCTTGGAATCTCTTGCCATTTCTGCTTGGTTAACCAGGGGTAAATGCGGGCGCACGGGCGCACAAGACGGGATGAGCTATGGACCAGATGCGGGCAACTTCTCAAGGGGTAGATGAGTCAAAGCGCGAGTTTTCCGCTGTTTTAACGCCTTATCGCTCTCTCAGCCGGCGCGGTTTTGTCGTGATGATGGCCGCTGTCAGCGCGGTTTGCTTCACCGCAGGGCTGGTCTTTGCCATGGCGGGTGCGTGGCCGATATTCGGCTTTTTCGTCCTCGACGTGCTGCTGATATATTCAGCCTTCAAACTCAATTACCGTTCCGCGCGCGCCTATGAAACCGTCTCGATTTCCGGCAACGAGCTGACCGTGACCAAGGTGCACGCTTCGGGGCGCTCCAACAGCTGGACATTCAACCCGTACTGGGCCCGGGTGAAGCTAACCGCGCGCAACGGCCGCGCCAGCCAGCTTCTTCTCAGCTCTCATGGGCGCGCCCTGGTGCTGGGGTCTTTTCTTTCGGAAGACGAACGCCTGGATTTTGCCGCCGCACTCAAAAGTGCACTTGCCACAAACCAGGGTCCGTCAGCAATCTGATCTGAAGGTGTTGCGCAAGAATCGGGTCGCACAGAGCCCCGGGTCTGGGGTATTGCTGGACCATGACCACATCACTTCACACGTCTGAAGCAACCGCACCGCCGGTTTCATCTCCAGCCCAACCAGAAGCCTGGAGCGAAGATTATGCGCGGGTACGGCGCGCGATTGCCTATATCTCCGACCACTGGCGCAACCAACCGGATTTGGAAGAAATCGCGGCAGACGCAGGCCTCAGCCCGGCGCATTTTCAGCGCCTGTTTACGCGATGGGCCGGCATCAGCCCCAAGGAATTCGTACAATCTATCACGCTCGATCATGCCCGTGATCTGCTGAAAGGCTCAGCCAGCGTTCTGGATACCGCCTACGAGGTCGGTCTGTCGGGGGCTGGGCGGCTGCATGACCTGTTCGTCAATCACGAGGCGATGACACCGGGCGACTACAAGCGACGCGGGGCCGGGCTTGAGATCACATGGGGCTATCACCCCTCCCCCTTTGGCAGCGCGCTGATCATGGCGACGGAGCGCGGTGTGGCTGGTCTCGCATTCGCCGATGACGCGAGCGAAGAACAGGCAATGTTCGATGACATGGCGCGACGCTGGCCAGCGGCCACCTATACCCAAGCGCCCGAGAGTACCGCGCCTTATGCCGCGCGAATTTTCACGCCAGAGCTGTGGAGCAAGTCCGACCCGCTGAAACTGGTGCTCATCGGCACCGACTTCGAGGTACGGGTGTGGGATGCGCTGCTAAAACTCCCCCCGGGACAAGCCATCACCTATTCCGATCTTGCAGCCCATGTCTGCTCACCGGCAGCGGCGCGCGCGGTCGGCTCGGCTGTCGGGCGCAACCCGATTTCCTTCGTGGTGCCGTGTCACAGGGTGCTGCGCAAGGATGGCGGCCTTGGCGGCTATCACTGGGGGATCACCCGCAAGCAGGCAATCATTGGCTGGGAAGCGGGAAGGCTGGCGGACAGGAGCTAGGCCAGCAACCGCTTGTCTGCGACCGAACCGTCTTTATTCAACCGGTAGATGATCGGCACGCCAGTGGCGAGGTTCAGTTGTGTCACTTCTTCCCTGGAAAGACCGTCCAGCTTCATGACGATGGCGCGAAGCGAATTGCCGTGGGCTGCAACTATAACATTCTTACCGGCCAGGATTTCAGGAAGAATCGCAGACTCGTAATACGGAATCACGCGCTCCGCCGTGTCCTTGAGGCTTTCCCCGCCGGGCGGCGGAGTATCGTATGAGCGCCGCCAGATATGCACCTGCTCATCGCCCCATTTCTCGCGCGCACCATCCTTGTTGAGACCAACGAGATCGCCATAGTCACGTTCATTCAACCGCTGGTCCTCTATCGTCTCAAGGCCGCTTTGTCCGAGTTCCTCCAGCATGATCTCCAGCGTACGCTGCGCCCGTATCAGTGCGCTGGTAAACGCGATATCGAATTGTAGCCCTTCGCCTTTGAGCATGGCGCCTCCCTGGCGCGCCTCCTCGACCCCGAGCTCGGTGAGGTCGACATCCTTCCAGCCGGTGAAGAGGTTCTTGGCGTTCCACTCGCTCTGCCCGTGGCGCACCAGCACAAGTACATTGTCCATGTCTGAAATTCCTAAAGACCCAATACATCGATCATTGAATAGAGCCCTGGCGACTTGCCCTTGCCCCACTGCGCTGCCTTGACCCCTCCACGTGCGAAGATGCCCCGGTCTGCGGCCTTGTGGGTGAGTTCCACACGCTCGCCTTCAGTGGCGAAGATGACCGTGTGCTCGCCCACCACGCTGCCGCCCCGCAACGTGGCAAACCCGATGTCACCACTCTTGCGCGCCCCTGTCTGACCGTCACGGCTGCGTACAGAGTGCATATCAAGATCGATTCCGCGCCCCTCGGCCGCCGCCTGGCCGAGCATCAGTGCGGTACCGGAGGGTGCGTCCACCTTGTGGCGGTGATGCATCTCCAACACCTCGATGTCGAAATCCTCATCCAGAGCCTTGGCAACTTTCCTGGTCAGCGCGGTGAGCAGATTGACACCGAGACTCATATTGCCCGCCTTGATGATGGTCGCGTGACGTGCTGCCGCTTCGATCTTCTGCTCGTCGTCATGCGTGAACCCGGTCGTGCCCATGACGTGGACGATGCGCGCTTGTGCTGCGAGTTCCACGAAGGAGATGGTCGCAGCCGGTGCTGTGAAATCAAGAATGCCGTCAATGCTTGCAAACAATTCCAGCGGATTGTCCGTGACCGCCACGCCGAGAGTCCCGACACCCGCAAGCTCACCGAGGTCGCTCCCAACAGCATCAGAGCCTTCCGCCTCGGTTCCACCCGCAACGACACAGCCTTCTGCTTCATGAACGGCGCGGATCAACTCGCGGCCCATGCGGCCCGAGGCACCCATTATGGCCAGCTTCATATCGCTCATGGGATCGTGCTCCAAACTCCTCTTGGCCTGCCCTATAGCAATGCCCAAGCCCGGAGACCAGACTTCTCAGCCGCAATAATCAAATGCAGGGATATGGCGCGCTCCATAGAAGAGCGGATGCCGGCATCATCCGGTACGTTACCCAACCTGTTTTTCAGCCGCCTGGGTCAATGGTTCCGTCTCATTGTCTGATGGTGCGACCGGTGCAACTGGTGCCGGTTGGGGCAGGGTCGCGGGTGCACTCTGGCATTCCGCCGGCTCACGGATAATCCCCGGCTCTTCACTGCTGCCCCGGATTGGCAAGCCATCGCCGATTTGCTCGCGCACAGTGTCCATGCGGTCGCAATGGGCATGAATTTTGGCCGCCGGACGGCCGAACAGGAAGCCCTGGACCTCGTTGCAGCCTGCTGAACGCAGATAGCGCGCCTGGGACTCAGTTTCGACACCCTCCGCCGCGATGGTGACATCAAGGGAGTTTCCGAGACCAATGATCGTTTTGACGATGGCGCTAACGTCTTCATCTGCTTCCATTTCTGAGATGAAGGACCGGTCAATCTTGATCTTGGAGACTGGCAGCCGCGTCAGGTAGCTGAGGCTCGAATAACCCGTGCCGAAATCATCGAGCGCCAACAGCACACCCATGCCCGTGAGCTCCTTGAGCGTTTTGACAGTCTCCTCGGCATTGCGGAACAGCAAGTCCTCCTTGAATTCCAGCAACAGACGGTTCGGTGCGACGCCGGTTTTGGACAAGGTATTGCGGACCAAGGCGGCCAGATCCTGCGCCACGAATTGCGCCTGTGAAATGTTAACCGACAACATGGTGCCTTCGGGCCAGTTGCGGGCATAGAGACAGGCGCTCTCGAGCACCCACTCTCCAAGCATCCCGATAAGTCCGTTTTCCTCGGCAATGGGGATGAATTGCGCGGGCGGAATCTCGCCCTTCTCGAAATGGGTCCAGCGCGCCAGCGCCTCGTAGCCCGTCAGCGCGCCCTTCTCCAGGTCGAACTGGGGCTGGTAATGAATATGCAGCTCGTCATTGCGCAGCGCATGGCGCAAATCCTGGGCCAGCGAGCGCCGGTGCTGAACGGCCCGGTCCATTTCCGGTTCAAAAAAGCGGTAAGCATTGCGGCCATCGCTCTTGGCGCGGTAGAGCGCCAGGTCCGCATTGTTTAACAGTGTTTTCACTTCAGTGCCTTCGGTCGGCGCGAAAGAAATTCCGACACTGCCCGAAATGGCTAGTGAGTGGCCCTCGATATCGAATGTCCTGGCCAATTGCTCGCAGATGCGGCGCGCCAGCGGTATGGCGTCGTTCGGCTCGTCCAGGTCATCGGCAATGACGACAAACTCATCGCCGCCAACCCGCGCAACGGTATCGGTTTCGCGTACGCTGTCGCGCAGACGGTCGGACGCCTCCATTAGCAGGGCATCACCAGCCTTGTGGCCAAGCGTATCGTTGACTTCCTTGAAGCGATCCAGATCGATGCACATAACTGCCAGCAGGGTCTCGCGGCGCTTGGCACGCGCCAGAGCCTGTTCCAGCCTGTTTTGCAGCTGCACCCGGTTGGGCAGGCCCGTGAGCGGGTCATGCATGGCCAGGAACCTGATCTGGTCTTCCGCTTTCCAGCGTTCACGGATGCGCCTGAAGGCGACCGCGGCGGGTACCGAATAGCCCAGCACGATCAACAGGCTGGTCATCATAGACGCTGCAATAAGCGCGACCTTCGACATTGTGGCCGCCGAAGACTGGTCAACCTCAAGCACGTAAATGCGTGAAACTTTCCGACCCGTGAACAAAGGCACGATCAACGCCTTGCGGAACTCGTCTGCCTTGTCTCCAGGCATGGCGAAATTGTCGATAATCCGGGTGGAGTACATCCCCATGGATTTGTGCAACTCGGCCTGGAAAACGCTGTGCCTCAGGAGTTTTCCAAGTTGCCCCTGATCGAACCCGGCAGACCGCAGAACGACACCACCTGAGGGCTCCAGAAGCGCAAAATTCCTCACCTGGCTAACATGGTTTTCGGCATCGAGAAAACGGGTCAGCTTGGTAATCCAGCCGGAAAACAATTTGTCGATACCGGCGAGCAGTCCTGACTGCTCGTGAACTGAACGGGCGATCCGCAGGTCCCGCGACCGGGTTTTTCGAGCCTGCTCCTGATACTTCGACAACAATTCCGGAGCGACCACCACGACTTTCTGGTCTGCGATGAGACCGAGCTCGAAAGGGGTTGGCTTGAACAACCGGCTCTCAACCTGCCGGACCCACTGGGTCGAAGCCTGACGTGCATCAGTGGTAAGAGCGTACTGGAAAGTGGTTCGGCCCGATACGAAACCGGCAGCCACCGTCACGATCCCCAAAATAACGAGACCGGCCATGACCATTCGGTCACGGATGAAAAACTGACGCAACATCTGACCCACTCCCAAACCTGAATTTCGACCAGGAGTATGGGTGAGGGACCTTAAATAAGCTCAAAAATGCTTAGTAAAAGTTGGTTCAAATTACTGCGTAAAATTGTATGCATCTTCGCTGACAAGCGCCCTACAAATTTTAGAAATGCAGCGAAATATCACGGTGATAGGCCATGCAGGCGGCAACATCCACGGCCTGGTCGGCGGGCAGCCTGGCCTGCTTGCGCAAACCAATGGTGTCGCGAATGGCTTTTTCATAAGTTTGTAACCCGCCAAGCACCGAACCCGCAGCGCTTTGCCGCCAAGCCAGGTCTTCCTGGTAGGTTTTCAATGCCACATCCAGACGCTCAAGCGCCTTATCCTTGTCCGGAGCCCGGCCCCGCAACGCGCGCCTGACGCTTGAGAGCTTTGAGCGAATGTCCCGCGCACCGGCAACGTCGCCGATTTCTGGTAGCAAGGCGGCTATATGCTCGGCGGCAGCCTTGGGATTCTGACTCTTGATGACCTCGCGCACACCATCTAGTTTCTCGCCCCATTTTGACAATTCCGAGGCTGCGGCAATCGTTTCCGTGGCGATCTGAACCGGCTCATACGCCCCGTCGACGGTGCGCCGGTAAAGCGTACGCGACTTCGTCTCTGTCTTCAGCAAAGCGCTGTAAGTTTTATGGCGCTCTTTCCACGCTTCGGGTATGGAAGCTTGCTGTGCTTTCAGTTCCTCTATGATGTGTTCAAGACGGCCTTCTATTTCGGCCTTGCGATGGTTTCCATCATCCGCGGTTAACTGGCGCAACTCGGTCTGCAGATCTTTCTGCTGCACCTTCAGGCGTAAGATTACGGCCTCGATCCGGCGCACCTGCGTGTGCAGGGGGCGGTAGGCCGGCGTGGCCGCATCGATGGCCACGACAGCCTTGTCGATGGTGTCTCGCAGGGCAAAGGTCTTAGAGGCATCTTCAAAACTTGCCTTCAGGTTTTTCTGCAGCTTTTTCGGCAGGGTGCTCAGGTCAAGCGCGTTTGCCTGCGCGATGGCGGAGCGTATTTGCGTACCGCGCTGCACATACTGGTTAAACGCATAATCCTCGATGCAGTGCTGAAGCTTCGGATTGACCGGCGGCGGCGCCGTTTCACCGGTCAGCGACAACCGTGTGGGAAGGTAGTTCACCAGACGCGGGTTGTAGGCAACGACCACCAGCGCCAGCAATTGCATGATGATGAAGGCGATAACGCCTTTGTACATGGAGATGGTCTTGACGGCCTTCGGTGCTACGCCGCGCAGGTAAAACAGCGCAAAACCGAACGGAGGCGTCAGGAATGAGGTCTGGATATTCAGCCCGATCATGACCCCGAGCCATACGGCGGTCACGTTGGCCGAGGGGTCCGCCAGCAGGATGGGGGCAACGATAGGGACAACGACAACAGCGATTTCGATGAAGTCGAGGAAGAACCCAAGGATGAAGATGACGGCCATGACAATGACGAACTGGCCCCAGAAACCGCCCGGCAGGCTGGTCAGGAAGTCCTTGACCAGTTCCTCACCTCCAAAACCCCTGAAGGCCGCGGTCAGCATGGCCGCACCCAGAAGGATAATGAACACAAGTGACGTGGTTTTCGCCGTCTCGATCATCACGCCACGCAGAGTGTCGTCGATGCGGTAAGCGCGAATTCCGCTCCATATGAGCGCCAGGATAAGCCCGGTAACAGCAATGAGGGCTATGACCAGCCAGGTCACATCAGATGAGGTGACAACATTCTTGATGTTTATGGGATGGACCTGGGTAGTGGTGATAATGACCGCAACGGATATGAAGGCAAGGATTGCCGGCCAGAATGCGCGGGCCTGGCCGTCCTTTAGCCGGTAGCCGCCCATGATCAGGGCCCCGGCAGCACCAATCGCCCCGGCCTGGTTCACGGTCGCAATGCCCATGATGATCGATCCCAGAACGATGAAGATGAGCGCCAGGGGAGGTACGAGAGCCATAGCCACCTTGACCGCGAAGCGGGCATCATATTTGCCCTCGAAGGGTATCGCCGGCGCGACGCTGGGCCTGATGAACGCATATATCGCGATAAACACGATATAAACGCCAACCAGCACGAGGCCCGGCAGCAAGGCGCCGAGGAACATTTCACCCGCACTCGTCGAGGACACGTCGAACGCCGACGGCATCGAAAGTTCACCGGTGGATGCCTTGTAAAGCGCTTTGCGCGCCGTGCTGGCCTGGTCTGTAGCACTGGCAAGCTGATCAGCCAGAATAATCAGCACGATTGATGGGGGGATAATCTGACCCAGAGTGCCCGAAGCCGCGATGGTACCGGTCGCCAGGGGATGCGAATAATTATTGCGCAACATGGCCGGCAGGGAAATCAAGCCCATGGCAACCACGGTCGCGCCGACAATTCCTGTGGTGGCGGCCAGCAGCGCACCGACAAAAACCACGGACATGCCAAGACCGCCGCGTACCGGGCCGAACAGCTGCGCCATGGTGACGAGAAGATCTTCGGCAATGCGTGACCGCTGGAGCATGATGCCCATAAACACGAAAAGCGGGATGGCGATCAGCGTATCTCGTTCAACTTCCCAGTAGACCCCGCGAAAGTTCGTAACCCCTGCGCTGAGCCATTCAGAGGGACCGCCCTGGATGAAATAGGCATCGGGCGAGCCGGTGAGGAGCCAGCCTGTAAGGGCCGCAAGCCCGACGGAGATGATGGCCGAACCGGGAAGCGCGAAGGCGACCGGGTAACCGGACCCCAGTGCAGTGGCCATGAGCAGGACCAGGAGGAGAAGAAAAAACAGTTCCATGCCTTGCCTCTATGCCTCCAGAATGCCTTCGGACTCCAGCTCTCGTTTGCCGGGATCACCACGATAATCAGCCAGACCTTCCAGGAAATAGCCGGCGAACTGGATCAGCATCGAAACGGCGAATATACCCAGGAACCCGGCCATCCAGTATTTCACATACATTCCAAAGCCGGTCTGGGTGGTCTCGAAAATGAGCAACGGGCCGTTGATGACTGTCGATTTGCCATCCATCCCGTAAAAAATAATGACGGAGCAGAGCGAGACGCCGAGCAATATGCTTCCGACCGCATTCACAAGACCCTTGGTGCGGCTGGTGAACCCGGAATAGAGCACGTCGACCCGAACATGACCCTCTTCCAGCAATGTATAGGCGCTGGCAAAAAGAAACAGCGAGGCGTACCAGAAGCGCACGAGATCAGCCATGAAGGCCTGTTCGTAGGAAAAGATGAAGCGCGTCAGCACGATGAGCAATTCAGCCGCAACGACCAGCAGCGCCAGCCAGGGAAAGCCCAGCCCACGGTGAAATGCGGCGATGGCCAGCCCGATGAAGACCATCGGAAAATGCACGTAGAGACCACGGAAGGTGGATCGCCCCAGGTCGATTGCCAGCTTGTCTCCGAATAGCTGCGGCAACAAACCCTCAACCCTCAGGAATGAGACAACCATGTCAACAACGCCGACAAGGAAAACTGCCCAGAAAGCAGCGCGTATGATGTATCCGGTTATGGCAAATATGGTCTCACACTCCAGCCGGAGCTTTCGTGATTTCGTCGCCATGACGGCGCCGGTGGCGATGGCGAAGCCCAGCACATAAATCGAGGCCTGTGCCGCTGCAAAAATTGTTCCGGCATCATCCACACCGGTAATTAGGGTCGTGGGACCGGGCCAGTCGCGCCAGTTTGTCAGGTAATTATTGATGAGGAACGCAACCATTGTGGCGATTATGCTCCACGCAAAACAGCGCGCCAGGAGAACGGTGAGCTCCTGATCACTATCGGCACCTGTTGTATGGCGTGCAGGTTTGGCCGGTTTTGTTCTGGCCATACGCAAAGCCCCCCAAAAAGGGACGGGGCGAAAACCCCGTCCCAATTCACATGTCGTTGATCGAAATGATCTGACTTATTTTATGCCCAGCACGCGGTTGCGCTGTATCGTGTAGGCCGTGTCAGAAAGGCCGTTCCAGGCACCAACGTCACTGCGCACCTTGGCGAAGCTGTCGTGGATCTTCGCCGCAAGCGGACTGTGCTGGCGCACTTCGTCGAACACTTCCTTGGCACCCTCGCCAAAGCTGTCGTAAATTTCGTCGTTAAATTTGCGCAGCTTGACGCCATGCTCCTTGACCAGCTTTTCGAGAAACTGACCATTGTTGGCATTGGTCTCAGCCATCTGGCGCGAGTTTTCCTCGTTACAGGCAGCTTCGATGATGGCTTGGTCGGTTTTGGACAGCTTGTCCCACCAGGCTTTGTTCATGCCGAGGTTTAGCTGGGATGCGGGTTCGTGCATGCCCGGATAGTAGTAATATTTTGCTGCCTCGTAGAACTTCATGAAATAGTCGTTATAGGGGCCAACCCACTCCGTTGCCTGAACCGCGCCTGACACGAGATTTTCGTAAATCTGGCTGCCCGGCAGGGATACGGGAGATGCGCCGAGCTTGGCGAGCACGTCACCACCAAGACCAGGAATACGCATTTTCAGACCCTTGAAGTCATCCGCAGATTCCATTTCCTTGTTGAACCAGCCGCCCATCTGAACGCCGGTGTTACCGCAAGGAAAACCCTTGACGCCAAACTCTGCGCCGAGTTCGTCCAGCAGGGCCTGGCCGCCGGCATATTTCATCCAGGCTTCCATTTCCGAGAAGACCAGACCGAACGGAACGGCCGTGAAATAGGCCCAGCCCGGATGCTTGCCTTTCCAGTAATAATCCGCCGCGATATAGCCTTGTGATTTACCCGAAGCAACTTCGTCAAAGCTGTCAAACGCACCGACTTTTTCGCCAGAAGCGTAGTAGGTCACGTTTATCCGGCCCTCAGTGAGCTCAGGAATGCGCTTGGCGAGACGCTGTGCGCTGATGCCAAGGCCCGGAAAGTCACGCGGCCATGTGGACACGATTGCCATCTCGGTCTTGGCCTGGACGATAGCCGGTGAAGCGATTGTTGCGGCTGCAGTGGCACCCGCGAGTAGGCCGGATTTTTTTACAAAAGACCGGCGGTCAATTTTCTTGATTTTGCTCATATGTACCCTCCCAAGGTTACTCTCAAAAACTAACGCAATAATTCCAAAGCGCTTCTGATGACGCCATTGTGTGCGCAAGCCGCCCGGAGTGAACCATACTTTCGTTCGACTGGCCATATGTCAGATAAATTCAGTGATAGTTTTACTGATGAGTTGCTTGCCGCTTCGAGCGCCAATTTCGCTATCAGGCTATTTCAGCTTCCTTCTGACCAGCTCCGCACCTGCGCCAAGAGCCTGCAATTTACCCACCGCCACGTCACGGGGAAGTGGAGCGAGACCACAGTTTGTACAGGGCATAGTGCGCTCCGGGTCAACGAATTCCATCGCCCTTGTGAGAGTATCGGCCACTTTTTCCGGGGATTCGACCTCAAGCGACGCAACGTCGATTACGCCAATAAGGACGTCCTTGTCTTTCAGCAAGCCAATCAACTCTAGCGGCACCCTCGAATTGGCACATTCAAGCGACACCTGGTCGATGTTGCTTTTGTTGATGGCCGGGAAAATTTCCTCATATTGCCGCCACTCGGACCCCAGTGTTTCTTTCCAGTCGATATTTTCCTTGATGCCGTAGCCGTAGCAGATGTGCACAGCCGTGGTGCATTTGAGTCCCTTGCGCGCGGCGTTGAGGGCATCAACGCCCCACTCTACCGTATCTGCCATGAATGCATTGAAGGCCGGTTCGTCAAACTGGATGGTATCGACACCGAGCGCCTCAAGTTCCCTGGCTTCCTGGTTGAGAAGCTCGGCAAATGCCATCGCCATGTCGGGGCGGGTGTCGTAATGGGCATTGGCAATCGTGTCGCAAATGGTCATCGGGCCGGGCAGGGTGAATTTCAGCTTGTTCGTAGCGTGCGGACGGACATAGCGTACTTCGTCTGAATGGATCGGATATTTGCGGGATACCGGGCCCGTTACCGTCGGCACATCGACCACGTATCGGTCATCGCGGATGCCCATCTTGGTTTTCTTGTCCCAGTCGATACCATCGCAATGTTCAAGAAAACCATGTACGAAATGGACCCGGAACTGTTCACCGCCGCTGGCGACATCAATGCCTGCGTCTTCCTGCTCCTTCAACCAGATGAGCGCGGCATCGCGCTTGCCCTGCTCCAGTTCATCGCCCTCGAGCCGCCAGGGGGCCCAGAGTTTTTCAGGTTCGGCAAGCCATGAGGGTTTCGGCAATGAGCCTGCTACGGTGGTTTCCAGCATGTGTAATACCTCCCTCACGCTGCGCTCGTTGCATGCCCGGCGCCATCATTTCATGAATTAGAGTACTTGAAAGCTGACCAACCGCAAGGACGTGCAGGGCGGGAAGAGAGACAAACAGTTCAGGAATATCAGCGCCAGGCGAATGCAACTTTTCGCAAGGACTGATCGCCGAATATCTCCCGGCCTTCCGATATCTGCCTGCCGCCAAGACGCTGATAGAAAACGCAGGCCCGATCGTTACAGGCAAGCGACCAGACGCAAAGTCCAGCCAGGTTGTGCGCTGAAAGCTCAGTCCGGGCGGCATTGAAAAGCCGTCCACCAAAACCAACACCCTGCTCGGCCGGCCGGATATAAAGTTCAAAAATTTCTCCTGCATAGGGCGTGCCCCGCATCCTGCTACGCCCGAACGTCACGTAGCCAGATACATCACCGTCGAACTCGAGTAGAAGCGCGTGCATACCTTTGCAAAGCGCGTCCTGCCACCAGCCTGGTCCGCGCCGGGCCATCATCTGCTCCAGTTGCAGATGGGGGATGAGGCCCTGGTAGGAATGCCGCCATGCCAGTTCATGCACGCGAGCGATATCGGCTGCATCGCCTTGCGATGCGTGGCGGATGGATATGAGGCCTGTGGTCATTAGCGCGATGATAGCGCGCTCAAGGAGCGGGGCAATGGGCCGTGGATAAATTTACTCAGCTTGCCTTGGCGCGTTCGGCGCGCTTTCTCTCGTGGGGATCAAGATGGCGCTTTCGCAGGCGAATCGACTCCGGTGTGACCTCAACGAGTTCATCATCGCCAATGAAGGCCAGTGCCTTCTCCAGTGTCAGGATCATTGGCGGGGTCAACGCCACCGCGTCATCCTTGCCTGAGGCGCGCATGTTTGTGAGCTTCTTGCCCTTCAGCACATTCACCTCCAGGTCATTGCCGCGCGTATGCCCGCCCACGATCATGCCTTCATAGACGCGCGTCCCGGGATTGATCATCAACGGTCCCCGGTCTTCCAGGTTCCACAGGGCGAAAGCCACCGCATTGCCTTGCGCATTGGAAATGAGAACGCCGGTGCGCCGTCCCTGGATGGCTCCTCTGAAAGGGGCATAGGAATGGAATACCCGGTTCATTATCGCCGTGCCGCGCGTGTCAGTGAGAAGCTCGCTCTGGTAGCCGATCAGGCCGCGCGTCGGGGAGCGGAAAATGAGACGCTGGCGTCCGCCGCCCGAAGGTTTCATCTCCATCAATTCAGCCTTGCGCTCGGTCAATTTCTGCACAACGGCGCCAGCGAACTCCTCATCCACATCAATGATGACTTCTTCAACCGGCTCCAGCTGCTGACCCGTTTCAGGGTCGCTCTGCAACACGACCTGGGGACGCGATACCGTGAGTTCAAATCCTTCCCGGCGCATGGTTTCAATCAGGATCGCGAGCTGCAATTCTCCACGCCCGGCAACCTCGAACGAGTCTTTGTCGCCGGTATCGGTAATGGTCAGCGCCACATTGCCCTCTGCTTCGCGCAACAACCGCTCGCGAATGACCCGGCTTTGCACCTTGGAGCCTTCCTGCCCCGCCAGCGGCCCGTCATTGATCCGGAATGTCATGGCCAGCGTGGGCGGGTCAACCGGCTCAGACGCCAGCGCCTCGCTCACCGACAAATCGCACAAGGTGTCCGATACGGTCGCCTTGGAAAGCCCGGCAATGGCGACAATATCACCCGCACTCGCCTGTTCGACGCCGGTGCGCTCCAGCCCGTTGAACGAGAGCAGCTTGGTGATGCGACCGCGCTCGACTTCCGTTCCATCCCGGCTCAAAGCCTTGATGGATTCGTTTGGTGTAACCGATCCACTGGTTATGCGACCTGTCAGAATGCGCCCTAAAAATGGATCTGCCTCCAGCGTCGTCGCCAGCATGGAGAACGGGCCGCCCTGCGTTTGCGGCCCGGGTACATGTGAGACCACCATGTCGAACAGCGGCTCCATGCCATCCTTCGGACCATCGGACGCGGTGGCCATCCAGCCTTCCTTGGCCGAGCCATAAAGGATTGGAAAATCCAGCTGCTCATCCGTCGCATCAAGGGACGCGAAAAGATCGAACACCTCGTTGATGACTTCTCCGTGGCGCTCATCAGACTTGTCGATCTTGTTGATGGCGACGATCGGTTTCAGGCCAATCTTGAGTGCTTTTGAGACAACGAACTTGGTTTGCGGCATTGGCCCTTCAGACGCGTCGACCAGAACAATGGCACCATCAACCATATTCAGGATGCGCTCTACCTCGCCGCCGAAATCCGCATGGCCCGGTGTATCGATAATGTTAATGCGGGTGTCTTTCCACGTCAGGGAGGTGCATTTGGCGAGGATGGTAATGCCCCGTTCGCGCTCCAGATCGCCCGAATCCATGGCCCGTTCGGCGACCTTCTGATTATCCCGGAAAGCCCCGGACTGCCTCAATAAAATGTCGATGAGAGTGGTTTTGCCGTGGTCGACATGGGCGATGATGGCGATGTTTCGCAGGGACATTGGTTTTTCTCTTGGATTTGGCGGGGCGCATAAGGGTCAGCGCCGCCCGGCGCGTCCTTATAGGGGCAAGTCAGTCCCCCATGCAAATGCTCATATCCCTCAACTTGCACGCTTTATGCAGTGCAAGGCCCATGAGGCCAATGAAGGTTCCAATTTGGGACAGAAGGGACGAGCAATGATGACAGAAGGTCAGACAGCTACAGCCGAGCTGAAAGCCCGCCGCGCCGTGCGTATTCATGTCGCTGGCGGAACCGTCATGGAGGGCAATCTCGTGGTGCCGAAAACACGCGGTATTGGCGAACTTCTCAATGGCAAGCATCCGTTTCTTGAATTTGAAACATCGCGGGGCGAGAAAATTTTCATCGGCAAACCGTCCATCCAGACGGTGCAGATGCTGGATTTGCCCAAGCCACATGCCGGAGGGGTTGCTTAACTCTTCCGCTTCCGCGCTGCCAGTGAGCGCAGCCTGAGCGCGTTGAGCTTGATGAAGCCTTCCGCGTCCTGCTGGTCATAAGCGCCCTCGTCATCCTCGAAGGTGACGAGCTCTTCTGAATAGAGCGAGTTGGGGCTGGTGCGGCCCATGACGATGACATTGCCCTTATAGAGCTTCAGTTTCACTTCGCCCGTGACACTCTCCTGGCTCTTGTCCACCAGCGCCTGAAGCATTTCGCGTTCCGGCGCAAACCAGAAACCGTAATACACCAGTTCCGCGTAGCGCGGCATCAGCTGATCTTTCAGATGCGCCGCCTCCCTGTCCAGAGTCAGCGATTCAATCGCCCGGTGCGCGGCGAGCAGGATGGTGCCGCCCGGCGTCTCGTATATGCCGCGTGACTTCATGCCGACAAACCGGTTCTCCACCAGATCAACCCGGCCGATGCCATTGTCGCGTCCGAGATCATTTAGCGCGCCCAGCAGGGAAGCTGGCGATAGTGCCTTGCCATTGATGGAAACCGCATCGCCTTTTTCGAAACCGATTGAGATTTCGGTCGCCTTGTCAGGGGCTTCTTCCGGCGAGAGCGTGCGCATGAACACATAATCGGGTGCGGCGACATTCGGGTCTTCCAGCACCTTGCCCTCGGATGATGAGTGCAGAATATTGGCGTCCACCGAGAAGGGCGCTTCGCCGCGCTTGTCTTTCGGTACCGGGATCTGGTGTTTCTCAGCGAACTCGATTAAGTCCTCGCGCGAGACAAAGTCCCATTCGCGCCACGGCGCTATGACCTTGATGTCGGGGTCGAGCGCATAGGCTGCGAGTTCAAAGCGCACCTGGTCGTTGCCTTTGCCAGTCGCCCCGTGGGAGATGGCATCCGCGCCGGTCTCGCGTGCAATCTCGACGAGGCGCTTTGATATAAGCGGGCGTGCGATGGAGGTGCCCAGCAGGTAAACGCCTTCATAGAGCGCATTGGCCCGGAACATGGGGAACACGAAGTCCGCCACGAATTCCTCGCGCAGATCCTCGATATAGATTTCCTTGATGCCAAGCAGTTCAGCCTTTGCCCTCGCCGGTTCAAGCTCTTCGCCCTGGCCCAGATCCGCGGTGAAAGTGACCACTTCGCAGTCATAGGTTTCGGTCAGCCATTTGAGAATGATCGAAGTGTCGAGCCCACCCGAATAGGCGAGCACGACCTTGTTGATTTTTTTGAGTTCTGACATCGGTCTTCCAATACCGCCACACCAATTTGCGGCGCACTATAGCGCCACGGGAGATGGTGGCAATGATATGTATTTTTTCGGAAACCTGTGTTCAGGCCAAATCACCCAGGGCGTCCTTGAGGGACCCCAGGTGTTTTTCATATCGCCGCCACCGCCCCGTTGCAGTTTGGTAGATTGGCTTACGGGCTTGAACCATGCTGGCGGTCAGCACCGCACGCTCCTGTTCGTGAAAGCTCAGACAGGCATCGTCCCAGTCCAGCTTGAGATATTCGATGATGCGCCTGCTTTCAGAGTCCTGGTTCGTGATCAGTTTCTCATACTCGACATCGAGGATCGGC
This sequence comes from Hyphomicrobiales bacterium, assembly GCA_021775525.1. Classification (GTDB taxonomy): domain Bacteria; phylum Pseudomonadota; class Alphaproteobacteria; order Rhizobiales; family Methyloligellaceae; genus UBA2767. The sequence continues at coordinate 70,629 of JAJFHQ010000005.1, forward strand.
ATTGGAAGGACATCCTGCCAATGGGCCATCAGCCGGTCATATTCGCGGTAATAGAACCCGAGGTCTTCCAGATCAGACGTAAATGACAGCTGCTTGGCAGAATCGAAGCGCTGGAAGTAGCATGACAAGCATGTGTCCATCGGATCGCGACGGCAGTGAATGATAGAGGCATTTGGAAACAACAGCGCGATGAGTCCCAAATTCAGAAAATTGAATACCATCTTGTCTGTGAAGCGCTGGGTTTCAGCCGGGCAGAGTCTGTCAATGCGGGACAGATATTCTTCGGCCAGCGAAGCCAATGTTGCCGTATCAATTCTTCCGACGTCCGCCGGATAAGACAAGTCGCCTCCTTGCGCATTCGATAGAGCTTCGGCAATTGCATTCAGGGCATAACTTTCACCAACCCCGAAAACTTCCTTGTGACTGGATATGATCTGTTCGGTCAGGCTCGTGCCGGAGCGCGGCATCCCGACGATAAATATCGGCCTTGAACTCGTGCTTCCGTTGGCATGGCTGTTTCTGAAGAGCTCGGGAGAAAAGGCCGTGATCGTCTCATCAATTGTTTTGCTATGCGCTTCCCTCTCGAATTCAAACGCCCCTTTACCCAGATCGTTCGCGGCCCGGTAGTGCGAGAAGGCTTCATCATGCTGTTTTTTGCGGTGGTACACTTTAGCGATTGAGAATTGCAGGGCAGACTTTTTTAGCGGGTCGCCCAGTCCATCTTCCTGGAACGCATCCAGCTTTTCCAGGAGGTCATCCAGTTGAGCCGCCTCCGTAATATCAACGAGTTCGAGAAGCGCATTTATCATTCCAGGATTGAGCATATGGGCATATGTCAGGGCCTTACGCGCGTCCTCATTGTGCCCTGTGGATTTATGAAGGAGGCCTTTAATATAATAAGCCTGATCCCATTCCGGCTTCAGGACCATCGCTTTCTTGCAAGCCCGCAAACCCCCTTTGCAATCACCTTGACCATAGCGCGCCAAAGCCAGCAGTTTTAATGTCTCTGCGTTGTCAGGTTGTATGGAAAGACAGCGTTCGAGCGCGACTTCGCTTGCGTCAAAGCGGTTGCCATTGTGAAGCACGCGTCCCAGACCATGCCAACCCTCGGCATTGTCAGGCGCCAGTTCAACGGCCTTTTTGTAGCTCTGACTGGCCGCTGTCAGCGAGTTCAGCTGCTCGAGCGATAGCCCGAGAAGCAACCAGAATTCTGCCAACGCTGAATGCTCGGTTTTGACGGTCTGCAGATGGCGAATGGCTTCCTCGAAGTTCTGTTGCTGGACCAGTTCCCTTGCGTGATCCAGGGCACCATTCGAATTTTTCGCTTGATTGGACGGAACAGCGACGGGCGCCCTGGCTTGCGCCTTGCGAGAACGCTTTTGCTCCAGGCGGCGGGCTTTTCTATTTCCTTCCGGGGCAGTGGCAGGCCGGTGAGACATCGAGGCGCCTAAATGGTTTTTGTCTGAACGCCTAGGTGAGTTCGATTCGCTTAATCTTTCATTAACCGATTCGAGCCGGCTACACGGTGTGTGCTCACCCCCGCTTGTCTCCGTCCTGGAAGAGGGCCACACTTCCGGCTTCGTTTTCTCCGAACTGCACTAGCGCCGGGAAGCCCCAATGCCCAAGCTCGATTTCTGGTACGAATTCGCTTCCACCTACACCTATCTTTCCGTCATGCGCATCGAGGACCTGGCTCGAGATGCCGGGATTGAGGTGCGCTGGCGCCCGTTTCTGCTCGGCCCCTTCTTCAAGGCCCAGGGCTGGACCACATCCCCCTTCAAGGAGCAGGTTGAAAAGGGCCGCTACATGATCCGTGACATGGAGCGTATTTGCGCGGCGCGCGGGCTTTCTTTCACCATGCCGGACCCCTTCCCGCAACTGAGCCTTTACGCTGCTCGACTTGCTCTTATCGGTGCGGACGAAGGCTGGGCCGGACGGTTTTCGCGGCTGGTATTTACCGAGCAGTTCGCGGGTAATATCCAGCTTGAGGACAAGACTGCACTCGGCACTTGCCTGTCAGCCATCGGACTGGAGGCGGATGAGTTGCTGACCCGGATTGAAACGCCCGAGATCAAGCAGCGCCTGCGCAGGCAGACCGATGACGCCCTGGCACTCGGGCTGTTCGGCTCACCGACATTCGTCACGGAAGACGGGGAGCTTTTCTGGGGCGATGACCGGCTGGAACAGTCAATTTCGTGGAGCCTGGAAAAAGCATCATCCTGATTTGAACCTTTTCGAACCTCATTGCGACTAACACTTAAAGGGGCGCTCGCCCCCGTACAGTCAGCGAGGTCAGTCAGATGGTTGTGAAGGTTCAAAAGTCGAAATTACCCCGCAAGGTCACGGACGCATATTGCAAGGCCTGTTATGCCCTGTTCGGCAAAACACTCTCCGTCATGGCGGGTGAAGCCCTGATGGAAGAGCGCTGGTACGGGATCGCGTCGGTGACCTTCATAGACTGGCTGCTCGGCGAGCCTTACCACTGTGCGATGCAGCTTGTGTATTTCAGGCGGCGCAATCGGCTCTGATTTTTTTCACACTGTGTTGATCAGGCCCGCGCACCGGCCAGCGCCCAGTAGGCGAAACCGCCGATGAAGCCACTCGCGGCAAACAGGCTCATATAGCTGGAGAACGGCATGGACGCGTTTTCCGCCGAGCGGGCGAGGATGGGAATGACGGCCAGCGCCGCGCCGCCCGCCAGCATGTAATAGATCGAAGAGCGTATACGCATCACCTCGCCGATAATAACGGCAAGCACACCCGGAAGCGCGGTGAGTGCAGGCGCGACTGCGGCTGTGAAAAAGATGGCGGCGAAAATTTCCGCGCTTGCCCAGATGAAGTCATCCCCTTCAGCCCCGGCGCGGATTTCATCGCCCAGCCAGAATATTCCCATGCCGAACAGGACAACGAGCGTAACCGATGCGGCGATGCCAAAGGCAATCACCACCCACAACCAGCGGAAGATGGTTCTGAAGATCACGTTGTGGCCGCCTCGGCGCGCCGCTCGGATGCGCTCTGCTTGACGCTCTCTGATTTGAGCTGCCCGCACGCTGCCATGATATCCCGGCCCCGGGGGGAGCGCACCGGTGAGGCATAGCCCGCCCGGTTCACGACCTCCGCAAATGTCTCGATCTGCTCCCAGTCGGAACATTCATATGGCGCGCCGGGCCAGGGATTGAAGGGAATGAGATTGATCTTGGCCGGAATGCCCTTCAAGAGCCGCACAAGCTCCTTGGCGTCTGCAACGGAATCATTCACGTCCTTCAACATCACATATTCAAAGGTGATGCGCTTGGCGTTGGAAAGCGATGGATACTGGCGGCAGGCTTCCAGCAACTCGGCAATGGGCCATTTGCGATTGATCGGGACCAGCTCATCGCGCAACTCATCCCGCACCGCGTGGAGCGAGATTGCCAGCATGGTGTTCGCTTCCTCGCCCCAGCGCGGGATTTCCGGTACCACGCCCGAGGTGGACAAGGTAATCCGGCGCTTGGAGAAAGACAGCCCGTCGCTGGCCGATGCTATCGCCATGGCGTCGCGCACATTGTCGAAATTATACAGTGGCTCACCCATGCCCATGAGTACGATATTGGTGATCTTGCGCTCGGCCTCCGGCAGGCCGGTCGGGTTATCAGCTTCGGCGCCAACCCAGTCTCCGATCCGGTCACGCGCCAGCATGATCTGTCCGACGATCTCGCCGGGTCTCAAATTACGCACCAGTTTTTGCGTGCCGGTATGACAGAAAGTACAGGTGAGCGTGCAGCCCACCTGGCTGGAAATACATAAGGTTCCGCGCGTGGGCTCCGGTATATAGACGGTCTCGACGAGAGGGCCCTGCCCGCCAGGCTTGTCGGGCTCAAGGCGCAACAGCCATTTGCGCGTGCCGTCAGCGGAAACCTGTTCGGTGACGATCTCTGGGCGGGTGAGAGAATAGCTTTCAGCGAGCGTTGCGCGCAGCTCCTTGGAGATCACGGTTATCTGATCGAACTCTGTGGCCCCGCGGGCATAGAGCCAGTTCCACAGTTGAGCGCTGCGCATGCGCCGCGCCTTCTCTGGCACGCCGAGCGCTGCGAAGGTTTCGGAAAGCTGAGCTGGGCTCAGTCCGATGAGTGTTGGTTTTTCTTGATCAGAAATGCTCATTGCCAGCGCGGTTTAGCACAGACCCGGTCGCTATGGGAAAGGCTTCAGGGCATCCTCGACGCCACGCACTCACAAATGTGCATCTGCTGGTCCCGCACAAAGGGTCTGGTTGGCGCCGATAGCGGACATCTAGGGCTGATAATTCATACAAATATGCCGGCGTTCCGGCTCGGATAATACCTCTTGTGAATGAACGCAGAAAAATGAAGTTTCTGTCCTCTTATTATCAAAGCATTCCTTGAGAAATTTGCACTTTGAACAGGTGCCCAATTTTTTTTCCTGCCGATCGGCACTAAGGAACGCCAGTACATCGTCCAGGACAGTTGACAAGCTGGCCTGAACGCCATCTGGAAGTGTCTCGATTGCCTGAACCAGGCTCTCGAATGGATCCTTTTCGCAACACGAACGTCCTTCTTCAGTCAACTCTATGCGGACTGATCTCCCGTCTTTTTTGGAGGGTAATTGCTCAAGGAAGCCTTTAGCGACGAGACCCTTGATCGTCTGGGAGGCACTACCGCGTGTCGTGGCGTGGTAGTCGGCGAAAGCGGACATTGTGTGGGAGAATCTGCTCGACGTGCCGAAGAATCTCAGGGCCGTCCACTGAGCTTTGGTTAAACTGCCGACACTTCCATCTGAGTATGTCAGCCGTGCCAGATGCGCAATAATTTCAGCTGCGTATTTGGCTTCGCTCTTATGCGATGCTTCCATGAAGAAAAGCTCCAGCAGACATGCGCCGGCCACTCTTTCGGCATATCCCAGAGAATGGCAGATACTTAAGTATCCAAAGTATTCCTTAAGATGAGTTTAAACATGAAGTTGTTATTATAAATTCAATACAAAGTCTCGCGACGTTTAGCTCTGTTTCTAGTCTTAGTTGAATCCACTGAAACTGATTTTAGAATTTGGAATGGGCAACAATTCGCATCTTATGCAGCCCTCGCACCATCGGTAGGTCAGCAGTAAAAAGTAAAGCGGCACCGATCATTCTGGAGATAATCCAATGAAATCGAGTACGGGCCATGTACTCCCCTCACGTACCGGTGGTTCGATGAAAATCGGTACCAAAATTTTCTCACTCGTCGGATTTTGCCTGGCGCTGCTCGCTGCGGTTGCGGGGACAAGCATCTGACAGATGAACAAGATCGGCATGGAAATCGAGGGAATTGCGGAACGCGACCTGCCCCTGACTGAAGGTTTGACCCGGATCACGATCCACCAGCTTGAACAGGCGATCAACATGGAGCGCGCCTTCCGGACCGCCGAAGTGATGGAAAAGCATCACGAGGCCAAGGCGGAGTTTGAGAAAGCGGTTAAAACTTTTGAGAAACTGGGCGCCAAGGTCGAAAACGAGTTCGAGGAGGTTAAAACGCTTGCCCAGCATGCCTATGACACAGCCGCAACGGAAGAGGAGCGGAACGAATTCCAGAACGTGCTGACAGTTTTTGCCCGCCTGATCAATGAACACAAGGACTACGACCATCATGTGGCCGAAGCTTTCAAGCTGATCCATGCGGGCCAACTTGAGAAGGCCCTGTCTCTGCTGCCAAAGATCGAAGCCGAGGAAGAAGGTCTCGATCATTCACTGGAGAAGCTTCTGGTCGAGGTGGAAAGCTTCACCGAGCACGCAGCGAAACAGGCCGAAGAGCACGAACATTTCGCCCTTAAATTGCTGATGGTAATAACGGGCATTGCCCTGGTCACTGGCGCAGGTGTCGCCTACTTGCTGGTCACACGGAGCATCTCGCGCCCGCTCGTCGAGATCGTAAATGGACTTGATGCGCTCAACGCGGACGACATGTCGGTGGATGTCAAAGTCCATAACGATGATGAGATCGGCGCCGTCGCCAGGGCCTATGCTGTGTTCAAGGACTCCATGATGAAGACGAAAGAACTGCAGGCTGACCAGGAAAAACAGAAACAGCGCAATGAAGAAGAAAAGCGCGCGTTGATGAATTCGCTAGCCGATGACTTTGATGCCAGTGTCGGTGGTATTGTCGAAACGGTGTCCTCGGCTTCAGCGGAGTTGAACTCAACAGCCCAATCAATGTCGAGCATTGCAGAGGAGACCAGCAGCCAGGCGAATTCCGTTGCTGCAGCCTCCGAACAGGCCTCGGCCAATGTGCAGACCGTCGCCTCGGCCACGGAAGAAATGTCGAACTCCATCGCAGAGATCAACCAGCAAGTGGCTGATGCTTCCAATGCCTCGAAGAAAGCTGTTGAAGATGCCTCCCAGACTTCCGCCCAGATGGAAACCCTAGCGCAAACGGCTGACAAGATCGGTGAGGTTGTTTCTCTGATTTCCGATATCGCCGAGCAGACCAACCTCCTGGCTCTCAACGCCACGATCGAATCGGCCCGCGCCGGCGAAGCTGGCAAGGGATTTGCCGTTGTGGCCAGCGAAGTTAAGACATTGGCCAACGAAACGGCAAAGGCCACGGAGGGAATCTCAGAGCTTGTTTCAGAGATCCAAACGGAGACCAAGACGGCTGTTGCCTCCATCGCTGAAATCGGCACGGTCATAAATCAACTTGAACAAACTTCGACGGCGATTGCAGCTGCCATGGAGGAACAGGGAGCAACGACCCAGGAAGTCGCCCGCAATGTCACCGAAGCGGCGTCCGGAACCCAGGAAGTTTCCACGAGTATCGCCGGGGTAACCCAGGCATCACAGGAAGCCGGGACTGCATCCAGTCAGGTCACGTCTGCGTCTGCGGAGCTTTCCAAGCAGTCGGAACTGATGAAATCGGAGGTTCAGAAATTCGTGGCACAGGTCCGCGCTGCCTGAGTCCAGGTTAGTTCTTCACATCGCGGCCAACCCGGCCTGTGAAAGATCTATCTGTATATGGATCAGTTGAAACTCAAGCACCCGTTCAGGTGCTTCACTTCATGGCACGCAACGCTGTGCTGGTCGGTGCCTACTTACACGCCGCTGCGGCGGCGTCCAGCGCCTTGGAAATGCCGGTGAGGGAATACTCGTCCGTGGTCAGAGTGCCGCGCTTTGAGCGTCCCTGCACCACCATCGTGGCGCCGCCCTTCATGGCGGCAACAACCTGTTTCTCAACCGAAGCCTTCTCAATATAGGCCCCTTCTCCCTTGGTGAAGAGTTTGAAGCTCTTGTCGCCAATCTTGATGGTTGCCGGTACGCCTGGTTTCAGCGGATAGCCCAGCTTCAAGCTGATTTCACCCGATACCTTGTCCTTCGGCCAGTCGGATACGTAGAAATAGATCGGGTCGCGCTTGACGTTTTTGGGTTTTGTCGAGCGCGGCTGCGCGGCAGCGAAGCAGGTTTTCTTACCCCCCGCATCATGAGCATAGACGGACCAGTCCCCGCTCTTGACCTTGAACGTCGCTTTTTGCCCGAGTGCCGGTGTTGCCGAGATGGCGAATACTGCAATGCTTGCTACAATATACCTGTACATCTGGCCCTCCCCCTTAGACCGCATCGGCCAAAATCATACGCTCTTCACAACTGTTTGACCAGTCTTTGGCATTGATTTGTATGCAAAAAGGCCGTGTTCAGCGTTTTTTCGGGCGTCCGAATACGTGCCCTTCAGGCAGTTCAACAGCACCGCCCTCGCTCACCGGGCGCGGCGCGAAGCGCCCGAGAGTGCGTACACGGTCATACATAACGATGGCCCCGGCCATGGCGACATTTATGCAAAAGGCGGTCGGTATCTTGACGATATGATCGCATCGCTCAAGGATTTCGGGTGATAATTCACCCCGTTCCGGCCCCAGGATATAGGCCGCCTGCAGCGGATGATGGAAACTCGGCAGGTCCACCGCCCCCTCGACCAGCTCCACGCCCACAAGCCGGCACCCCTGCGGCAGCGCCATGTGCGACGGAGTGTCCCAGTGATAAAGCGGCACGTGCAACGGCGCCTTGGAAGTGTCGGCCCGGGCCTCAAGTGCGGTATAATGGGCTCCGACTGTAAAAACGAAACTGGCACCGAAAGCATGACCTGAACGCACCATGTTGCCCAGATTCAATTGCTTGGATATGCGCTCCGCCCCGATTGCGAAATAACCGCGGGTCTTGCCGGGTTGAGCCGGGGTATTGAAATCAGCATCTCTCATGCCCCGTTATGACCGCTCACAGCACGCGGGCGCAAGCAGGCTCAGGCCGTACCGGTCGGATCTTCGCCCGTCATATCCTTGCCCAGGGCCTTTGCCGCCGCCACCCGGTGGGTGGGCTTGATATGTGCGGACACAAGCGAGATGGCGGCGGCGAGAACAGCCGCATCATCGCCATAGCCGATGCCTGCGATAAAATCGGGCACGATATCGAACGGCAGGATGAAATAGGCCAATGCCCCGAGCAGCGTTGCGCGCACCTTCAGCGGCGTATCGGTGTCCATGGCGCAGTAATAGGCCGCAACAAGATCGTCGACGAAGGGGAGCTTCCCGGCGACACGTTTCAGCTTGTTCCAGAATTCGGCGCGCACTTTACGCTCACGCCGCTCAAGGGCAGACTCATCCATATCAGCGTCATTGAATGACGCATCATAATTACCGGTGCCGTCTTTTCCCGAGCGCATCTGATCTCCCGAAACTCATCTTTGCAAAAAATATGCGGCCATTAGGGCCTCTTAAAGACATAGGAGCCAGAATCACCTCTCACAAGCCCGCCATGTGATCGGGCGCGAAAAAGCTTAAGAGGCAGGGACAGTGAAGCGTTGTGAGTCAGGGACCCGTGCATATGGCTGGTAGCACGCGTAAAACCACATATCTGGCGCAAAGATCGATACCTTTGTCCATCTCATTCGTTCTAGTGCTGCTGGCGGGGGGGTCGTCATTCATATCCTCTGTTCCCGGTGCGCGGGCGCAAGGCAGCAATGCTGCAACTTTGGCCAACCTGCGCGGGCAAATCCAACGCTATGGTTGCAATCTTCCGCAATATGCCAATTCTGTCGCAGGCTGCCGCGACCTTCATGCGAGGATAAAAACATTACAGACCGGGCGCAGTGAGTCAGGCAGTACCCGAAAGCCCACTTCAAGCCCTGCCAGGTATACTTCGTCTGGTTATTCTACGCGCCGCAAAGCTCGCCCGGCCCCGCGGCAATCGTCATCAGGCGGGTCGTTGTTCGGGTCGCTGTTCGGCGACACAGGGGCCTACAGGACTTCAAGCCGCAACACTTCCTATAGTGCGCGCTACCAGGGGCTGAATAATTGGTCGTCCACTTACCCGTCTTACATGCGCAGCTATGGCCGATACCGGACTCTTTGCGTGCGCACCTGCGATGGCTATTACTGGCCTGTGAGCTTTTCCACGACGCGATCAGGCATCGCGCGCGACGCCAAACAGTGCGAGTCCAGCTGCCAGATTCCGGCCAAGCTGTTCTATCACCGTAACCCTGGCGCAGATGTTCCGCAGATGGTCGACCTTCAGGGCAAGCCCTATTCCACTATGGAGAACGCGTTCCGCTACCGCGAGGAATATGTGCCCAATTGCCGTTGCAACCCTGAACCGTGGAGCGAAGCCGCCAAGGAAGATTATGAACAGCGTGCGGAGAGGGCCGAGAATCCTGAGGCGCTCAACCGCGTCGCGAATGCCGAAACTGCAGGTGGACAGGCCATCAAGACCTATGACGGGGCACGGTATCCGGGCGTAAGAAGGCCCCGCAACATTTATCCCCATCCCAAGCCTCGACGGGTTTCGCGTCCACGCTACCGCGCCAATGATCCATCGATCGAGGGCCGCTGGTGGGCGGGGTCCTGGTAGGGCCTAACCTATCGCGAGCGCGTCCATCTTTTTTGCCAGCTTGACGTCGAGTGCGGTCAGCCCGCCTGCATCGTGGGTTGAAAGTGTTACTTCCACCCGGTTCCACACGTTGAACCATTCCGGGTGATGGTTCATTTTTTCGGCCATGAGCGCCACCCGGGCCATCCACCCGAAAGCTGCATTGAAGTCAGCGAAGGTAAAGGTTTTCGAGATCGCATCGCGGCCCTCCACCTCGCTCCAGCCCTCAAGACCAGATAAGCCATCGGTGCGGGCGCTCCCTTCCAGTTTGTCTGCCATGGTGTACTGCTCCTTGTGCCCAGTCTCCTCAGCTTGTTTTGCCACGCCCGCCATGTCATGGAAAGTGACGAAGACGAGTCCGCATCCCGCCCGGCATGTCCTATGACCCAACCCAGTCGTCATAAATTGCTGTTTGTTTGTCTTGGCAATATTTGCCGATCGCCCATGGCCGAGGGCGTCTTCGCCCATGTGGCAGCGCAGGCGGGACTCGGGTCGCGTTTCATGCTGGATTCCGCGGGCACCGCCGCCTGGCATACTGGTAATCCTACTGACCCACGGGGGCAGGCGGCCGCCGCGGCCCGCGGCATCGATTTAACCGGCCTGCGCGCCCGGCAGGTCAGGCCTCGGGATTTCACCGAATTTGACCTGATCCTCGCCATGGATGGAACCAACCTCTCAGATCTATCAGCGCTTGCACCACAAGAGAGTGCCCACAAGGTCAGGCTGTTTCTCGACGATATGAGGGGCGAGGGTCCCGGCGAGGTGCCAGACCCGTATTACGGGGGTGACGAGGGATTTGAAGAGGTCCTAAACCTCATCGAGGCGGGCTCGAAAGCGCTACTCGCCAGGCTCACCTAGCGGAAACGCCTGTTCCACCACGTAGGGCCCGCCACCGCGCCCCTCGCGCGCCGAGAACAGCACGAAGCGCTCAACTGTATAACCGGGCGAGAGAAACGCCCCATTGTGCTCAAGGTATTTTGCGACATCCACTGCCTTGGTTCCGCGCATCCGCGCCAGGGTTACATGGGGGTGAAACTTGCGGCCCTCGGGCTCCAGACCCGCGGCGAGGGCTGCCTGCTCATGGGCATTCGCAAGGGCTTCGAGTGGCTCGCTTTGGCCAATCCCGGCCCAAACAGCCCGCGGACGCCCGCGTCCGAAGCTTCCTACCCCATCAAGGGTAAGCATGAATGGTGCGGCCCTGATTTGCGCCAGGGCCTGCGAGAATCGCTCAGCCGTATCCCCGTCGACATCGCCAATGAAGCGCAGCGTGATGTGATAATTCTCAGGCTCTACCCAGCGGGCGCTCTCAAGACCGCCTTTGAGCAAGGTGAGACGGTCTGAAATTGCGCGCGGAATCTCAAGCCCTGAAAACAATCTCGGCATTTGCGTTATTGCGTCTTGGTCCGGTGCGCGGAAATGCGGGTGAGGAGTTTTTCGACCAGGGGCACCATCTGGGAGACGATCAATTTCACGCCCTCGGGGTTGGGGTGCAGCCCGTCGGCAAGGTTGAGGTTTCTCTTCCCGGCCACGTCAAACAGGAAGAAAGGGTAAAGCAGCACATCATGTTTTTTTGCCAGATCGGGAAAGATCGGGTCGAATTTTTGCGAAAACTCAACACCCATGTTGCGCGGCGCCAGCATGCCTGCCAGCAGGGGTTCAGCACCTTTCTTCTTGATGCGTGTGAGGAGCGCGTCGAGGTTGGCGCGCGTTTTCTCCGGGTCCAGACCGCGCAATGCGTCGTTGGCGCCAAGTTCCAGAATCGCGCCTTGTGCCCCCTTGGGAAAGGACCACTCAAAGCGCTTCAGCCCCGCCGCCGTGGTGTCGCCTGACACGCTCGCATTGACCACCTGCACATTATGACCGCGCGCCTTCAGGGCTTTTTCCAGCTGCGCCGGGAAAGCGTCAGTTTCGCTCAGGCCAAACCCGGCTGAAAGGCTGTCGCCATAGGTGGCAAGCAGAACTCTTTCTCCAGCCCATGCCGAAAAAATGGAGAATGAGAGAAGGATTGCGAGCGCCAGACCGTATAAGGCTATAGGCCGGGCTAACGCCCCGCAGGTCGAAACACCTGCGCGCCTTATCCGGGACAATTTTATACGTTGAGTGTCTGTCATCGATTTCACGATTTCTTTTCTAACCCGCCAGCATGTCGATTTGCTATGACACCTCGATATGAGGAGCCCCAGCTTTTGAAGCAAGATGTAAAATCGCCAGCCATAAGTCTTCGGGACCTATTTGTCACCCTGCCGAGCCGGGCGGGCGAGGTTGAAATACTGCGTGGCGTCAACCTGACGCTCAAGCAGGGCGAGGCCGTGGCAGTTGTTGGTCCGAGTGGGTCCGGCAAGACAACCTTGCTGATGGTTGCTGCTGGACTGGAGCGCGCGACCAGCGGTCAGGTTGAGATCGCCGGCCAGGATTTATCGGGTCAGAGCGAGGATGAACTGGCAAAGCTCCGTGCCGGTAATATCGGCATCGTTTTCCAGTCATTCCACTTGGTGCCAACCATGACAGCGCTGGAAAATGTCGCCCTTCCGCTTGAATTCCTGGGTTCGCCTGACGCTTTTGAGGCCGCGCGCAAATCTCTTGCCGACGTGAAGCTTGAACATCGCATGGACCATTTCCCGGCCCAGCTCTCGGGAGGTGAACAGCAACGCGTTGCACTGGCGCGCGCGCTCTCTGCCGGTCCGAAAATTATCCTGGCTGATGAACCCACCGGCAATCTCGACACCAAGACGGGCGCGGCAGTCATGGATTTGCTGTTCGATTTGCGCGCCCGCCATAACGCCACCCTGATGCTCATCACCCATGACGAGAAACTCGCCAGGCGCTGCGAACGGGTGCTGAAGATGAGCGATGGAAAATTTGAAAAGCCCAAGCGTAAGCGTGCGGACACGCCCGCATGAGTACCCAGGCCCTTTCCCGGTCACCCTCCACCAGAAGGCGTTTCACCATGCCTCTGGTGTTGCGGCTGGCGCTGAGAGACCTGCGGTTGGGGTGGAGCGGATTTGCCATATTCGTAGCCTGCATCTCCCTGGGCGTCGCTGCCATCGCCGGTATCGGCTCGCTGGCCGGGGCGCTGGAGACGGGGCTTGCCCGGCAGGGCCAGACCATTCTGGGCGGCGATTTGTCGCTCCGCCTGGTGCATCGCCAGGCGAACGCGGAACAACGCGGATTTATGAGTAATCTCGGGAGCGTTTCTGAAGTCGCCACCATGCGGGCGATGTCGCGGGCGGAAAACGGTAAACGCCTGGCGCTTGTGCGTCTCAAGGCGGTGGACAAGCGCTACCCGCTCTACGGCGAGGTTGCACTGGATGCCAACGGCACGCAGCTGCAGATGTCGTCGCTGCATGCACCCGGCGTGATTGCCGTTGAGCCCCTGCTGCTGGAACGGTTGGAGATGAAAGTTGGCGAAAGCCTGCACATCGGCAATGCGAGCCTGAAAATCATCGCCCAACTCATCCGCGAACCCGACCAGCTGGCCGGGCGGCCTTCCTTCGGCCCGCGGGTTCTGATGTCACTGGAAAACCTCAATGCGACCGGCCTGTTTCAGCCCGGCAGCCTGATCCGATGGCGCTACCGCATCGCCTTGAGTGACCCTGAGCAGGCGGGAGAAACAGGGCTTGGGTCAATTACCAAGAAAATCGAGAAGCGGTTTCCCGACGCAGGCTTCACCATCCGTGATCGCCGTAATCCCTCGCCCAGCGTGGCCCGTGTGGCTGGCCGCCTGTCACAGTTCCTGACTCTCGTCGGCATCACAACATTGATGATCGGCGGCATTGGCGTCGCCAACGCCATCGCCGCATATCTTGCGCGCAAACGTCCCGTGATCGCCGCCTTTAAATGCCTGGGTGCGAGCGGCAGCGCCATCTTCAGCATTTATCTTACTGAAGTAATGATGCTGGCCGGACTTGGTACACTCATCGGCCTGGGGCTAGGAGCCCTGCTCCCCCTGGGCGTGGCAATCCTGGGCGCCGGTGCTTTGCCTGTACAACTTGCTCTTGAGCCACAACCCTTCGCACTCGCCCTGGCCAGCGCCTACGGTCTGCTTACCGCCCTCATGTTCGTGTTCTGGCCGCTGGGGCAGGCACGAGACCTGCCCGCAGCCCTGTTGCTGAGACAGCAAGTGTCAGATGAGCAGTCACGACCCCGCAAACGATATATCGCTCTGAGCATCGGCTGCGGCCTCATGCTCGCAGGCATTGCGATTGCCTCCGCGCAGGCGCGCCTGCTGGCAGTGCTCGCCTGTGCCGGATTGGTCGCCGTGTTTTGCCTGTTCCTGGGCCTTGGGTGGCTGATTGAGCGCATAGCGCGGCGTTTGCCGCGCCCGAAAAATGTAGCCTTTGCGCTTGCGCGCGCCAGCCTTTCAGGGCCCGGCGGGTTGGCCCGACCCGTTTCCCTGTCACTCGGCGCCAGCCTGACGCTGCTGTGCGCTGTGGCGCTGGTGAATGCTTCCCTGCAGAAGGAATTTGAAACAACAATCCCCTCCAAGGCGCCGAGCTATTTCGTACTTGACGTCGGCAAGGAGCAGATGGGGACACTTGAGGCGCTGGTGCGTCGCCATGAACCTGAAACCCTCATTGGCAATGCCCCCATGCTGCGCGGGCGCATTGTGCGGCTCAACGAGAAGCGCCCTAGTGAAATCAAGCCTGCGCCCGGCACAGGGTGGGTGCTGAATGGTGATCGTGGCCTGAGCTACTCTGATGTGGTTCCTGAAGGCTCTGAACTGGTGAAAGGGGACTGGTGGGCCAAGGACTATGACGGCGAGCCGTTGGTCTCGTTCGAGGGTGAAATCGCGCAGGGCCTTGGCCTCAAGATAGGCGATAATGTCACCGTCAACGTGCTTGGCCGGAACGTCACTGCGAAAATTGCAAACTACCGCAAAGTTGACTGGGATTCGCTCGCGATAAATTTCGTCATGGTGTTCACCCCGAACACGCTTGCCGATGCACCCCACAATATCCTGGCGACACTGACCCTGCCGGAGAAATCCCGCTCGTCGAAAGAAGGGGTGATGATCCAGGAGATTTCCGAAACCATGCCCAATGTTACGGCCCTGCGGGTACGCGATGCCATCAACACGTTTCGCCGTATTGCCGAAAAGGTCATGGCGGCGATCGCGGCAGCGGGCGGGGTGACGTTGATTGCAGGCGCCATTGTCCTGGCCGGCGCACTTACAACTGCGCATCGCCGACGCATTCGCGAAGCGGTCATCTTCAAGACCCTTGGCGCAACCCGGGTGAAAGTAGTCAGCGCCCATCTCATCGAATATGGCGTACTGGCACTGGTGACGGGCATATTCGCTGCGGCCCTTGGAACACTCGGTGCTTTCCTAGTGGTGAAACTGGCCATGGACGCCAATTTCACATTTGACATTCCCGCCCTACTGACCGCCATTTCGTGGGCAGTCAGCCTCGTGCTGATATTTGGAGCTCTTGCCACGTGGCGGGTCCTGGGTGCAAAAACCTCTGCACATCTGCGCCAGAAGTGAGACAGTCATGCCGGGGATCAAGCACGCGAAATTCATGCCCAACCTGATTTTCGATGTCGGGATGCACAAGGGTGAGGACACCGAATTCTATCTCAAGAAAGGGTTCGACGTGGTGGCTTTCGAGGCCCATCCGGGATTGATTGAGGAAACCAAGACGTCACTCGCCACTTTCATTCAAAATAACCGCCTGCATATTGTCGAGGGTGCGATTGTTCCCGATCCAAGCGTCAAGCACATCACCTTCTACCAGTATGCGGACCGCTCAAAGTGGGGAACGATCGAGTCTGGCGTGGTCCAGTCCAGCGCAAAACGCGCTGCGGGGGTCACGGAAATAAAGGTGCCTGTGATCAATTTTTCATCAGTGATCCGGAAGACCGGCATGCCCTACTATATGAAGATCGATATCGAAGGTGCGGACATACACTGTCTTGAGGTTCTGAAGTCGTTTGACACAAAGCCCGCTTACCTCTCGATCGAGGCGATCGAGCAGGATATCGGCAACCAGAAAAAACAGATCGATCTGCTCCGCGAGCTTGGTTACGACAGCTTCAAGGCGATTCAGCAGGCCCGGATGCATCGCAGGAAATTACCGGCAGTCTCCGCTGAGGGGAAAAGCGTGGATCATCATTTCGCCAAGGGGTCATCCGGGCCCTTCGGCCGTGATCTTGAAGGAGAATGGCGCAGCGCGGCGGAAATCCTTGTCGACTATGACAGGATATTCCGGCGCAACCGGCGGGTTACGAACTCGATTTTCTGGAAAACCTCCCTCATCCGCAAGCCCGTACGCCGTGCCATTGAGTTCCTCGCTCACACCACGATTCCCGGCTGGTATGACACCCATGCACGCCACAATGCTCACGAGCCGGGCAAAAGTTGAACTCTTAACACTGTGATCCAGCATGACTTGCGCATTGGTCCCGAAATCACCATATTAACTGCCAAATTCAGGTGTTAGACCTGAAGTGGAAATTCAACCAGCCAAAAGGACGATTCAACATGGCGGAATTTGACAGACAAGGATATGCGCGACCGACCAGCGTGCCTGGTGCAGATGCACATGCCATCGACCAGGGACTGCGCGCTTATATGCTTCGCGTCTATAACTACATGGCCGCGGGCGTCGCTATCACCGGTGTCGTGGCATACGTCACATTCATGATGGCCGTGGTTCAAACATCGGCAGGCACTCAACTCACTGAATTCGGCACAATGATCTTCAACAGCCCGCTGAAGTGGGTGGTCATGCTGGCGCCGCTCGGCATGGTGTTTTTCCTCTCTGCACGTATGGGGAAAATGAGCGTCGGCGCTGCGCAAATGGCATTCTGGGCCTTTGCCGCTCTAATGGGCCTGTCGCTCGCTTCGATCTTCATGGTCTATGCTGGTGAATCCATTACCCGCGTCTTCTTCATCTCTGCGGCTGCATTTGGCGGCCTGAGCCTCTATGGCTACACCACGAAGAAGGACTTGTCGGGCTGGGGCTCGTTCCTGATCATGGGTCTTATCGGCATCATCATCGCCTCAATCGTAAATATCTTCCTCGCCTCATCCGCGATGCAGTTTGCCATCTCGGTGATCGGTGTACTCGTGTTCGCAGGCCTTACCGCCTACGACACACAGCAGATCAAGGAAATGTACTATGCAGGTGACGGCGAGGCCACGATGGGCAAGAAGGCCATCATGGGTGCATTGAGGCTCTATCTCGACTTTATCAACCTGTTCATGATGCTTCTCTCGCTGTTCGGCAACCGCGAATAATTTTCTCGCACATGACGCAGTTCAAACGGGCCCCGCAGAAATGCCGGGCCCGTTTTCTTTTGGCCAACGCGCCTAATTTTCCGCCACACCTGCCTATTATTTCGCCTTGCCCCACCCCCTCTATCCGCTCAGACTTATGCATATGGACAAGGCAGCAATCATTGTGCGTGAGAGCGCCGATACCGACATTCCCCGCATCACCGAGATTTATGCGCGCTCGGTTATTGAAGATGTCGCCTCTTTTGAACTGACGCCGCCAGACGAGGTGGAAATGACCCGTCGCCGGCAGGAGGCTCTGGACAAGGGGATGCCGTACTTGGTCGCGGTACTGGATGGCCGGATCTTGGGCTACGCCTATGCCGGTCTGTTCCGGACACGGCCCGCTTATGGGGGTACGGTCGAGAACACGGTTTATGTGGACCCGGTCGCTCATCGACGCGGTGTGGGGAGCCTGCTCACGAAGAAGATCATCGAGATCTGCACTGCGCGGGGCTATCGCCAGATGGTTGCCATCATCAGCGGGCCGGAAGATTCAGCCTCGATTAAAATGCACAGGGCGCTTGGCTTCAAAGACACGGGACGGAACATCTCCGTTGGCTACAAGCACGGCCGCTGGATAGACACATACAGCCTCCAGCTTGCCCTCGGTGAAGGCGACACCACACCGCCTGACCAGAGCCTCGTCAGCTAACTTTCGCCCTAGGCCGGCACCAACCGCAGGGTACGGTCGATGGCCCTCAGAACCTTTTTCAAATCATGACCGCGTTTAAGGATCAGGCCAGTGGGTGCAATCACGGAATACGTACCCTGGCGGCGCGCCAGCCGGGGGTCTTTTTCAATTCTGTAAAGAGGATATTCGCTGGCCCGGCGAAAAACGGAAAAAACCGCCTTTTCGCGGTGCATGTCGATGGCGTAGTCGCGCCACTCACCTTCGGCGACCTTGCGGCCATACATGCCAAGTAACTGGTTGAGTTCGCGGCGGTCGAATGAAATAGGGCCGTAAGAACCCCGTCCACCCTTGGTTTTCTGCTGCAAGGACTTACCCGGCGGCGCATCCTTGCGCCTTAAAAATATGGGTTCACTATCGCTCAACGGGCGCCTCCATGATTCGAATTGTCCGAGACCCGTATCATTCCCCACCACGGCATTGGATTGCAACCCTCCCGGCAGATGACACTTCTGTAACAAATCGTAATATTAATCACAGTTCCGCCCTAGTTCGGCCCTTGCGCCGCCCCAAACTTTGGTATTATACCTGAGTAATCTCTTGGTTTGGGTCAGGTTGAGACTTCGGAATCTCAGCCCCCCAGCCCCCCCGGGGTCTTCTCTTCGAACCAAGCCGCCCTTTGAGTTTCTGCGTATTCTATAAAGGGTTAAAGAGATACAATGGCGGGTCGGGCAATTGCCCGGCCCGTTTTTTATTTGCTATTGAGATATCCTGTAATTCCCACATTGATTCGTGTCAGCCGGCACTCAATTCGAGTTGCCGCCCTTGCTTTGGAAACCCGACATGGCGAAACAGGACAGCACTGAAAAAGACAGCAATAGCGAAACCGAGTTCGGCTTCCAGGCCGAAGTCGCGCGGCTTCTCCACCTCATGGTCCACTCGGTTTATTCCGAGAAAGAAATTTTCCTGCGCGAACTGGTCTCCAACGGGGCCGACGCCTGCGACAAGCTGCGCTACGAAGCCATCACCAAGCCTGAACTCATCGTGGATGACCCCGACTTGCGGCTAACCATCGTGGCCGATGAAGAGAACAAGACACTCTCCATTGCCGACAATGGTATTGGCATGAGCCGGGCAGAGCTGATTGACAATCTCGGCATTATCGCGCGCTCGGGCACAAAGGCGTTCCTTGCGGCTGCCGAAAAGAAAGGCGGGGATGCGCCCTCTGTCATCGGTCAGTTCGGGGTCGGTTTTTACTCCGCCTTCATGGTCGCCGACCGTATCGAAGTTCTCAGCCGCAAGGCCGGGTCCAAATCCGTTCAAATATGGTCATCGGACGGCATCAACGGTTTCAATGTCACCAAGGCACCGAAGGCCCAGGCTGATGCCCTGACGCGCGGTACCCTGGTAAGGCTGCATCTGAAAGACGATGCGCTCGCCTACCTCAAAGAGCAGGAGCTGGAGCGCATCATCCGCGCCTATTCCGACCATATCCCGTTCCATATCGATTTCCTGACCCTTAAGGACGACAAGGAAGAGCGCCGCCAGCTGAACAGCGCAAGCGCGCTGTGGACCCGGCCGAAATCCAAAATCACGGAAGACCAGTACAAGGAATTCTACCATCACGCCGGGGGGCTTTATGACACCCCTGCCATCACCATCCATTACAAGGCGGAAGGCCGGCATGAATATACCGTGCTGCTGTTCGTGCCCACCATGCCGCCGTTCGATCTTTATGACCCGGCGCGTGCCGGGCGCGTGCGGCTTTATGTGCGGCGCGTCTTTATCACCGATGACGCCGATATTCTGCCGGCTTACCTGCGCTTCGTGCGCGGGGTCGTGGACTCCGAGGACGTGCCCCTCAACGTCTCGCGTGAAATGCTGCAGAACAATCCCATTGTCGGCTCCATACGTAACGCAGTCACAAACCGGGTTCTGGGCGACATCAAGTCACTCAGTGAAAAGGACACCGAAAAATTCGAGATCTTGTGGACCACCTTTGGCGCGGTGCTGAAGGAGGGGCTGTACGAGGATATGGAGCGGCGCGATACGCTGTTCCAGATTGCCCGCTTCCACACCACAAATGGCGAAGATTTGCGCTCACTCAAAGACTATGTGGCGGGCATGAAACAGAACCAGACGGCAATCTACTACTTGGCAGGCGAGTCGAAGGAGCAGGTTCAGGCCAGCCCTCAACTGGAAGGATTTGCCGCACGCGGCGTGGAAGTTCTGCTGCTTTCGGACCCGGTGGACAATTTCTGGGTCACGACCGCGCTCGGGTTCGACGGCAAGCCGTTCCAGTCCATCACGCAAGGGGATATAGACCTCTCCGCAATCGATCCCCTGGAAAAGAAGAAAGGGACAAAGGCCGACGCGGAAAAGGCCGCGCCAGATACGGCAAAACTTGTCGGGCGGTTAAAAACGCTGTTTGCGGACAATCTCTCCGATGTGCGTGCATCCGCCCGCCTGGTTGAGAGCCCGGCCTGCCTTGTTGCGCCCGAAGGCGGGCCAGACAGGGGCCTGGGCAAATTTCTCGACAAGCAATCCGGCAAGGGCGGTGTCTTGCCGGTGCTCGAGATCAATCCGTCCCATGCGCTGGTGAAAGCGCTCTCCCAGGCAGGTGCGGGGAAGAAAGGCAAAGCCTTTGACGATCTGGCATGGCTACTCCTCGACCAGGCGCGCATCCTCGAAGGCGCTGCCCCAACTGACCCGGCCAAGTTCGCCGAGCGGCTCAACAGGTTCGTGCTGGACGGGTTGAAATAAAGTTTAGAGAAAAGGATTGGTTTGAGTTCGCTCACGGCTGTACCACTTCGCGGGCCAGCGCAGCGGAACAACCATGAGCAAAAAAAGTCTTACCAGTTTTTCATTTCGACGGCGGCCAGAACGGGGCCTGCCGTGTCCTGCTGGAGCAGAACCGTGCAACCGTCAGCATCGGTGTTCTGGAGATGATGCTTAGGCAGCTTGATCGAGACTTTCTCACCCTTCCAGGTACCGACCGGCGTCATGTTACGCACGACACGGTGATAGGTGATGGTCCGGCCCCGGTTTTCGCCACGGTTGATTTTGACGGTCATGGACTTTTTCACCAGAGCAAGCCAGATGGTCGCCGGTTTGACGCGTGAGTTCTTTGGCGCATCGCCAGCAGTAATAACCAGCGTGTCACCCTCGATGTGCATCTCAAGGGGAATGCGCGCGTTTTTCAAGTTCTCTTTGGATTTTGAGATAGCGCGCTTGATGGCCGAGGAGTGAGAACCAACTTCGTGCGTGGTGCCGTCAATAACGATCTGCGGTGTGTACACCTGCCCATCGCCACGTGCCCTGGCATAGGCGCGCTGCCGGGCGCTGTTGGCAGGGCTGGCGAGAGTGTCCTTCCAGCCAAGGTAATCCCAATAATCGACCGGGAATGTCAGCGCGATGACGTCATCGCGACCCGCCAGCTTTCCAACAAGCTTGTCGGCGGGCGGGCAGGAGGAGCAGCCCTGACTGGTATAAAGCTCGATTACAGCCTTGGCCTTGGGGCCGGAGAGGGCCTCATCGCTCACGGCTGTGATGCCGCCGGCCAGTGTTACAGCCAAACCAAGTCCAAAAGCCGCTTTTTTCAGAATGTGAAACATTCGCAATCCAGTCTATTACTTCCGTCCGCCATCTTCAGCAGATTTGGACCTGCCGAGGAGTATCCGGACTCCCAAACTCAATAGCCAGTAACGACTGGGTGAGAATTACGGATGCACCTTTCACATTTCAATATGGCGATCACCACCGGTCAACACGCCCACACCTAAGCGGCTTTGGCCAGATTCCGCAGCACATAGGGTAAAATTCCACCATTGCGGTAATAGGCCAGCTCGTCTTCCGTATCGATGCGGCAAAGCAGTGGCACGTCTTTCACGCTACCATCGGCAAATGTGATGTTTGCCGTGACCACTTGCCTTGGCTCAATGGTTTCGAGCCCCTCGATGGTAACTTTTTCCTCGCCCGTAATGCCCAGTCCCTGCCAGGATTGATCGTCCTCGAATTGCAGGGGCAAGACTCCCATGCCGATGAGGTTGGAACGGTGTATGCGCTCAAAAGAGCCCACGATGACGGCGCGGATGCCGAGCAGCGCTGTTCCCTTTGCCGCCCAGTCGCGGCTGGAACCGGTGCCATATTCCTTGCCTGCAAACACCACCAGCGGCACTTTTTCGGTCTTGTAACGCATCGCGGCATCGAAGATCGATGTCTCGTCACCAGATGGATAATGGACCGTGACGCCACCCTCGGTTCCCGCCACCATCTGGTTCTTGATTCTGACATTACCGAAAGTGCCGCGCATCATTACGTGATGATTGCCGCGCCGGGCGCCGTATGAGTTGAACTCGACCGGACGCACCTGATGCTCCACCAGATAGCTTCCGGCAGGTCCCTCGGCTTTGATCGCCCCTGCGGGGGAAATGTGATCTGTTGTGATGGAATCCTGGAACAGCCCCAAAACACGCGCCTCGGTGATGTCAGTTACCGGGGCCGGCTCCATCTGAATATCTTCGAAATAGGGCGGGTTTTTCACATAGGTCGAGGTTTCGGGCCAGTCATAGGTTTTCTCTTCCGTCACACCAATTTTCTGCCAGTGTTCATCGCCCTTGAACACATCGCCATAGCGCGAGGCGAACATTTCAGGCGTCACAGACGACCGGATTAATTCGGAAATCTCCGTTGAGGTCGGCCAGATGTCCTTCAGGAACACATCGTTGCCCTGTGCATCCTGCCCGAGTGGATCACTCACCAGGTTGACATTCATCGACCCGGCAATGGCATAGGCCACGACCAGCGGCGGCGAGGCCAGCCAGTTGGTTTTCACATTCGGATTGATGCGACCTTCAAAATTGCGGTTGCCCGACAACACCGAAGCCACGACCAGGTCATTGTTGGTGATCGCGTCGGAGATCTCTTCGGGCAGAGGCCCGGAGTTCCCGATACATGTGGTGCAGCCATAGCCAACAAGATTGAATCCGATCGTGTCGAGATCGTCCTGCAAATTGGCCTTTTCCAGATAGTCGGTCACAACCTGGCTACCCGGGGCGAGAGACGTCCGCACCCACGGCTTCACTTTCAGTCCCTTCGCGTTGGCGTTGCGGGCGAGCAATCCAGCAGCGATCATCACGGCAGGGTTCGATGTGTTGGTGCAGGAGGTGATGGCGGCTATGACCACATCGCCATTGCCCAGATCATGGTTGCGGCCTTCCACGCCGACCCGTTTGCTGATGCCGCCCTCGCCGGCAAACTCGCCAGCCATG
>JAJFHQ010000041.1 GCA_021775525.1 Hyphomicrobiales bacterium
GCTCAATAACGAGCTGACGGATTTCTCGTTTTTGCCCCGCGACAAGGACGGGCGCCCGGTCGCAAACCGGGTGCAAGGGGGCAAGCGGCCGCGCTCTTCCATGTCTCCCACCATCGTGTTCGACAGGGAAGGCAAGGTGCGTATGGTGCTGGGCTCTCCCGGCGGCTCGCGTATTATCCTCTACGTGCTCAAGACCCTCATCGCCCATCTCGACTGGGGCGTGGGTGCGCAACGGGCGGTCTCTCTTCCGAACTTCGGCAGCCGCAACGGACCATTCGAAATCGAAGCCGGCCCCTGGACGGCAGCGCCCATACAAGCCATGCGCACGCGAGGACACGCTATCCGCGTTTCGCCCATGACCAGCGGCACCCATGTCATCATCGCCCGTGATGGACATCTTGAAGGGGGCGCCGACCCCCGGCGGGAAGGTGTCGCACTGGGCGACTAGGCGTTCTCACGCTAAACTGCAAAACAACACGACCTCCCGGAGAACCAGCAAGCATTGTCCAGGAAAAAGATCACAGTTCAGGGTGCCGGCATTTGCGGCTTGTGGCATGCGCTCACGCTTGCCAAAGCCGGGCACGCGGTGACGCTGATCGAGCGCAGCGAGAAACCATTCACCGACGCGTGCAGCCAGTATGCGGGTGCGATGCTCTCCCCCTTCTGCGAGGAAGAAGGCACCGAACCGCTGAACCGGGATCTCGGCCTACGCTCCCTTGAGCTGTGGCTGGAGACCTATCCGGACACCCGGGTGCAGGGCAGTCTGGTCATTGCCCAGGCGCGTGATTTGCGCGAGCTGGATCGCTTTGCCCGGGTCACGGAAGGGCATGAACGTGTTGACGGCAAGCGAATTGCCGATCTTGAGCCTGAACTGGAAGGGCGCTATGAGACGGGCCTTTATATCGCGCAAGAGGGCCATGTAAGCCCGCATGATGCACTCCCTTTCCTGTTGGAGGCCGTTCGCGGAGCAGGAGCGGATGTCCATCTCGGTACGGACACCATTCCCGACAAGTCCGATCTGGTGATCGACTGCCGGGGCTTGGCCGCGCGCGATGATTTGACCAAGCTGCGAGGTGTGCGCGGCGAGAGGGCAATCATCCGCACGGGCGAGGTCACTCTTAACAGACAGGTGCGGCTGCTGCATCCGCGCTTTCCACTCTACGTCGTGCCCTGGAGCGAAAACCGTTTCATGATCGGCGCGACGCAGATCGAGAGCGACGAGACAGGTCCGGTCACGGTGCGCTCGGCACTGGAGCTTCTGTCCACGGCTTACGCGCTTCACCCGGCTTTCGGCGAGGCGGAGATCCTTGAATTCGGTGCTGGCGCACGGCCCGCTTTTCCGGACAATCAACCTCGAATTGTTGTCAAGAATACCCATATCCATGTAAACGGTCTCTACCGCAACGGCTACCTATTGGCCCCGGCGCTGGCGGAGTTGACGGCGCGTTATATCGTGAGTGGCGAAACGCACCCGGAGGTGTTCTGTTGAAAATACTGATCAATGGCGAGGCGACCCGGACGCAGGCCAAAACCCTGGCTGAGTTGTGCACAGCACTCGGGCACGGGCTGGACAAGATCGCCACCGCTCGCAATGGTGATTTCGTGCCGGCACCCGAGCGGGCCAAAACGCTTATCAATGAAAATGACTCGATTGAAATTGTTGCACCAAGGCAGGGCGGATGATGCTTGAGTTTTACGGTACGGAGATAGGTTCAAGGCTGCTCATCGGCACGGCGCTTTACCCCTCGCCGCAAATTTTGAGCGACGCGGTCGTGGCATCAGGCTCGAAGCTGGTTACCGTCTCGGTGCGCCGCGAGGCCGCACGGGCACGCTCCGGCCAGGGTTTCTGGGAACTCATCAAGCAACTTGACGTTCACGTGCTGCCCAACACGGCCGGGTGCAAGACGGTGAAGGAAGCCGTCACCACGGCACAGATGGCGCGCGAGCTGTTCGAGACAGACTGGATCAAGCTCGAAGTCATCGCCAATGACGACACGCTTCAGCCGGAAGTGTTCGGTCTCGTCGAGGCGGCACGCATCCTCAACGAGGACGGCTTCAAGGTGTTCCCCTACATGACGGAAGATTTGGGCGTTGCGGAAAAACTTGTTGGTGCGGGTTGCGAAGTGCTGATGCCGTGGGGAGCGCCCATCGGCTCGGGCCAGGGCCTTGCCAACCCGAGCGCGATGAAAACCATGCGCGCCTATTTTCCCGATATTCCGCTGGTGGTCGATGCCGGCATTGGCGCACCAAGCCACGCGGCATTCGCCATGGAGATGGGCTATGACGCGATCCTGCTCAACACGGCCATCGCCAAGGCGGGTGATCCCGTAAAGATGGGCCGAGCCTTTTCACAGGCGATTGAAGCCGGGCGACTGGCATATGAGTCTGGCCTGATGGAACCGCGTGACATGGCCAGCCCTTCAACGCCGGTGGCCGGAACGCCCTTCTTCAATATCGACTCTGCCTGACATGTTGCATGGCTTTTACCCGGTTCTGCCGGACCTGGGCTGGCTGGAACGCCTGGTGCCGCTGGGCGTCAAGACTGTGCAGCTGCGCCTGAAGGATGCAACGTCCGCGGAAATCGAGCGGCAGATCGCGGCATCGATTGCGCTATGCGCCAAACATGAATGCCAACTCATCGTCAATGACTATTGGCGCGAGGCGATTGCGCTTGGCGCGGACTATATCCATCTCGGGCAGGAAGACCTCGCAGAGGCGAACCTTGCAGCCATCAAGACGGCGGGGCTGAAGCTCGGCATCTCAACCCACTCACATGAAGAGCTGGAAATCGCGCTTGATGTGAGCCCCGACTATGTGGCGCTTGGCCCCGTCTACGAGACGAAACTCAAAAAGATGAAATGGGCGCCACAGGGTCTGGACCGCGTCACGGAATGGAAGTCTCTCATTCCCTGCCCGCTGGTGGCGATTGCAGGGATCACGGTTGAGCGTGCACCAGATGTATTGGCGGCAGGCGCGGACAGCCTCGCTGTCGTCACCGACATCATCGCTCACTCCGACCCCGAGGCACGGGTGGCAGAGTGGCTGGAGATCGTCACCGCACCTAAAAAACAGGAGAACAAGACATGCCTGATGCAAAGGATGAAATCGTTCGCGCAGCGGTCCAGGTGGCCAGTCAGAAATGGATCTCCGCCTTCAATGCCGGAGATGCATCCGGATGTGCTTCCCAGTATGAAGAAACAGCGGTGATGAACGCCAAGCCGTTCGGCACATTTACAGGCCGGGCTGAAATTGAAGCTTTCTGGTCAAACATCATTGGAGACGGGTTCACGGACGTGGCTTATATTGACCCTGAAATCAATGTGATCGATGAGAAATCAGCAATCGTTTCATCCAAGTGGCGCATGAACAAGGCACACGGGATAATCACCAAGGAACTCTGGGTCCTCCAGGATGATGGAACAGCCCTTCTTCGCGAGGATGACTTCGAGGTGCTGGGATAGGCTTTTTGCTGGCGGCGAAACCGCATTGAACACGGTTACGAATTTTTTCAGTCTGGACTATCTTCAAGTCGGTATCACAGGTCGCGGATGTCTCAATGTCACCCACACTCACTCCAGCCCAGGCGCGCCAGCACTATGACGCACACGCGCACAAGCAGGATGCTCAGGGCTGGTACGAGGATTCCGCACTTGAGCGCCTCATTGCGCTTGGCGATTTCGGGACGGCAGACGATGTGCTGGAAGTGGGGTGCGGCACGGGTAAGTTCGCCACCACCCTGCTACGCGAACACCTGCCTGCGCACGCCACTTATATCGGCGTTGATATTTCGCCCGCCATGCTGGCCCGCGCCGGAACCAGGCTGCAAAAATACGCCCCGCGCGCCAAGCTGAGACCCGGAGATGTTTCGCTCGGGCTGACCTCACGTGATGAAAGCGCTGACCGGATCATAGCCACCTACCTGTTTGATCTGCTCTCGCCAGCACATTCAAAACTCCTGCTTGAGCACATGCACCGGGTCTTGCGCCCCGGCGGGATGATCTGCCTAGCGGGGCTCACGCTTGAGAAAGATGACGGCGACCGGACCATCGTCTCTCAGCTTTGGGCACTGATACAGCGCCGCTGGCCATGGATTGTCGGTGGCTGCCGTCCTGTGCAGCTGAAGACGATGCTGGGGGATGCTCAGTGGGAGGTCTTGGCGCATGAGACCGTTGCGCCAAGAGGGCTGGTGTCAGAAGTGTTGGTGGCGAAGAAGGTCTGAACCGGGAAACCCATTTCAATGGCAACCATAATTGGATACTAATCAGTGTATATCTGAAGGCTACCCAGGGAATGTTGCCAATGGTGGAATTTACCGGTGGCGCTTTCTGACGCAGAGGAAAGAGGCTCATGGAAAAACTGAAAACCATTGTCGATAGCGCCATGAAGGAGCTGGATGGAACCTTGTCCGGCGATCAGCTCGAAAAGGTCACCAAAGTGATCAATGCAGCAGTTATCCGGGGGATGCTGGAAGGCCAGCACCGGGCTGTCGACGCCTGTAACAGTTGCGGCGAAGCGGAACAGGATCTTGCCCACAAGATCGCCACCGCCATCCGTGAGAAAAACGACGCCCTGATCGTCAATCTTTCCAGTATGCGCTGACGCGGCAGATCTAAAGAACCTTCAAGCTGGCTTTTGCCGGATCAACCGCCACCCGCTCACCGCTCTTGATCACGCTGGTAATATCCACATCGAACCGGTCAATCAGCGGCAGGTTGGCGAAGGCGGCGCCCTGCGCCATGATCGGGTTGGCAGCATTCAGGATCAACGCTTTCGGGCCCATGTCCCGGTCCACCATCTCTCGCAGCATCCACGCGGTGGCGACGCCGCCCTTGGCGATATTCAGAATAAGAATTTTGCCTACATAACTTTCACCGAACAGTTTGTGGTCGGGAC
Organism: Hyphomicrobiales bacterium; assembly: GCA_021775525.1. GTDB lineage: Bacteria > Pseudomonadota > Alphaproteobacteria > Rhizobiales > Methyloligellaceae > UBA2767. Next base: position 4,894 of record JAJFHQ010000041.1, read on the forward strand.
GCGAGAAGGTGCCCTTGATGCGGTCAAGATCATACCGGGCGGAGAAATTATCAAACGCCACCAGCGCTTCGCCTTCAACCAAATCGCCTATACCGGCCATGCCCTGATATATGCGCTCGCTCATATACCTGCCCCCGTGATACGGCCCTGGACCGCGCTTTCCACGCATTGCTCCATGGAGGCCAGCATCGGCTCATAGCCATAGCCGCCAAGGATATTCACCAGCTTGGCGGAGTTGCTCATGAGCCGTTTCCAGCCATTGGCCTCGCCGATCTCGCGGGCATACATCTGGTAAAAGCACACGCCTGACAGCACGATTCCGCCCGCATCCTCGATATGCGCGGTGATCCCCATCCGGTCGCAGGCGGACTTGATCTCGGGCGATGTGGCGGCAAGCAGCGCTACTTTTTCATGCAGCTTGCGTCCCTCGAGCAAGTCGGACAGCGTGCGCATCTCGACCAAAGACAATTGCGGCGCGGCGAAAGCCACCACGTGCAGCATGTCATCGTCCGGCGTGTAGCTTTTCACCAAAGCCGCCACATCGTTCTCTCTGATCTCAACCACCTTTGGTGGGGATGAATCGAAGACGGATTTCAAATCCGGCGCTTCGGGCGTCACACCAACCATGTGAAACAGTGGTGTCGAGCCAAAGCTCGCAAGGGCGGCGCCGAACTGCTTGATCTCGTCTGACGTGGGTGCGCCATCGATTCCGGTGATGACCGGCACCTCCCAGTAGGACTCCATGGCCTTGCCGATGATGGCCCCCATCGCACCCCAGTCCGACAGGCCCTTGGGGCGGCAGGTGGCTTCAAACAGTTTCGTGCCGCGCCTGTGTTCATCGAGATGAAAACCGTAGCGTGGTGTCCGGCCCGAGAGGGCGGCCGCCAGTGCTGACGGGCCACCTTCAAAATTGGTGCGTGCACCAAACACCGAGTTGGCGTAGATCGACGACCCGGTATCGCCGAAGGCCAGATGCTCGCCTTTCACCGGCGGCAGGATGGTCTGGTAGTTGATGCAGGTGTCGGTCATCATCACGCCGAGCGCCTCGAAGGCGGCAATGGCACGGCGTTCCAGCTCGGCCATCTGGTCTGTCTGCTTCAGACGTTTATAGGCTTCGAAATCTACTCCGCGCGGATCGGTGACAGTCGGTACTCGGACGCGGTTTTGTTCCTTTGGCAGGTCTGACAGGCTTTCAAGAAACACAACGCCAGCCTCTCCCAGAGATTCCGGGTCGGCCATGAGATGAACCTGTGAAACCTCAACGCAGTCCTGCGCACCGAAGAAGGTTCCCACCCGCTGAATTTGCTCCAAGGCATATTGCCGTGCGGGCCCTTCCGCGCCCGCTAGCATGGCCTGTTCGTGATCGGACAGCTTCATGGCGTGCCGCGTGAAAATGCATTCAACACTACCAGCATGAAACCGCTCGCCATCAGCAGCCAGAGAACGATGCGCTGGAACTGCGCTTCGCTGATCCGTTTATACCCGGCCATGCCAAGCGCCATACCCGCCAGCGAGGCGGGCACGCAGTAAAACGCCAGCAGGCCCAGTTCCGCGGTGACCAGCCCTTGGCTGGCATAACCCGCAAGGGCGAGCAAAATGATGATCTGGTTGAAAGGCTGGTAGACCGCGCGCTGCTCATCCTTGCTCCAGCCGCGCAGGCCGCACCATACCGTCGTCAGCGGCCCCGGAATGGCGGCGATCCCGCCAAGTACCCCACCGCCGATGCCCACAAGCGCATCACCAGAACGGCCCACGCGGGCCAGGGTGAGCTTTGGCATGACCAGCAGGCGGAACAAGGTGTAGCCGATGAGGAAAACTCCCATGGCGATTTTGAAGATTGCCGGGTCGAGACGGGCCAGCAGCAGAATGCCCAATGGCAAACCGGCGACGGCTCCTGCAAAAAATGGTGCAAGGCGCGTCCAGCTGATGGCATGGGCATAGGCGCGCAGCGTGAAGGCAGTCGTCGCCAGCGAGCAGATACTCACCAGCGGAACCGCGAGTATGGGATCGACAACGAACAGCCAGAACCCGAGCGCGGCTAGCCCGGTGCCAAAGCCAACGAGGCCCATAACCAGGCCGGCAAGCGCTGCACCTGTGACCAGAAATACAACTGTTTCAAAGCCAAGCATGAAAGGCCCGTTTCGAGGCAGGAACTTTGCTCAAACTAGCCGGGTTCGCATATGAAATCCATCTGTATAGAAGCTTGCGGGAGTTGAGCCCCGCCCCTATTCATATCTCCAGAAGCCAAGGGGAATCCAAATGATTGATACCGATATTCTCAAGCGCGAGGTGAAGGTCCTGACCTTCGACCTATATGGCACCGTCGTGGATATGCAATCCGGATTGACCAGGGCGGCGACACCCTTCCTTGAGAAATAGGGATGGGCGGGCAAACCGAACAGTTTTGTCACCTGGTGGCGGCGCACGCATTTCGAGGATTCCATGATCGATGCCCTGTGCGACCGGGGCCACACGCCCTACCGGCAGATCGGCCACCGTGCAGTCTCCCACGTTTTAGACCGGGCCGGGATCGAATACAGCCAGGAGGACGTTCAGTGGCTTGTTTCGCAAATTGAGACCCTCAAACCGTTTGACGATGTGCTGGCCGCCCTTGAACGCCTCAAGGAACGCTACAAGCTGGTGATCCTCTCGAATGGCGACCGCGACATGCTGGAAGCGGCGATGCCCCATGTGGGATTTGAATTTGACCAGGTGATTTCCGTCCAGGAAGCTGGCGCCTTCAAACCGGACTGGCGAACCTATGCGGCGGCCGAAGAAATTCTCGCCAGCGCTTACCCCGATACGGAGCGCGTCTCCATCATGCATGTGGCGAACCATGCTTTCGACTGTGTTGGTGCCAAGGCCTATGGCATGCGCGCCGCCTTCATCGACCGGCGCAAACGCCCCTTTGGCGGATCAACCCATCAGCCGGACCTGGTGGTGGGAAATTTCGCAAAGCTTGCCGAAGCGCTCGTTTAGAAAAGGATCACGCCCATGAAACCGCCTGCTGAAAAAGGCATGGCGCTGTCCGAGATTGATACCCCGGCGCTGATTATTGATATGGATGCATTCGAGCGCAATCTCGGGCATATGGCCGATGCGCTAAACGACCATTCCGTCCGTCTGCGCGCACATGCCAAAACCCATAAAAGCCCGCTGATCTCGAAATTGCAGATGGAGTTGGGGGCTGTCGGTGCGTGCTGCCAGAAGGTATCTGAGGCTGAAATCCTGGTGCGTGGCGGGGTATCCAATGTACTGGTGAGCAACCAGGTGATCGGCGAGACAAAACTGAAACGGCTCGCCGCCCTGGCAAGGGAAGCAGACTGGATTGGATTGTGCATTGATTCGATGCTTGGGCTCGACCAGGCGTCACAGGCCGCATCAGCTGCCGGCATCACATTGAATGCTCTTGTAGAGATCGACGTTGGTGCGGGCCGTTGCGGCGTGCCGCCGGGCCAGCCCGCTTATGAGCTCGCAATCGCCATTGCCAACGACCCGTTCCTCTCCTTCGCGGGACTTCAGGCCTACCACGGGTCAGCCCAGCACATCCGGGCCCATGCAGAGCGCAAGGCAGCGATAGAGGAAACCATCGCCATGACGAAAGTCACGGTAGATCTGTTGTTGGAAAATGGTCTCGACTGCGAGATTGTCGGGGGTGCGGGTACGGGCACCTTCGAGATGGAAGCGGCAAGCGGCATCTACACGGAACTCCAGGCCGGTTCCTATATTTTCATGGACGCCGACTATGCCCGCAACAAGTCGGCTGACGGGAGTCCCTTCACAACCTTCGAGCACGCCCTGTTCATCCTGACGAGCGTGATGAGTCAACCCGCTGCGAACAAGTCGGTGGTCGATGCCGGTCATAAGGCAGCGAGCATAGATTCAGGCATGCCGGAGCCATTTGGTCTCGCCGGGCTCAGCTATGGCCGGCCATCTGACGAACACGGGGTTCTGCAGATGAAAGGCACGAACCAGCCTCCAGCGCTTGGCGAGAAAATTCTCCTCATACCCGGGCATTGCGACCCGACGGTTAACCTGCACGATTGGTATATCTGCGTGCGCGGCCTGAACACCGCCGATGCAAAAGTCGAGGATATCTGGCCTGTTGCCGCGCGCGGGGCCTATTTTTAGTGCCTTTTCACCCCCTGAAAATGTGAAAAAGGGCATCAATAACCCTGCCTTCTCAACGCCGTTAACAAACTGTTTGTGTCCCCGGTTCTATAGTTGAATTTCAAACCTGCGGGGCCGTGCAGGACACAACAGATAATATCGGGGAATTTCACAAGTGGATGAGCGCGGACAATACAAGACCGCTCTGGACCTGGCCAAGCGGGCCCTTGAATATATAGCACGGTTCGGTACGCCGCCGACGCCCCATGCCTTTGAACTCTTCTACACGGTGTGCGCGGGTCAAAACGCGTCCCTGAACGAAGCCGTTTCCAGAGCCACAGCAAACAAAAAAACGCTCTCCGCCAATGAGACGGAAAAGCTCTACCAGGAATACCTCGAACCGCAGACGCAATCTCCACAAATGGAAACCATCGGCACGAAGATGGGCTGTGAAATGACAGGCCTCCTGGCACTGCTGGGCACGGCCGCCACAAACGCAAACACCTACCAGGCCTCGCTGCAGAGCGCGGAAGAGAAACTTAAAAGCCCGCAAGCAGATCAGAACATCCCGGAAATGGTGCGTTCGCTTCATTCCGCCACTCAAAATATGGCGCGTGCCAACTTGGAAATCTCGGCCAACCTGGAGACATCGCGTGCGCAGGTAGAGCTGCTAGAGGACTGTCTCAAGGAAGTGCGGGAGGAGTCTTCACGAGATCCTCTTACCGGCCTGGTCAACCGACGACGGTTCGACATTCTTCTGGATGACGCCCTCCTGGGTGCATCAAGTAGCGGTGAACCCGCATGCCTGCTTGTTATCGATATCGACAACTTCAAGATCTTCAACGACAGTCACGGGCATATCGCGGGGGATTCGGCATTGCGCTACGTTGCGAGCTGCATCAAGTCGAATATCAAGGGACAGGACACCGCCGCGCGTTACGGCGGCGAGGAATTCGCGGTCATCCTGCCCAACACCAGCATTGAACATGCGATGAGCCTTGCCGAACGAATCCGCCACCTCGTTAACGCCCGGCATCTTGTGAAGAAGGCGACCGGTGTGGATATGGGTCGCATCTCTGTTTCTATCGGCGCGGCCATGAACATGGAAGGCGACAGCGCGGAATCGTTCCTGAACCGGGCAGACATGTGCATGTACGCGGCCAAGAATGGAGGCCGCAATCAGGTTCAGGACAGCCCGGCCCCACAGCCGGGTGAAAGTTTGCCGAATGTGGAAATCCACGCCGCCTGAGGCCCGCGCCGATTTAAATCACATCCCGTACATGATGACCTAGGCCACCTCGTGATCGGCCATCATTTCAAGCGCTTTGACCATGGCCGAGTGATCCCACTGCGACCCGCCATTGGCTGCACAGGCATTGAACAGCTCCTGCGCAGTCGCCGTATTTGGCAGCGAAACACCGATGGACTTCGCGCCCTGCAGCGCCAGGTTCAAATCCTTCTGATGCAACTCGATACGAAATCCCGGATCAAAGGTGCGCTTGATCATGCGCTCGCCATGAACCTCCAGAATTTTCGAAGAGGCAAAACCGCCCATCAACGCCTCGCGCACTTTGGCAGGGTCAGCCCCTGCTTTCGAGGCGAACAGCAGGGCTTCCGAAACCGCTTCGATATTCAGCGCCACAATGATCTGGTTGGCCACCTTGGTCGTCTGCCCGTCCCCGTTGCCGCCAACGAGCGTGATATTCTGGCCCATCAGCTCGAACAAAGGTTTGGCCGCTTCGAACGTTTTCTGCGGCCCGCCGATCATGATTGTGAGCGATGCTGCCTTGGCGCCAACCTCTCCGCCGGACACGGGCGCGTCGAGATAATCGCAGCCGAGATCATTTATTCGCTTGGCAAATTCCTTGGTCTCAATTGGCGAGATGGAACTCATATCGATGACGGTCTTGCCTTTTGTCAGGCCTGAAGCAACCCCGTTTTCACCGAACAGGACTTCTTCAACCTGCGGTGTGTCGGGGACGATCAGGATGATGACGTCGGAGGCTTCCGCCACCTCCTTGGCAGAGCCGAGAACCTCAAGTCCCTTGTCGGTCAGCTCCTTCGGTGCCGGTGAACTGTGCATTGCCGTGCGAACCGTGTGCCCGCCGTCAATCAGGTGACCGGCCATGGGTGTACCCATGATGCCGAGCCCAAGAAATCCGATGTCGGTCATGTTTCCTCTCCTCAATTGTCCTATAAGATTTGTATTTCACGCAGAGGCGGTGCTTTAGCCCACCGCTTTCATCCAGCCAAGACCTTCGAGTGTCGTTGAGGCCGGTTTGTATTCGCAACCGATCCAGCCTTCATATCCGATCTGGTCTAGATGAGCGAACAGGAAGGGATAGTTGATCTCACCGGTGCCGGGTTCGTTGCGGCCAGGCGTGTCGGCGAGTTGCATATGGGCGATTTTGGGTAGCAGCCGTTCCATTGTGGGTGCCAGATCGCCCTCCATGATCTGCATGTGATAAATATCATATTGAATGTAGAGATTGTCGGACCCTACCTCTTCCATGATCTCTTCCGCCTGGGCTGATCTGTTCAGGTAAAAACCCGGGATGTCACGCGTGTTGATCATTTCCATCAAACACCTGATTCCGGCCGATGCCATCTCGGCGGAAGCAAAGCGCAGATTATCCACATAGGTTTTGTGCAATTCGCTCTGCCCGACGCCATCAGGGGTCAGTCCGGCCATGCAGTGAAGCTGATAGCAGTCGAGGATTTTTGCATATTCTATGGCTTTAGCGACCCCATCACGAAACTCATCGATGCGTGCGGGGTTGCAGGCCAGACCCCGCTCTCCGGCGTCCCAATCGCCGGCCGGTGTATTGAAGAGCACTTGCTTCAAGGCGTTACTCTTCAATTTCTCCGCAATCTCATCTGCGCCAAAATCGTAGGGAAAGAGATATTCAACACCCTTGAAGCCGGCTTGGGATGCCGCCGCAAACCGATCGAGAAAATCAACTTCGTTGAACATCATGGAGAGGTTGGCAGCAAACTGAACCATTGATACGGGCTCCTGAAATTGTCTGAGCCCTTTGCGGGCCGGAAACTGACTGTCCTATGCCGGAAGTCCGGTCAGACCGGCGAGACAGCTGCTTCCTGTTGCGCACCTGCCGTGATCGGAAACACCGGGTAGACTCCGGCAACTTCGCCCATTTGCTGCACCAATGCCAAGATGGCATCTATATAAGGTGTTTTCACGCCAGCGATCTGACCCATTTCCTGGACCGCGGTCAAAAGCGCGTCGAGTTCAAGTGGACGCCCGCGTTCCAGGTCCTGAAGCATGGAGGTGCGATGGGCGCCAACACGGGCAGCCCCATCTATGCGGCGGGTGACATCGACCCGGAAATGCGCCCCGAGGGTTTCGCCGATGTCCTGCGCTTCCTGCATCATTTCGCGAGCCAGCAGGCGTGTACCTGGCGCGGTGGCGACAACGTCGAGTGTCGCGTGGGTGAGCGCTGAAATCGGATTGAAGCAGAGGTTTCCCCAAAGCTTGAGCCAGATATCGTCGCGGATGTTGTCCATAGCCATTGCCGACAGTCCACCCTCATCCAGCGCGTTGGCAAGTTTTTCCAGCCGTATAGACATTGCACCCGTCGGTTCGCCAAGACCAAACTTGTTGCCGTAAATGTGTCGGATAACACCTGGCGCAACAAGTTCAGTCGCGGGATAGACCGTACACCCAAGGACACGCCCGGGCCCGATCGCATTCCACTGACGATCTTGCGGGTCTACGCTTTTCAACCGCCTGTTTTCATGCGGGCCTTGTAGTCCGTAAAAATACCACCACGGCACGCCATTCTGCGCCGTGACGACCGTCGTGTGCTCTCCAATCAATGGCGTAATATCATCCGCAACCTCCCAGGCTTGATGGGACTTCAGACCAATAATCACATAATCCTGTGGTTCAAAATCAGTCGGATCGTCACTTGCCTCGAAATCTTCCTGCAGGCTTTCACCGTCAATCTGGAGTTCCAGACCATTGTCTCTGATCGCATCAAGATGGAGCCCGCGCGCGATCAGCGAGACATCCGCTCCGCCGCGTTTGAGCATCAGCCCCATATATCCACCGATAGCTCCGGCACCGAAGATACAGATCTTCATATCGAGAACTCCTTTTATTGTGTCCAGCTGAGCGCCGGAACAGACTTGAGAAAAAGGACCGGCTGACAGACATAGAGAGGAGTGGAGCGTCTATCTGCCGGTCCTGTAGGGAGAAACCGCATGAACGTCATGCAGTGGACAATTGCTTCTCCCGTTTCTGAGCAGACGGCCTGACGGTTGGGTCCTGATCGACCGGCGTTTCCAGCGACAATTCCGGGTCGAGGCACAAAATGTCCTCAAACTCGTTCACCGCATCGATTTCCGTTCCCATGGCAATGTTGGTCACGCGTTCCAGGATGAATTCGAGCACCACCGGAACCTGGTGCTCCTCCATCAGCTCATGGGCCTTGGCGAAGGCTTCCTTGAATTCGTTGGGGCTCTTGACCCTGATGGCCTTGCACCCGAGGCCTTCCGCCACAGCGACATGATCGACGCCATAGCCCGGCAACGCATCCCCATCGTCGCTGGCATTGATATTTTCAAATGCCAGAGAGACCTCGAAATCCATTTTGAACCCGCGCTGGGCCTGGCGGATGAGACCGAGATAGCAGTTGTTCACGACGATATGGAGATAGGGCAGTTTGTGCTGGGCACCGACTGCCAGTTCCTCGATCAGGAACTGGAAATCATAGTCACCCGACAACGCCACGATCTTTTTATCCGGCAGGGCCGCCCGTACACCAAGTGCCGCAGGCAATGTCCAGCCCAGGGGACCGGCCTGCCCGCAATTGATCCAGTTGCGTGGGTTGTAGACATTGAGGAATTGCGCGCCTGCGATCTGCGATAGCCCGATGGTCGTGACGTAACAGGTGTCGCGATCCAGCTCGGAATTCATTTCCTCATAAACACGCTGAGGCTTGAGCGGCACTTCGTCGTAATGCGACTTGCGCTGCATCACTTCCTTGCGGTGTGCGCATTGCCCGGCCCACTTGGAACGATCTTTCAACTTGCCGGCTGCCTTCATTTCCTTAGCAACAGCGATGAACTCCTCAAGTGCAGCCTTCGCATCGGAGACGATGCCGAAATCAGGCGCGAAAACGCGGCCAATCTGCGTCGGCTCGATGTCCACGTGGATGAATTTACGCCCTTCGGTGTATTTCTCTACCGAGCCGGTGTGACGGTTGGCCCAGCGATTGCCGATACCAAATACGAAATCCGAACGCATCATGGTGGCATTGCCGTAGCGGTGACTGGTTTGAAGCCCGACCATGCCTGCCATCAGTTCGTGGTCGTCCGGGATGACCCCCCAGCCCATGAGGGTGGGAATGACGGGTGCGCCGGTCAGCTCGGCAAACTCAACCAGCAGGTCAGACGCGTCCGCGTTGATGATGCCTCCTCCGGCCACGATCAACGGGCGCTCGGCGTCGTTGAGCATAGAAAGCGCTTTTTTCGCCTGCGCTCGTGTGACCGATGGCTTGTAAGGTTCGAGCGGCTCGTAGGTTTCTTCGTCAAACTCGATTTCACCTAGCTGCACATCGATCGGCAGATCGACAAGCACCGGTCCCGGGCGACCCGAGCGCATGATGTGAAACGCTTTTTGCAGGACCATCGGCACGAGTGCAGGTTCTTTTACAGTCACTGCCCACTTGGTGACGGGTTTGGCGATGGTCTCGATGTCGACGGCCTGGAAATCTTCCTTGTCCAGCTTGGCGCGTGGCGCCTGGCCGGTGATGCACAGGATCGGGATCGAGTCGGCCTGGGCCGAGTAGAGCCCGGTGATCATGTCCGTGCCCGCCGGACCCGATGTGCCGATGCAGAGACCGATATTTCCTGACTTGGCCCGCGTATAACCTTCCGCCATGTGGGAAGCGCCCTCGACGTGGCGCGCGAGAATATGGCGGATTGAGCCATGATCCTTCATGGCCGCGTAGAGTGGATTGATGGCCGCCCCCGGGACGCCGAAAGCGACATTCATGCCTTCTTTTTGTAAAACCCTGACAGCGGCGTCTACCGCCCTCATCCTGGCCATATGACCTCTCCTCCCAAGCTTGAACTCCCCGGCTTTTACCGGTTTTTTCGAAAGAAGTCAATTTAATGGAATATATTTCCGTATTATGGAAATTATTATTTCTCCTATATAACAATTGATTAAGACTATTACTGAGACATTTTGCCTCATATTTATAAATTAATTTCAAATACGTAATGAGGAAATATTGCAATCTTTCACCCGGCGGTTTGTTGAGAGTGGGGAAATCGGGTAAATCAGATGAGGGGAGCGAATCTGGATATGGCCCGTACAATCGATTTGAAACGCCCACGCGGACGCCCGCCATCGGTCAAGAGCGCACACACCAGTTCGTCCGTGCAATCCCTGGACAGGGCGCTTGCCCTGCTTGAGTTGATCGCGGCGGAAGATGGCCTCACGCTCACCGAGCTGGCCCAGCGCGCCGGCGTGCCGCCTTCAACCGCACACCGCATCCTGACCACGCTCGAGATACATAACTATGTCCATCACGAAGAAGAGCGCGGGCTGTGGCTGATTGGGGTGCGCGCCTTTGAGGTCGGATCTTCCTTCCTGCGCAACCGCAAGCTGGCCGCAACCGGGCGCGCGATCATGCGCACGCTGATGCAGGAATGCGGTGAGTCGGTCAATCTCGCCATCGAGGATGATGGCTCCATCGTCTTTGTCTCGCAGATCGAGAGCCACCATGCCATCCGCGCCTTCCACCGCCCAGGCTCGCGCGGGGCGATCCACGCCTCTGGTGTCGGTAAGGCGCTGCTGTCCACGCTTCCCACTGAGGAGGTGCGGCGCGTTCTGCACAAGACGGGCCTGGAGAAGTTCACCGACAAGACACTGGTGGACCCGGGCAGGCTGTTTGCGGAACTTGAGACAACGCGAAAGCGCGGCTGGGCCATCGACGATGAAGAGCGCACGCCAGGCATGCGCTGTATCGCGGCCCCTATCTATAACGAACATGGCGAGGCCTTCGCCGGACTTTCAGTGTCAGGCCCCACAGTGCGCATCTCGGACGAGCGCGTCGGTGAGCTGGGCCCGATGGTCAAACGGGCGGCGGAAGAGATCACCAAGTCGATTGGCGGCCACGCGGCTGGGTAGGCATTCTTCTTGCGCCTCCCGCGCAATCTCACCATAACGATTCGCGAAACTGCTCATCTTGAAAGGATTGCCCATGGGTTTCGTCATCGACCCGCCCGCGCCCGCGACACTCCCCGTCAAGGACAGCGACGATCTCTTTCCCGTCCACCGCATCTATTGCGTCGGGCGCAACTATGCCGCCCACACCATCGAGATGGGACATGACCCGGACAAGGAGCCGCCGTTTTTCTTCCAGAAAAACCCGGACAACCTTCTGGTCGGGCAGGACTTTCCCTACCCACCCGCTTCAAGTGATGTGCATTTCGAGTTCGAGATGGTCGTGGCGCTGAAGAGCGGCGGTACCGACATCTCAATCGATGACGCACTGGCACACGTCTATGGCTACGCGGTTGCTCTCGACATGACCCGGCGCGACCTTCAAGGCGAAGCGAAGAAGGCCGGCCGGCCGTGGGAAGTGGGCAAGGCGTTTGAACACTCGGCTCCCTGCAGCGCCATTGTGCCTGCAAGTGAGATTGGCCACCCGGCCTCCGGTGCACTAACGCTTGATGTCGATGGCGAGCGGCGCCAAGAAGGCGACCTCAACCAGATGATCTGGAAAATTCCGGAAATGATCTCCTACCTCTCCGGCCTGTTCACGCTGGTGCCGGGAGATTTGATCCTGACCGGCACACCCGCAGGCGTGGGGCCGGTCGCAAAAGGCAACCGGCTCCACGGCGAGGTTGAAGGTGTGGGCACACTGGACGTGAGCGTGGTCTAGAGGCTGGTGCGCATTACTGGTTACGCCCTGCCATCACGCCGCCATCCACATCCCAGATGGCGCCCGTGACCCAGCTGGACTTCTCCGAAAGAAGAAACTCGATCACCGAGGCCATATCATCTGTCCGGCCCACCCGGCCGATGGGGTGAAATGCACTGAAGGCTTCCACCAGGGTTTCCTCGATTTTGTCTTCCTCGATGAAACTGTTGAAGGCAGGCGTTACCACAACGGCCGGGGAGACCGCGTTCACACGGATCGAGTCATCGGCCAGTTCCAAAGCCAGATTCTGCGTCAGGGAGTGCAGTCCCGCCTTGGCCATGGAATAAGCCGAGGAGGGCGTTGCCTTTATCGCCTGCTTGGCCCACATGGAGCCGATATTCACGATCGACCCTCCGCCATTGGCTTTCATGTTTTCCGCTACCGCCTGAGTGATAAAAAACAGCCCCCTGTTCAGGGCGTGGTAGGCATCGAAATCCTCTCCCTTATGCTCAAGGAACGGAACTGGTTTGAACATGCCAGCGGCATTGACCAGGTACATGATATGGCGATCCACCTCGTGGATGGCTTTTGCAAATTCATCAACCGCCTTCCTGTTTCCCAGATCAACGGCTGCCGTTTCAACCCATCCCGGTCCCAGCGGCTCAATCTCTTCACGCGCCGCATCCAGCTTTGCCTGGCTCCGCGAAATCAGTTTGACATTGATGCCCTGCGCCACGAGGCGCTTGGCAACCTCCTTGCCCATACCAGTCGATCCACCAACGATGAACGCAACTTCTTCTTTCTCACTCATTGAATTCTCTCCTTTGTTGCAACCTACCTATCGTTAGGTAGTTGAATGGATCGTCAAATATGACTTGTGTTGCACGCTGTCAAGCCCTACCTATCGATAGGTATATTATTTTTGACACCGAGATTGGCCATGCCGAAGCGCGCCCAAAAACACGACTCCACCAAACACGCCATTCTGGACGTTGCGGAACGCATGGCGCGCGAGGGCGGATATCACGATGTGAGTTTCCGGCGCATTGCGGATGATGTCGGCATCAAGAGCGCAAGCGTGTTCCATCACTTTGCCAACAAGGAACAATTGGGGGCCGCGATGGCGCGGCGCTATAGCGACCGGTTCATGGAAACTATTGGAGATCCGCGAGACCCCGGCACCACGGGAGAAGAAAAACTGGCCCGCTATATCAAGGCCTTCAGCCACGCCCTGAAGGTTGATCGCCAGATGTGCCTGTGCGGAATGCTCGGAGCGGAGATCGACTCGCTGCCCAAGGATGTTGCCAACGAGGCCCGGCGTTTTTTTAATCTCAACATTGACTGGCTTGAGACAGCCCTCACCCGGACAGGGGGCAAAACAGGCAAGAAGACCGACATCCACGGCAAGGCACTTCTGGTCATGTCTGCCCTTGATGGTGCTTTGATCATTTCGCGCGCAACCGGTGACACTTCACATTTTGATCAGGTGGCAGAACAGGTCTCGCGCCTGGTGTAAAACCAGCTATAAGAACGAATTTCCCGAGGCGTGTGACAGCGAGACGAAAAGATCATGAGCGAAATCATTCTGCATCATTACCCCCAGTCACCGGTGACGGAAAAAGTGCGCATAGGGCTCGGCATCAAGGGTCTTTCATGGCGCTCGGTTCAAATACCCCGCATCCCTCCCAAGCCCGACCTGATGCCGCTGACAGGCGGTTATCGCCGCACACCTGTCATGCAGATTGGCGCCGATATTTATTGCGACAGCCAGTGCATCCTGCGCGAAATCGACCGCCGCCATCCCGAACCGACCTTCTATCCCGGTGGCGGCTACGGCCTGCCCTGGGCACTGGGCAGCTGGACCGACAATACGCTTTTTAATCTGGTGGTTGCCGTCGTTCTCGGGGCAAGTCCCGAGGATTTACCTCCGGAATTCGCCGCCGACCGGGGGCGGCTCTATTTCGGTCCCGACTGGGACCTGCAGACAGTCCACGATGACCTGCCGCACACTCTGGCTCAGATCAGGGCCCAGTTTGGCTGGCTCAACGACCGCCTCTCCCACGGCCGGGACTTTATCCTGAGTGAGCCCGGCCTCCCCGATGCCTTTGCCTATCATGTCGTCTGGTTCATGCGTGAACGCTGGGTCGGGGCAGACGAATTCCTTTCCGAATTCCCCGCGCTCGAAGCCTGGGAAGCCCGGGTCAGGGGTATTGGCCACGGGAGCCCAAGCGACATGGAATCGGGTGAAGCGCTGGATATTGCACTGAAAAATGAACCCGAAACGGGCAAGCAAGCAGACCAGCGCGATCCGCAGCAAATCAAACCGGATATGAGCGTCAAGATCGCACCTGAGAGCGATGGCGGCGACCCTGAAGTGACCGGAATCGTTCAAGCGGTTGGCCGGGATTCAATCGCAATTCTTCAAGAAAATGAGCAGGTGGGCACTGTCTGCATACATTTTCCGCGCACCGGATACAGGGTGACTCCTGCCTGAAATTGGAAATGCAGGTGAGTTTCAGGGAGTTTGCCCGGCGTTAGCCAATTCATGCAAATGCCCTGAAAGCCCTTCACAATCACTTGCTAGATACCATCTGGTAATACTAATGTAGCGTTAAGAACCGCTGGATGGGACAAAGCGCGTGGCTGCAAGGTTTGAATCAGGCTCTTTTGAGAGCTACGGGGCAGTACAATCTTCTGGCACTGACGTCACCGTGCCAGACGCAAACCTGCTGTTTACGGGCGATTATGCCCGCTCAGGCTCAGACCTCATTCTGACCGGTTCCGATGGGGCGAAATTCGTCGTCACCGGCTATTTTGAAACCGACACCCCGCCATCCCTGATTTCACCTGAAGGCTCAATGCTGACGGGCGACGTTGTGACGTCCCTCGCCGGACCGCAATTTCCCGGCCAATATGCACAAGCTGACGGCGCCGCATCACAAGGCGCGAAAGCAATCGGCAGCGTGCAAACCATCTCTGGCGGCGCAACGGTGGTGCGCGCCAATGGCACAACCGAGACCCTGAATTCAGGCGATCCCGTTTTCCAGGGCGACGTGGTATCAACTGGGCCCGGTGCCAAGCTCGGCATCGGCTTTGTCGACGGAACGGTATTCTCGCTGTCCGCTAATGCGCGGATGGTGCTGGACAGCCTGATCTACAACCCCGGCGGCTCTGACAACTCCATGCTGTTCTCACTGGTGGAGGGCGCCTTCGTGTTCACCGCGGGGCAGATCGCGCCGACGGGCAACATGAACATCAAAACACCCGTGGCGACCATGGGCATCCGCGGCACCACACCGACGGTTGAGATCAATTCTCTGACAGGCCAGGTCAAATTCTCGCTCGTCCCCGACCCCCGCGACGGCCATGAGGGCGACTATGTTCTCAAGAGCCTGATCAATGGCGAGATCATCGGCTCCGTAACCGGCACCCTGTCCAAGTGGGAACTCACCGATGCGAATGGCACGGTCACGGAAATTCCCAAAACCGAGGATGATCTCCTCAGCGATCAGAACGCGATCAACGATATTACCACAGTCTTCAACACCGCTCAGAGCAACAACCAGCAGCAGGGCGACCCGAACGACATCACGAATTCAATCCCGAACAACCCTCCCCCATCAAGCGGGCTGAACACCACGCCGGGCAATACGGGGACCGAAGGCAACACGCCCCCGCCAGGTAACAATCCACTGCCTCCGCCTGAAGGCGACCTGCCTCCGGGAGATACGTCTCCGCCGGGACCGACAACCAACAATGATCCGCCGCCGGTAACGGGTGGCGGTGATCCGGGACCAACCGGTCCGAATATCATCACCGGCACACCCGAAATCGACATTCTTGACGGTACGGAGGGCGACGACGTAATCGACGGCCTGGCCAGCAATGACACCATCAACGCGCTTGGCGGCGATGACATCATCACCATCAGCGAGGGCGATGGCGCTGACATCGTCAATGGCGGCCTGGGCAACGACCGGCTGATCATCTCCGAGGACTCAGGCTTTGTCTTCGATGGCGGCGACGGGGTCGACGTACTCGAGATCGCCGGCGATCTGAATATCGATACCCGCACCTTTATCAGCGAAGCCGAAAATATCGAGATCGTCGATCTCAACACGAGCCACGACAACATTTTTACCGCCCAGGTCGAGGACTTCATCACGCCGGGAACCAGCAATACGATCCAGTTCCGTGGCGGTGAAACCATAGATCCAGATACCAATATTCCGACCGGCAGCAACGATGTGCTCCACTTGGGCACCGAACTGTTCGACGATGTTACAGGCGAGCAAATCCAGGGATCCTGGCAGCAAGTGCAGGGAGTCTTTTTCGCTGATGGACTGAGTTTCGATGCCTACCAGTTCAAAAGCGGTGAAACAGTATACGCCACCGCCGTGGTCCAGCAGGGAATAGATGTCAACTTGGTTCCAATCGCCGACGAGATTGGCGATCAGTCGGCAAGGGTGAACTCAACTTTCAACGTAGCAGTGGCGGCATTCTTCGTTGATCTCGACATCGGCGACACGCTGGAATTCAGTGCGACACTCTCCAATGGCGACCCCCTGCCCCAATGGCTGACATTCGACACGCAGACGGGCACGTTCTCCGGCAGGCCCAGTTCAGGCGACACCGATGTCCTGGAAATTGATGTCACTGCGATTGATTCATATGGCGCCTCCGTGACCGAGGACTTCACGTTGAGGGTCGGCAATATCGGAAATGACAGATCGAATTTCAAATTCGGCAGCAATGGCGATGACGTCATTGCCGGTCTTGGCGGTGCGGATCTGATTTTTGGCCGCAACGGTGATGACCAGTTGTTTGGCGACGGGGGTTTGGACACAATCTTCGGCGGCGGCGGCAAAGACATTATTCATGGCGGCGACAAGAGCGATTTTCTGAGCGGTGATGGCGGTAATGATGAAATCTTTGGCGATAACGGCAAAGATTTGATCTTTGGCGGCAAGGGCAACGACACCATCCATGGCGGACGGGGCAATGATACTCTGTTCGGCGACAAGGGTAACGACACCATTTATGGCGACGAAGGCAACGACACCATTTATGGCGGCAAGGGCAACGACGTCCTGGTTGGCGGCCTTGGTAACGACACCTTAAATGGCGGCAGCGGAGAAGACAGTTACGTCTTCACCAGCCTCTACGAAGGCGTCGACACCATCAAGGATTTTGACGTTCAGCAGGACGTGCTTGACCTCTCAGGTCTCTTGGCCGGCGTGTTTGACCCCAAAGGACAAGAGCCGCTTTCTGATTACGTCCAGACAACAACTAACAATGGCGACACAACAGTTTCTGTTGACCTTGATGGTCAGGGCACAGAGCACAACCCCGTAGACATCGCTGTCCTTCAAGGGGTGGATGCGGGATCGATCAATGTCATTGTAAACGATGAAGACACAACGGGCGCTGTCGTCGTGTGACTGCGCTATCCCAGCCCCTGTTACGTCCCATTCCAATTCTGAGCTGCACCTTCTTATCAAAACCTTACCCGCATAAACCCGGACGGACCCTCTCCCTATGCTGAAGCGCATCGGTAGAAAATGCGTGGAGATAGCCCATCGTTTCGGATGGGGCCGCGTGTTTGGCATGGCGTTGCTTGTCGCGCTGGTAGGTTTGCGCGTCTGGGACCCGGCGGCGCTGCAACTGGCCCGCCTCAAGACCTTCGATCTGTACCAGGTCGCAAAGCCACGCATTCCAACCGCCCGGCCCGTGGTCATTGTCGATATAGACGAAACCAGCCTCAATGAAATCGGTCAATGGCCCTGGCCGCGCACCGTTGTCGCCAAACTGGTTGAAACGATTGCCCGTGGTGGTGCCGCCGCCATCGGCATGGATATCGTGTTCGCCGAACCCGACCGAACCTCGCCAGGCCTGCTCGTCGATGGGCTTCCCCAACTGAGTGACGCTGCGCGCGCAGAACTGAAAGCCGTGCCTGACCATGACTTGATTTTCGCCGACATCATCAAGCGTACGCGCACCGTGCTCGGCCAATCCGCCTATAACCCGCGCAAAGGCGACACACGCACAGCGCTTGCACCGAAAGCTTCCTTCGCAACGCTGGGTGGCGACCCGACCCCCTATCTCATCAAGTATCCGGGACTGTTAAGCAACATACCCGTCCTCGAAGAAGCCGCAAGCGGGCGCGGTATGTTCACAGTTCTGCCAGACCCCGACGGGCTGGTTCGCCGCGTACCTGTTGTCATGCAGGCCGGGGGTGCCATGATCCCCTCGCTCAATGCCGACATGCTGCGCCTCGCAACGGGGCAGACGACCTACGTTATCAAGACCGGCAAGGCAGGTGTGCAATCGGTGGTGCTGGCCGGTATCGAAATCCCGACAGATTCCAACGCGCAACTCTGGATTTATTATTCTCACCATGACCCGAAGCGCTTTGTGTCCGCTGCCGACGTCCTCAGTGCCAAGACGCCCGCCAATGTTTTCAAGGGCAAGCTCGTGCTCATTGGCACCTCGGCAACAGGTCTGTTCGATGTGAAGTCAACACCAATCGAGCCGGTCATGCCTGGCGTCGAGTTGCATGCGCAGGCGCTCGAGAACATCCTCTCGCGCACCTCGCTCAAACGCCCCGGTTATACCATCGGTGCGGAGCTCTGCCTGACGCTGGTTGTCGGGTTTGCCTTTGTCGTGCTGGCGCCTATCCTGGGCGCCATCAACGTCGCCGCACTTGGTACCGCAATCGCCGGGCTGGTTTCGTGGCTGGCGTGGTATCTCTTCACAGCACAGGGCATCCTGCTCGACGTGGCCTACCCGCTGATCGGCGGCCTTGCTGTATTCGTCACTATGGTGTTTGTCAATTACATCCGTGAAGAAGCCCAGCGGCAGCAAATCCGCGGCGCATTCAGCCAGTATATTTCTCCCGATCTTGTGGCACAGCTGGCGAAAGACCCTGACCGGCTCGTGCTCGGCGGCGAGACGCGCGAGCTCTCCATCCTGTTTTCCGACGTGCGCGGCTTCACCAGTATTTCGGAGAGCTACAAGAACAATCCACAAGAACTCACCGCCCTGCTCAACCGGTTGCTGACCCCGCTTTCGCACGCGGTCTTGGAGCATCATGGTACCATCGACAAATATATGGGCGATGCGGTCATGGCGTTCTGGAATGCGCCCCTGGACAATGCCGATCACGCCTCGAATGCCTGCGCGGCATCTCTCAAGATGATGGAAAATCTCGATGTGGTGAATGCCGAGCGCAAGCAAGAGGCCAAGGAAGCCGGCATCCCCTATGTCCCCTTGCGCATCGGTATCGGCATCAATACGGGCGATTGCGTGGTCGGCAATATGGGCTCAGACATGCGCTTCGATTACTCGGTTCTGGGCGACTCAGTAAACTTAGCGTCACGTCTGGAAGGCCAGTCGGAGACGTTTGGCCTGCCCATTATCCTGGGCTCGCACACCGCCGAACTGGTAAAGGAGCGCTTCGCGGTTGTGGAACTCGACGCCCTGCGGGTGAAGGGAAAAAACGAGCCCGAGGTCGTTTACGCGCTGCTCGGGAAAGGCGCGCAGACCGGCGGCAAAAACTTCAAGTCGCTTGAAAACCACCTGGCTAAAATGCTGGGCGCCTATCGCGAACGCAAATGGGCCGCGGCCGCAAGGGAACTGATGGCGCTTCGCAAAATCAACACACGCTCGCTTGGCGTCGATCTCTCGACCCTGATCGATCTTTACGAAGGACGCATCAGGAATTTCAAAAAACATCCGCCACCGAAAAACTGGGACGGCGTTTTCACCTTGCAAACGAAATAGTCCGCAATTGCCTCCACATGAACTCAAGCCGCCAAGCTTAGTATCGCGCGCGCCTCTACCGCAGTGGCAACCTTGCGTCCCTGTGCCTGAGCCAGCCCCGCAACCCGGCTCACCAACTCCGCATTGCTCTTCGCAAGCCGGTCCTTGTCGAAGCGAATATTGTCTTCAAACCCGGTGCGCGTATGGCCTCCAAGCTCCAGGCACCACTGGTTGACCACCAACTGATTGCGGGCAATGCCCATGGCCGACCAGGTGGCCTTCGGCATAAGGGTGCCAAGTTCCGACACTAGAAAATCGAGCAGCGGGCGGTGTGCCGGCAAGGCATTGGGAATGCCCAGCACGAACTGAACGTGAAGCGGGGCCTTGATCAAGTTCCCCTCCGCCATCTTCACCGCGTTGTAGAGCATGGCGACATCAAACACCTCGATCTCCGGCTTCACGGAATATTCGAGCATGCTCGCCGCCAGTCCCTCAACGAAGTCGGGCGGGTTTTCATAAATCTTGTCAGGAAAATTCACCGAGCCAGTGGCCAGCGATGCCATGTCAGGTTTCAGATGCAGCATGGACCCGCGCTCATTCTGATCGCGCCCCCTGCCGCCGGTGGAAAACTGGATGATCATGCCGGGACAATGCTTTTTCACACCCTCCTGTATGCGCGCAAACAGCTCCGGGTCGGAGCCGGGGCTTTCATCCGGATTGCGCACATGGATGTGCACCAGGGTCGAGCCCGCTTCGAAGGCTTCATGGGTGGCCTCAATCTGCTCTTCGGGTGTCACGGGCACGGCAGGATTGTCGGCCTTGGTCGGCCGCGAGCCCGTGATGGCTGTGGTGATGATAAGAGGGTCGCTCATGGGCCGTTAAATCCTTATGCTAGCGAATTGTCCTGAGAGGCGATTATCCAGTCTACCCGAAGAGTTGCAAGTGGACTATTTTCGCCGCGACGCCTCTCACATTCAGGATTGTCCATGCTCATTCAATCTGAAACTCTCTGCAAATTTATCCATGGCATCTTCGCCGCAGCAGGATGCTCCGATGCAGAAAGCGGGCGCATCGCCCGGAACCTCGTTGATGCCAATCTCACCGGCCATGACAGCCATGGAGTCATTCGCACGCCGCGCTACCTGGTGTGGCTGCGCGAGGGCAAGTTGCTGCCCGACCAGGACATCACGGTGGTGAGTGACGCCGGGGCCCTGCTCATCCTCGATGGCAATTACGGATATGGGCAGACCGTTGGTCCGCTTGCCGTCAAGCGCGGCATAAACAAGGCAGCCGAGCATGGTGTTTCAATTGTCGCGCTGAGACATGCGGGCCATCTCGGGCGCATTGGCGCCTTTGCAGAAACCGCCGCGGACGCGGGCCAGGTCTCGATCCATTTCGTCAATGTTGCAGGTTCGGTACTGGTCGCGCCGTTCGGCGGGACGGAGCGGCGCATGTCGACAGCGCCCGTTGCTATCGGTGTGCCCGCAACGGACGACCCGCCGATCATACTCGATTTTGCCACTTCCCTGGTGGCCGAGGGAAAAATCCTTGTCGCCGCAACGGGAGGCAAGCCCCTGCCCTCGGACAGCCTGGTTGGTCCTGATGGGCAAACAAGCGGCGATCCCGCCCTGCTCTATGGCGATGCCGACCCGGCCGTCAATCCGGGAGACCGGCGTGGGCCCGGAGCCCTCGCTGCAATGGGTGCACATAAGGGGTCGGGTCTTGCATTGATGTGCGAATTGCTGGCTGGAGCTCTGACTGGATCAGGCGCAACCGGTCCCGACTACGCCCGCGTCCATAACGGCATGCTCTCAATCTATATGTCGGTTGAGCACTTTGACACGGACGACAGTTTTGCAGCCGAAATCAAACGCTATATTTCATACTTCAAAAGCTCAAAGCCGGCACTGACTGGCGGCGAGGTATTGGCACCTGGCGAACCGGAACGGAAATGTCGCGCGGAGAGGCTGGCGAACGGAATCCCGCTCGCCGATGATGCGTGGGGGGCTATTCTGACCGCCGCCCGCGAACATGGCGTCCCGGAACCACACGCAATAACATAACAAGGCAGAATATCTCATGCGTTTGAAAGACAAGACCGCAATCATAGTCGGCGCCGGTCAGCAACCGGGCGACACTATAGGCAATGGCCGCGCCGTCGCCATCCGTTTCGCGCAGGAAGGCGCCAAATGCCTGCTCGTGGATGTGAACGGGGATTCGGCCAGCGAGACGCTGAAGATGGTTGAAGCCGAAGGCGGCAAAGGCTCCGTGCTGGCCTCCGACATCGCCAGCGAGGCTGATTGCAAGGCCATTGCCGATGCGTGCGTCGAACGATATGGGCGTATCGATATCTTGCATAACAATGTCGGCCGCTCAAAGGGCGACGCTCCGACGCCCGACATTGATGCCGACATGTGGGATGAGCTGATGGCCATGAACCTGAAGGGAATGGTGATGACATGCAAGCATGTGCTCCCCGTCATGCGTGAGCAGAAGTCCGGCAACATCATAAATGTCTCCTCGATCCTCTCCATCACCATCGGCCTCGGCGTCACCTACAAAACCGGCAAGGGCGCCGTGAACACCCTCACCCAGCATCTGGCCATGGAGAATGCACCCTATAACATTCGCGCAAATGCAATATTGCCCGGCCTGATGGACACGCCCATGGCGATTGTGCGCAGGGCAGCCGAGCGCGGTGTCGACCCGGACGTTGTGCGTCGTGAACGCGACGCGCAAGTGCCGCTCGGCGGTATGGGTGATGCATGGGATGTAGCCCATGCCGCTGTGTACCTTGCTTC
>JAJFHQ010000042.1 GCA_021775525.1 Hyphomicrobiales bacterium
AATTCCCACGCGTTACTCACCCGTCTGCCACTTTCCACAGGAGCAAGCTCCTGCTTCACGTTCGACTTGCATGTGTTAAGCCTGCCGCCAGCGTTCGTTCTGAGCCAGGATCAAACTCTCAAGTTTGATAATTTGATCTCGGCTTATCCCTGAGGGGAAAACCTCAGGGGATCGCTTGCGTTACTCTTGCTTGATCCCCGTGGGTACGAGGATCATGACGAGTCCCGACACATCGTCGTGTGTTTTCATCCTTGCGGACAAAAACCCACTACGGGTGTCGAATAAAAACGCAAGACCGCCGAAGTCTCGTTAGTCCGCTAAATCAATGACATAAAGCCATGATAGAACGAACTCGCCAGGACAACCGCCGCCTGCGTTTCTCTTTCTTCTAACCACATTGTCAAAGAGCCGTAAGAACAGGGCCAAAGAGCCGCGTCCCCAGACTCCTCATGGAAGCAAATGCACCATCAGGAGTCAAACGCAGCGGAGGTGTCGGCCCGGGTATTTTCCGGTACCATCCCCGCTTCGCTTCAAGAAAGTGATGCGCAAGCACAACAAACCCGCAGGAAAAACGGTTCGCCCGCGCAACGGCATCTAGATACCGTTTCCCCCACCCTAGGTCAAGCACCCATTGTGAAAAAATGCTGCATGAGCGAAGGATTTTTTAAATCCCGGCCCACCGCGGCCTCAACAAGCGGGAAATCAGGGAAATTCTCATCCCTCTGACACATTCCTGCCTGATTGAATCGGCATCCTTGACGTTAATAAAAGAGCAACCTGTCCGCGGTCATAATGGTTAAGGAAATCTGAAGTCCGCGCGTCAGTAAGTGTTCATATGTCCGTCGAGGGATTTGGACGCACCGAACCCCTCGAAATCAGCTGAGACCCGGGTGCATTTGTCATGCCCCCAAGCGGTTGACATACCGTTGACCGGTCGGCAGATTGACGGGCTCCAGGCAAGGGATAACAGCGCACCAGATTCGGGATCATTGGCGAATTTAACGCAGACGTTCCTGCAACTGAATTTCAGGCAGACGAACGACACTGCGAACGTCAACCGAATACGGGGGGATTGCATATTTTGACGCAAC
This sequence comes from Hyphomicrobiales bacterium, assembly GCA_021775525.1. Classification (GTDB taxonomy): domain Bacteria; phylum Pseudomonadota; class Alphaproteobacteria; order Rhizobiales; family Methyloligellaceae; genus UBA2767. The sequence goes on from JAJFHQ010000042.1 coordinate 1,092, forward strand.
GACGCCGCAACGCGGGCCGCAGAGAACAGCGCGCCCTTGTGCCCTTCGGGAAACGGGCCCTGCCGCAAATTTATTTGCCGGGTCCCGGGCGTTCCGCTTCCGCTGTATTGCTGCCTGAACCCGGCGACTCTCGCGCCGCGACACGGCTCAAATGGCTGGCCAGTACGTGTCTGGCCGCCATTGTCGGTGTCGGCGTCATCGGCGTCTCCATTTACGGATCCATGAATCTGGAGGACGGCACCGGCGTGGTGTCATCCATCAAACATGCCAGCCTCAATGCAATGAAGCCGGTGCGCAAAGCCCTCAGCATTGCAAGCTTCCAGGCCGTTGACGGGCAAAAAGCTGACCGTATCCCGACGACCACCGAGGGACTCGCGACCAAACACATCATTCATGACACGGTGGTTCAGCGGCGCGGCGAACGCGAGTATCTCCGCATCAAGCCCTACGCCCGCCTCGTGGCCCATCTGGGCACAACCCAACCTGATGACACGCAATCCATCCCTGCCTTTAATCCCTTCAAGCTTTATTCCAACCCGAAACCGGTCGCAGAAAATGGCACCGGGGAAGCAGGCGTCGACACCAGTCGCGATGCAAACATCCAGATGTATGAACTGGAAGGCGGCATCCTGCCAGCCAATGACGGGCTGCGGCTTGGCGCGCTGGAGATCGCCGGATTGATAAAGGAACGCGATGAGCTGTTCGCCGTGCAGCCTTTGGCCATGCGGCCCGCAATCCATCCCGAGGGCAACAATGACGGAGAGCGGAATGCCGCCAATCAGCCAGATGAACTGATCCCGGCCAACGGTCTTAAAACGCAAACCCCACCCAATACCACCATCGTCGCCAAGACCATTGAGACGCTGGAGGGTGTTGACGAGGTGGTTGATGGCAGCGAGACCAAATCGGTGACCGTCAAGAACGGCGATACCCTGATGAGCATCCTGTCGGAAGCCGGCGCCGAGACATGGCAGGCCAAGGCAATTGCCGACGCCATGACCCCGGTGTTCAAGCCGAAGAATATGAAGAAAGGCCAGGCGGTCCTCTTCACATTGATGCCCGCGCCAAAAAATGACACGCAAATGGAGCCGGTTAAGGTCTCCCTGTTCACCGATACCAGGCACGAAGTTACAATTATCCGTAACGACGCGGGTGATTACGTCGCCAGCAACGATCCTATCACCCTGGAAGCCGCCAGGAATTTACGCAATATCGATCGTCCACAGCGCGCGACGCTCTACACAAGCTTCTATCATTCGGCGCTCAGCCAGGGCATGCCCCAGGAAAAGGTCATGAAGCTGCTTCGCGTCCATTCCTATGACGTGGATTTCAAGCGTCCGGTCCACCCGGGCGACGCCTTCGAGGTATTCTTCGACCTGAAAGAAGGTGACGCCAGCCAGGAGAAGAAACTCGGGGAGGTCCTGTATACTGCCATGACCGTCGGCGGAGACAGGCGCCAGTTCTACCGCTTCCGCACACCCGACGGTCATATCGACTTCTATGACAAGGATGGAAACAGCGCGAAGAAATTCCTGATGCGCAAACCGGTTAAAGGCGCCCGCTTTACTTCCGGTTTTGGGATGCGCCGTCACCCGATCCTGAAATACCGTAGAATGCATACGGGTACGGACTGGGGCGCCAAGCGCGGAACACCTATTCTCGCCGCCGGCAATGGCATTGTCGAGGATGCGAGGCGCAAGGGCGGCAATGGTAACTTTGTCCGCATTCGCCATGCCAATGGCTACCAGACGAGCTACAGCCACATGCATCATTTTGCGAAAGGGCTGCGTCCAGGCATCAAAGTGCAAATGGGCCAGGTCATCGGTTATGTCGGCTCAACGGGCCTATCGTCAGGTCCGCATCTGCATTTCGAGGTCCTGGTGAACAATCGCAAGGTCAATCCCATGACCATTCACGTGCCGCGCGGACGCCAGCTGACAGCCAAGATGCTGGCGAACTTCTACAAGGAGCGCAACCGCATCGACCAGCTGATGCAGCGCTCGCCCGTCACCACCCGCATGGCGGCTGTCGAGAAACCATCACAGTAAAGAACGGGTCAATCCGCAGGGAATGCACGTCTCATCCGGGGCGTGCTTTTTATGTGAGCGGCTTTCTTTTCGCTTACGGGATATATTCATCGCGCCAGTTCAGCACCACGTTGAACGAGACCGAAATGCGGCTCTCTTTCGACAGGTTCGAATGCACCAGGTGATGCACGAAGGCCGGCCAGATGAGCAGCATCCCCGGTTCAGGCATGACGCGATGTTCCGCCTCCACCTGCCCGTCGCCCTTCACCGCCAGCATGTTGGCCTGCGCACGCGGGTCAAAAAACGAGATCGCACCTGGGTTGAGGTCCGAGCGCCCCTTATGCTCGCCCGTGTCTGTTGGTACCTGCACATAATAAGTGCCACTCAGCCATGCGTGCGGATGGTTGTGCAGATTGTGATAGTCACCAAATCGGTTGACATTGGGCCAGGCCTGCACGTGCCAGTCCATCTGGTAGTCGATACCGAGATTCTTCACATAGTCATTGATTGAAACGTTGATGCAATCCTTCAGCCAGACAATCACAGGGTGAGGGATATCCAGAAAATTACCTTGAAGGTAATCGGTGGTCATGTCCGAGGTCCCGGCGTCCATCTCCTCGATCATCTGCACCAGAAGGATATTGGCGTTTTCTGCACCGGGTAGCGAGTCCTGCAGGAACGTCGTTGGCCACAGCGCGGAGAACTGCGCCTTGGTTTTTTTCGTTTCGGCCATTGTCTAAATATCCTCAAGCTTGAGTTCTGCACGCAGCTTTCTGGTCAGTTTCTGCACCACCAGTTTATGCGATGCCGCCAGGTACAATTGCATTTCTTCATTGCTCAAACCTGGTTCTTCATGCATTTGAATCCACTTGCCGCCCCGCGCCGCCAGATAAGGCGCAGGACGCAGGCCCGGTTCCTGTTGCAGCATTTCGAACGCCACACCGGAACATTTGAAGGTCACGAATGGCTTATTACCATCCGACCATCCACCGATAGCAAACACCTTGCCGCCGACCTTCCAGACATGGGCACCGCCCCATTGCATCACATGAGTCGCAGCAGGCAGCGTGCCGCAGAACGCATTATATTCGTCATAGGTCATCATGAGTGGATGATTATCAGCCCCCAAAATGAAACGGGGCTCCCCATGTCGAAGAGCCCCGTTGTCTTTATGCCGCTTTCGCGACTGCCGTACCGTTGATGACGAGACCGTCTTTCTTGGCAGACACTTTCACCGTGTCGCCATCCTTGATGGCGCCTTCCAGTGTCAACTCGGCCAACGGGTCCTGCAGGCTTTTCTGGATGACGCGCTTCAGGGGCCGCGCGCCATATGCCGGGTCGTAGCCCTTGCCCGCAAGCCATTCCCGCGCCGTCTTATCCAGCTCGATGGTGACCTTGCGGTCATCGAGCAATTTTTGCAGCCGCGCGATCTGGATATCGACGATGCCCGCCATCTGGTCTCGCCTGAGACGATGGAACAGGATGATTTCGTCCAGCCGGTTCAAGAACTCGGGCCGGAAGTGACCACGAACGAGCTCCATCACAGGGTCACGGACAGCTTCAGTGTCCTCTCCCTCTGACTGGTTCACGAGAATTTCCGAACCGATATTCGAGGTCATGATGATGAGCGAGTTGCGGAAATCGACCGTGCGTCCCTGCCCGTCTGTCAGCCGCCCGTCGTCGAGCACCTGCAACAGGATGTTGAAGACGTCCGGGTGGGCCTTTTCAATTTCATCGAACAGGATCACCTGGTAGGGACGCCGCCGGATAGCCTCGGTCAGGGCACCTCCCTCCTCGTAGCCGACATAGCCTGGAGGAGCGCCGATCAACCGGGCGACGGAGTGCTTCTCCATATATTCCGACATGTCGATGCGAACCATTGCCTGCTCATCATCGAACAGGAAGTTGGCGAGCGCTTTGGTCAGCTCGGTCTTGCCAACTCCGGTGGGCCCCAAGAACATGAACGAGCCAATGGGCCGGTTCGGATCCTGCAATCCGGCCCGTGCGCGGCGCACGGCAGTCGAGACGGATTTGACCGCTTCTTCCTGGCCAATCACCCGCTTGGCAATTGCCTCTTCCATGCGCAGCAGTTTGTCTTTATCGCCTTCCAGCATCTTATCCACGGGGATGCCGGTCCAACGCGACACGACGCCGGCGATGTGGTCAGCCGTCACGGCCTCTTCCAGCATGGTGCCGGATGCGCCATCGTCGGATTCCGCCTCGGCAAGCTGCTTTTCAAGATCGGGGATGCGGCCATAGGACAGCTCGCTTGCCCGCGCAAGATCGCCCTCGCGCTGCGCTTGCTGAACCTCAAGCCGAGCGCCCTCAAGCTCTTCTTTCAGTTTCTGTGCCGAAGAAAGCTTTTCTTTCTCCTGGCTCCAGCGCTGGGTCAGGGCGTCGGCCTTTTCTTCCAAATCGGCGAGTTCCTTCTCCAGTTTCTCAAGCCGGTCCCGGGATGCAGCGTCGTCTTCCTTTTTCAGGGCCTCGCGTTCGATCTTGAGCTGGATGATGCGCCGGTCAAGCTCGTCCAGCTCTTCAGGCTTTGAGTCTACCTGCATCCGCAGCCGGCTGCCGGCCTCGTCCATGAGGTCGATGGCCTTGTCTGGCAGGAACCGGTCGGTGATGTAGCGGTTCGACAGCATGGCTGCAGAGACAAGCGCATTGTCGGTGATCCGCACGCCGTGATGCAGCTCGTATTTCTCTTTCAAACCCCGAAGGATCGAAACCGTATCCTCCACGCTGGGCTCGTTGATAAATACGGGCTGAAAGCGCCGCGCCAAAGCGGCGTCTTTTTCCACATGCTTACGGTATTCATCCAATGTCGTTGCGCCGACACAATGCAACTCGCCACGCGCAAGGGCGGGCTTGAGCAGGTTGGAGGCATCCATAGAACCTTCCGCCGCGCCTGCACCGACAATGGTGTGCATCTCGTCAATGAACAGGATAATCTGGCCGCCTTCTGACTCTACTTCGGACAAGACGGATTTGAGTCGTTCCTCGAACTCGCCACGATATTTCGCGCCGGCAATCAGCGCGCCCATGTCGAGTGCAAGCAATCTTTTTTCTTTCAGGCTTTCCGGCACATCACCATTGATGATGCGCAGTGCCAGCCCTTCGGCAATGGCCGTCTTGCCGACACCTGGCTCACCAATCAGTACAGGATTATTCTTCGTCCTGCGCGAGAGCACCTGGATTGTGCGACGGATTTCCTCATCTCGACCAATGACAGGATCAAGCTTGCCATCGCGCGCGGCCTCGGTCAGGTCGCGCGTATAACGCTTCAGGGCGTCATAGGATTGCTCGGCTGATGCGCTGTCGGCCGTGCGTCCCTTGCGCAGATCGTTGATCGCATCGTTGAGACCTGATGGCGTCACGCCGGACTTCTCGAGGATCTTCGCCGATTCCGTGCCTTTTTCCACCGATAGCGCCTGCAGCATTCGCTCGGCGGCGACAAACTTGTCTCCCGCTTTCTTGGCGGCTTTTTCCGACGTCTCGAATACGCGCGCAAGCGAGGGGTCGAGATATATCTGACCCGCGCCGCCACCCGACACCTTGGGGTGCTGGGCAAGGGCCTTTTCAGTTTCGGAAAGTGCCTGTCCCGGGTTTCCACCAGCACGGGAGATCAACCCTGCGGCCAGACCTTCCTCGTCGTCCAGCAGGACTTTCAACAGATGTTCGGGTGTGAATTTCTGATGTCCCTCGCGTAATGCGAGACCTTGTGCCGATTGTATGATACCGCGGGCACGCTCGGTGTATTTTTCAAAATCCATTTCTCATCCCCATCTGGCACGCGATTTCCGCCTGAACTTCAGCACGGCTTTCGCGCCCGTTTATACGGGCTGCACCACCTTATGCGGCGGCATGAACATTTAAACTCAGGGTCAAACCTGACCGCTGGAACCCTCATC
>JAJFHQ010000043.1 GCA_021775525.1 Hyphomicrobiales bacterium
GTCCTGTTTGAGGTCGTGCTCAATGGCTGCGCCATATTCAACCACGCCAACTTTGCACTTCCCTTATGGCTTGACCGGATCGTGCGGCTGCTCATCGTCACACCGGACATGCACCGGGTGCATCATTCGATTTACCAGTCGGAGCATGACTCGAATTACGGCTTCAATCTGTCAATCTGGGACAAGCTGTTTTCAACCTACACGGCCCAGCCCCGCGACGGACATCTGTCCATGACCATTGGCCAGAAAAACCATCTGAATGAAGATCCGAAGAAGCTGACCTGGAGCCTGATGCTGCCGTTCCGGGAGAGGAAGCAGAACCCGGATCAGAAGAAACTCAAGGGGAAATAGCGCAGGTGAAGCTCTTCGAAGCGTCCCTCGGAGCGCGCCAGGTGCAATCCGTAATTCAACGCATCGCGCAGCTTGCGGTTTCCCTTGCGCACGGCAATGCCAACTCCCTCTCCAAAATACTTGCTCTCGGTGAAGGGGCCGCCGCGGAACTCGCAGCAGCCTTCAGACGATGTACCGTTCAGCCAGAACATTAAAGAGACGCCATCGCCAAACAGGAAATCGATCTTGCCCTCTCGCAATGACGATTTGGCCTCATCCGCGGAACCGTAGGCGACCACGGCAGAGTTGGTGAAAAAATCACCCAGATAAGCTTCATGGGCCGTGCCGCCAATCACACCTATTTTCTTATTCGAAAGATTTTCGGGAGTGATTGCCTTGACCGGGTTCGACTTGAGCGCGGCAAACCGGGCCGGCGTGTGGTAATAACTGTCGGTGAAATCCGCCTGCCTAAGGGTTTGCTCACTGACGCGAATGGAGGCGATCACCGCGTCGGCCTCTCCCTCCTTGAGAGACGGAAGCAACCTGTTCCAGGACACCGTTTGTATTGAGCATTCAACCGATAGTTCGTCGCAGATTGCGCGCATCAGATCGACATTGAATCCGGTCAACTCCCCCTCTTCATCGAGATAGTTGAATGGCGGGTAATCATTGTCCGTCACGAAACGGATCGAATCGAGATCCAGGAGGTCGGGTTTGGGAATCCGCAGCTGTGTTTCCGGAACTTCTACGCTTTCCTCCGTCACCGGCTCCTGTGCGCCCCCGATTTGCGGAATCAGAAGGACGAGAACGAGCGTGGCGAAAAGCGCGAAGAGTTGGAAACGGCGTTTCATAGCGGCGCATAATACCGGGCGCACGCGTCGCCGCAAGTGGCGAGATAAACAGGTGTGAACCCGCAATTGCAGGATGACCGCCAAGTATAGCCAATTTTATGTATAGATATTTTTCCATTTACAGGTTGTAAATTATCTATCTTTGGTTGTTATTCAAATAATATTGAAATTATTATTTAATAAACATATTGCAATCGAAGCATATTTATTTTGATATTTCTTCCTCTCGCATGTGAATTGAGGGTGGTGTCTCAGTTTGAAATCTTTCCATCTTGACCCCTGTAGAATCTGACACGCAATTCCTATATGCTTTCCGCTAAGCATAGGAGGCTTGCATGAAGATCGAACGAGACGGCGGCAATCAGCCATACATTGAATGGGAGCAGGCTCCAGGTTCCTACAAGCGCGCATGGATTCAATTCAAAGACACGCCCGAAAAAGATTGGGCTGGTACGGGGCGCTATTTGAATGTTGTCCGCTGTAACGAGCCGGGGAAAATAGGCGGAAATCCAACTGATTTCCCCATTTTCAATGACCTGCCGGATGAGCAAGTCCTAGTTGCATTTGTTCATGCGGCATGCGCAATCACCGGCTGCGAAATGCCAAAGGACGGCAACGATGCCTAAAGGCCCCAAAGGCGAAAAACGTCCCGGCGATGTAATAGGCACAGCAATTGCTGTTGCCAAGATTGCCACTGGCGAAGAAGCCGAGCATTTAGACGACGATGGCAAAGACCCAGCGGCAAAGTCACTTGGCAAGAGAGGTGGCGTTGCACGAGCAGCAAAACTGACGCCAGCCCAGCGGTCAGAAATTGCTAAGAAGGCAGCTAAGGCCCGATGGGACAAAACTTAGTTAGGCTTGGGCAATTTGTACGAATTTTGCGAAAGCGGTAGCTGCATTGTTTCCCCGAATTTTGGGTAGTATTCATCCAGCTTAATTTTAAAGCTCTTCCATTCTGTTGATTGGGACATAAGAATCTTAACGCCGCCAAGAAGCTCTTTGAGTCGCAGCTTTCCCTCATCTTTGGTCAGGTATTGAGTTAGTTTTTGGGTTGGCCTGCCCTTCGAGTTCCGTTTTACCCTAGCATGCAACGCCTCTTTCACTCCGGGGGCGAGGCGGTCATAAATATCATTGGTATAGTGTCCGACAATGCCGGGTCTCTTGGTGTTTTCGGGGTCGAATGGCCATCCGTTTAGTCGGTAGATGTGTCGGTAAAAATCGAGATCGAACATCTTCACGTATGGCAATCTTTCTTTTTCAACGTACTGCTTAATAATGGCGTCGATCGCACGACGCTTCCGCAAATCATCAAAGCCAGTTGCGCGATCAACCAGATTTTCAATCGCATGGTTTGTAATAGCTTTGAGGAAGAGACGACATGCCTCACCAATATGGGTCTGACTCGGAAGGAGTTTCCCGGCCATCATCGCGTCCTGGTAAACCCAGCACACATCTGGCAGCAGTTGTGCGCGATACCCGTAGCCAATACCTCCAGCACCAGCAGTGGGGTTTTTAGGCAAGAATTGCACTGGAGTTGTCGATCGCTCCAACTCACTGCTAACAAATGGTTTTAAGTTCTTTGGCCGAAGAAATGGTGGGGTTCCGTCGATCGAAGCACCTGTGCCACCAGACGCAAAGGGATGCCTTCCTATTGCCTTTAAGAACCCGTTCTGTGTCAGAATTCTTGTGTTGTTTTGATCATCCAACACAGCACACGGTATCTTAAGATCACCGATCTCAAGAATTCCTTCTGCTATCGCCTTTGGTAAATCTTTCTTATGACGGGCCAGTGCAGCCCGTCTAGCGATTGCACTTCTTTCTTCTGGGCTAAGGCTTTTAGCTCTAGCCAAACCGCCTTTTGAATGGTGGTCACTGTTCATAGTCGAATCCTTGCTTGCTGATTTTCTTGTGCAAGCATATGCTTGCTGTATTAATTCTGCAAGCAGGAATTTAATATGAACATAAACCTTGACGCTAAGCATAATAGTTCATATATAAGAGGTATGAACAAATTACCCCTTCATAAGCGTGTTCAAATCCTTTCCATGCTGGTTGAAGGCTCCTCCATGCGGTCAATCTCCCGCGTGGTTGGCGTGTCTATCAACACCGTCTCGAAGCTACTGGTGCAGGCCGGGCAGGCTTGTGCGGCCTACCATGATGAGCATGTGCGTAATCTCAAATGCGAGCGTGTTCAATGTGATGAAATCTGGTCGTTTGTCGGCTGTAAGCAGAAGAACCTCGATGACGCCAAAAAGGCTCAGACCTTCGCCGGTGACGTGTGGACGTGGACCAGCATCGACGCGGACTCAAAGCTGATCTGCAATTGGTTCGTCGGTGGTCGCAATGCCGAGTTCGCAAACATCTTCATGCAGGATTTGGCCGACCGTCTGGCACACCGTGTCCAAATGACCACGGACGGTCACAAGGCATATCTGAACGCGATTGAAGGCGCGTTTGGTGCCGACATCGACTACGCGCAACTGGTCAAGCTGTTTGGCTCCGCGCCTGAGAGTGCCAAGGGCCGCTACAGCCCTGCCACATGCACCGGGATCAAGAAGAAAGACCGGATTGGTAATCCAGACGAGAAGCATGTGAACACGTCCTATGTCGAGCGTATGAACCTTTCAATCCGCATGGGCCTTCGCAGGTTCACCAGATTGACAAACGCGTTCAGCAAGAAATTTGAGAACCACTGCCACGCGCTGGCACTCTATTTTGTGTTCTACAATTTTTGTCGCCAGCACAAGAGCCTTGGCGGCATCTCACCGGCAATGGCCGCTGGTGTCAGCGATACCCTGCATGATATGGAATGGATTGTGGGTCTGATTGATGCTCGCGCTCCTAAGCCTGGACGGCGCGGTCCGTACAAGAAGCACGTATAAGCGCTTTGAAACTTAGCCCCTCGCTTATTCGTTCATTAATAGTTATATGACTTCATTAGAACGCGAAGCGCGCAAGGAGGCAGACATGGCCAGCGTGTTTGATGTTGCAGACTATATTCTTCGCCGCCTCAAACGGCCACTCACCACGATGAAGCTTCAAAAGCTTGTCTATTACAGTCAAGCTTGGTCGCTTGTGTGGGATGAAGCCCCTATTTTTCCTGAAAGAATTGAGGCTTGGGCAAACGGTCCTGTTGTGCCTACGCTATTCAACGCACACAGGGGTGAGTTCATGATAAACCGTGAGGATCGAGGCGACGGCGCGAACCTCACGAAGGATGAACGTGAAACTGTAGATGCTATTCTTGATACCTATGGTGACAAGAGCGCAGCATGGCTTAGCGATTTATCGCATAGGGAAGCACCGTGGAAAGCTGCTCGGGTCGGAATGGGCGATGGTGAGCGCGGTAATGTTGAAATAACCCTCGGAGTGATGGCAGATTACTACGGCAATCTGTAGTTGTTCGCGATGGGAGGATGATTTGTGGCGAAGAAAAAGCGCCCGAAAGTACAAGCAGACCCTCAGCCTTCCAAGAGTCCTAAATGGAGCGATCCGCCGATAAGTGGGCTGCCACTGGCGTGGCGATTTAGCATATGTGACCGCGATGGGCCGTTCAGTTGGGCAGTGATCGAGGCAAGCAACGAATTCCGCCGAATCGTTGCGCGGCTTGCCGAATTCGAAACAAAGACTTGGGAGCAAATACGTGCAGCAGGGTGCCACTGCATCGAATGTTACCAGCTTGAGAAGTCGGCTCGTGATCGCCTAGGCGACATAGGCCAGGACGATATTGACGAACTAATGTCATTCCGAATTGCAGGCGCGGAACGAGTCTGGTGCGTCCAAGATCAAAATATAATGCGCGTTCTTTGGTGGGACCCTCAGCACCAAGTCTATCCTACTGAGAAGGATAAGGCTGACCGGAAGAAGCGTAAAAGACGCAGATAGCACTCTAAATTTCAAACTGAGACACTACCGAATTGAGACGTGGGATGAAGTTCACACATGGGGGAACAAGTGCGGTTTTTAGCGGGTATCAGTTTTAGTGCAAAAAGCGGGGAGGAGGATCAAGTCTGTCTTGCCGGGCAGGCGGAACAGTCAGCATGCGTCAGCACATAATGGTGTGCGCACTGACACTCCCGTCCCGTCCGGCGAATATGACTTTATGAGTGGAACGCTTGTGGACGCGGCGACTCTAAATCGCGCCATGGGCCTCGCGCGCCAGTGGGATGTCGCACCTCATGACGTGCTGATAGCCAATGGCTGGGTGCGCCAGAACGATTATTACCGTGCCCTGGCGCAAGACTGCGGGGCGGAATTTGTTGAAGTGCCCACAGCCGGAACTCTCACCCCCTTTTCCCACGTCGCCACGCCGCGCGAAGCGCTTCGGTCACAAATCCTGCGCAGGGTCAGAAATGGACAGGTGGACGTCGCCTACGCCCCCGTCGCAGCTCGGCCCGGAGAGTTGAAACGACACCTTGCTGTCGACGTAAACCGCATAGCCATCACCACACCGCTCGACCTGCGCTCTGCAATACAACGCTCTTTTGCTGATCGGCTGATGGCGAATGCAATAAACAGCCTGACCAACCGCTTCCCGGGTGAAAGCGCGGGCCAGGGACTCGTCGCAAGTCAGCGTTACATCCTGGCAGCCATCTTTGCTGCAATTTGCATTTCGGTTTTCCTGGCCCCTGTTTTCACGCTGCATGTGCTGGCCGGCATTGCCACACTGTTCTTCGCCCTGGTGGTGGCACTCAGGCTGGTGGCCTGCATAAACGCGGCATTAGGCGCTTACCCCAACTGTCCTTGTTGTGTTTGGTATTAGGCCAAGGATTCAGTTGGTGCGTTTGCTACCTAATGCCGAGTTCGCCATTGAATATGCGGCTTTGTTTTCTGGCTTGTTGCCAACGCTGCAACGGCTCGGGTTGCCGATTCCGCTTGGTGGCACCTCCAACCATTTCCGAATCTCTGCCCTCAAATGGCTTGGTGCGTGGGACGCGTTCAATGTAACCGAGGATGCTGATCTGGGGATGCGCCTGTATCGCCACGGCTATGTATGCCGGATGCTAGATTCCGAAACAGCTGAAGAAGCCCCCTGCAGTTTCAAACCCTGGCTTTACCAGCGCACGCGCTGGATGAAGGGGTGGATGCAAACGTATTTCGTGCATATGCGCCAACCTTTCAAACTCTGGCGCCAACTCGGCACCGGGAGGTTCCTCGGTTTTCAGGTGATGGTTGGCGGTATGATTTTTTCAGCATTGGCTCACCCTGTATTTTACCTGCTTCTCGCCATCGAGGTTTCTGCCGATACGTTCCTGCTGCTGCCCTCGAGTGTTCTGGGTATTCATGTCTGGCTCGTGGCCCTATTCAACATCGCCATCGGCTATCTTGCTTCCATGACGCTTTCTCTTATTGCGCTCAAACAAAAGGGTGCGCGTTTTGTATTGCACATATTATTTATGCCAGCCTATTGGCTACTCATTTCCTTCGCCGCCTATCGTGCGCTTGGACAACTTGTAACAAAGCCATTTCACTGGGAAAAAACAGAGCATGGCGTAAGCAGTTATATGGCCAAATAGTCCTGCTTCACACTTTGCCAATCCATCACTTTCAACCTGATGTATCGGTATTCGGACCGGCGGAGGGGGTCTTCCCTGTTGCCGATTTTTTGATCCTCGGCCATTGTGTCGGTCGATCAGAATGCTATGTCCGGCAAAGCATATGCTGGGCATGACGTGGTTCAAGGGGGTGAAGATGCGCAACCAGCTCCGGCTCTTTAGTGGCGTCATATTATTCGTATTCGTCACCGGACATCTGCTCAACCACATGCTGGGGCTGATCTCTCTCGAGGTGATGCAGGCAGCAACGGCAGTATTCACCGACCCTTGGCAGACGTGGCCTGGGATCGTGTTGCTCGCTGGTGCATTACTCGTCCATGCGAGTATTGTGCTGTGGGGTTTCTGGTCGCGGCGCAGTTTCAAACTGAAAGCCTGGGAAGCCGTACAGCTCGTTTTTGGCCTCGCCATACCACCATTGCTTGCCGCTCACGTCGCAGCGAATGGCATTTTACCGGCGATCAGTCCCTATGAAGGCGTCTATCTGGAAGTCCTATCCACCTTTGCCGTTCACTCGCCTGTGCGGGGTTTCGTCATGGGAGCCGCAGTACTGATTGTCTGGACACATGGCTGCGTCGGATTGCACAGCTGGCTCCGCCTCCAGCCATGGTACGCACGATACCAGCCACTAGCCTTTGCCGCGGCATTGATCACACCGGCGCTGGCACTGGCAGGATACCTGTCGGCAGGCATGCGCGTGAGGGAGCTGGCGAAGCGGCCCGAAGGGTTGCAGGTTGACTATTCCCGCGTAGAGCCATGGATGCCTGATTTCGTCTATAGCACCGAGACCGGCGTCATTTTGTTCATAACAGCCCTCCTGATTGCGCGCGCCATCAGAGGGGTATTCATTGCCAAGAGCACCAAGCCGCGCCTGAACTATTCTCCGGGTAATCGCAGGGTCGATTTGCTCCCCAATGCAACGCTGCTTGAATCCATCAGAGCTGCTGGCATTTCCCATGCATCGATTTGCGGAGGCAGAGGCCGTTGCTCCACCTGCCGAGTGCATATTGGAGATGGCGCTGCAAGCCTTTTACCTCCCGATGAAGATGAGAAAAAAGTTCTCTCCCGAGTCACGGAATCTCCCTCGGTACGCCTAGCCTGCCAAATTCGGCCGAATTCAAACATTGAGGTCACGGCACTGATTCCCCACGACGCAAATCCCAGCGAAGCCTTTTCCAAGCCCGGCTACCAGCAGGGCAAGGAACTAACGGTGGCAATATTGTTCGTTGACCTGCGAGGGTCCACAACGATCTCCGAGGGACGTTTGCCGTTTGACGTTGTATTCCTGCTCAACCAGTTCTTCGCCGAGTTGGCGCAGGCCTTGAGCGAAACCAACGGACATTACGCCCAGTTTAACGGCGACGGACTTATGGCTATTTACGGACTGGAATCCGGCCCGGAACAAGGCGCAGCGGAGGCGATTGCCGGGGCGTTGGCCATGCTGCGGCGCCTAGAAAAACTCAATGAGAAGATCAAGACCGAGTTGAGTGACGGGCTTAAAATCGGCATCGGCATCCATACTGGCGAGGCCATTGTCGGCTCGATGGGTCCGCCCGCATCACCCATCATTTCAGCGCTAGGCGATAATGCCAACGTGGCAGCGCGCCTTGAAGCCCAGACCAAGGACTTCGGTGTGCCGCTGGTCGTATCCGAAGCCACCGCCAAGCACTCCAAGATCAATTTTTCCAAATTTCCAAAGCACGAGATTCCGGTGAAGGGACGGGCGGGAAAAATCACGGTCTACGCAGTTGATGAGCCCCATAAACTCCGCATCCCAATAAGCTTGCCAGCATGGCAACAAACCTCCGCCAACACCGCCTCCTAGCTCTTTTTTAACCTTCCTGCGGCAGGGTCGAAGCGTAACAAGTCCGGCGCGTAGTGGCCCATGCTCAAATCATCAATCGACTTCTCACAACTGCGAATTCTCATTGTCGAGAACCATGCCCTCATGCGCCGGTTGCTGGGTGAGATGCTGCGCGGGTTCGGCGTTCAATATGTGCGCTTTGCCCGCGATGTGCCGAGTGCCGTGGAACATATCTACAGCGATGACTTCGACGCGGTTATTCTGGACTTCTTCCTGGGCGAGCTGGACGGCGCCGACTTCGCCAAGCATATCCGTCACGACGAGGACTGTTGTAACCGTGAGGTGCCAATCCTGCTCATTACCGGTCAACCAGACCACCACAAGGTCATGAAGGTGCTGGATGCAGGCATCAACGGCATGCTGGCCAAGCCCATCGCCGCAAAAGATCTCTATCACCGCATCCACGCCATGGTGGCCGACCCCAAACCTTTCGTCATCACCAACGATTATGTGGGTCCGATGCGCAACAGGAAGAAGCCGCCTGCCTCCAAAATGACACGACCCGCCAGCTTCAACATCAGCACGCAGGCGAAGAAACCACGCGGTCGCGTCAATCATGTCTTTGAGGACGGTATCCTGATCTAAGGCCTGTACATCTCGACAAAGTTTGCATTGCTGCTGGAAATATCCGCTTTTCCCCCGAGAGCAGTCATCAAACCATTCTGCTCTGCACAGGATAATATGCGTGAGTCCACACCCTAGGACGGCTGTTCGGCGAGCGCCTTTTCAAGAACAGCACGCACCTCATCGGGCGGCTCTACGCTCTCCCGCCTCTCCAGGTCAAAAAAGCAGTTCACGCTGCCCGCCGTCGCAACGCAGACATCCCCCATGAACAGGCCGAAAGCCGTGGAGAAGGATTTCGATCCGATCCGCTGGATGCGCCCGCCGACGTCGATGGTGCCGGGATAATGAAACTCGGCGCGGTAGTCGATTTCCACATGCACCAGCGCGTAGTTCAGCTGGGGATATTTGTCGCGCATCAGAAACGGGTGAATCAGCCGGGTTCGGCCTGACTCCACGAACGCCGCCACTGCAACATTGTTCACATGGCCGAGCGAGTCTTGATCTGAAAACCGTAAAGTGACCGGCGTCCAGTGACTGAAACTGGAACGGGATGTGAGATCGATGCTGGATTTGTCTTTGTTCATATGACCGTGAATTTCAGAAACACAGGATGGAGCGGGTGAAGGGAATCGAACCCTCGACACCGAGCTTGGGAAGCTCGTGCTCTACCACTGAGCTACACCCGCCGGAATTGTTCAATGGTTTTCATATCACGCCCGCACTTGCGCGAATAGTAACCGGAGGTGGGATGTAGCGTTTCGCACTGACAGGAAATTGATTATCAGTACACGGCCCTCATGCTAGTGTCCGCAGCTTCGCGAGACGAGAAAAGAGATACCCTATGAGTGATGCAGTCGTAGAACATGGCGATGAACTCCGTCCGGAGACCCACGGTAAATTTTCCGATCCCGGATTCACGGCTGAAGGCCAGCCGCGCGCCAGCGTCTCGTTGGATGCTCTTGAGACGCTGTGGTTCAACACTGGCACGCTATGCAATATCGAGTGCGCAAACTGCTATATGGAGTCAAGCCCGAGCAACGACCGGCTGATCTATATCTCGGCGCAGGAAACGCGTGACTTTCTCGATGAGATTAAGTCGCTTTCCCTGAAAACCCGCGAGATCGCCTTCACCGGCGGCGAACCCTTCATGAATCCTGACATGCTGGAGATGGCGGGCGACGCGCTGTCGAGTGGTCACGAGGTGTTGATCCTCACCAACGCCATGCAACCCATGCAGCGCAAGCGCATCAAGGCGGGTTTGCTGGAATTGCTGGCTGGACATGGGAAGAAGCTGACCCTCCGTGTCAGTCTCGACCACTACACGCAAGAGCTGCACGAGACCGAACGGGGACCGCGCAGCTGGGACTTCACCCTGTCGGGTCTTGACTGGCTTTCGCAAAAGGGGTTTCGCATCACCATAGCCGGGCGCACCTGCTGGGGTGAAGACGAGGAAGAAGCGCGCAAGGGCTATGCGCAGCTGATCGAGAGCCACGGCTGGAACATCGATGCGGGGGACAAGGCCGCGCTGATCCTGTTCCCGGAAATGGACGAGGCAGAAGACGTGCAGGAAATAACAACCAAGTGCTGGGATATTCTCGGCGTTGCCCCCGGGGACATCATGTGTGCAACAAGCCGCATGGTGGTGAAACGCAGGGGCGAAGACAAGCCCACTGTTCTGCCTTGCACGCTCCTGCCTTATGACCGTGCTTTCACCATGGGATCAACCCTGCTGCAAGCGGCAAATGCCCAAGGCGGGATGTTCGAGCATGGCGCGGTCAGACTGTGCCACCCCTATTGCTCAAAATTCTGCGTGCTGGGCGGAGCCAGCTGCTCGGCGTAAGAGACCCACGCTGCTGCGGGCCTATTTCTGCCGTACAGTCACGTAAGCCATCACTAGGGCAAACAGAACAAACGCCCCGGCCACCAGCCCGAGATACATCATCTCACCTTCGGTCATTTTGCATTCTCCCATGTCGATGCTCACGAGAATGCGTTGAGGGATGTGGTCCTGCCTTGATCTGCGTCAGTGCTGCCGGCCGTGGCTTGTATGTTTTTCCGATCCGGCTAGGCTGCCCGCTCGATATTAAAAACTTCAATTTCCAGGAGGACGGACGTGGACACCAGACCCCTTGAGGGAAAGACCGCCCTCGTAACAGGCGCATCCCGCAATATCGGACGTTCCGTAGCCCTCACGCTAAGCGACGCCGGCGCCAACATTATCGTCAACACTCTACAGGACAATGCGGCGGCCGAAGGCGTTGCGGCGGAGATCGAGGAGCAAGGCACCGGCAGCATGGTCCATGTGGGTGATGTCACCGAGAGCGGCGTGGTCCAGAAGATGGTGGATGCGGGCATAGAGAAATTCGGCGCCATCGATATTTTCATATCCAATGCATCGGCCCGGGGCCAGGTTGATTTCCTCGACATGAAATACGAGAACTGGCGCCGCGTGATCGACATTTCTCTCGATGGCGCCTTCCACTGCACGCAGGCTATCCTGCCGATGATGATCGAGAATGGCTGGGGCCGCATCGTCACACTCGGCGGGATTGCCTGGCATCTGGGCACGGCGCGGCGCGCAAACAACCTCACAGGAAAAGCCGGGCTGACTGGATTCACCCGGGCGCTCGCGGCTGAATTCGGAGACAGGGGCATCACAGCCAATTGCATTTCACCGGGGGCTGTCGATACGATCCGCCCGGCCTCTGCCGGCGCCATCCCGCAGCGCGCCGTCATGCCGCCAGTCCCCCGTAATGCCAAGATGGACGAGGTGGCCTCCGCCGCCTTGTTCCTGTGTCACCCGCAACAAGCCTTCATCAACGGCCAGGTGATCCACGTGAATGGCGGGATGTATATGGGCTCGTGAGAGCTCCGCTTACCTGAAGTGCTTCGACAGCTTCAGGCCCTGCGCCTGGTAGTGCGAGCCAATGCCGGTTCCGTAGATCGTGTCCGGGGTCGCGGTCAGCGGTTCATAGATCAGCTGGCCAATGATCTGGCCGTCCTCGAGAATAAACGGCACCTTGTGACTGCGCACTTCCAGCACTGCCTTCGACCCCTCGCCTCCGGCCTCGCTATAGCCGAAACCAGGATCGAAGAACCCGGCATAGTGCACGCGGAACTCCCCCACCAGCGGGTTGAAAGGCACCATCTCCGCCGCCTGTGTCGGCGGTACGGTGACGGCTTCCTTTGACGCGAGAATATAAAACTGGTCCGGGTCGAGGATCAGTTGTGTTTGCCCGCGTGCATGGATTGGTTCCCAATAATCAAGCATGTCCAGCGCACCCGGCTTGTCCACATCAACGACACCCGTATGGCGCTTGGCGCGATATCCGACAAAACCCGTTTCAGGATCACCTGCGAGATCGACCGACAATGAGACCACGTTGTCCAATACAGGGTTGGCACCGTCCGAAGTATCATCAGACACGCCCTCCCGGAAACGAATTTGTGACAAGCGCGAACCGGTGCGCACCAGCACCGGAAATGTCTGCGGGCAAATCTCCGCGTAGAGCGGTCCTTCATAACCCCTTTCGATCTTGTCAAACGCGGAACATCCATCCGTAATCACCCGGGTGAACACATCAAGACGGCCCGTTGAACTTTTCGGATTGCAGGCAGCAGAGAGACGTGTCGGCAAAACAAGCGATTCAAGCAGGGGCACCAGGTAGACGCAGCCCACTTCAAGCACCGCGCCGTCACTCAGATCAATTTCATGCAGCGCGAGGTCTTTTAGCTTGGCATCTACAGCGACACCGGGGCCGGGCAGAAAACTTGCGCGAATCCGGTAGGCCGTCGCGCCGAGCCGGAGATCGAGGCTGGCAGGCTGGATTTGTCCCTTAATGGCAGGTTGCGCGAGCTTCAGGCTGCCGTCAGTGATTAAAGCTTCAATCGCCTGGCAGGGAAGGATACCGCCGCCAACGGGGGCAATGTCGACCACGTGTTTCTGGGTAGCTTGCGCCATTTCGTTGATCCTCTTGGCTCCCCGTGTAGACCAACACCCTCTTGACGCCAAGGCCAGTTCGCTGCTTAATCCACACCTCACGTGGTGATTTGGGCCGGCCGGCTTGCAGCCACGCTAAAAAACTCGCTAAAAGGCCGTGGACGTTAAACCCGGTCATTTGGCGAGAGCCTGGCCGGGATTTTTTGTGCGCAAAAGGCGAATTGCGCAAGGTGGAGCAGACAAATGGCTAAGAGCGGACATAAAAACCGGAGCAAGGACTGGCGCCCAGCCACCTCGCTAGTTCACGGCGGCACAATCAGAAGCCAGTTCGGTGAAATGTCCGAGGCCATGTTTCTCACCTCGGGCTACGCTTATGACAGCGCTGAACAGGCCGAGGCCCGCTTCAAGGGTGACACCGAGGGCTTTGTCTATTCGCGCTATTCGAACCCGACCGTCGCCATGTTCGAGGAGCGCATGTGCGCGCTCGAAGGGGCGCAAGCAGCGCGTGGCACCGCCAGTGGCATGTCTGCGGTGACGGCCTCCCTGCTGAGCTTCCTGAAAGCTGGCGATCACGTGGTCGCGGGCCGGGTGTTGTTCGGCTCGTGTCTTTACGTGGTGGAAACGCTTCTGCCCCGCTTCGGTGTTGAGGCCACGCTGGTGGACGGCTCGGATTTGAGCGCGTGGAAAGACGCAATGCGCCCTAACACCAAGGCGGTGTTTTTCGAAACACCAACAAACCCTTCGCTGGAACTTGTGGATGTGGAAGCAGTCTGCAAGATCGCCCGTGACGCCGGAGCGCTATCGGTCATCGACAATGTGTTCGCAACACCCATGCTGCAGAAGCCGCTTGAGCTTGGCGCCGACATTGTCGTCTATTCCGCAACCAAGCATATCGACGGCCAGGGCCGGTGCCTCGGCGGCATCGTGCTCGGCACGTCTGAATTCATCGAAGACACCTTCCATGATTTTTACAAACATACCGGCCCCTCCATGAGCCCGTTTAATGCCTGGGTGATGCTCAAGGGCCTGGAGACACTGCCGCTCAGGATTGCACATTCATGCACATCGGCCGCGCTTGTGGCGGACTCCCTGTCGGAAAGCTCAAAGGTCTCCCGCGTCTTTTATCCGGGACGAACTGACCATCCGCAGCATGAAATCGCCAAACGCCAAATGTCGTCGGGCGGTCCGCTGGTTACGTTTGAACTGAAGGACGGCAAGGACGGAGCCTTCAAGTTCATGAACGGGCTGGAAATCTTCAAGATCACCAATAACCTGGGGGACTCCAAATCTCTGGTGACCCACCCCGCCACTACGACCCATCAGCGCCTCGGCCCTGAAGGCCGAGCGGCTATCGGTATCACCGACGGGATGTTGCGGTTGTCTCTGGGACTGGAAGATCCGGTTGACCTGCAGGCCGATATTGATCGGGCACTAAGTGCCTAGGTCTTGAGCGCAAAATTGTCATACACTCCTGCGCGGCGGGGGACATCACATGATTGATCTGAGGCCTATATTGCTCGTGGCCGGCGTTCTACTGGCGACGCTGGGTTGCGCCATGATGATCCCGGCGCTTTATGACCTGACTGTCGGCAATGACGACTGGCTGATCTTCGCCGCGTCTGCGACCATTACGCTTTTTGTCGGGATCGGCCTTGCCTTCGCCAACCGCGGGCGCGCAGAAAATTTCTCGATCAAGCAGGCCTTCCTGCTGACCAACGTGGCATGGATTTCGCTCACCGCTTTTGGTGCCCTGCCCTTCGCCTGGTCAAATCTCAACATCAGCTACACCGATGCTTTTTTTGAATCCATGTCAGGCATCACCACCACCGGCGCCACCATCCTTACCGAACTCGACAAAGCGCCGCCGGGCATCCTCCTGTGGCGCGGGCTGCTGCAATGGCTCGGGGGGCTTGGTATCATCGTCATGGCAATCTCAATCCTGCCGCTGTTGCAGGTCGGCGGTATGCAGCTTTTCCGGGTGGAAGGCTTTGAAACCGAGGGCAAGTTCATGCCGCGCGCGACGCAGATCGCCGGCTCTCTCAGCGTGCTCTATCTCGGCATCACGATGCTCTGCGCGCTGTCCTACTACATAGCCGGCATGTCGATATTCGATGCCCTGGTGCATTCCATGACAACCATCGCCACGGGTGGCTTTTCGACCCATGATGCCTCGATTGCCTATTTTTCATCCCCGGTCATCGAGACATTGTGCATCGTCTTTATGGTGGTTGGCTCGCTTCCCTTCGTGCTGTATCTGAAAGAGTTGAGGGGCGGGCACGGCGCGCTTCTGCGCGATTCACAAGTACGCTGGTTCTTTGGTACTGCCGCCATCTTTATCCTGCTGGCACTCATTGCCTACCAGCCAAGCCAACCGGAACCGCTCGGACCAAGACTCATTACGATTATCTTCAACGTGGTGTCCATCATGACCGGCACCGGCTATGCCACGACCGCCTATGACACCTGGAGCGCCATGGCTGTGGTGGTTTTCTTTGTGTTGATGTTTATCGGGGGCTGCTCGGGCTCAACGTCCTGCGGCATGAAGATTTTCCGCTTCCAGGTCATTTTCGAGATGATCCGCTGCCGACTGCAGGCGGTTATCTACCCCAAGGGCGTGTTCGTCGAGCGCTATAACGGCGCGCCCATTGCCGACACGGTCACGAGCGCCGTCATGGGCTTCTTCTTCCTGTTCCTGCTATGCTTTGCCATCATCGCTACATTGCTGTCCCTGATCGGGCTGGACAATGTGACAGCAATGTCAGCGGCTGCTTCGGCCGTAGCAAATGTGGGCCCTGGCCTGGGTCAGATCGTCGGTCCTGTGGGCAACTACGCCGCCTTGCCTGACAGCGCCAAGTGGATCCTCTGCGTCGGAATGCTTCTCGGCCGATTGGAAATTTTTACTGTGATCGTGCTGTTTACGCCGACTTACTGGCGGGCCTGAATCCCATCCGGCTTTTTACGCCCTTAAGCAAGTGGCTGACATCACCGCCAATTCCGACAAGACTGGGCACGAGGATCAGCACCAGAAGAGTTGCCGCAGCCAGGCCGAACACCATGGTCACTGCCATGGGGATCAGGAACTGCGCCTGAAGGCTCGTTTCAAACAGCAGCGGTGTCAGTCCACCGATCGTGGTGAGAGACGTGAGCATGACGGCCCGGAATCTGTCCTGGGACGCACCGATGGCGGCATCTGCAAGCGCGTCTCCATCGCGCAGTCGGCGCGCCACCTGCATGACGAGAATAATCGAGTCATTCACGATAATTCCAGAAAGACCCAGCAGGCCAATCATGGAGATCATGGTCAGCTGATTAAAGCCCATGATCACATGGCCAAGAATAGCGCCGACAATCCCGAAGGGAATGATCGCCATCACGGCGAAGGGCTTGAAGTAGCTTTCAAACACCCATGCCAGAATAATGTAAATCATGACAAGTGACATCAGGGCGCCAATTTTCAAATCCGCAAATGATCTGGCTCGCTCCTCAGCCTGCCCTTTGAAGGCGTAGTGGAGCTTGTATTTATTTTTCAGATCGGGGAGAGCCTTCTCTTCCAACTTTGCCAGAACCTTCGGAAGTGAAGTGACCTTCTCATCGATAGAGCCCGTAACCGCAACGGTGCGCAATCCGTCTACCCGCTGGATCACCGAGAACCCGGCTTTCTCACGAATGGTCACGACTTCGGTGAGTGGCACACGATCGCCTGCAGGGCTTCGTAGATAAATCTGCTGCAGCGCGTAACGACCCGGTATTTCCTGCAAACGTTTCACCCGTACCGTAATTTCCTCATCACCGCGTGCAAATCGCGTCGCAATTGCCCCCTCGAACGCATTTCGCACCTGGGTGCCTACATTGTCTGACGTAAATCCAAGAGCCGCGCCGCGCGGCGTGACTTCAAGGATGAGTTCCTGACGGCCATAGGGTAAATCGTCATTGATCGCGCTCAGACCCGGAAAGGTGGAAAGCTCTTGTCTCAATTCAAGTGCTGCTGCCTTCAGGCTTTCCACTGGTGCATCTTGCAACTGGATATCAATATCGCGACCTGGCGGACCGCCCTTCCGCTCGGTAATAGCCACTTTTTCCAATCCGGGTATTTTGGGCAAATTTTTTCGCCAGGCTTTTACGAACTTCTCGGTTCGAACGGAGCGCGCCTCACTGGCCGTGAGCTGCACATTGATCTGGGCGAGGTTTTCACCGCGTGAGCGCCCGGCCACGCCAAGCATGGTGAACGCGTTTACAACCAGAGACTCTTTCCCCCCGTCCAGCTTGGCTTCCGTCTTACGCAGCGAGGCTTCTAGCTGATTGAGTGTGATGCGTTGCTCTTTGCGAGGAATACCAGGGGCAAAGACAACTGACGCGGAAATATTTTCAGCCTCTGGTGAGGGGAAAAAGCCAATCCGAAGACGTTCGCCGGCGATAAGGCCAATGCAGAAAATCAACGTGCCGAATGTGAACGCCACGGTCGTGTAGCGCCAGGCATAGGCTATCTCGACAAATCGCCGGTAAGGCCCGTCACGGAAGGCTTTGAGTGTATTGTCAAACGCATTTCTGAAACTGTTGCCTTCACGTTTTATCTTGCCAAACCCATGACGCAGGTGACCCGGCAAAATCAAAAAGCACTCGATAAGGCTGGCAACAAGAACGGCGAACACAACAAGCGGAATTGCACTCATGATGGTTCCCATCTCATCGCGAATGAGGAAGATCGGGAAGAACGCCGCCTGGGTCGTCAGAGTTGCCGCGACCACGGGCAACAGCATGCGCGTGGCACCTCGTTCGGACGCCTCAAGCCGGGTGTCGCCAAGTTGCTGACGGGTTGCCGTATGCTCGCCGACGACGATTGCGTCATCGACGATTATGCCGATCATCATGATGAGGGCGAACATGGACACCATATTGATGCTCTGCCCGCTCGCCCACATCACCGCCAATGTCGCCGTGAGCGCCACTGGGATACCTGCCGCAACCCAGAACGCCACCCGCGCATCGAGAAAAACGAACAGGATAACAAGCACGAGGGCCAGCCCCTGCAGGCCGTTCTTGATGAGAATACCGAGACGTTGCTGAACCAGTTTCCCGCGGATGTCATACACGGTAACTTTCAGATCCTTTGGCAGTTTCGAACGTACATCCGCCATGTAGGCGGTCATGATCGCCATGGTCTTAAGCGTATCGGCTGCCAGGGCGCGCTGAACATTCAGTTCAATCGCCTGACCTCCAGACTGCTGGCCAATAGACTGATCCCGCTCGAATCTGGTTGAAACATCAGAGATATCGCGCAAGAGGGTTTTTTCACCGGTACGCTCCGATTTCACCTCAATTTCAGCGATAGTTTCGGGCGTCTTGCGCTCTGCGCGCGAGCGCAATTGCATCTCGATACTGCCTTCAAGAATGCCTGAGGGCAGATCACGCGTCTCATCGCGTATGCGTTTTGCAACATCGCCCAACGACAGCCCGAGCCGAAGCAGTTCGCGCTCGCGAATGCTCACCCAGATTTCTTCATCGCGCGCGCCATTAAAAGTGACCTTGTCGATACCCGCCGAGAGAAGGCCGTCCCGAATCTCCTTGGCGTATGTCTTGAGTTCTTTTTCAGTGTAAGGCCCGGAAACGGAAATCTTCGTGACCGGTTCAAAGAAGCTGATACGCGTGACGACCGGCTCTTCGGAGTCCTCAGGCAATGTTGTCACGCTGTCGACGGCCTGCTCCACGTCAGACTGAGCCTTTTGCATATCCGTATCGGCTTTGAATTCCATATTGATGGAACCTGCCCCTTCACGGGCCGTCGATCGCACTTCGTCGATGCCATCAAGGAACCTCAATTCGGGTTCCAATGCATCGAGAATGTTTTCTTCCACATCCTCTGCACTGGCGCCCGGCCAGGCAACGGAGACGTTGACCTGTGGAATTTCAAGCGTTGGGAAAAACTGCGTGTTGAGACGCGCCAGCGCAAACAGGCCGATGACGATCATGGCCACCATCAGCAGGTTCGATGCCGTAGGGTGTCGCACGAAGAGGCGTATCAGCCCGTGTGCTGAGGAATTCTCTGTCACCTGATCTACTGCTCCTCGACGCGCACCCCATCCCGCGCCTCCGTGAGCCGGGTGCTGATCACCTTGTCGCCTCTTGCAATTTTGCCTCGCACAAGAATTTCTTCTCCAGAGGCTCCCACAAGGTCGACATCCCGGGATTTCAAACGCCCTTGCTCGATGACAAAAACACGTTTCCCGCCATATAGCGAAGTTTGCGGCAGACGGATCACGCGCTCATAAGTGCGGTCCAGCATATGCACTTCAACGAAAGCACCGGGACGGATAGGTGTTGGTTTTTTAGGAGCATCGATCCGGGCGAAAACCTCGATACCGCCCTTTTCCGCGGCAATCTCCGCGCCAACGCGCTCAATCTTCGCGGTGTAGACAATCGGTTCTTCGCCCACATGCCAGAGGATATTCACCTCTCGGCCTACCAATGTCTGTTCGCTGGAAACAATCCGGCCATATTGCTTGTTGGATAGGGTGAAACGCACATCCACCCAGTTGGTATCGATCAGCGTCGCCACCTGGTCGTTTGCGCCAACGATGCGGCCCGTCTCGGCAGTTACATTGGTCACATAAGCATCGAACGGTGCCTCCAGAATGGCATCATCCAGGTTGCGCTTGGCCATGCGCACGCCCCAGTCGAGCTGGCTGATAACGGCGCGCTGCTGTTCGGCCCTGGCCTGCTGGATATCGAGATTGTTGGTGCGCAGATCGAGGCCCTGTTCACGCTCGGAGACAATCATGCGGCGATCATCGGCAACCTTTTTTGAAAGCGTCCCTTTTTCCGCCAGGGGCACTGCACGGTCCAGATCGCGCTTGGCAATGACAAGCTGTTCCTTGGAGCGTTTGAGTGCATCCTGTTCACTGGAAATGTTTGCTACAATTTCGCGTGCCTTGGCACGGGCCTCGGCAAGCTTGGCCCTGGCTTCAACGAGCTTGCCTTCATACTGGAACGGATCGATGCGCAACAACACATCTCCCTTTGAGACCACGTCGCCTTCACGCAAATTCGTACCCGTCTCAATCACTTCACCGGCAACGAGTGAGCGCAAATCCACGCGCCGTCCCGCAACGCTTTGTCCGTAAAGCACAAGCTTGGGCCGGAATGTCGTAACATCGGCTTCAATCGCCTTGACCGCCCACACCCGCTCTTGCGCCGGGCGCTGGGGGACCTCCGGCTTGGTCGCCTTGAGGCCGGCAAATGAAACGATACCCAGTGCAAGCACGAAGATGGGCGCCAGCGTTTTGGTGGAAAGATTCATTATTGTACGCAAGCGCGATACGGCAGCTTGCGGTCCGGCTGGAACCGTTCTGCGTTTCTGGGATTTGTTTTTTCGGCTGACTGCCATGGCTCACTACTCATACGACGCTTCAGCGTCCCGCATATTCAATATATTATACGCTATATCAGGCCCAATTCCGGCGCTTGAACCAGGACACGGTAAAAATGTGGTGGGCGAGATGCATTAGAACAAGGGAAAAGCTGCTGAAGTGTTATCGCAAATGCATCTCTTTCCTTGCACTCTTCCTGCTTCCCGGCCATTTTCCGACCCATTCCGCGATACTCTCTTGATACAAGGAGACTGCTCTTGGCGCCCCAAATTCTGAGCAATACTCAAATGCTCGAAAAACTGGTGGCCTTTGACACCACCAGCGCAAAGACCAATATCCCGCTCATTGAGTTTGTCGAGGCATATCTCGCCTCCCATGGCATAGAGTCGCACCGGGTGCCGACCGGTGATGGGCTCAAATCCAGCTTACATGCGGTCATAGGGCCTGAAGGCCTGCCCGGCATCGGTCTCTCCGGTCACACGGACGTCGTGCCGGTAACAGGGCAAAACTGGAGTACAGATCCTTTTAACCTGACAAAGAAGGGCAGCAGGCTTTACGGGCGTGGTTCGTGCGATATGAAAGGCTTTGTTGCCTGCATTCTCACCCATGTTCCGAAATTCAAAGCGCGCGATCTCAAATCTTCCATCCACCTGCTGCTCTCATACGATGAAGAAGTCGGCTGCACGGGCGTCAGGCCGATGATAGCCGAGTTGGGGGAACGCCTACCCGCCCCGCGCCTGGTGATCGTGGGAGAGCCCACCTCCATGAAGGTCGTGGACGGACACAAGTCCATAAATGGTTTCGAGACTTTCGTGACGGGCAAGGAATCCCACTCAGGCAAGCCGCATCTCGGCGTCAATGCGATCATGGCGGCGGGTGAGTTGGTCTCGGAATTGACCCGCATCGATGCCGAACTACGCGCACGTGCCGATGGACCACGCTTTGATCCGCCCTATACCAATGTCGCCGTGGCCCTGATCGAGGGCGGCACCGCGCGCAACATCACCCCTAAAAACTGCAAGATTACCTGGATGTTCCGCTCTGTCCCCGCAACTGACCCGAGTGAAATCATCAGCCGGTTCGAAAAATTTGCCCAGGAAGAAGTTCTGCCCGCGATGAAGCAAATCAGCCCGGACGCGGCAATCGAAACCGTGCAGACAAGCAGCGTTCCCGCGCTCAACGCTCCTGAAGGCTCACCCGCAGTGTCCCTCGCTCTGAAACTTGCCGGGGCGAATGAAACCTTTGCCGTCTCCTACGGCACCGAGGGCAGCCTGTTCGAGGAAGCCGGCTTCTCATCGGTCATCATTGGACCCGGCAACATCGCCCAGGCCCATGCGCCAGATGAATTTATCGAGGAGAGCGAGTTGGAGGAGTGCTCTGGTTTCCTCGACAAGCTTGCCGATTACGCGGAGGCGAACTGAGTTTATACAAACTTCTAGCCCTTGGTCAGGACCAGTATAAGAATGCCGGCGACGATGAATAAAATGCCCATCATCTCCAGGGTCTTAATTTTTTCACGAAAATATATGATCGAAATGAGCATGGTGAAGACCAGCTCGATCTGTCCGAGCGCACGTACGTAGGCCGCGTTCTGAAGTGTGAAGGCCGTAAACCAGAAGATCGAAGCCAGCGCTCCGGTAATTCCGACCATCAATGATGGCCGCCAATGGACCAGCACAGCCTTGAGCTGACCTGGTTCTCGAAGTGCCAGGTAGATGCCCATCGCAATTGTCTGGATAACAACACCAACCGAGAGAGCCGTTGCCGCCTGTATCAGAAAACCGTCTCCTCCCAACGCCAAAGCAGCGCCACGGAAAAATACAACCGAAGCGCCCAGTGCTGCGCCACAGGCCAGTCCGATCACCGTCGGTTTTTCAAACAGGCTGGTGACCAGATTGGAGATCGTGATTTTGGTTTCCGCCACCGACAGGGCCAGCACGCCCATAAAGCTGATGGCGATGGCAATAACGGCGCCGATGCTCAAGGGGTCTCCCAGGATCAGCAGGCCGAGCACAGCAACCTGAACCGTCTCGGTTTTGGAATAGATCGTACCCGCGGCGAAGTTTCGGAATGAGAACAGCCAGACCAGAAGGAACGTGAACAGGATCTGTGTGGCCCCTCCAGCCAGGCAATAGATAAAGAAGGTCGGATTGAGCGCCGGGATTTCCAAACCGCCGAAATGCGTCAGTCCCCAGACGTAGAGAAGTGCAAAGGGCCAAGCATAGAAAAAGCGCACATAAGTTGCCCCTGCAGTAGAGAGATGCGCCTTCAGATGTTTCTGCAGGGCCGAGCGTAAATTCTGAAAGAACGCTCCCGCGATGGTCAACGGAATCCAGAGCTCAAACATTTTCGTCTCCGAACTCCTGCGGATCGAAGACGTAGCGCGCATTGCAGAATTCACAGGTGACCCGGATTTTACCGTCTTCAGCCATGTTGCGTATTTCATCCGCATCAAAGCTGTCCAGCATGGTCTTCACGCGTTCCGTTGAACAGCCACAATGAAATTTGAGCGCCTGCCCCTCGAACGCACGCACCTGCTCCTCATGAAACAGTGCATAGATGAGCCGCTCTGGCGCCAGCAAGGGGTCCAGCAATTCTTCATCTTTCACGGTCGCTGCCAGAATGCTGGCGCGGTTCCAGTCCTCCTCGCTGGACATGATGTCCGGCGCGTCACTCCCGCCTTCGCGCGTGAGATGTTGCAGCAGCAAGCCGCCAGCTCGCCAGCTCCATCCCCCCTGGGTGGTGTCTTCCTCGGTGCCCTTAGCACTATAATGGCGCGCAACCGCGACGCGGATGAATGTGGGGAGCTGCTCGGACTGGCGAAAATAAGTGTCCGCCGCCTGGTTTAAATCCCCGCCCTCCAGCGTCACCACGCCCTGGTAGGCGTCCATGTCCGGGCCGCGATCTATGGTCATGGCCAGGTGGCCTGACCCGATCAGATCGGCTGGCTCTATTTTCCCGGCCTTTTCCAGCGCTTTGACCTTCGCTTCATCATAGCCGGCATATCCGCGCAACTCACCGCCAGAGCGAAAATCCACCACCAGCATGTTAACCGGGCCATCGGTCTTGGTCTGGAACGTGAACTTGCCGTCAAATTTGAGAGACGTCCCAAGAAGTGCTGTCAGTGCGACAGCCTCGCCAAGAAATTTGCAAACAGGTTCGGGATAATCATGACCACGCAGGATTTCATCAACGGCTAACCCCAGTCGCACCAGCCGCCCGCTGGCGCCAGCGAGGTCTGCCTGAAACGGCAGCACCAGATCATCCGGCGCGGTATTGCCCGGCGATATACCTGTCTGTGTTGCGTGCATTTATTTCAGACCGAAACACCATGCCAAAATGGCTTTCTGGGCATGAAGGCGGTTCTCTGCTTCATCAAACACAACCGATTGGGCGCCATCGATTACGCCAGCGGTAACTTCATCGCCCCGGTGAGCGGGGAGGCAATGCATGAAGATTGCATCCTTGGCAGCTGTTGCCATCAACTCCTCATCGACCCGGTAGGGTGCCAGCAATTTCATCCGCTTTTCCGCATCATCGTCACCCATGGACACCCAGACATCGGTGACAATCGCATCCACGCCATCAACGGCTTCCTGCGGAGAGTTGGTGACTTCAACGAAACCACCTTCCTGTTTTGCCCATTCGAGAAGCGCTGGATCAGGAGACAATTCCTTCGGACAGGCGATCCGCAGTGTGAAGTTGAACTTCACGGCTGCATGGGCCCAGGAATTGGCCACATTGTTCGCATCCCCGACCCAGGCCACCGTTTTCCCTGTAATCGGGCCTTTGGTTTCCTCAAACGTCATGACGTCCGCCATCACCTGGCAGGGGTGGGAGCGCTCGGTCAAACCATTGATGACGGGCACGCCGGCATGTTCAGCCAGTTCTGTCATATTTGAATGTGGCCCGGTGCGCAGCATCATGGCGTCAACGTAGCGCGAAAGGACACGCGCGGTATCAGCCACCGTTTCGCCCCGCCCAAGCTGTGTCTCACCTGAGTTGAGCACCAGCGTCTCGCCGCCCAACTGTCGCATGGCAACATCAAACGAAACGCGTGTGCGGGTGGAAGGCTTGTCGAACATGAGTGCGAGTACAGTGGATGGTGGAACCCTGCAGTTTCCGGACGCCTTGCCTTCCGCTTTCAAGTCCCGCGCGCTGGCAATCAGCGAGCACAAGGTCTTGGAATCAAATTCATCAATATCTATGAAATGCCGTAGCGCCATGACCGATCCTGCCTAGCTGGCGCTAGCGGACACTTGTCCGCACGCCGTGCTTAGCCGCTCACAGGCCATATCGATGTGTTCCTGCTCTACAATAAGTGGGGGAAGGAACCTCACCACATTGTCGCCGGCTGGAACCGTAAGCACATGCTCTTCAAACAGGGCTTCAATCAGTTTTTGATTGGGCGCCTTGCATTTCAGGCCGATCATTAAGCCCTCACCGCGTATCTCTTCGATGACATCTGGATGCTCATCGCAAATTTGTGCAAGTTTCTGTTTCAACCTGACACTCATGGACTGCACATGCTCTATGAAGCCCGGCTCCAGAACCACGTCCAGCACCGCGTTGCCCACGGCCATGGCAAGCGGGTTGCCGCCAAATGTTGAGCCATGTGTGCCCGCCTTCATGCCTTGGGCAGCCTCGCTCGTCGCAAGACACGCTCCGACCGGGAATCCGCCACCAAGCCCCTTGGCCACAGCCATTATGTCAGGGGTCGCGTCAGCCCACTCATGGGCAAACAGTTTGCCGGTACGCCCGATGCCGGTTTGAATCTCATCAAAGATGAGCAATATGCCTTTCTCATCTGCAAGGGCTCGCAAATCGCGAAGAAAACTCCACGGCACTGTGAGAATGCCACCTTCGCCGAGCACAGGCTCAATGGCAATTGCTGCGGTCTCATCGGTGATGGCCTCACGAACCGCTTCGATATCTCCCAGCGGTATCTGATCGAATCCGTCTACCACCGGTCCAAAACCATCCAGATGTTTTGCCTGCCCACCCGCCGCAATGGTTGCAAGCGTGCGCCCGTGAAAGGCGCCTTCGAATGTAATGACCCGGTAACGCTCGGGAGCACCCGTCTCCGAGTGATATTTGCGCGCCATCTTGATCGCGCATTCCATGGCTTCCGCGCCGGAGTTCGTAAAGAACACCTGGTCTGCGAAGGTGGCCTGGGCCAGCCGTTCGCCAAGCCGCTCCTGCCCGGGGATATGGTAGAGATTGGATGTGTGCCAAAGGGTCTGGGCCTGCTGGGTGAGCGCGTTGACGAGTGCCGGATGGGCATGCCCGAGCGAAGCCACGGCAACGCCGGCGCCGAAATCCAGGTATTTTTCGCCGTCTGCAGTTTCAAGAAAGACGCCTTCGCCCTTCACGAATGCCAGATCGGCCCGCGCATATGTCGGTACAAGAGCGCTCATGATCGCCACACGTTAAGT
Source organism: Hyphomicrobiales bacterium (assembly GCA_021775525.1). Lineage (GTDB taxonomy): Bacteria > Pseudomonadota > Alphaproteobacteria > Rhizobiales > Methyloligellaceae > UBA2767. Next base: position 25,901 of record JAJFHQ010000043.1, read on the forward strand.
TATTCAGAACCAAAAAAGCCGCCAGACCGGTGGCGGCTTCGCAATGTCTGAATTCTAAGGCTTCATCTCACCGTGTCAATTGAGCCTCACACGTCAACTTTATTCAGGTTTCGTCCACTGCCCCCTTTTTTTCTGGGATAAGTCATGTCAGAATCCGATTTACCAGTGGAAAAGAGCAGTCACGGACGGGCGGGCGCTTGCCGGGCTTTTCACTGATAGAGTAGCTTTACGGAAGTCGGCCACATCACTTAGTTCACTCACCGGTCGGCAGTGACCTCACGTAAGAGTTAGCGTTCTAGCGGAGCCGCGTTCAGCGGCAACGGATGGATTCGGAGTCGTTAGAGACAAGCGACCACAATTGAGGAGGCAATACCCATGGCGTGGACCGACGATCGAGTCGAGTTGTTAAAAAAGCTTTGGGCAGAGGGACTTAGCGCCAGCCAGATAGCCAATCAGCTGGGTGGCGTCACAAGGAATGCTGTCATCGGCAAGGTACACCGGCTTGGACTTTCTGGCCGGACAACAACATCGAGGGTGAAAACGCCGCGCACGCGCCGAAGACCCGCACATACACCAAACCGAACTACCAGACCGCAGATGCGGTCGCACGGCAACACTGCTCTGAAGCCGGCATATGACCCGAATGCGGAAGAGGAATTCGAGCTGGCACCGGCCCCGATCGTGGAGCTTGTGATCCCGGTGAATGAGCGGGCGAGCATCCTGACGCTGGATGAAACCAAGTGCCGCTGGCCTATCGGCGATCCCGGAGACGAGGAGTTCCACTTCTGCGGACGGCATTCAGAAGTCGGTGTTCCCTATTGCGAACACCATTCCAGCATTGCTTATCAACCCGCACAGTCCCGCCGCAGGGGAAGCCGCGCGGGCTCAAGGTAGCTCAAGGACTAAACACAACCTTTGTACCGGACCTGACCAGATTGGTGGCCTATCCCGCCAATCTGGAAATGGTCTGAGGTCCGTTTCTAACGAAACAGCGTCAACCCCGCATAGATGGCCGCGGCAAGCAATGCTGCCGCCGGCACCGTTATCAGCCAGGCCGCGATGATCACGGCAAAATGCGACCGGCGGACCAGCTTCCTGCGCGTGACTTCTTCCTGGGTAGGTTTCTCATCAGGGAATGGTGATGGGTAGCGGACGTGTTTCTTGACATAGGCCTGCCGGCGTTTCGATTGGCTTGTGTAATATTCCCGGAAAAATCCAACACCGAACACGGCTCCAACAGCGATATGCGTCGAGGACACGGGCAATCCGAGGGCGGATGCCAGGATGACCGTTATTGCAGCCGACAACGCCACGCAGAAGGCACGCATCGGATTCATCCGTGTGATTTGTTCCCCAACCATCCGTATGAGCTTGGGACCATAGAGAAACAGCCCCAGGGAAATACCCACTGCCCCGATCAGCATCACCCAGATAGGTATTCCGACCTTGGTGGCGATATCTCCAGACTGGGCCGAGTGCAATATGGCCGCGAGCGGCCCCACCGCGTTTGCAACATCATTGGCGCCATGGGCAAAGGACAACAGTGCCGCGGAACATATCAGCGGCACGTGGAACAGAACCCGTAAGGATTCATTCCGGTTCTCAAGTCCTTCTGATTTGGCCCGCACCCAGGGCCTGAGCAACGCCAGCGCCAGGATAAAGATGCCTATGCCGATGGCCACGATTGTAAGGAAGTCAGGCTTCCAGACACGCTTCAGACCCTTCATCACCAGATAACAGGAGAACACTGCCGCCATGGTCGCGAGCAGCACCGGCACCCAACGCCGCGCGGCGGCAATCTTGTCGTCCTGGTAGATCACGTTGATCTTGATGAAGGCGAGAAAGAGCGCCGCGATAATGCCGCCCAGCACCGGCGAGATAACCCAGCTCGCCGCGATCTTGCTCATGGTGAACCAGTTCACGGCGGCAAAGCCCACGGCTGCAATCCCCGCCCCCATGACACCGCCTACAACCGAGTGGGTGGTGGATACCGGAGCCCCGATATAAGTCGCGAGATTGACCCATAAGGCCGAGGACAGCAACGCAGCCATCATCGCCCAGACAAATGTTTGCGTATCGGGAACAAGAGAAGGATCGATAATCCCTTTGGAGATCGTGTTCACCACTTCGCCCCCAGCGATAAGCGCCCCGGCACTCTCGAATACAGCCGCGATAACAAGTGCGCCCACCAGTGACAGAGCACGGGATCCGACAGCCGGACCAACATTGTTGGCAACATCGTTGGCGCCGATATTGAGCGCCATGTATCCGCCCAACATCGCTGCCACGATAATGAAAATGGCGTTTGGTTGTGCTCCGATATAGATGCTCGCAAAGGCGCCAGCGATCGCCAGGAACAACAGTGCCAGTCCGGGCGCAAAAAGGCGCTGCGAGACAAACCGTGTGGCCTCTTCCACATGGACAATCTTGGTAAGGTCCTTGTCGAGCGATGCCTTTTTTAGCTGAAGTGGTTGCGAGTCAGCCGATCGATCCGATTCAGTCATCTGCGCCCCATCCCTTCGAATCAATTCACAATCCAAGCCGCAGATAGGACATTCTCATCTCGAAAGTAAACTCATTTTTGTCAGTCATACTTTTTGTACCCATAAGTAGTAATTATACTTATTTTCTTGGATGACCACTTGCTATCGCCACATCGCATGACTGTTCATGGAACCCAAGTCCGGCTTAGGATAGTGACATCAGGCCAGGGGGGGAGACATGAGCAAAAAGACCGGAGACACCGGCCATGCAATCGATCTTGCAGGATTCGATCTGGAAAACCCGCGGTTGCCTCAGGATATCGACGATGCGGCCTTCCACAGCGGAGGATATCCCTATGACAGACGCATGCCGCGCAAGACCTATGAGACAGAGTTGCAACTCCTGCAAATCGAATTGCTGAAACTCCAGCGCTGGGTTCGCGCTCAGGGTGAGCGTATCGTCATTTTGTTCGAAGGGCGTGATGCAGCTGGAAAGGGCGGCACCATCAAACGCTTCATGGAACATCTCAACCCACGCCATGCACGCGCTGTCGCGCTTTCAAAACCAACTGAAACGGAACGGGGGCAATGGTATTTTCAGCGCTATATCGCCCATCTGCCAACCGCCGGGGACATGGTTCTGTTTGACCGCTCCTGGTACAACCGCGCCGGTGTTGAGCTGGTGATGGGTTTTTGTACGCCCGGGCAGACCAAAAAATTCTTGGAGGAGGCGCCTGATTTCGAATTAGCTCTCGTTCGCGACGGCGTTCGGCTTTTTAAATTCTGGCTGACCGTAGGCCGCGCCATGCAAGTCAAACGCTTTCACGCCCGCCGGCATGACCCGCTCAAATCCTGGAAGCTCTCACCCATCGATCTGGCAAGCATGGACAAATGGGATGTCTACACCCAGGCGCGCGAAGCAATGTTTGAAGCCACCCACACGAAGACCGCACCCTGGACCGTGATCCGATCCAACGACAAGCGTCGTGCGCGTCTCAACGCCATGCGTCATATATTGGCGTCCATAGACTATGATGAAAAGGACGAGAATATCGTCGCCAAACCCGATCCGAAGATACTAGGTTCCAAGGGTGATATTTTTAAGGATGCCTGACGGCGTCCCGTGATTTTTACAATTCACCGGATTTCAAATGGAGGATGCAGGTGCCGCAAGACTCTGAAGATGGCGGACAAACCGTTGATATGGTCCTGACAGCAATAGCCAGGGACCGCCCCGGCGTGGTGGAAAGCCTTGCAGACGTGATCGCTGCGCATGAAGGCAACTGGGTTGAAAGTTCCATGGCCCAGCTCGGGGGGGAATTTGCCGGCATCGTGATGGTCGAAGTGCCTGAAGGGGCCGCCGCCAAACTTGATGACGCCCTGACGAAGCTGGACAAGAAGGGCATTGAAGTCACCGTACACAAAACTGCTTCTCGTGAACGTCCAACCGGACACCATGTCCGACTTGAGCTTACCGGCATTGATCACACAGGTATCGTACTTGAGGTTACACGCACCCTTGCCTCAAAAGGGATCAGCATTGACGAACTAAGCACCACCGTATCTCGAGGCAGTATGGGCGCAGAACCTATGTTCTCTGCGCACGCCGACATCGTTTTACCGGACATAATGGGATTGGATGATTTGCGCGAGGCTCTGGAACTGATCGCTGCAGATATAATGGTTGATATTGAACTGATCAAGATCTGAACCCGCGCCCGGCTGTACCCCCATGTCAAACACCCCTTACCCAGAAATAAATTCCAAGCGGCTTTGGCAGCGTCATCTCGATATGGCGAGAATAGGCGCAACCGATGGCGGCGGCGTCCACCGTCTGGCTCTCACCGAAGAGGATATCGAGGCGCATTTGCTGCTGGTCAGGTGGGCTGAGGCTCATGACTTTACGACCGACCTTGATGCCATCGGCATCATGTTTATCCGCCGCGCAGGGAAAGACGTGTCCCTGCCGCCAGTCGCAAGCGGCTCACACACGGACACGCAGCCTTTTGGGGGCCGGTTTGACGGCATTACCGGAGTTCTGGTTGCATTCGAGGCCCTGGAAACAATCCAAGAGGCGGGTATTGAAACTCGCCATCCACTCGAGACGATCATCTGGAACAATGAAGAAGGCTCCCGCTTCATCCCAGCCTGCATGGGATCAGCCGTCTATGCCGGCGTAGAGACGCTCAAGGCCGCACGCGCACGCGAAGACAAGGACGGTGTGACCATGGGCGCTTGCGTAGATACGTTGAAAAAAGCCCTACCCCGGGCAGGCGTCCGCGAGCTTGGAGCGCCGATTGCGAGCTTCATCGAAACCCACATCGAACAAGGTATTAAACTTGAAACCAGCGGCAACACCATTGGTGTGGTGACTGGTATGCAGGGGTATCGCCGTTTCGAGATACAGGTAATAGGCGAAGATGCGCATTCCGGTACGACACCACGCGCCCGGCGCAAGGACGCCTTTGTCGCCGCGACAGACATGACCCATGCGTTGCGGGAAATTCTGTGGGACGACAAGGATGAAATGCGCTACACAATCGGGCGTTTCGATGTCCTGCCCGGTGGTATTTCGGTCGTCCCAGGCCAAGTAAATTTCTACATTGATCTGCGCTATCACGACAAGGATACACTTGACGATCTGGGTGATCGAATCCCTGTAGTTTGCAAGGCCCATGCAGGTCCCTGCCAGATCAAAATCGCCGAATTCATCACACAGGATCCGATGAATTTTCCGGAAAACATCATAACCAGCTTTGAAGAAGTGGCAGACCGGCACGGGTTTGGCCATGAACGCCTTTACTCCTATGCCGGGCATGATGCCCGCCATGCCGCAAGGCTTTGTCCGGCCGGAATGATTTTCATTCCCTGCTGGAAAGGCATCAGCCACAACGAAGCCGAGCGCGCCGAGCCCGGCGATATTGCTGCTGCGGCTCAGGTGATTTCAGACATGCTGATCGATCAGGCCAAGTGAGTTGGCGGTAATGAAATCATATAGAAACCAGAAATGAGTATTACGATTATGATGCCCACGGGAGGGGCAGACTCATGACCTCACATATCCTGCACCGACAGACGAAAAAACCCATGCCGACCGTTGCCGGTGGTGAAGGGGTTTATCTGATTGATACTGAAGGAAAGCGCTATTTGGATGGCTCCGGCGGTGCTGCCGTTTCGTGTCTCGGTCATGGTCACCCGAAAGTCATCCAGGCCATCAAGGATCAGGTCGACAAGGTCGCCTTTGCCCATACCAGCTTCTTCACCAACGAGCCTTCTGAGCAGCTCGCCGATTGGCTGTGTAAGCGCGCCCCGGGAAAGTTTGGCCGTGTAGCCTTCGTGGCTGGTGGATCGGAAGCTGTTGAGGCCGCACTCAAGATCGCGCGCCAGGCACATATCGAGCGCGGAGAAACAAAGCGCACCCATTTCATTGCAAGGCGACAGTCCTATCATGGCGCAACACTGGGGGCGATGAGCGTCGGGTATCATGCACAAAGGCGAAAGCCCTACGCCGAAATGCTCTCGAGTAATACGAGTCATATTTCACCTGCCTATGCTTACCGGAACCAGCATGCAGATGAGAGCGAAGCGGATTATGGGAAACGCGCCGCCCAGGAGCTGGAGCAGGAAATCCTTCGTGTAGGCGCGGAAAATGTTGCTGCTTTCGTCGCCGAGACCGTGGTGGGTTCCAGCATTGGCGTTGCCCCTGCACCCAAAGGCTATTTCAAGGAAATACGCAATATCTGCGATGCCCATGGTGTCATGCTTATTCTGGATGAGGTGATGTCGGGAATGGGACGCACAGGCACGTTGTTCGCCTGCGAGCAGGAAGGCATTGAGGCCGATATTGTTGCCGTCGCGAAGGGCTTGGGGGCCGGATATCAGCCGATCGGGGCAACTCTCGTCTCCTCAAAATATGCTGATGCCATCGTCTCGGGCAGCGGGTCCTTGATGCATACCCACACCTATATGGCCCACGCCACCGCCTGTGCAGCAGCTCTCGCCGTACAAACGACGATCGAGGAAGAGAAGCTTTTGGAACAGGTTCGCCAGCGTGGCCCATATGCCATGAAAGCGGTTCACGAGAGGCTCGGACAACATGCACATGTGGGCGACATTCGCGGACGGGGGCTGTTTATCGGGGTTGAACTGGTCGCCGACCGGGAAACCAAGGAACCCTTTGCGCCAGACCTCAATGTGGCTGGAAAAATAAAACAGACCGCCTTCGCCAACGGCCTTATCTGCTACCCCAACGCTACCAGTGCAGACGGAGAGCGTGGAGATCATGTTTTGCTCGCTCCACCATTCATCATTTCCGAGAACGAATTGGATGTGCTCGTCGACACACTCGCGACGAGCATCGATCAGGTCATCGACTCCGTCATCTAACCGGCGTTCGACATGAATGAAAAAGGCCCCACACCATTTCTGATGCGGGGCCAATTTTTTAAAGCCAGGACTGGCTAAATGAGACCGGTCACCTTTCTGCGCCTGAGCTGCAGGAAGCAGACGAGCGCCAGAAGCAATAACGCCGGGATATAGAATAGCTCCTTGGGCGGGCGGACGGCCGGCACTTCCAGCCTGGTCACCTCCCAATCCAGATCAACACCCTTCTTCTGGGCAAATTTGCCAAACTCCACATTATCGACAAAGGTTTTGCCATCTTCGTTGCGGAATTCAATGCCGGCATTTTTCAGGAGCCTGGCTGCGCCATCGCCTTCCTTGGGACCAAGCGGTAATGCCACAAAGGTTTTGATCTGCTTGCCGGAGGACTGGTCCTCGCCATTGACCTGGACGCGGATAACGCCTTCCGCCTCCCCAGAGCCAGCAAGCTCAAGAACCTTCGAAGTTTCAACCGGAAGGAACGGGTCTTTCCATTGATCAAGGAAAAAGCCAGGCCTGAACAGGGCGAAAGCCACCAGGCACAAGGCCAGGCTTTCCCATATCTTGCTTCGGGTCAGGAACCAGCTCTGCGTGGCGGCAGCGAACAACAGCATCGCCACCGTGGCAATGCAAAACACGAATATCCCCTTCATCAGTCCCACATCAATCAACAACAACTCGGTGTTGAAGATGAACAGGAAGGGAAGGATCGCCGTGCGCACGTCATAGGAGAACCCTATGATGCCGGTCTTGATCGGATCGCCTTTCGATATGGCTGCGGCGGCGAAGGCCGCGAGCCCCACGGGTGGCGTATCATCCGCCAATATCCCGAAATAGAAGACGAACATATGCACCGCGATGAGCGGCACAATCAGACCCGACTTGGCGCCAACCGCAACGATCACCGGCGCCATCAGTGAGGTGATGACAATATAAGTCGCCGTCGTCGGCAGCCCCATACCCAGCACCAGACTAAAGAGCGCTACGAAAATCAGCATCAGGATCAGAGACCCCGAAGAAATCAACTCGATGAAGTCACCAATGACCTGATGGGCACCGGTCAACGACACTGTGCCGACAATAATGCCAGCGGTTCCGGTGGCGATGGCGATGCCGATCATGTTGCGTGAACCGCTAATCAGGCCATCGATCAAATCGCCCCAGCCACGCCGCAAAGCATTCCCCAGCTGATTGCCTTGATTTCGGAACATCGCCTTGAGTGCATGCTGGGTGAGAAGAACGAAAATCATGGCGATGGTCGCCCAGAAAGCAGAAAGGCCGGGCGAGAAGCGCTCGATCATCAGGCACCAGATCAACACCACAACTGGCAGCGCATAATAGTAGCCAGTCTTGGCCACCGGGCCAGGATCGGGCAATTCCAGCAACGGAGCTTCAGGATCGTCTATTTCAAGATCAGGATATTTCGCAGCCCATGAAATCAGGCCCAGATAAGCGATCAGGAAGACCACGCCCATGCCGTAAACCGTGTAGTCACCAAACAAGGTCTTCAACCAGCCCAGACCGTAATAGGTGCCAAGGGCAAGTCCGCAGACAATGGCGATTGAGAAGGCATAGCCCATCAATTTCTGGGCAATAGACTTGGCCACGGTGTTTTTGCGCTCAAGACCTTCAAGTCCCATTTTGCAGGCTTCAAGATGCACAATGTAAACCAGCGCTATGTAGGAAATAATGGCCGGCAGAAAGGCATTCTTCACCACTTCCAGATAGGAAATGCCGACATATTCCACCATTAGGAAGGCCGCGGCCCCCATCACTGGCGGTGTTAACTGACCGTTAGTCGAAGATGCCACTTCAACAGCGCCGGCCTTCTCAGCCGAGAAGCCCACCCTTTTCATGAGTGGAATTGTGAAAGTGCCGGTTGTCACCGTATTTGCGATCGAGGAGCCGGAAATCAAACCCGTTGCGGCTGAAGCCACCACGGCTGCTTTCGCCGGTCCACCGCGCAAATGGCCCATCAAGCCAAAAGCGACCTTGATGAAGTAACTGCCGGCACCGGCTTTCTCAAGCAGTGCGCCAAACAGCACGAACAGGAACACCATCGAGGCTGAAACACCCAGTGCCACACCGAAGACGCCTTCGGTCTGCATCCAGAAATGCCACATGGCCTTGCCAAATGACGCCCCCTTCCACTGCACGGCTTCAGGGATGAAGTCCTTATCACCGAAGAACACATAAACCAGGAATACAGACGCCACGATCACCAGTGGAAGCCCGAGAGAGCGGTAAGTGGCGATCAGAAGAAGGATGATGCCAACAGCCGAGACAATCAGATCGCCTGTCGTTGGCAGCCCCGATCGTTCCGCGATAACGCCGAATAACAGGACAAGGTAAAAACACACGAACACGCTCGCAATTGCGATTATCCAGTCATACCAGGGGATATAGTCTCGTGGAGAATTCTTGAACATCGGGAAGGCGGTCGCTGCCAGAAACAACGCCAGCGCCAGATGAATGGCCCGGTTTTGGTCGGAATTCATAACGAACAGGTTTGAACCCGTGATTTC
>JAJFHQ010000044.1 GCA_021775525.1 Hyphomicrobiales bacterium
TACCTCCAAGCGGCTTCTCTACCAAGACAACACGCAGTGCGGGCAGCGCCTCAAGAACCGCGAGCCGGCCTGCTGGTGGGCTGGCGATGACTGCCGCCGTGATTTCCTCCCGGCCGGGAAGCTCCGAGATATCCGAAGCGCAAATGCCAATGTTCCAGTCCATCCCTGCGCGCTCCAGCGCGGCAGCATCCGGGTCCACGACGCAGCGCCAATCGAAAGCGGGATGCCGGGAGAGAACCTGTGCGTGACTGCTCTCGGGAAAATAATGCGCCATGCGCGCATCGTGCCGCAACGTATCGGCCACTTTGCCGAAACCAATCAGGGCGGTGTGGAAAACAGTCAACGTGAATACACATTACGGGCTGGTTTCTGAGACAACGCCTCGCCCTCTGCGTCGATGAGTGCGATCAGCTCTGCCGTCGTGTAATTGGCGCCGTGCTCATCATCCAACCGATTACAAATGGCAGAGAGAAAGATGTGATCCTCCGGCCAGTCGAGCAACAACCGCAGTTCCGGACGGTGCAAGGGTTCGGGTGCCTTCAGTGAAACCAGACGCCAACGTTCCTTGTCGCTGTAAAAGTCGGACGAGACATGCTCACGAACCTTTGGATCATCTCCGCAACGAGCCGCAACATCCTCAAGGGCAGAAAGCGCGAAAACTTCAACGTCGAGACCTTCCGGGTAGGACTGCGGCGCCGTCGTAGTAACGATATCGCAGTCTCCTTTCCTGAATCGGGAAACAGCCCTGTCGATGACATCCGGATCGATAAGCGGGCAATCGCCACACAGCTCAACAACGATATCGGAGCACATCATGCGATGCGCCTGCAATACACGCTCAAGCACATTGTCTTCACTGCCACGGAATACCTCAATGCCTTCGCCTCCCGCCCAGCCGGCAATGGCGTCATCGGAAGCTGCATCGCTGGTCGCAATCACGATGCTGTCGAGCGTTGTGGCCTGGCGCACTCGATCCAGCATCCGGCCAAGCGCAGGCTTGCCGGCAATATCCATCAGCACCTTGCCGGGAAGTCGGGAAGCGCCCATGCGCGCCTCGATACTGGCGACCACCCGTGTCATGCGGTCCCCGTCTTTTCGGATGCATACCGGTTCAACACATCCGCATGGCCGTGAACCTTCCTAACCGCTTCCGCCATAAGCTCCGCCAGTTCATCGCTTGTTTCGAACGCGCAGACCTCGATGAGAAGTGCTTGGTTGGCAAACATCCGTTCGGTGACCGGGCAAGTTACTTTCGTGTAATCCGGCGCACCAAGCGTAAACGGGAAACCCTCCCGTCCGAGTGCCATACGCTTCTGGAAAGCCGGCAACTTGTAAAGCGGTTCAACATAGCCGGTGAAGCTGGGCACGCCCTCGGCAATGAGCGCATCCCGGAACAGCTCGCGCTCTACACCCAGCGCGCCTGCATCATAGGTGGCGCACCAACAGTAATAATTGTGGCGGCAGCCTTCCCGGACGGTCGGCGGCCTCAAGCCCTTGAGATTTCGCACACCATCGCTCAGAAGGCTTGCGAAACGTTCACGCGGTTTCACATGGGCATCCACATCACTCAGCTGGACGAGGCCTATCGCGGCCGAAAGTTCGGACATGCGATAGTTGAAACCAACCATGTTGGACAGATCATCCATCTCCAGCCAGTCGGTCGCGTTCTCACCGTGATTGCGGATCATGGCGAGGCGCTTACCGAGCCACTCGTCATCAGTAACGCACACCCCACCTTCTCCGGTGTGGATGTGCTTGTGGTAATTGAGGCTGAACACGCCGATATGCCCGATTGTACCCGACAGTCGACCGTCTTCCTCGCCAAGGGGCGCCTGCGCATTATCTTCCACCAGGAAGATATCGTGCTCGTCGGCAATTGCGCGTAGCTCTTCCAACCGAGCGGGATGCCCGAAGAGATTTACGGCCAGGATCGCGCGGGTGCGATCGGTAACTGCGGCACGAACCGCAGCCGGGTCTAGCCCGAAAGTCTCATCTTCAATATCGGCGAAGACCGGAATGCCACCATAAACCAGCGGTGCCATGGCAGTTGCAGACATGGTCCAGGGCGGTACGATGACCTCGTCGCCGGGCGACAGGCCAATGGCTCCCATTGCCGCAAACAGGCCAGATGTAGCCGAATTCACCGAGATCGCATATGCCACGCCATAGCGTTTGCGCCATGCAGCCTCAAATTCCTGAATCTTGGGGCCACCCCAATATTCTTTTCCCGGGCTGCCATAGAACCCGGACAGGCAGTCGGACTCCATCACCTCCGAAACGGCCTTCATCTCCCGCTCGCCCATTGATCGGTAGCGCGCCGGCGGCTCAGCAATGACGGGTGTTCCGCCTAAAAGTGCAAGCTCACTCATTACGATTTTTGCCTACACGGCGTCCTCGAGCGCGCGGCTCAGTTCAACGATCCTGTCGAGGGATACCATCTCGGGTTCAGACCCCATCAGCGAGATCAGCGTGCGCGCGCGTTCCAGTTCATCGGCGGTATCGACCGTCAATCGCACACCCTTGTAACGGTCATCAGGGGCCGATAGGTTGGATATCCTCCACCCCTCAGGGCCGTTATAGAAATAAACGGTCACGTCTTCTCTTTCTTGGGCTGACATGCGCGGATGCGCCCGGTGCAAGGAGTTAAGCTGAATGATCTCCACGCTGGCTCCGGGGGGCCATGTGCGCGGATGAACGTTTGTCACCAAGTCAGCCTCATCGCTCCCGGCGACTTCAACTGCACGATCAATCAGTTCTGGTGGAATAAACGGGCTGTCTCCACTGATCCTGACAAAGCTCTCTATACCCAGCGCCTCGCAACAGGAAATCGCGCGACCGGCAACATCGGTGGAATCGCCCCTGAATAATTCGGCACCCTCTGTCTCTACAAAGTTAAGAATGGGATCGTCCAACGTCCGGTCAGATGTCGCAACCACGATCCGCGAACACTGGCTGGAACGGCGCAAGCGATCCAGCACCCGGCCCAGAAGCGGACGACCCTCCAGGTCCGCAAGTACCTTACCCGGAAGCCGCGTCGAATCCATGCGCGCAAAAACAAGGATTGCAGGTGCGCTCAATTGCTGTCCCGCTCCCGCTTCGCCCTGTTCCAGCGATCGATGTACCATTCACAATACTGACGATAGCCCTTCTCAAGCGGCCATTGAGGCTCGAACCCGAGCACCTCCTTGGCGCGTTCCACTGAGAGCGTGCCACGGATCGGCTTGTCTTCTGCGCGCGGGCGTTCTTCGAGAATGGTTTCGGGAACCAGGTCTTTTACCACACCTGCCAGCTCCGCAATGGTCCGGGCATTGCCGAACGTAATGTTGAACGTCTCCGATTCACCCGATCCGGAATGCAGTGCCAGGGACCGTACGATGCCCTGAACCAGATCTTCGATATAGGTGAAGTCGAGCCTGCCATCGCCGCCGCCTTCAAGGAGGAGTGGCTTTCCGGTGAGAGCATTTTCAATGAAAATCTGGGAGACGCGCCGACTCTTGCAACGCTCGCCATAGAGAGCGCTCGGCCTGATGATGGTCGTACCGAGACCGTGCTGGTGGTTGTAGGTACGCAGAAGTCTCTCGGCCATATATTTTGTATTGGCATAAATACCGCGTGGCCGGGGACGCGTATTTTCATCCACCGTATCTTCTTCGAAGTCACCATAGACGGTACTGGAACTCATGATCATGACCTGGTTCACACGGTCATCATGCCGGCGGCAAAGCTCGAGCACATTGCGCAGGGTGACCAGTTGCAAGTCGAAGCTGAGGCCCGGATTTTTCCGTGCCTCGACCGCGCTTGCGATCGCGGCGAGATGAACCACCTTGGTTGGTGCGAATTCGTTGAACGCCGCACCGATGTCATTTTCAAGCCGTGCATCAGCATTGCGAAGAATAACGCCTGCTTCACGCATCAGCCTGAAGCGGTCCAGTAGGAAACTCTGATAAGCCGACGCGCGCAACGGGTCGTCGCCCCCGTCATAAACATTTTCAATCAGGCTGTTGACCATCAGGTTGTC
>JAJFHQ010000045.1 GCA_021775525.1 Hyphomicrobiales bacterium
CATCTCATTCCGACACTGTGGTGGTACAAGATCAATCCCCATCGCTCTTATGTGAAGGGGTGGAGTATTGCGCCGAGCCATTACCTGAACCAGCATCTGGATCAGGTCTGGCTGGACAAGTAAGATCTGAAGACCACTGACTTGAAAAATCGCTCCCCGCTTGCAGCCATGCCAGCGGGGAGCACTTTCAACCGGCGAGCTTAAAACCATGTGGCAATACATACTTAAACGATTACTTTTGATGATCCCGACCCTTGTTGGAGCGGCGATTCTGATTTTCTTCCTTTTGCGGCTTATCCCTGGCGATGTTTGTGAACTCAAAATGGCCGGAGCTGGTCTCTATGTAGACCAGGAGCAGATTGATATCTGCCGAACCAATCTCGGTCTGGAACGACCGATACTGGTCCAGTTCTGGGATTTCATATCCGGATTTGTGACATTCGATCTTGGCACGTCCATGTGGACCGGCAAGCCGATATCCTATGAAATCGCCCTGCGTTTCGAGCTGTCCGTGCAGGTTGCGCTCATGGCGACCCTTACCGCAGTGTTGATCGCTATCCCGCTTGGAACGATCTCGGCAGTCAAACAGAACACCTGGATTGATTATTTCGTCCGCGCCTTCTCGATTGCAGGGATTGCTATCCCCTCATTCTGGCTCGGCATCATGATTATCCTGGGCCTGTTGATCTTTACACAAGCCTGGTTCGGCACGCCCTGGATGCCGCCCATTGAATATACACCCATATGGGTTGATCCATGGGCCAACCTGTCCCAGCTTATCTGGCCCGCGGTGGCGACTGGGTACCGTTATTCCGCGGTGGCCACGCGCATGACCCGGTCAGCCCTGCTCGAAGTGTTGCGGGAGGATTACATCCGCACCGCACGCGCCAAGGGGTTGATGGAAAAGCTCATCATCAACCGTCACGCACTGAAAAATTCACTTTTACCCGTTGTGACGGTACTCGGCATCGAATTCGCCTTCCTGATGGGCGGGTTGGTGGTTACCGAACAGGTCTTTAATCTGAATGGACTCGGAAAGTTATTCGTGGAGTCGGTTACCAACCAGGACTTCTCGATGACCCAGGCCCTGGTCATGGTGGTTGTGACTGTAGCCGTCTTCACCAACTTCATAGTCGACATCTGTTATGCGTGGCTCGATCCGCGTATCAGATACGCTTAAAGGAACGCCTTGATGGTTACGACATCTGAAGTGCGCGTCGAAGCCCAGTTCGAGGAACTGGCTGAAAAACGGCCTTTCTTGGCTGTTGCAGGTGAATTCACCCGCAAGCAGCCGCTTGGAACCTTTGGGCTCGGGATCGTGCTGATCATGATATTTGCATCAGTCTTTGCACACTTCCTGACACCATATGACCCGGAGGCAAACTCGTTCGAGTATATGCTGACCCCGCCCAACTTAGACTTCTGGTTGGGCACCGATCAGTTCGGCCGGGATATTCTGTCGAGGATAATCTACGGCGCGCGCACTGCGCTGTTCGTCGGTTTCACCGCGGCCTTCATCGGCGCCACGATCGGACTTGTCCTCGGCGTTGCCAGCGCCTTCTTCGGCGGCAAGTTTGATTTGATCTTCCAGCGCGTGATGGACGTGCTGATGGCGTTCCCGCTCATCATTCTGGCACTGGCCGTCGTTTCTATTTTTGGCACGGGCATTCAGAACGTGATTATCGCTATTACCATCCCCTTTATCCCTCGCTGTGCCCGCGTGGTGCGTTCATCGGCGCTCGCGATCCGCGAGATTCCCTACATTGATGCGGCACGCGCCAATGGCTTTTCCAACTCGCGGATTATCCTCCGCCACATGGTGCCCAATGTGATGGCGCCGTTTCTCATCATGCTCACGGCTTTTGTCGGCCAGGCAATTCTGCTGGAAGCCTCGCTGTCCTACTTGGGCCTGGGCGTGCAGGAGCCTGTCCCTGCCTGGGGCCTGATGCTCCAGGGTGGTGCTGAGGAATATGTGGAAAGCGCGCCGTGGGTGGCGATCTGGCCCGGTGTCGCGATCTCTCTCGCCGTGTTTGGCTTCAACCTGTTTGGCGATGCCGTGCGCGATACGCTCGATCCCAAGCTGCGCTCGCAGTAACCGGGATATAGCAGATATTTTAAGAGGCCGGCACCTTCGGGTGCCGGCCTTTTTTATTCTGCAGCAACTTTCGAGGTCGACGCGGTGTTGTACTTGTGCCGAAGGGAATCCCACTCATCCGCACCAAAGCGGCGGAACGCGTCATGCGGGCTCATATCTCCGGGCGGTGACGGGAAGACATTGGTCTCTTTCAACTCGGCGAGAAGGTTGTCGCAAAGACCAATGACGCTGCGGAACAGGAGGGTTGGCAGGATAGCCAGCCTGTAGCCCATCTTTTCAGCATCTCCAAGAGCGATTGACGGCGTTTTGCCCTTATGCACCACGTTCAACAGGCAGGGCCCTTTTACCAATTCAGGCACGGCCTTCACTTCATCCAGCGTCTGTGGGGCTTCAACAAAAGCAATATCGGCACCGGCCTCAAGCGCGGCGTTTGCACGGCTGATGGCCTCGTCAAAACCGATGACAGCACGCGAGTCCGTGCGGGCAATGATCATGAAATCCGGGTCGCTGCGGGCATCGACCGCCGCCCTGACCTTTGCCACATAGTCTGCCGCCGGAATGACTTTCTTGTTGTCCAGGTGCCCGCATTTTTTGGGAAACTCCTGGTCTTCCATATGGATGGCGGCAACGCCGGCACGTTCATATTCGCGGATCATGCGCACAACGTTCAACTCGTTGCCATAGCCGGTGTCTGCATCGGCGATAACCGGAACGTCGACAGAGTTGCTGATCCGCGTGGCATTTTCGACCATCTCGGTCATGGTGAGCAGACCGAAATCCGGATACCCCAGCGAGGCGGACGTGCCAGCACCCGTCATGTAAACGGCTGGAAATCCAGCCTGGCTGATCGTTGTTGCCGTGATGCAGTCATAGGCACCAGGCGCCACTGTCATGTCATCGGTTTCAATCAGCTTCCGGAATGTCTTTCTAGTGCTCATTTCTCGTCTCTCCGCTCACCAAAATAAATTCAATTCTTGCTTTTACGCTTCTTCTGCTCCCGGCTCAACGCCGGTTGGCTTCCAAATAGGGCACCAGCCCGCCAGCGCTCACGATCTCCATCAAATGGGAAGGAACGGTATCGCAGCTATATTCTTCGTCCCGCGTCAGGTTTTGCACGCTTCCCTTTTCCGGATTGACGCTCAGCTGATCGCCTTGCGATATGCTGCCCGCGTCAGGGCAAACAAGCGCCAAAAGTCCAAAATTAAGCGCATTGCGGTAAAAGATACCGCCGAAGGACGGCGCGATAACTGCCGCTACGCCCAGATGGCACAGCGCCTGGGCAGCCTGCTCGCGCGAAGAACCGATCCCGAAATTGCGCCCGCCTACGACAAAATCTCCAAGTCTTACCCGCTTTGCAAAATCAGGACTCAAGGCCCCTAGGCAGTGACTGGCGATCACCTCAATACCGCTTTTGAGCGTGCCGCCCGGTGCCAGCTGATCGGTGTCGATATTCTCACCGAACACCCATGCGGACCCTCCTTCATTGCCCATGGATCAGGCTCCCTGCAGGAATTCGCGCGGGTCACGGATTTCGCCCGCCACGGCCGCCGCCGCAACGGCATAGGGCGAACCGAGATAAACTTTTGCCGACTGTGCTCCCATGCGCCCCTGGAAATTTCGCGATGTGGATGAGATGCACACTTCGTCCTCGGCCAGCACACCGCCGCCGAACCCGGCACAGGCACCGCACCCGGTGGGCATCATGATTGCACCGGCCTCCATCAGCTTGGTGAGCGTGCCCTCCGCATTGGCCGCCATCATATCCTTCCGTGATGCAGGGGCGACCAGCAAGCGCGTGCCAGACGCCACCTGGCGCCCTCCCAGGACATCTGCTGCCATGCGCAAGTCCGCAAGCTTCGCGCCGGTACACGCCCCGATATAGGCCTGATCGATATGCACGCCTGAATGCTTGCTCGCCGGTGCGGCATTGGCGGGGCTATGGGGTGCCGCCACCTGTGGCTCCAGCTCATCGGCGTTAAAGGAATGCGTGGCGTAATAGTCGGCATCGTCATCACTTTGCCAGGGGCTGGCATCTCCCGGATCGCTGCCCGTTGCCCGGATCCAGTCACAAGTCGTCTCATCGGCGGCGATGAGACCCGCCTGGGCACCAAGTTCCGCCGCCATGTTGCAGAGCGTCATGCGCTCTTCCATGTCCATCGCGTCAACCAGCGATCCGGTGTATTCGACCGTTCGATATTCAGCACCGCCAAGACCCAGACGGGCGCACAATGCGAGGTTGATGTCCTTGGCGCAGACCCCGGGACGCAATTTTCCGTGCCACTCGACGCGGATGGTATCTGGCACCCTTATCCAGGTTTCACCGGTCACCAGGACACCTGCCATGTCGGTTGCACCAATCCCGAACATATAGCAGCCGAACGCGCCACCGGTTGTTGAATGGCTGTCGCCACCAACAACAAACATCCCGGGCTTGAGATGTCCGCCCTGAGGTAGCACCACGTGGCAAATACCCACCATGTCGTAGAAAGCCTTGATGTTGTTGGCTCTCGCCCAGCGCCGGGTGATATCAAGAATTTCTGCACTTTGCGGATCCACCGCCGGAACCCAGTGATCGCTGACCAGCACGATCTTGTCCGGGTCCCAAACCTCGGCACCGAGGCGCTCAAGGATGGGCGCAATCCGGCGAGGTCCACTGGAATCGTGCATCATGGCGAGATCCACACGCACGGTCACTGTCTCACCCGGTCGCACAGCCTCCTTGCCGGCGGCATGAGAAATCAGTTTTTCCGCCAATGTAGAGCCCATGCGACCCCCTCCCAAAACCAATACTACGGACACAGATTAGCACGTCTTTGATTCACTTCTTGCCTGAGAAACAGCATCTTTTTCAAGAGAATGGATATCGCGCGGCAATCTGGGCCACAATATAAATGCCAAGACCGCCCACTCCTATCTTCAGAGGACATCCCATGAAGCTTGCCATACTTGATGACTATCAAACCGCAGCCTTGACCTCCGCGGACTGGAGCTCTCCGGGGAGCGATATGGAAATCCATATCTTCGATGAGCATCTGGGCACTGATCAGGATCATATCGCGAACACGCTGGAACCTTTCGACATCCTCATCGCCATGCGAGAGCGCACGCCTTTCCCCAAAGCACTGATCGAGCGGCTGTCAAATCTCAAGCTGCTGGTCACCACGGGGATGCGCAACCTTGCCATCGATATGGAGGCTGCGCGGGCAAGCGGTATAGACGTGTGCGGAACCGCCATGCTGCCCTATCCAGCGGCGGAACATGCCGTGGCTCTGATCATGGATTTGTTCAAGAAAATATCCAGCGAGAACACCTCCATGCATTCAGGCGGCTGGCAGGCCAATGTTTCGGAAGGGCTGAATGGCAAAACGCTTGGCATCCTGGGGCTTGGGAATCTGGGCGGACGGGTTGCGCGTTTCGGCCTGGCACTGGAGATGGACGTCATCGCCTGGAGCCAGAACCTGACACAAGCGCGCTGCGACGAGGTGGGTGTCAGAAAAGTGGATTTCGAAACGCTCCTCAAGGCGTCTGATGTTATCAGCATCCACCAGGTATTGAGCGATCGCACCCGCGGACTGGTTGGTGCGGAACAGCTCGCGCTGATGAAACCATCCGCCTACCTGGTCAACACCTCACGCGGGCCAATCATTGAAGAGAACGCCCTGGTCGAGGCCCTGAAAACCGGGGCAATCGCCGGTGCCGGACTGGATGTTTATGACGTCGAGCCTCTCCCTGCGAACCAACCGCTACGTCGAATTGATACAGCTATTCTCACCGGCCACACAGGCTTCGTCATCAAGGAATTTTACGAACTCGTCTATAGTGAGGCGGTGGAAAATGTAGCCGCCTGGCAGAAAGGTGCGCCCATCAGGCTGCTGAATGAGGCAGCATGAAATTGCACGATCTATCGTGATGGGCGACGGCATAGTAGACTGGCGACTCACACTGGAAACTCAGAACAGATACACAATCCGGACACGTCTTTTTTCGGGACGTTCAATTCACATGATGAGAAATTAGACCCATGTGGGCGTGGCGGAAAAAGTTCGGCCCGAAGGAGTGGCGAGGGGCGTTCCTTGTCCTGGCAACACTTGGCATCGGGATATGTGGCGCGGCCATATATTCACTCACGCCAATGCCCCTGCCCTGGTTTCTCGGATCCATGCTGGGGTGCCTCGCGGCCCTCGCATTCGGTTTCCCCATCTGCACGACATCCTCGCTCACGCTCGTCATGCGCATCGTGCTAGGGCTCGCGATCGGCAGCGCCTTTACACCCGAAATGACAAGCCGTGCAGGCGAGATGGCGCTCAGCCTGCTGTTCGTGTTTCCTTACGTGATTTTCCTGGGGCTCATCGGCTACCCCTATTTCCGGATGTTCTCCGGCTACAACCGTGTCACGTCTTTCCTTGCCGCGGTGCCGGGCGGGTTCCAGACCATGGTCGCCATAGGCGAGGATTGCGGCGCGGATATCAGGCGGCTCTCCATTGTCCACTCCACGCGCATCCTCGTCATCGTGTTTCTGGTCCCCATCTGGATACAGTTTTCCGGTTCTGCTGACCTCTCCACCGCAATAACACCCTCATCGGCGACCTTCTCGGCACTGAGTCTCAAGGAAGTGCTGATCCTGATCGTGTGCGGCATAGCCGGTTACTGGGGCGGCAACCGCATCGGCATCTCGGGGGCCGCCATCATCGGCCCCATGCTCGCCAACGGTGCGGTGCACATGCTGGGACTGGCCGAGGCGAGGGTTCCGGTCGAGCTGGTGAACGCCGCCCAGCTTGCAATCGGAATTCATATTGCCTGCCAGTTTGCAGGCATCACGGCGCGTGAACTCACTTCCACCGTCAGCATCGCATTTGGCTATGCCCTGTTGCTGATTGCCGGGGCGGCGGTGTTTACGGTACTTGTCGTTTGGGTCACCGGCATTGACCAGAACGCCGTGGCGCTGGCCTATGCCCCGGGGGGGCAACCGGAGATGAACCTGGTGGCGCTGGTTCTCAACTATGACCCGGCCTATGTCGCCCTGCATCATCTTCTGCGCGTGATGGTCATCGTCATAGGCGGCCAGTTTATCATTTCCTGGTTCGTGGAACTGGAACAGCGTGAGAATGCTGCGAATGTCAGCAAGCCGTAGTCATTCCTGCCAGCATTTGGCTATACTGGACGCCGTCATCAGGGAGGAGGAACAGTGCCCCAAGCCGCCAAAGCCAGCATAGCCCCGCAGACCCTGGACATCCGCCCCGTGGCCGGTGCGCTCGGCGCGGAAATACATGGCGTCGACCTGTCCCGGGATTTGAGCGATAAAACCGTTGCAGAAATCCGCCAGGCCCTGCTGGACCACCTTGTGATCTTTTTTCGCGATCAGGACATTACGCCCGAAAATCACCTCGCCTTTGGCAGGTATTTTGGGGAGGTACTGGAATATCCGCTCATCAAGGGGCTTGAGGGATATCCTGAAATCATGACCGTGGTGAAACTGGAAAATGAGAAGCTGAATTTCGGTGGCCTGTGGCATTCCGACACCACCTATCTCGAGGTGCCGCCCATGGGGTCCATTCTTGTGGCCCGCGAGCTGCCCCCGCAGGGCGGAGACACCATTTTTGCCAACATGTACCTGGCCTACGAGATGCTCTCGGAGGCTATGCGAGAAATGCTCGATCCGCTCAAGGGCATCAGCGTGTCGAACCTGCCCAAAGTCACGGCCACAAGGGATGAGCGGGCCAGGGTCTCTGGCACAATCGCACCTGAAAAAGTTTTGAAGGCCACCCACCCGGTGGTGCGCACGCATCCTGAAACAGGCCGGAAGCTGCTTTACGTCAATGGCGGTCATACGCTCAAATTTGATGGTATGAGCGAAGAAGAAAGTGCACCGCTTCTGGAGTATTTGTTCGAGCACCAGACACGGCCCGAATTCACCTGCCGTTTCGCATGGCAGCCGGGTTCCATCGCCTTTTGGGACAACCGCTGCACGCAACATCTGCCCGTCAACGACTATCATGGCTACAAACGGGTAATGCACCGAATTACTCTGGCCGGTGAGAAACCCGCTTAATTTTCATTTTTCAGGAAACCCTATGACAAGCAAAAACCGAACGACCCTTATCACGGGCTCTGGGAAAAATATCGGACGCGCCATCGCACTCGAACTCGCGGGCCGTGGGTTTAATGTGGTGCTCAACGGTTCTCGCGACAAAGCGGCCTGCGAAACGGTCGCTGTTGAAGCTGACATGTTTGGTGTCGAGACCCTCATAGCCATGGGCGACGTGGGCATCAAAGAAGATTGCGAAAGGATTGCCGGGGATGCGCTGGACAAGTTCGGTGCGGTCGATGTGCTGGTGAACAATGCAGCAATCAGGCCCATGAGTCCGTTCCTGGAGATGGATGAAGCAGAATGGAACCGTGTCATCGCCGTCGACATGTCGGCGGGTTTCTGGCTCTCGCGCATCTGCCTGCCCGGAATGATAGACAAGGGTTGGGGGCGGATCGTCAACATCGCCGGTATGAACGCCATCCAGGGCTATAACGGACGCTGTCACGTTTCGGTGGCCAAGCACGCCGCCTGGGGGCTCACCAAATCGCTGGCCAAGGAATTCGGCTCACAAGGCATCTCCACCAACATCATCTCGCCTGGCCCGATTTCCGGGGAACATGCCGACAATCCGGAAATGGCGGCCCATATCGAGGCGCAGAAATCAAAAATCCCGCTCGGCCGTCTTGGGACGAACGAGGAGATTGCGGCAACTGTGGGCCTGCTCGCGTCCGATGAAGGCGCCTTCATCAACGGACAGATGATCCAGGTGAATGGCGGCACGCAGACCTAAAGAAGGAATTCAGGAATGGGCAACAACATGGACATCGAGACCGTCGATGGTCACAAGCTCACAGGCTACATGGCAGAACCGCAAGGTGCGCCAAAAGGGGCGCTTGTCGTGATCCAGGAAATATTTGGGGTCAACAGCCATATCCGGGAAGTCGCCGATGGCTTTGCCCGGGATGGCTACATCGCCCTGGCGCCAGCCATGTTTGATCGGGTCGGGCCCGGTATCGAACTGGGCTACACGCCTGAAGACTTGGAAAAGGGTCGCGAAATTCGAGCCAAGATCGACCATGAGGATGCAGTCCGTGACATGGAAGCCGCCGTCACTGCGCTCAAGCATCATGCCGTTGGTGTTGTGGGATATTGCTGGGGCGGGTCGCTTGCCTGGAATTCGGCCACGCGGCTCGATGGTGTCAGTGCCGCGGTTGGCTATTACGGCGGCATGATCCCGGACATGGCGGATGAGCAGCCGCGCCACCCGGTCATGCTTCATTTTGGCGAGGAGGACCAGTCGATCCCGATCGAGGGAGTAAAGAGGGTGATGGTGGTTCACCCTGACATCCCCATCCACATTTACCCGGCCGGGCACGGCTTCAGTTGCGACCATCGCGGTTCCTTTCACTCGGAAAGCGCCAAGCTGGCACGGGAGCGCACGATGGCTTTCTTTGAAGAGCATCTGGCCGGGAAATAATGCTGGCGTCTGGGGATGCCGCCATCATCTACCGGATACGCAATCGGGTGTAAGACAACACGCGGACTTAAGTGTTAGCCCGTTGGGGTAGTGCTAGGCGTTTTGGATGAGAGCAAATATGCCGGCGGCGGTGTCAGCTCCCGCGGCCTGTTGATAGGCCGCTGTCACGTCCTGCGGTTTTCGACCAAGAGACGCAGATAAACTCCCGGCGGCCTGCGCATCGCCGGAACCATCATCCTCATCCTTGCCCTGCCCCCGTTCGGCTTCACGTTGTTTGGACAATTCGACCTGCGCTTTTGCCCGCTCCGCTTGTGCCTGGCGCGCGACCGCCAGGTCCTGCGATGACGGATCAGCAGGTGCGAGTGCGGCTCGAATAACGATATCCATTTTCCGGATTGTGGCTTCAGGATTACCTTTTTCCGGGGAGGCGTCGATTTTCACCTCACCGGATGTTGCATAGCGATTGCCGTCGGGTCCCGTTGTATACTCGTATTTCGGCGCCTCCGCATGCGGACCGCCCGCGGCCGCATGTGCCTGCTCATGCGCCTTGACCTTGGCATCCGTCTCCTTGAGCTTTTGAACCTGCTGTACTTCTTCCTCGCTGAGAGGTTCGCCATTGGCCTTTGTACCTTTTGAAGGGTCACCTGGCTTGTCCGAAGATTTTTCCGATGCATCAACCGGCTGCACCCGGGTTGAAGGCGAGGAAGCATTGCCGCCATTCGCTCCCACTTCATCAGTATGCGGAGATATTGATCCGGGATGGTTTGAGCGGGAGTTGAGCTCGTGACTCTCGTGTGGATATCTGTACTGGAACTGGGCAGAAGCCCCTACACCACCAATCATGGTTGGAGACGATAGTGGATCATGGTTTCCGGTAGCTTAATAAGAAACTGCGTTCCACGAGCGCCCTTCACAAGATTGTGTGGGCCTGATTCGCGCATGTGACATGGCCATGCTGCTGATCTACACTTTTGCTGATCATCCCACCCCGGGATTATACGCCCGAAGGTGGGCGAAGGAGGCAGATTGGCCCACCGGTATCTTCTCGTCATGCGGTTCGCACTCACTAATATTGTCGCCTTTGCCCTCATTGTGGCTGCCTGGCTGCAAGGTTGGCTCAAGGGTTTGTTTGAACCGATGACGGCGATTCTGTCAGGTGTCATCTTCGCGGTGTTTCTCTATGGGTTGGCGCTCTGCGGGCTCAAGATCTGGCAGACATCCGTCGCCATCAACGACATGAAAGCCGGAGGCAAGGCGGCATCCACCCAGGCTGCCCGTCACATGACCAGTGCACGAACCAGGAATGCGGATAGCCGCGCCATACAGATCAACATGCTGCGGTTGAAACTCTCCCACCGCATCCAGGTAGTGCGCCACATCGCCAACCTACTTGTGTTTCTTGGACTGATCGGCACCGTGATCGGCTTCATCATAGCGCTGTCGGGCGTTGATGCCGAGGCGGTCAGCCAGGCCGACAGCGTGGCGACCATGGTCGCAACGCTCATCCAGGGCATGTCCGTCGCGCTCTATACCACCCTGCTCGGTGCTGTCCTGAATGTATGGCTCAATATCAACCACCGACTCCTTTTGACCGGTACCGTTGATCTCATCTCTGAAATTGTCGCCTTTGGTGAAAAGCGGTGACACCCTTCGACGAGTTTGAGGACGACACCACGGACACCGTGTTCCGTGACGTTATCCTTTTAACCCTCGTCGGTTTTGTCGCCATGGTCATCATGCTGTTGCCACACATCCAGAAGAAGAAGGAAGAAACCGAGGACCACAAGGCACCGGGAAATGTGATCGTGGAGATGCACTGGCCAAGCGATATGCTTGTGGATGTTGATTTGTGGGTGCGTGCGCCCAAATCCACCCCGGTGGGATTCTGGAACCAGGGCAATGACGTCTTCAACCTGCTGCGCGATGACCTTGGTATCGAGGGTGACGCAACAGACGAGAATTACGAAATCTCCTACAGCCGCGGCATCAGGCCGGGCGAGTATATCGTCAATGTGCACATGTACGGGCTGGTGCCCAAAGGTCTCGTCGTGCCCGTCACGGTGGTTGTCAGCGTGCGCGCCAAATACGACACCGCGAGGCAGATCCTCAAGACCACCGTCAAGTTGCGTGAGCGCAACCAGGAAGAGACCGCGTACAGGTTTCGCCTGACAGCCGATGGAGACCTCGTAGAGGGCAGTGTATCTACCCTGCGCCGTCCGCTCATCACCGGTTTTCGTGCCCGCCGCAACAAGAACCGCAAGGGCCAATAGGCAAGGAGCAAGCGCCATGGATATCATTTACTACATCTTTGCCGCCACTATCGGCACCGCCGCACTGCTCGCCAGCATCGCCATCTGGGCGCCGCGCAAGACACCCATCCGCGTGCTGGCCCTGGCGGCCATGACGCTGTTCCTGCCAATTATCTACGCCCAGTTTGTGGGCTTGCTGTCCAAGCCGAAACCGGCCGCGTGGGAATGGATGGACCGGGACGTGGATAGCGCCCAGGTCCTTTCCGTCAGCTTCGATGAGGGCAAGGCCATTTATGTGTGGCTGCGTCTCAATGGCATGATCGAGCCGCGCTTTTATTCCCTTCCATGGCGCCAGCAGACGGCGGAAGACCTGGAGGACGCCATGGAGCAGGCCAATCGCACACGCTCCAGCGTTATCGTGACAAATCCGTTCTCCAAACGATCCCTGGAAGAGCGCGGCGGCATCACCGTCGAGATTATCCCGCCGGCAACCCAACCGTTGAAAAAGCCCACCATCCCGCCGAGGGTGTACAATCCGCGCAGCCCTGAAATCTAGGCCTTCCGGGAACCGGTGTGGTCTGGAATCCGCAGTGGTTTGGGTATCAGTTTCAAAACAAGACGCACCAGCGGCGTGAACAGATTCGTCATGTGATGGCAAAGCGGCGTGGCTAGAAACCAGCCTATAACCACAAGCGCAGGCACGGCTCCACCCATGACATTATCGGTCAGCCAGTGGGCGCCCCCCACGAGGCGGGGCGCCAGGAAAATGACCGCCACAATTAAACTCGACACGAATATCTTTCGCGGAGCCAGGTACCAGAAATAGGTGACGATGCTGATCAGGATGAAAGCGTGATCACCCGGAAACGAGCGGCTGGAAATATCCTTGGTCCCAACCCCCGGCACCAGTTTGGAGAGCCGGAAAGCATCGTCATAGACCAGGGTGGGAGATAGCCGGTGATAGAGAAACACGTGTCTGTTCAGGAGATGCGTTGTGAACGGCACGATCATAAGCACGATAGCAAGTGCCCCCAGCGCGGCGCAGAGCCGGTTCTGCACCTCGCGTGGCTGGCCCCATAGCCACCATATGAAAATCAGTGCAATGAGCCCACCCGACAGAAAGTCGATCAGGCGGTTATTGGCCAGCGCCCAGAACATCTGCCACCAGTAGCCCAGGCTCAATGACCCGTTGAGGAGGCGGAAAAGGCCGGTATCCAGCAAATCCCATAGATCTCGTGTGACCGGCAGGAACCAGCTTGCCAGCAGAAGGCCAGCCGCCAGATGAAACCAGAGCAGTGTTCTAACCCGCCAACCAGTTTCGGGCAGGCGAGCGCCCCCGTCAGGCATGTTCGTATTGTCTGCTTGTTGTGACAGGCTCCCGGCGCCCCTTACCGCTTCTGAATTTATGACAGGCACTTTCAGAGTGAGTTTGGCGAAACCCGCCAAAAATGTGCTTATAACCCCGATTATGCGCCATGGTTAGTGCACAAGCGTCACACTCGCAAATTTTAAATCCATATCTCCAGCCGGCGTTTCAGCACAGCTCGAATAGTTGCGTTTTTGCAACAGTTCTGACAATTAAATCACCTGGAGATTCAACAAAGACTCGCCTTGCATCCACAAGATGCATCTATAATCCAGATGTTTTCGCGTATTATGAGCCAAAATGGCGAACTAGCTGATATATATGAGTATTTTGAAGTCAGCTTCGGCTGTCTTTGCCAGTCTATGTTGTGCCCTGTTACCGCATAATTCCCTCGCACAGGAACAGGCCTCGATGCAGGTCGGCAACACGACTGTGACAATCGGGGGTGGTGCTGCACTCCTAACGTTGCCAGATGTAAAATTCATGAGTTTAACGGATCTGGACAACCAATTTATCCCGTCAAGAAACACCATCCGGAAATTCTCCGACAGTGAAGATTTGGGTGATGAAACCGGCTGGAACGTTAGTGGCTCCGTCGCAACACCGATAAATGGATTCGGCAATCCGATCCTTTCACTTAACGGCTTTCACGCGAAGTTCGATGATAAAGACAATGCCCGATGCGTAACGGATGCCGCAAACGGCACGTCTTGTAAATTCACCAGTCTGATAGACGATCCCAATCAGGGCAATACGCTTTCATCAATGGTTACCGGCTCTGTATTCACAACTTCAACCCAGCGAGACGTCGAGAATTGGGGCGTTGCGATTGAATCGAAATGGCAGATTGGCGGAAACGTCATGGGCGTCACTCAAATGCCGAAACGCCGCTATCTGGCGCTGGGTGCAGATATACGCGGCATCGAACAGGATGTGACCCTCAGGGGGGAAAATATAAATCCTGGCGGGGGCACTCCCAATCCGGTTTCCTATGACGAGGATCTCGACACCCGCTATACCGGTGTCTACGCAGCCTGGGGCGGAGATTATTCCTTACCCTTCCTTTCCGAACTGACAGGCAGTCTCGGGCTTCAATCCTCCTTCATGTTGCGAGGTGGCATCTATCATGCAGAAACCGACTATACGGGCAATGTCTCCGCAATTGGGCGCGCAAATGCGCAAACACTGAATCTCTCCAGAGACGACACAGCGTTCATTGGCGGGCTGGTACTCGAAACGCGAAAACGGCTCGGGCGCCGTGCCATGCTCTCGCTCAAGAGTGAGTACGAATATTATTCCTGGGTTCCTGAGATGAAGTTGAATGATACGGATGTGAGTTTTGGAAGTACATTCCAGGGCATCAACAACGGAACGAGCATCGGAGATGATGATGCATTTTCAGCGCGCACCACATTGCGGCTCACAATCGGCCTCGGTCCTGACAGCCTCTATGAGTAGACAAGTCTAGTCCTTGTAACCCTGATCCACCCGGTCGAGCTTGCGCAGCAGCGCCGGCCATTCCTTGACACCGATCGGGCGGTGGCCTCCTGGTGCATTGGCTTCCCGGTTTCGCTCGATGGTGACGCGCTGAA
Organism: Hyphomicrobiales bacterium; assembly: GCA_021775525.1. Lineage (GTDB taxonomy): Bacteria > Pseudomonadota > Alphaproteobacteria > Rhizobiales > Methyloligellaceae > UBA2767. The sequence goes on from JAJFHQ010000045.1 coordinate 14,808, forward strand.
CCTCAGGTGAAATTTCCATCGCCTCCGCGCCCGATTGCTGGAACGCCAGTTGCATGCGGCAGGCACGCTCGGCACGATACATCCACACGAACGCTTCGGCCACCGTACGCCCGACGGTCAGCAGACCGTGGTTGCGCAATATGAGCACACGGTTGTCGCCGAGGTCGCGCACCAGCCGTTCGCGTTCCTCAAGGTCCGTGGCGATGCCTTCGTAGTCGTGATAGGCGGTCGAGGAGATTACCGTTAGGGCGTGCTGGGTCAGCGGCAGCAGCCCCTGTTTCTGTGTCGCAACGCCGGTGCCTGCCTCCGTGTGGGTGTGCACCACGCAGGCGATTTCAGGCAACGCCATATGGACCGCGGAATGAATGACGAAGCCGGCCGGGTTCACGTCATACTCGGTTGGCGAGAGAACGTTACCTTCCTCGTCCACCTTCACCAGCGAGGACGCGGTAATTTCTTCAAATAACAGCCCGTAGGGATTGATAAGAAACTGATCTTCCTCGCCCGGTACGCGCACAGAGAGATGAGTGCCGAGAAGGTCGGTCCAGCCGAACAGGTCAACAAGGCGGTAAGCGGCGGCAAGGTCGACGCGCGCCTGCCATTCAGCGGCGCTTACATGGTCACGGAAATCTTCAGCAGCGGTCATGAGAGATTACCTCCGGTGGGTGGGCTCGCCCTATTTGCCCTTGAACTCGGGCTTGCGTTTTTCCATGAAGGCACGCCGGCCCTCGATGTAGTCTGCTGAGTCGAAACAGGCTTGTACCATGGCATCAAGCTCATCCAGCCTGCGATCGTCGGGGTCCGCGCTGATTTCCCGTGCCGCCCGCTTGATCGCGGCAATGGTCAGCGGCGCGTTCTCGCCAATGCGCGTGGTGATGTCGCTAACATAATCATCCAATTCATCATCTGGCACGCAGGCATTCACGAGACCCATCTCGTAGGCCTCACGCGCCGGAAACTGTCGTGCCGTGTAAAACATTTCCATGGCGCGCGAGACGCCGACAATATCCGACAGCCGTTTCAGACCGGCATAACCATATCCAAGCCCCAATTTTGCCGCGGGGATGCCAAAGCGCGCACTCTCGTTGCAGATGCGCAAATCGCAGCACATGGCGAGATTTGCACCGCCGCCGATACAGTAGCCCTGTATGCGGGCAACCGTCGGCTTGGGGAAATTGTAGAGCCCGTCATACGCCGCCGCCGAGGCCTCGGCATATGCCGCTACCGCTTCCTTGGTGGCGCGTTCGGATTCAAACTTGGAAATATCCGCACCCGACACAAACGCCTTGCCGCCAGCGCCGGTGACCACCAGAACGCGAATTTCATCATCTCCGAGAAACTCGTCAATCACAGCGCTCATGGCTTGCCACATATCGAGCGAGACCGCGTTGTGCCGGGACGGGTTATTGAAAATGACGTGGCCAACTGCTCCGTCCTTGCGGCCAACCAGCTTGTCTTCCGTTTCAGCAATATCCAGCATGGTGACGCGCCTTTCTCAGATGACGCCCTTGGCGCGCATCCCCTCAATCTCGTCTTCGGAATAGCCAAGCGAACCGAGAATTTCATCACTGTGCTCACCGCGTCCAGGCGGCGGTGTCCTCACGCCGCTCTTCGACCGGCTCATGTGTATGGGCTGACCCAGGTAGTTCGTCTGGCCCCGCTCATTTGAAGGACCGGACCAGCTCAATCCCAAATGCTGGACCTGGGGCAGCGCGAACACCTGGTCGATGGAATTTATTTCACCGCAGGGCACGCCCGCCTCGGTCATCTTCTTGATCCAGTTGGCGCCCGTGTCTTTCGCAACGCTGGCTTCAATTAACTGGTTCAGCCTATCCCGATTTTCTGATCTTAAAGCACCATCATCGAAATCAGGATGGTCAAGTTCAGGATCGCCGAGAAGCTCTTTCAGCCTCTCCCACATGGGCTGGCCGGAGCAGGCAATATTGATATATCCATCGGATGTCTTGAACACGCCGGTCGGAATGCTGGTGGGGTGATTGTTGCCAGCCTGCTTGGGAACATCCCCGTCCATCAGCCAGCGCGCGGCCTGGAAATCCAGCATGAACACCTGAGCCTGCAACAGGGACGTCTGCACCCATTGACCCATGCCTGATCGCTCGCGCTCCAGCAGCGCCATGAGGACCGCCTGGGCGCAGAACAGCCCGGCGGTGAGGTCGGCGATGGGGATGCCGACACGCATCGGCCCTTCACCGGGCTTGCCGGTAATGGACATCAACCCGCCCATGCCCTGTGCTATCTGGTCGAAACCCGGGCGGTTGTAATTGGGACCATCCTGGCCGAAGCCGGAGATGGATGCGTAGATCAATCTCTTGTTGAGAGGCTTGAGATCCTCGTAGCCAATACCGAGGCGCGACGTCACGCCTGGGCGAAAATTCTCAACAACCACGTCGACGCTCGCGGCGAGTTTTTTAAAAACCTCCACGCCTTCTTCTGATTTCAGGTTGATCGTGAGAGCGCGCTTGTTGCGGTGCAGATTCTGGAAATCGGGTCCTGCCCTTGGGCCACCCATGCCGCCTTTATCGTCCCCCCCGGGCACCTCGATCTTGATGATATCGGCGCCCCAGTCTGCCAGCTGCCTCACGCAGGTCGGCCCCGAACGCACGCGTGTCAAATCAAGCACGGTGTAGGGCGACAGGGGCAAATGTGATGAATCAGGGGACATGGGACGGCGAGCTGAATGAAACCGGGATTACGCCAGCCAATTGAAGGCTATTTGAGAGTGAACTGCAAGGAGGCTCGGTCAATAAAGTTGTTGAGGGGGCAGGCCGCTTGGGCCCACCCCTGCCATGTCATGTCACTCAGGGAGTGAAACGCGTGATCTTTGATCCTTCAAGGGTCAGGTTGTACATCAGGCCCTTGTTGTTGAAGACAAAGCCTACGATGGGATCAAGCACATTATTGGTATCGACCTCACCGCCCACACCCACGGTGATCAGGGCAACAGAGCCATCCACTCCGACCTTGAAGCCTGCACGGGACCGGAAACCTGCAAGCGCCGCCGGGGTCATGAACATGATGATGACCGAGCGTGTCTGTACGCCGAACTGGAAACCGACCGATGCGCCAATGATATTGTAGTAGCCGGATGTCTGCCCGCGCACATGCATGACACCCTCGCCATATTCACCGCCGATGCCAATACCGGCCTTCACGATGGAAGGGAAAACGAGGATGGCCTCGGCCTTGTTGGCAAGATCCCGGCCATTGATCACCGTATTGAAAAATTGATTCAGCGTGGCGTGCGCATCCGCCTCAATTGCGGCTGCAGACGCTGCTTGTGCGGGCTCCGGGGCGCGCAAGCTGATGGTTGTCACAGCTAGAAAAGCGATAAATAGCAATCTGATTACACGCATGGCGGGCGTCCTCCTGATGCGGGCTCAATGTTCATATCGAATCAAACAGCAGCATACCGCTGAAAAATGGCCTGATGAAGGACGCATTTACCTGCCGCCAACTGTATTTGAGTGGCTCATTTTCCTCCAAGGAACTCATTAATCCAACGCTCATAATCGGCATTGCGCTTGACCGCATCGCTGAGTTCACTAGTTGGCAAGCCCTGGAGATCGGCGGGCTTTGTCCCTTCGCGCAACGCCTTCATGGTCTCATGCACAGCCTGGTATCCGGCGGCGATCGGTTGATGTCCTTGCAGGCAAAGCCGCACATTGAGACCGGAGAGATAATCGAGATCCTGCATATCGGCAGGAGAACCGCCAATAACCAAAGGCAAACTGACTTCACTGGCCACGGCCTCGAGGTCCTCGCGTGTCTTCACGCTCACGAGAAAAAGCGCATCCACGCCCGCCTTCTCATAGGCTTTCACGCGGGCAATCCCGTCGGCAAGATCACGCGGCACCATTGAGGTGCGACCGACGATGGCCAAGCCGGTATCGCGGCGCGCTTCGAGTGCTGCTTTCATTTTGCCCACACCTTCCTCGAGCGAGGTGAAGCTCGCGGGCCGGGGACTGCCAAATTCCATCGGCAGCTCCGTATCCTCAACTGACATACCGCAGATGCCGGCCATCTCGAGGTCCTCGACCGTGCGCATGACATTGAGCGCATTGCCGTAGCAGTGATCTGCATCGACCATCAGCGGCAATTCGCCCGCACGGCAGATGCGCCGGCACTGGTCGGCGAATTCGCTCATGGTAATGACGATATGGTCCGGCGCACCGAGGATGGTGAGTGACGCGGTAGAGCCCGCGAACATCCCCGTTTCGAATCCTATATCTTCCGCTATACGCGCAGAAATGGGATCGAACACGGACGCGGGGTGTACGCACCGGTCCCCTTCCAATATGGCGCGAAAGGCCTCGCGCCGCTTCTTGAAGCGCATCGTTTTTCTCCCTCAGGTCTTTTTGAAATGCGTCAGGACGACCCGGCCACCTTCATGACGAACGGATTGCCCGAGCCTTCAGCGGTATTGATCATGACGCTCTTGGTTTGCAGATATTGCTCAATCGCCTCCTGGCCATTCTCGCGGCCAATGCCGGACTGCTTGTAGCCACCAAATGGTGCCGTGACCGAGACAGCGCGGTAGGTGTTAATCCACACGGTGCCCGCACGAAGACGCCGGGCCATGATAGTGGCGCGCTTGAGGTTTTGCGTCCACACGCCCGCCGCCAGGCCATAGACCACATCATTGCCAATGCGGATGGCGTCTTCTTCATCCTTGAATTTTATCACCGACAGGACAGGCCCGAACACTTCTTCCTGGGCGATACGCATGTCGTTTGTCACATTGTCGAATATGGTTGGCTGGACGAAATATTTGCCCCCGCCTTCACCAGCCCCGGCGGGACCGCCGCCAAGCACGCAGGTTGCGCCCTCACCCTTGGCAATGCCGATATAATCCAGCACCTTCTCATATTGGGGAGGCGTGGTGACGGGGCCAACCTGCGTTTCGGCAAGTTTCGGGTCACCCATGCGCGCTTGCGAGGCTACATTTATGAGCTTTTCCATGAACTTGTCATGGATGCTCTCCTGCACCAGCAGCCGTGATCCGGCGATGCAGGTTTGCCCGCTTGCTGCAAATATACCGGAAATAGCGCCGTTCACAGCGTCTTCCAGCACACAGTCATCGAACACGATATTGGGTGACTTTCCGCCAAGCTCCAGCGAGACTTTCTTCAGCCCCTTTGCTGCCAGCTCGTAAACTCTCCTGCCAGACATCCCACCACCGGTGAAAGCCACCTTGGCGACTTTTGGGTGCGTGACGAGCGGCTCTCCTGTCTCCTTGCCCGTGCCCGTCACCACGTTGATGACGCCGGGCGGGAAACCTGCTTCTTCCACCAACTTCATGAATTCCAACAGCGAGGCGGAGGTGAATTCGGACGGCTTTATGACGCAGGTGCAGCCCGCCGCAAGCGCGGGCGCAAGTTTCCAGCCAACCAATAACAATGGAGAGTTCCACGGTACGATCATGGCGCAGACGCCGACGGCCTCGCGCAGCGTGTAGTTGAAGGTGTCCGGTTTGTCAGAGGCGATGACCGTGCCGGTAATCTTGTCGGCCAACCCGCCATAGTAATAGTACCACTCGGGCAGGTATTTGCATTGCGCCGACATCTCGGAGATGAGCTTGCCATTGTCGCGCACTTCGATTTCAGCGAGTTTTTCAGCATCCCTAGCGATCAGGTCGCCCAGCGTGCGCAGCATGCGGCCACGTGCGGTTGCGGTAGTCTCGGCCCAGGGACCGCTATCCCAGGCATCATAGGCAGCATCGACCGCCTTGTTGACGTCCGCTTCACTGCATTTGGGGATCAGCGCCCAGGGTTCAGCCGTAAAGGGGTCCTCGCTCTCGAAGGTTTCGCCGCTTTCAGCGTCGCACCACTTACCGCCGATATAGGTCTGGAATTTCTTCAATTCTGCCATCGTACTCAAACCTCCCTTGCCGCCTTGCGGCCTGTCCCCTTAAGCTTGCGCGGTGGAGCGGACCGCCGCAAGCTCTTATGATGCGGGATATTGGAGAAACAGATGAAGACAAATCTTCGTACTCCCCTCGCCATGCTTGCAGGGTTTGTGTGGGCGGTGGTCTCAACGCCCGTTCAAGCCAACGATTCCTCCGCGATCCTCAAATCCGGCGAGTTGCAACTCACCACCAGCCCGCACATCGCGCTTGACAGCGAGGATCTGTACCTGAGCGCGAGTGAAGTGCGCGTGCGCTACAGCTTCCGCAGCACATCGAAAAGTGATGTGGTAACGCTGGTGGCTTTCCCCCTGCCTGATATCAATATTGGGGATGACGCCGACTACAGCATCAAGGCCAGCGACCCGGCCAATTTCATCGGCTTCAAGGTGCAGGTAAACGGCCAGGATGTCTCGCCCGTGATGCAACTGCGCGCGACCCGCTTCGGCGTCGACCAGACGTTGCTGCTCAACCGGCTTGGAGTGCCCATACTGCCGTTTGGTGAGGATTTTTACAGCCGTCTTGAGAAGATATCCGGCCCCGCGCGCAAGGAACTTGAAGAAGCAGGTCTCGCCGACTGGAACACAAGTTTTGGGGCTAACAATGTGCCCTTGCCGAATCCCCACTGGCGCGCCCGTGCGGTCTACTACTGGAAGCAGACATTTCCTGCTGGCGCTGTAACTGAAGTCTCGCACAGTTACCGGCCTGTGCCGGGTGAGAGCTTTTACTCACCCGAAATCCTGAAAGATCGCGCGTTGCAGAGCGCCTATTGCATGGACGAGGGATTCCAGAAAGCAGCCCGGCGCAAGTTTGCCAAGACCCAGAATGGTTATGTGCGCGAGCTGCACTACGTGCTGACCACGGGCGCCAACTGGCTCGGGACAATCGGCAAATTCCACCTCACCATCGACAAGGGCAAGCCCGGCAATCTGGTGTCTCTGTGTATCAACGGCATCAAGAAAACCGGCCCGACCACATTCGAGGTGACGAAGAAAGATTTCATCCCCGAGCGGGATTTGAAAATCCTGATCCTGGAACCACAATAGGGCAAGTCGCCATCAAAAAGGATTGAAGGAGGGAGACCTCATGAGCGAAAGATTTTTTCAAGCGTGCCTGGTCATAATTCTCATTCCCTACAGCCTGATATTCATTGTGCTGCTCTGGAATGAAATCGGCCCCTCGATCCTTGCCCGGCGGAAGCCCGGGACTGAATAGATACGCGATCTTACAAGATTACGATTGAACCTAGACAGCGGAGCACTTGATACTTTCATACGCAGCGAGCGCGCGCTTCCTGCCCTCACCCAGATCAACGATGCGTTGGGGATAGGTCTCGCCAATATTTATCCGCGCCTTTTCAAGCTCAGCCTTGTTGGCCTTCCAGGGCTCGTGAATCCGCGTCTTGGGCAACCTTGCCAGTTCCGGCACCCAGGCCTTCACATAGGCGCCATTCGCGTCGAACTTCTTGCCCTGCAGGACGGGGTTGAAGATGCGGAAATAAGGGGCCGCATCCGCGCCGCACCCGGCCACCCATTGCCAATTTGCCGAATTGTTGGCGTGATCTGCATCGACCAACGTATCCTGAAACCACTCCGCGCCATGCTGCCAGGAAAGCAGCAGATGCTTCACCAGAAACGAGGCCACGACCATGCGGACCCGGTTATGCATCCACCCCGTAGAATAGAGTTCGCGCATCCCCGCATCGACAATCGGGTACCCCGTGCGCGCCTGCTGCCAAGCCTCCAGGGTGCCCGCATTGTTTTGCCAGGGAAATTTGGCAAATTCGGGCCTGAGCGGCGCTGTGGCTAGACTTGGGCGGTCGAACAGTAGATGGTGGCAAAATTCACGCCACAGAAGCTGGCGCAGAAAACATTCCATGCCTGCATCCAGTTGTCCGCCCTTCGCACCCGCCGCCATTTTCACCGCGTTCCAAACAACGCGCGGGCTGACCTCTCCAAAATGCAGATGGGGCGAAAGCCGCGATGTGCCATCAGTCCCTGGAAAGTCACGTGATGCCGGATAGCCCTGAAGGATCTCGTCCACCAACCTGTCGAGCCGTGCCTGCGCGCCGCTCTCTCCAGGCGTCCATGCTGCGGCTATGCTGCTCGACCAGTCCGGCTTGACGGGTTTCAAACCCCAGGCCTCAAGCCTGTCGCTCTCCACCCCGTCAGGCACGCGCGGCAAGGCGGCCGGCGCCCTGATTGTGGCCCCCGGCTCAAGCTTGCTCAGACACGTCTTGTAGAACGGCGTGAACTGGCGGTAGGCGGTGCCCGCCCCGGTCTTGATATCTTCGGGTTCAAAAAGGAGCGCGCCTGAAAAGCGGCGGCAGCGCACACCCGCGCCTTCCAGCGCCCCGTGCAGCTTGCGCTCAAGCTTTATCTCCGAGGCTTCATAGGCCCGGCTCCAGAAGATGGCGCCGGCACCCGTCTCGCGCGCCATGTCGCGCAAAACATCCAGAGCAGGACCGCGCGCGAACACCAGCGATGAGCCCAGCTTGCGCAAATCCTCATCAAGGCTTTTCAGGCTTTCATGCAACCACCAGCGACTGGCCCCGCCACGTTGCCAACCCCCCGGCGTTTCCTCGTCATGCACGTATACGGGAATGACTGGCGCACCCGTGGCGGCTGCCGCCGACAGCGCCGCATGATCATGCAGCCGCAGGTCAGCCCGAAACCAGACGATGATAGGCGCAGCTGCCATTGTCTCCTCGCATCCCCGCATGAATGAAAATTTTTTCAGTTGCCCCATGCGATCCCAAAAATGATTCGCGTGAGCCCCACCAATGCAGAGAATTTAATTACGGTGTTTATGTGGTGCCGGGCGTCTTGGGCAAGTGCTCCGCATATACGGCGATGGATTCTTCCATGGTACGGCTTGTGTCAATGGTTTCGCGGGTCTCGCCGGCAAAGGGTGTTTTGGCGAGCAGCCGGAATATTTCCGCGGCACCCTTGTGAAAATCCGATGGCACCCCAACATCGGCAAAGGTCGCGGCGATCTCTTCCATCTCGCCAATCCAGCGCTGCGAATCTGCCGGCAGGCGCGACACACGCTGCCGCATGGCGCTCAGCTCCTCCTGCTGGCTGAATTCAAATTCGGACACAAGCGCATCGCCCAGGCCAAGTTGCTGCGCTGCGAGAAGTACCGCCGTCTGGAGCGTCCACTTGCCTTTGGTGAGGCCGGAATAACACATCTTCAGGCCCGACGCCGCACCGATACCGCCCTCCAGAGCCAGCACTTCGATGCCTTTACCGTTGAGAGCTTCCATCGGGGCGGTATCAGCGCCGCTCACATAAAAGCGTGTCCCCGTACCTTTGCCGGGCGCCAGCCCGATGATGCCGCAATCGATATAGGCCGCGCCGGAAATTGCTATCACCGACCCAACTTCGCGTGTGAGGGTTGGCGAGATGGCGTTGCAATCCACGTAAACGGGCGATGTCCCTGCTTCCCCCATTGCCTTGGCAACGTCTTGCGCCTGCGGCAGAGCGCTGGCGGGCGGCAGGATCGAAAGGATCATGTCGGCCTCGGTGACAAGCTTGCGCAGATCACCGGCATCTTCCAGCCCGGCAGCTTCTGCCAGGGCGTGCGTGCGGGCCGAGCGCCCCTCAAGGCAGGTGAGGACGCGGTGCCCGTGCTCTCGCAATGTCCGGCCAACGGCGTGGCCCATATCTCCGGGCATGAGGATGGCAAGCGTGGGTAGAGACATAAGAGACGATCCGCGATTTGAGAAATGACTTCAGGCGTGATGTCACAACATTAATGAGAATGACCGTGTTCGGCCAGTGCCGCCTGATGCACTTGCACCGACTCGACACCAAAGCAGCAGAAGATGATCCGCTTTAGCGGTGCTGGAGTTCCCATTTCCTGCGCAGCCCTGACGTAATCCAGCACGGCCGCCACAGCGATATGCGCCGCCCGCGGGGCGGGAAACCCGTAAATGCCTGTCGAAATGGCCGGGAAGGCAATCGAGGAAAGTTTGCTTTCCTCCGCCAACTTGAGTGACGCGTCATAGCATTTGTAGAGAAGGCGATCTTCGCCGCTCTCGCCTCCACCCCAGACCGGACCGACCGCATGGATGATCCATTTGGCAGGAAGCTCGTATCCCTTGGTGATACACGCTTCACCCGTTGCACAGCCCCCGAGCTTTGCGCACTCGACCGCCAACTCCGGCCCGGCAGAACTGTGAATTGCCCCGCAAACCCCGCCACCCGGCGCCAGCTGCTGGTTGGCCGCGTTGACGATGGCATCCACGTCCAACGTGGTGATGTCACCCTCGATCACTTCCAATTTCTCAGCCGCGCTCATGGTTCAATCCTCCCGCTCACGTGTGTACCATGCCTGCCTGATCGGGTATGAAGCAAACCAGAAGACATTTGACACAGGTTCACCCATGGCTCGCTCAAAAGATAAAACTGAAAGCCCGCTGATCAAGGGAGAAAAGTTGGCACTGACTATGGGTGGCAGGACGGTCGTCGAGCATGTCGACATCGCCATTTCGCCCGGTGAAATCGTCACGCTGATTGGTCCTAACGGCGCCGGCAAGACGACGCTGGTGCGCCTCTTGCTGGGGCTTGTGAGCCCGGATGAAGGCGTCCTCAGCCGCGCGCCCGGTCTTACCATCGGTTACGTGCCGCAACGCTTCCAGCTCGATGCCACGATCCCGCTGACGGTTGAGCGGTTCCTGAAACTCTCCAGCCGTGGTTCGGAGAATGATATGGGTGCGCTTCTGGAAGAAGTCGGGGCCGGTCATCTCAAGGACGCGCAGGTGTCTACGCTCTCGGGTGGTGAGTTCCAGCGGGTCGTGCTGGCGAAGGCACTGATGGGCAACCCGCAACTGCTGGTGCTCGATGAACCTGTGCAGAATGTCGATTTTTCAGGCGAGGCCGAACTCTACCAGTTGATTGAGACGATCCGCGATACGCGCGGCTGTGGCATCCTGCTGGTCTCGCACAATCTGCATGTGGTGCTCGGCGCGAGCGACCGGGTTGTGTGCCTCAACCACCATGTGTGCTGTTCGGGCGTACCCGAGACCGTAGCGAAGCACCCCGAATATGAGCGCCTGTTCGGCACCAAGGCGGCGCAGGCCTTCGCCATCTACTCCCACCACCATGATCATGAGCATGGCCTGTCGGGAGAGGTGGAGGACGGGCACGGGCATTAGACAGGCATTGATATTTCACCACTACTCCCAGCGGGGCGGAACGCAGGCACTTTTCCTATCTCCAGAAATTACCCTGCAAAGCAATTCTGCCAATTCCTGGTGGGCCGGCGGCGGCATGTGACCGTCAATCCGAGCAATCTTCTTGCGGATCGTTTCAATATCTATCGCACCGGACCAGAACCTGGCCTGGCCACTCACAATGCAAGGCTGCGGTTTGGCTGATGGATCACAATCAGTCTGGGCCGAAGGCTGCAATGTTTTGACGAAGCGCCATTTGAGCATACCGAATAGCAGTGGCACGTTTTCGCGTCTGGCTATTTCGATCATCCGATCGGCCTGGCCCTTGAATACTTTAATCCGTTCCGGTGAATCGCGGCTTCCGGTGATCTGTGGAAACAGGCCGCGCATGATTCTTTCCTTGGATTTCTTGTAGAGCAGGTAGAGTTGCGAGGACGAAAAAGAAGGTGAGAATTTCAGGGCCCCTTCCAGATCATTCTTGTGGAACAGGTAAAAAATGAAGTCGGCTTTCAGCCCTGGAAGAGCCTTCTCTACATAGTCAGCAATATTCTCGGCATTGTAGCCGGGTGTTCCAAGATTGATGACCTCGACGGAGCTGTCGATTTGCTCCATCCGCCGCTGAAACGTGTCCTCAAGTGAAACGGACCAGCCGAAAGTTTCGCTGTCTCCGAAGGTGACAACACGGAATTTGCCCGACTTGGGTGGTAATGGCTTGTCGGAGCGAAGCCCTTGCGCATTCACTTGCCAGATCACCGGTTTTTTCAACCGCTCATGCAGCCCGGTAAAAAGGACCTGCTTGCCGGGAAAGAGCCTATATGAACGAGAATCTCCCCATGGGGCCTGGGTGATAACTGCTTTCAGAGAACCTATCCCGGGATAGAATAAGCGCAGGCCGCACTCCAGCAGGAGAAGGGTTATCGCAACCGAGACTAGCGTGAGTGTGAGACCAAAAAAGAGGTGTTTGATACGGGTTGATTTCAAGAGCGGAATGTCTTTCAGGCTTGGCCGGTTCCGGCAGGGTGAGAATGGCTGACCGGCCCGGATACTACTCCGCGGCCTTGAGGGGGCGCTTACCGCCCCGGGTGGCGCGTTCGGTCTCCATCGCATCGGATTGGGCGCGTGCCGGGTACGGCATCTGCGTCACCGGGCCAAACTTCTTCAGCAGTTTCTTGATCGCCGACCGGTAGCGGTAATGCTGCACTTCGAGTTTGTGGCGCGCTGAATCCAGATATGTCACGCCATGGGTGACATCGGGTTTTGCATTCATCTTGTGGTTATGGAACCAGGCCGCCTTTTCCGGCGCGACTTCCTGCGCCACAACGAAACTGGCGATCAACTGCCCCTGGTAATCAGCCAGCTGCCAGAACCCGCCATCGGCCGGCTGCACCAGTCCGCATGCAAACAAATTGTCCAATTCGCGGTGGCAGATCTGCAGGAACAGCGGCGATGAACCATCCTCATTTGCGATGTAGTTCTTGTCCATAAAGGGGAACGAGAGGTGGTAGCCCGTGGCGTAGATAATAAGATCGACTTCGGTTTCCTCGCCATCGGTGAAGAGCGCTTTTTTCCCGTCAAATCGCTCAATATCACGCCGTGGCTTGATCCGCTGATGAGCCAGGTGGTCGAGATAGGCTGAGGCCGAGTTTGGAAAGGATTCCAGGATCTTGTGATCCGGTTTGGGCAGGCCAAGGCGCTCATATGGCCCCACGACCATGAAGATCGCCATACCGTATAGCCAGCGCAGGAATTTACGCGGCACCGGCCAGCGCTGGGTCCGGTCCAGCCACTTGTCCATCGGACGGCCAAAGACGAATTTGGGCAGGAAATAATAGGTGTGCCGCATGGAATGCTCGACCGAACGAGACAGGTAGGCCGCGTCCGCCGCCAGGTCACACCCGGTATTGCCCGCGCCGATTATAAGCACGCGCTTGTCGCGCAGCTGATCGCGGGATTTCACCTCGATGGCATGGAGGGTTTCGCCGGTAAACTTGCCGGGATAATCAGGTATCTTCGGGTCCCAGTGATGACCGTTGGAGACGACCACGCCGTCATAAACGCGCGGCCTCTTGTCCCCGGACACGCTCACCATCCACTTGTCGCCGTTCTTCTCGACCTTCTCCACAGCCGTGTTGAAGGTGATGTGGTCATAGAGCCCAAAATGACGTGCATAGGAGCGCACATAGTCGATTGCCTGCCCCTTGCTCATGAATTCCGGCGTTCCCTGGGGCGGGTTGAAATCAACATATTTCGACAGGCTGCGAGACGTGTTCAGGCAAATTGTCTCGTAGACATGAGACGGGCTATCCGGGTTCCAGATGCCACCGACATCGGCTTCCTTCTCGAAGCAATCGAACGGGATCCCGCGTTCGGCGAAATTTTTAACGACCGCCAGGCCACACGCGCCCGCGCCAATCAGGCAATACCGTTTTGCGCTTTCTGTGCTCACCATCATAAACCCTGTTTGTCCGTGCAGCGCTTGCCCCAAGCGCGCACATCACCTATTGCGAAACGACGAATAGCATAAAAGCATTATCTGGTCATATGCCGGAAGGAGTGGTGTTCGGTCGCATGGTTTACGTGAAAAACTTCGATGTTTGATGATTTCCTGCTCAGGGCGATGATCGCCGGTGTCGGTGTCGCTATTATCGCTGCACCACTGGGCTGTTTCATCGTCTGGCGGCGCATGGCCTATTTCGGTGCGACAATTGCCCATTCCGGTCTCCTGGGAGTAGCGGTCGGGTTGTTGCTCGCCATTGACCTGACCATTGGCGTCATCGCTGTGGCTCTGGCGCTCGGCGCAATCCTCACGCTGTTGCAGCGTTCCACCACCCTGCCACAGGACACGATCCTGGGCATCCTGGCACATGTTGCGCTCGCGGGCGGGCTGATCGCCGCAAGCGCTCTCGGCGGCACGCGGTTCGACCTGATGGGGTATCTGTTCGGCGACATCCTCGCTGTCAGCGAACGTGACATCTTATGGATATATGGCGGTGGCGCTGCAATTCTCGCCGTCACCGCATGGATATGGCGTCCACTGCTGGCCATCTCGGTCCATGAGGAACTGGCCCGGGCCGAGGGTGTGAATGCGGCCCGCGCCAGCGCCGTGTTCATGCTGCTGCTGGCCTTCACGGTCGCGCTCGCCATGAAGCTGGTGGGAATCTTGCTGATCGCCTCACTGCTGGTGATCCCGGCGGCAGCGGCGCGGCCCTTTTCCTCGACACCGGAGAAGATGGCTTTCATCGCCGCTGGCTTGGCCGGCACAAGCGTCATTGGGGGCATGGCGGCATCGCTATGGCTCGACACCCCTGCAGGTCCGACCATCGTCATGGTGATGGCGCTTATATTCCTGGTGTCATTTTTGTGCGGTAGTCTGCGCGGCAGACGCTAGAATGAAGTTTCAACCAACACCGAACGCGGCAGGATCGAATGTGGAGCCTTGCCGCCGGAAAGCCGGGCGATGAGCAAATCGCAGAATATCAGGCATAGCACCACTCCCGTCAGGGTCGGCGGTGCAGAGGTCGGTGGCATGGCGCCCATTGTCGTGCAATCCATGACAAACACGGATACGGCCGACGTGAAGGCCACCACCATGCAGGTTATTGCACTGGCAAATGCCGGGTCCGAGCTGGTGCGTATAACCGTTGACCGTGATGAAGCGGCAGCAGCCGTCCCGCATATCCGCGATGCCGTCGCGGCCCAAGGTGTTGATGTCCCGCTGGTAGGCGATTTTCACTATATCGGTCACAAACTGCTTGCCGATCATCCGGCCTGCGCCGAAGCGCTGGCCAAATACCGTATCAATCCGGGCAATGTCGGGTTCAAGAACAAGCGCGACCCGCAATTCTCCGCCATCATTGAGACCGCGCTTCAATATGAAAAACCCGTTCGCATTGGCGTCAATTGGGGGTCTCTGGACCAGGAGCTGCTCACCCACCTGATGGACGAGAACGCCAGTTCCGCCAAGCCAATGGACGCACGCTCCGTGCTCCATGAAGCGATGGTGCAATCAGCTTTACTCAGTGCGAAACGCGCAGAGGAGCTGGGGCTGGGCGCTAACAAGATCATCCTCTCCGCCAAGGTGAGCGCGGTGCAGGATCTCATCGCCGTCTATACCATGCTTGCCGAGCGCAGTTCACATGCCCTCCATTTGGGGTTGACGGAAGCCGGCATGGGCTCAAAGGGCATCGTCTCGTCGTCCACGGCAATGGGTATCCTTCTGCAACAGGGCATCGGCGATACCATCCGCGTTTCCCTGACACCTGAGCCCGATGGCGACCGCACGCTCGAAGTGCGCGTTGCGCAGGACATACTCCAGGCGCTGGGCTTGCGCACCTTCGCGCCCGAGGTGGCAGCCTGCCCGGGATGCGGGCGCACCACCAGCACCGTGTTCCAGCAACTGGCGCAGGACATTGAGGAGCATTTACGCGCCTCCATGCCCGAATGGCGCTCGCGCTATCCCGGTGTCGAAAGCCTCAACGTAGCTGTGATGGGCTGCATCGTGAACGGCCCCGGCGAGAGCAAGTACGCGGATATCGGCATCTCGCTTCCCGGCACGGGGGAACAGCCTGCAGCACCCGTGTTCATTGATGGCAAGAAGGCCATGACCCTGCGCGGTGGAAAAATCGCCGATGAATTCAAGACGATCGTGGCTGACTATATTGAACAGAAATTCGGCAATGGCGCGTGAAAAGACGCAGACGTTAATGCTCCCGGCGGCTGACGAAAGTTGCTGCCTCTCTTAAAGTATCCGCCCTGTCACCGAATTTTTCCAGCGAGGCAATAGCTTCTCCTTCGAGCCGCTCCAACTCGGCGCGCGCATTATCCAACCCGAGTACGCCAACCAGTGTCGCCTTGCCCGCCCCGCGATCCTTGCCGGTTTCCTTGCCCAGCTTTTCCGTGTCCCCCGTGACGTCGAGCAGGTCATCGGCGAGTTGAAAGGCCTGACCCAGCAAGCGCCCATAAGTCTCCAGCGCCTGCCAGTCATCTCCCTCCGCACGCCCGAGAATTGCCCCACCGACACAGGCAAACTGGATGAGAGCACCCGTCTTGAGCGCTTGCAGGCGGCGGATATCAGGCACCTCAAGCTGTTTTCCCTCGGCCTCAAGATCGAGCGACTGCCCCCCCGCCATACCAGCCCACCCCGCAGCGCGCGCAAGACCCAAGGCCAGCTCGCCCCGCACCGCAGGGTCGCCGTGGGTTTGCGGGGTGGCAAGAATTTCAAAGGCAAGCGTAAGCAGGCCATCTCCGGCGAGTATCGCGGTGGCCTCGTCGAAGGCCAAGTGCACCGTCGGGCGCCCGCGCCTGAGCGCATCATCATCCATGGCCGGCAGGTCGTCATGAACCAGCGAGTAGCAATGAATACATTCGAGCGCCGCGGCAGCATCAAGAGCATTTTCAGCCTTAACGCCGAACAAGGCTGCGCTTTCAATGAGTAACACCGGGCGCAACCTCTTGCCGCCCCCAAGAGCTGCATAGCGCATGGCTTCAGCCAACTTTCCGGGGGGAGCAACGGGTCCGCGCGTGCCAGTAAGATAGTCCGCCAGCCTCTGCTCGACCCGTGCGGCCGTGTCTGAAATTTTGTCCGCAAATGTCATCACGCAACACTAGGTTGAGGACGTTGAATTGTCATGCCCGTTGCTGCGGCAACATGTGAGAGTTACAAAAGCGGGCATGTCCTCCCGCCGCCAAACGATTCTGACTCTGATGGGAAAAATTGCCCTCGCGGCGATGGTTGCCATAATCGCGGTGATCCTTCTCTACCGCTTTGTGAACCCGCTTTACTCCACCCTGATGGTGGCCAACGCCCTAGAAGGCCGCACCCTCAAGCATCGCTGGGTGCTTTTGAGCGAAATGTCACCTCACCTGGTGAGCGCCGTGGTGACTTCGGAAGATGGCCGATTCTGCCGCCATTGGGGTGTGGACTGGAAGGAAGTGGAGAATGCACTTGAACGTGCCGAAGAGAGCGGCGATGGCCCGCGTGGAGCTAGCACGATCCCCATGCAAACGATGAAGAACCTGTTTTTATGGCAAAGCCGAAGCTATGTCCGCAAGGGGATTGAAATTCCACTTGCCTACGTGTCGAGTGCTATATGGCCAAAACGGCGCATGATCGAGATATATCTTAACATCGTTGAGTGGGGCCCTGGCGTGTTTGGAGCGCAAGCCGCCGCACGTCACCACTTTAGGACCAGCGCGGCCAAGCTGACCCGGCGCCAGGCCTCGCAACTGGCCGCCGCCCTGCCCAACCCTCATGTACGAAATGCCGGGCGGCCCGGACCGAAAACACGTAATCTTGCACGGCGGATTGAATCGCGTGTGGCACGCGCGGGCGCCCCGCTTGACTGTATATATCAGAAGTGAATATTACCCGCTTACAATCACTGGTATTCAGGGACAAATATCAGTATAAGGACGCCAAATGGGCTCACCCGCGCCCGTCCCGGACAGCTACCGGGACGTACAGCAGCCCCGAGGGGCGGTGCTGGCAGCGGGAAAATCACGTAGGAGATGTTTGATGGCTGTTCCAAAGAGTAAAATATCGCGCGCCAAACGTGGCACTCGCAGATCGGCAGATGCGATCAAATCCGATGCCTATGTCGAAGACAAGGACAGCGGCGAACTGCGCCGACCGCACCATATTGATTTGAAGACCGGCATGTATCGCGGACGCCAGATCCTAGAGCCACAAGAAGAGTTCTAGAACCAACCGACATCCAGGAGAGAAGCCATGATCCTGAGCTTACCGTTTCTGATTCTATCGGTGATCGCGTACAACGTGATCGTGTTCATGACAGGCACCCCCTTCGAGACCACAATCTTTGAGGCACCGATGCTATCCGGCGCCGTGTGGCTCTTCACCTTGGGCGACCTGATGGTGGCAGCAACGCTCTTCCTGCTGTTCATAGAAATTCTCAAGGCCACGCGCACAAGCGGCAACTCGCTGGTCGACCATGCCCTGTCGACCATTGTCTTCATCATCTGCATCATCGAGTTCCTGGTGGTGCCAGAGGCGTCGACGTCGCTGTTCTTCTTCATCACGCTGATCACGCTGATTGATGTGATTGCAGGATTTTCCGTCACCATCCGCGCGGCGCGGCGGGACTTCGCGGTCGGACCACAGAGTTTTTAAAGGAAAATTTGATGAAGGTTTTCGCCAGGCCCAACTCTTGGGGGACGGGGCCTGGCGTGGGAGGTCAAATCTTCAGATCGTGGGTCGCGCGCGTGCGCTGGGCGGACCGCTTGGGCGTCTCGGCTCCATAACTCGTAATAGCTGCTTCTAAACGCTGGGCGCGCTGGGCACGCCGGGCGGAAACTCCATCATATTGCAGGGCCAGATGCGCCAGGAACGCAGAAGTACGGCGATTCGGGTTTAAGCCCTTGTTGGGGGTCCGGGTGCTGGTTGCCGTGTCCTGAACGGTCAACGCCGTACTGGCTGAGGCGGGGGCTGGATCACGGTGAGCGCGCCTGTCCATCGTACGCCGCGTACATCTTGTTCTGATTATCTTCATTTTAATTGCCCGAAACCGGTTCCCTGTTTCATTTTGCTACACTTACCCCCACACATCGCAAGACTTGGGCCAGTACCGGGCCGTTAAGGTTTGCCCATTCTTAAGACTTGTCTCCTAGGCTGAAAACCAGTCGAAAGCAGAGCTGCGACAAGACCGCTACAAGTTTCGCCAAGCACATTGGCGTAAACGGCAAAAAAGTCATTCGCATGCCCCGGGGATCCCACTTGAGTAATGCTCGTAAAACCGGACCACTGGGTCTCACAATCAAACCGGCAGAACCGGCAGAACCGGCAAAGCCGGGCGATAGCGCGCGCGTACAGAACCTCCAAACCTCTGCTTCACCAACTGGACTTGACCTGCTCTCGGCCCTGAGCGCTGCAGGTGAGACCGGTTACCATTGGGATTTCACCAGCGATCAGATTATCTGGGCTGACAATGCTGAGGAGCTTCTTGAGGTCGACGGCAAAAATTGTCTGGTGAGCGGCGCGTCTTTTCATCAAATGATCGATGCAGATTTCGCCAACGAGCATTTCGAGGCGATCAGGACAGTCGCGCAAGCAGATGACGGTAAGGGAGTGCCCTACTCCATACAGTACAAATTCAGACCCAATGGCCG
This sequence comes from Hyphomicrobiales bacterium, assembly GCA_021775525.1. GTDB lineage: Bacteria > Pseudomonadota > Alphaproteobacteria > Rhizobiales > Methyloligellaceae > UBA2767. The sequence goes on from JAJFHQ010000045.1 coordinate 34,031, forward strand.
GCGTAATTCTTCCGTCCTGTGGATCGAGGATCACGGTCGGACCTTTGAAGGGCAACTTGGCAAGCCAGCCTATGCGCGGGGCATCATCCGCGTCATCAACCAGCGCTACCAAGAAGAACAACGACTCCGTCATTTGAGCCGTCATGACGAGCTCACCGGTCATCTCAACCGGATTGCACTGACAGAAGTGGTTAGCGAAGCCCTCGAAGAGCTTAAGCGAGAGCGCGGAATCGGGGCCTTCATCATGGTGGCTGTGAACAACCTGTCCCATGTGAACGACCTTTACGGTTTCGATATCGGCGATGAGATGATCCAGATTGTCGGCCAGAGACTGCGCTCAGGATTACGCGATGGAGATGCCATCGGGCGCTACTCATCTAACAAGTTCGGCCTTCTGCTGCGGCAAAGCGGTCCCGATCAGCTTGAGTTCATCACCAAGCGGTTCCACGATTCCATTCAGGACTCCGTCCTTGAGAGCACCGCGGGCGCTCTCGCGGCCAGCATTTGCCAAGGCTATGTGCTACTGCCGGAGCAAGCCTCGACCGTGCCTGAGATCCTGTCGAGATCACTGGAGGCACTTGATCGCGCCAAGGCTTCTCCTGGCAACCCGATTGTTATGCATCAGCCGGACGAAAAGCGTACATCCCGCCGCCAGCAGAATATCGAGATGGCCGACCGGATTGTGCGTGCCCTGAACGAACATCGCATGCTTCTCGCACTTCAGCCGATTGTTAGTGCTGGCAGTCGGAAACCGGCTTACTACGAGGCCTTATTGAGAATGCGAGAACCCGACGGCACCATCACGCCTGCAGGTGCGTTCATCGAAATTGCAGAGCAACTTGACCTGGTGCGCCTGATAGACAACCGGGTTCTGGATCTTTGCGTAAAACTGCTCAAGGGCGCGCCAAACTTGAAACTCTCCCTTAACGTATCGGGAGAAACCGCATCCGACCCAGAATGGCTTAACGCCCTGCGCGGACTTACCAATGGCAACAGGCAACTGACTGAACGGATGATGGTGGAAATCACTGAAACTTCGGCAATCAGGGATGTCGATGAATCCATAAATTTTGTGAAGTCCCTGAAAAAACTCGGCTGCCGCATGGCAATTGACGACTTTGGTTCCGGCTATTCGTCATTCCGGAATCTGCGGTTGCTCGATTTTGACATGGTCAAACTCGATGGTTCATTTATCAAGGATCTACCTACGAACCGGGAAGACCAGATCTTGGTGCATGCCCTGATTGACCTGGCCAGGAATTTCTCCATGGAAACCGTGGCGGAATGGGTTACGGATGAAGCCACTGCCAAGCTGGTCGAGGATGCCGGCATAAATTTCATGCAGGGCTTCTATCTCGGTGAGCCGAAACTGGTCGATTTTGAAAAACGGGCTCAGCCCACAAAACAAGCTTCCTGAAGGACGCCGCTGCTAGCTTGAGCGCTTGGAAATCTGGTCCAGCTTGTCCTGCATCGCCGTCATTTCAGCCTTGAGTCGTTCCAGATCACTGGAGCTCTCTTCAGAGCTGTCCGAAGGCTCGGAAGCGGTGTCGGGTTCAGAAGTTGACTGTGCCTTACCGGCGTCGGCATTCGCGAGCCCGGTGTAGGGATTGAATATCCCCAGGGCCTTTTCGAATATGGCGAGATTCTGCTTCGCATGCTCCTGCATCGCCTCGAAAGGCGGCGCTGCAAATGCGCCCGCAAACTGTTTACGGTACTTGTCCTGCTCTCGCGTCAAAGAGTCGAGACTGAACTCCAGGTAACTCGGCACAATCTTCTCGATGCTGTTCCCATAAAACCGGATCAACTGCCTCAGGAACCGGATGGGCAGCAGGTTCTGACCCTTGCTTTCCTGGTCGACGATAATTTGCGTCAGCACAGCATGGGTAAGATCCTCACCCGTCTTGGCATCATGCACGCTGAAATCCCGCTCAGCACGAACCATCTCAGCCAGATCATCTAGCGTCACGTAAGAGCTGGTATCGGTGTTGTAAAGACGCCGGTTGGCATACTTTTTTATGACGACCTGGCTGGTCTGCGACTCTGCATCTTTTGGCACGATAAATTACGTCTCCGAGAGGTCATTTCAGGATCTTATGCCGCACTGCGAAAAAAGTAGCATAACTTTTGTGCACAGCACCAGAAATTTCAGGCCCAAGGTAAAGGGACGCATTGCAACCGAACATTTGCCAACCATTCCGTGCTTTTCGAGGCGATACCGCAGTTGACCGAGGTCATTTGGATATCCAATTGATCAGTGGTATTTGAATATAGAGTTTTTGGCCTGAGGCCTAATTGACCAGGAGATGTTTTGATGAGTGGCAAAGACAGTATTGTTATTACAGGGGCGGCACGTACACCGGTGGGATCATTCAATGGTGCATTGAGTTCAGTCAGTGCGCACTATCTCGGCCAGGTGGCTATCGAAGGCGCGATTGGACGCGCTGGCGTTGAACCCGGTGATGTATCTGAAGTCATACTCGGGCAAATTCTCACCGCAGGCCAGGGACAAAACCCCGCACGCCAAGCCTCTGTCGGTGCCGGTATTCCAGTCGAAGCCCCGGCTTGGGGCATGAACCAGCTATGCGGTTCGGGTCTGCGAGCGGTCGCCCTTGGTGCCCAGCAGATCATGGACGGCTCAAGCAGTATCGTCGTGGCCGGCGGACAGGAAAGCATGAGCCAGTCCCCCCACTGCGCGCATATGCGCAATGGCATCAAAATGGGCGATGGCCAGCTCATCGACACCATGATCAAGGACGGCCTGTGGGATGCCTTCAACGGCTACCATATGGGCGTGACGGCGGAGAATGTCGCCAAGCAATGGCAGATCACACGCGAAGAGCAGGACAGCTTCGCTGTCGCTTCGCAAAATAAGGCGGAAGAGGCCAAAAAGTCAGGCAAGTTCAAGGACGAGATCGTGCCTGTCACTATCAAGTCACGGCGCGGCGACACGGTTGTCGAAGAGGACGAATATATCCGTGATGGCGTGACTCTCCCGGACCTGGAGAAGATGCGTGCCGCTTTCGACAAGGAAGGCACTGTAACGGCAGGCAATGCCAGTGGCATTAATGATGGCGCGGCCACTGTCGTACTCATGAGTGCTGCTGAGGCAGAGAAACGCGGATCGACCCCTCTTGCACGCATCGTGTCATGGGGACAGGCCGGGGTAGACCCCGCTGTGATGGGAACCGGACCTATCCCGGCATCGCGCATGGCGCTGGAAAAGGCCGGATGGTCGACCAGCGATCTTGATCTGGTGGAGGCCAACGAAGCATTCGCCGCGCAGGCCTGTGCGGTCAACAAGGATTTGGGCTGGGACACCTCCAAGGTCAACGTGAATGGCGGCGCGATTGCCATTGGGCACCCTGTTGGTGCATCGGGCGCTCGGGTGCTGATTACTCTGCTTCATGAAATGCAGAAGCGCGATGCCAAGAAGGGTCTCGCAACCCTTTGCATCGGCGGCGGCATGGGCATCGCAATGTGCCTTGAGCGCGACTGAACAGACACAAATTCCGGGGAGGGAAACATCATATGTCTCGAGTAGCAGTTGTTACGGGTGGTACCCGCGGTATTGGCGCTGCCATATCTACAGCCTTGAAGGAAGCCGGTTGCGATATTGCGGCAATTTATGGCGGCAATGACGAGGCCGCGGTGAAGTTCAAGGATGAAACAGGCAATGCCGTTTACAAGTGTGATGTGAGTGACCATGACACTTGCGCGAAAGTTCTGGGCCAGATCGAGGGGGATCTGGGACCAGTTGATATACTCGTCAACAATGCCGGCATCACCCGCGATACCATGTTTCACCGTATGGATATTGAAAAGTGGAACGCTGTCATCAACACCAACCTGAACTCCCTGTTCAATATGTGCAGGCCGGTCATTGAAGGCATGCGAGAACGAAAATTTGGCCGCATCATCAACATTTCGTCGATCAACGGCCAGAAGGGCCAGATGGGGCAGAGCAACTATTCCGCCGCCAAGGCCGGAGAGTTGGGTTTCACCAAGGCGCTGGCTCAGGAAAACGCTTTTAAAGGCATCACCGTAAATGCCATCTGCCCTGGCTATATCGGCACCGAAATGGTGCGCGCCGTACCTGAAGACGTGCTGAATGAGAAAATCCTGCCGCTCATACCGGTGGGGCGTCTGGGTGAGCCGGAGGAGATCGCAAGATGCGTCGCCTTTCTGGCGTCCGATGATGCGGGTTTCATCACCGGCTCGACCCTGTCCGCGAATGGCGGTCAGGTCATGATCTAATCTGGGCAGCACACGCCCGATGAGTATCAGAGCCGCCACCGCAGTCGGCTTCATATCCATCCTTCTGTGGTCACAGTTGGCTGTCTTTACAACGCTGTCGGGCGCCGTCCCTCCGCTTCAGCTTGTGGCCATGAGTTTCGTGCTCGCCGGAGCGATTGGCTTTGCCTATCTGCTCCGCTCGCCAAGTGGTTTTCGCTCACTGGTGACGACACCGCCAGGCGCTTGGGTGCTCGGTGTCATGGGTTTGTTTGGCTATCATTTTTTCTACTTCCTGGCGTTGCGAACTGCGCCGGCCGTTGAAGCCAATCTCATAAACTATCTCTGGCCTTTGCTGATTGTGCTTTTCTCAGCCCTGCTCCCGTCGCGCGGTGAAGAAGCTGGACTGAAATGGTGGCACACCTCGGGGGCGGCTCTGGGCCTCGCGGGCACGGTTATTATTATTACCGGTAGCAGCGATAATGGCTCATCACTCAGTGCGAACTCCATTCCCTGGCTTGGCTATGGCGCAGCACTTGGTGCAGCGCTCGTGTGGTCCAGCTATTCGGTGATGAACCGGCGATTTGCTGAGGTGCCCAGCACAAGCGTTGCCGGTTTCTGTGTCGTGACAGCTTTCGCCGCCACGCTGGCGCATCTGGGTCTGGAAACAACTGTATGGCCGGCGGATACAGGCGAATGGCTTGCCGTTGCCGGGCTGGGACTGGGACCGGTCGGGGCCGCATTCTATTTCTGGGACTACGGGGTGAAACATGGCGATATTCGCGTGCTTGGTGCGGCCGCTTACGCAATTCCATTACTGTCAACTTTTTCGCTTGTTGTCTTAGGCCTCTCAAAGGCAACGCCCGAACTTTGGGCCGCGTGCCTCTTCATCACCGTTGGCGCGGCACTGGCAGCGAAGGATATGCTGTTTCCACCTGCGGACAAGTCCATGTAATCATCAATACACAGCCAGTGAGGCGGTGTTTAGGGAATCCGCTTTACCCCCCGAAAGCGGACATTCCCGGTAACGGTTCAACACCGCTCATATGTGAATACATTGCCTAGACAGCATCGCCACCCGGAGGCTTCCAACCCTCGGGCGCCATCTCGAAACCTGAAAAGTCAAACCCCGGGGCCACCGTACAGCCGACAAGTGTCCAGGCCCCAAGAGAGCGGGCGGACTGCCAATGATCTTTCGGGACAATGAGTTGAGGGCGCTGGCCCGCCAGTATATCTGCGCCCAGAACGAGACGGGCTGATGCCCCGTCGGGGGGTGCGAAACTCAACTCCAGCGCCGCCCCCGCGTACCAGTGCCAGGCCTCGCATGCATCGACCCGGTGCCAGTGCGAAACTTCACCCTGCATCAGCAAATAGTAGATGGCCGTGCTGGATGAGCGCTCGCCTCCCAGCGGTTCATCACGGAAGGTCTCGCGGTAGTGCCCACCCTCGGGGTGAGGTTTGAGCTCCAGCAGGCGGATGACCTCGTCCGCCGGGAGCATCAGGCATTGTCCTTGCGCTGGCGTACCTCGCCGAAAATCTCCCAGTCCTCACGGCCTTCCATACCAAGGTTTGCCTGAATTTCAGGACTGTCTGGACGCAGGAAAGGATTGGTTTCAAGCTCTCGCGCCAGCGTTGTCGGCACGGTTGGCTCGCCCTTTGCACGCAATTCCCTGATCTCTTCCGAACGCGACTGAAGCGCTGCATTGCCCGGCTCTACAGTCAGTGCAAATTCGGCATTGGACTGGGTGTATTCATGGCCTGAATAAATGATGGTCTCTGGTGGGAGGGCTTTGATCTTGGACAATGAATTCCACATCATCCGGGCATCGCCCTCAAATACCCGCCCGCAGCCGAGCGTAAACAGCGTGTCACCGGCAAAGCACAAGTTGGCCTTGGGAAACCAGAAAGTTATGTGCCCGGAGGTGTGGCCGGGTGTGTCAAACACCTTGGCGGTGAAGCCCCCAAAGTCGTAGCTGTCGCCATCACCCAACTGAATATCGATGCCCGGAACGCGTTCCGCTTCTGCCCGGGGGCCAACGATGGTGCAGCCAGTCTCGCCCTTCAACTCCATATTCCCGCCCGTATGGTCCGCGTGATAATGGGTGGTTAGGATATGGGTGAGCGTCCAGCCTTTCTCCGCCAAAGCCTGTTTGACGGCGCTTGCTTCCGGCGCGTCGATGCTGGCTGTCAGATTGTTATCCGCGTCGTGGATCAGGACGCCGTAATTGTCGCTCAGACAGGGAAACAGGTGAATATCAAGGTTGGGCATGTCTGGTCCTCAAGTAACATAATGATAGAAAGAAGAAGCGGGTCCGCTTGTTCACTTTTCATATCAGAACGGCGAACCTAGCACTGCTTTAATGCAATTCAAATGTCATGCTGGTCTAATGCATCATCAGGTTTAGGATAGTGCAGCTACTGGATTTGCACTGAAGACACGCCCATGCATATCGATATCATCGATCTTCGCGAGTTCTATGCCCGCCCGCTTGGCGCGGTGGTGCGGCGACTCATTGTCCAGCGCCTACGATCACGCTGGAATAACGTCTCGTCCATGAACGTGTTCGGGCTGGGTTATGCGGCGCCGTATCTCGGTGTCTTCCGCAACGAGGCGACGTGCGTGGGTGCGCTGATGCCGGCTTCTCAAGGGGTCATCGCCTGGCCGCAGGACAGCGCCCGGTTGGCGACACTGGTGCAGGAAGACGATCTGCCCCTGCCTGACAGCTGCGCCGACCGGCTTCTCATCGTCCACTCTTTGGAAACGGTGGAGAATACCCGCGCATTGCTGCGCGAGGCGTGGCGCGTTCTCGCACCCGGGGGCCGCGCCATCCTTATCGTACCCAACCGCGCCGGACTGTGGGCACGCTTTGACACCACCCCCTTTGGCCACGGCCGTCCCTATAGCCGGGGACAGCTCACGAAACTTCTGCGTGATGCCATGTTCACACCACTTGACTGGGATCAGGCGCTCTACATGCCGCCCTTCAACCTGCCAATCCTGCTGCGCGGCGCCATTGCGTGGGAGCGTATGGGCGCTATTTTCTGGCCCGGGTTCTGCGGGATCAACATTGTCGAGGCAACGAAGCAGATTTACGCCGCAACACCCGACCGCCAGACTGAAAAAGTGCGTGGAAAACTCTATCCCGTTCCGGCGGGTTCCGTAGCCGCACGCAGCCGGACAACGGCCCGCGAGGTTAAAGCCTCAACGCGTTAGCAGGAAAATTGCCTGCTGGCCGACCAGGTTCTGCATGAACAACGGGATCTTTACGCCCAGCCGCTGGCCCTGCGCATTCAGCGCCACGCAACGCTCAACCTTCGCATCCAGCTCATCACACAGCGCGACAAAATCCTTGATCGTGCAGAAGTGAATGTTCGGCGTGTCGTACCAGGAAAAAGAGAGATTTTCCGTCACTGGCATCCGGCCCCTGAACAGGATCTGAGAGCGCACGCGCCAGTGACCGAAATTGGGAAATGACACGATGGCGTGCTTGCCGATCCGCAGCAATTGCTCCAGCACATCACGCGGTCGGTGCGTTGCCTGGATGGTCTGGGAGAGGATTGTGAAATCGAACGCATTGTCGGGATAGTTCACGAGGTCCGTATCAGCATCCCCCTGCACCACGGAAAGCCCGCGCGCCACGCACTGGTTCACGCCGGACTGCTGTAGCTCGATGCCGCGCGCATCCACGTCACGGGTTTCTGACAGGATGCGCAGAAGTGTGCCATCTCCACATCCGACATCCAGCACGCGCGAGCCGGGATTGACCATTTCAGACATCAGCAGGAGATCTATCCGGCTCGCCTGGAGATTTGAGTTTTGCATGTTCATCAGCTGCCCAGTTCCGCATCTTCCAGTTCAGCATTCAGTTTTAAACCGCGCTTCCTGGCGGCAGCTGACAAAAATCCTGATACGGCGTCTGCCAACTCAGGTTCATCCAGCAGAAAGGCATCATGTCCCTTGTCAGTCTCTATCTCGACGAAGCTGACATTGGCTGCAACCGCGTTAAGCGCCTGTACGACCGTGCGGGTCTCTTCCGTTGGAAACAGCCAATCGCTGGTGAATGAGACACAGCAAAAGCGCGTTGGGGTGCCCTCGAACGCTTTCGACAACTCACCGTCATGATCAGCCGCAAGGTCAAAATAATCCATGGCGCGGGTCATGTAGAGATAGCTGTTGGGGTCAAACCGATCGACAAAGGTATAACCCTGGTGGCGCAGGTAGCTCTCGACTTGGAAGTCGGCATCGAAACCGAATGAAATCTTTTCACGGTCCTGCAGGTTGCGCCCGAATTTCCGGTGAAGAGCATCGTCCGAGAGATAGGTGATATGCGCCGCCATGCGCGCGACCGCCAGGCCCTTGCGCGGCATCTTGCCTTCATCAATATAACGCCCGCCGCACCATTCAGGGTCGGCCATGACCGCCTGGCGCCCTACTTCGTGAAAGGCAATATTCTGCGACGAATGGCGCGCCCCGGTGGCAATTGGGATGGCTGAGAACACGCGCTCTTTATAGGAGGCCGCCCACTCCAGCACTTGCATGCCGCCCATGGAGCCGCCCACAACGCTGAAAAGTTGATCAACACCCAGGTGATCGAGCAGCCGGGCCTCGGCACGCACCATGTCGGAGATGGTGATGACCGGAAAGTCCAGCCCGTAGGGCTTGCCCGTTTCCGGGTTCTCAGACATGGGACCGGTGGAGCCCATGCACCCGCCCACATGGTTGGCGCAAATGACGAAAAACCTGTCCGTATCGATTGGCTTGCCCGGGCCGACCATGATCTCCCACCAACCGGGCTTGTCCGTAACCGGATGGATATTGGCAACATGCTGGTCGCCAGTGAGCGCATGGCAGATGAGGATTGCATTTGAGGCGTCTTTGTTTAGCTCGCCATAGGTCTGGTAGGCCAGGGAGAAGGGACCGAGCGGCGTACCGCAATCAAGCTCAAGCGGCTCGTCGGCGGGGAACGTTATAACATGTCCCTCGACTTCGCGAGCTTTCGAGCGCAACTGGGCGCCTGATTGCCTGTTCGTAGTTTGATCCACCTGACCCATCCGCGCCTCATGGCCCTGAGGCCAGAGATCCAACAAAAAACCCGGCCGGGCGATGCGCCTAGACCGGGGGTCAAATCTCCGCGGCCTTTTAGCGACTTTTTTAAAGTGGCTGCAAGCCGGCCGGCCAAATCACCACTTGAGGCGATTTAACACGGCTTTTCTTATCGCGGTCAAGTGGGCGTTGGGTGTTGGGGTTAAGGAGTATGCAGAACTTTCCTTTGATTTCGCACCGTCTCCAGCCTATTCAAAAGGCCGCGCGCAAGGAGTAGACCCGTGAGCGAGAAAACCACACCGACGCCCCGCCCCGGCATCTTGGACATCACGCCCTATGTGCCGGGCAAGAGCAAGGCTGCCAGCGGCAGCCCGGTGATCAAATTGTCGTCCAACGAAACCCCTCTGGGCCCCAGCCCGAAGGCGCTTGCCGCCTATAGCGCGGCGTCAACGCTTGAACGCTACCCGGACGGGCAGGCTACAGAGTTGCGCCAGGCCATCGCCGACGCATACGGGCTGAACCCGGAACGGATCGTCTGCGGCGCGGGGTCAGATGAAGTTTTGAATCTTCTGGCGCAGGGTTATCTGGGGGAGGGTGACGAGGCGATTTACACCGAACACGGCTTCTTGGTGTATCGCACCGCCATCCTCGCCAATGGTGCAACGCCGGTCATCGCGCCAGAGGCAGACAATTGCGCCGATGTGGACGCGATCCTTAATCTGGCAAGTGTAAAAACCAAAATTGTATTTCTCGCCAATCCGAACAACCCGACCGGAACCTACCTGCCGTTCGACGAGTTGCAGCGCCTGCGCGCCGGGCTGCCAGATCATGTAATTCTCGTGCTCGACGCGGCCTATGCGGAATATGTGAAACGCAACGATTACGAGGCCGGCCTGGAACTGGTTGCGACCACCGCCAATACCGTGATGACGCGCACCTTCTCAAAAGTGTACGGCCTTGCCGCCCTGCGAATCGGATGGTGCTACGCACCGGCTGCCATTGCCGATGTGCTAAACCGCATCCGCGGGCCATTTAACGTGTCCACTCCCGCCATTGCAGCCGCTGTCGCCGCAATCAAGGATGGTACACATATGGACAAGGCCGTCGCGCATAATGACAAATGGCTGGCATGGCTGATGGAAAAAATCGAAGCGATAGGGCTTGAAGTCACACCAAGCGTGGCGAATTTCATCCTCATTCATTTTCCCGATACCAAAGGCCTGACAGCCGCCGATGCAGACGCCGCACTCTGCGCTAAGGGCATCCTGCTGCGCCGCGTGGATGGTTATGGATTTCCCAATGCGCTGCGCATGACGGTGGGTAGCGAAGATGAAAACCGCCAGACCGTCACAGCACTGCAAGCCTTTATGGACTCAGACAGGAGCGCGTCATGAGCACGCCCCTGTTCAACCGCGTTGCCCTTGTCGGCCTCGGACTGATTGGCTCCTCCATTGCCCATGCGGCACGGGCCAAGGGCGCGGCAAAGGAGATCGTCGGCACGGCGCGCTCTGACAAAACCCGCGCACGGGTTAAAGAGCTCGGTTTTCTCGACCAGGTCATGGAGAGTTCCGCAGAAGCAGTCTCGGGCGCTGATCTCGTCATCATCTGTGTGCCCGTTTGTGCCAGCGGGGCAGTAGCACGCGAGATTGGCACGCACCTCTCGCCCGGTGCCATCGTCACGGATGTGGGCTCCGTAAAAGGCAGCGTGGTGTCAGAGGTTGAACCACATATCCCTGAAAGGTGTTATTTCGTTGCTGGTCACCCGGTCGCGGGCACGGAACATTCCGGCCCCGATTCCGGCTTCGCTGAGCTGTTCGAGGGGCGCTGGTGCATCCTCACCCCCGCCGCGAAGGCATCACCTGAAGCAACAGAGAAGCTTCGCGCCTTCTGGAGCATGCTCGGGTCCAATGTCGATGTCATGGACCCGGAACACCATGACCTCGTGCTGGCCATCACCAGTCATATCCCGCATCTCATTGCCTACAATATCGTCGGGACAGTCGCCGACCTGGAAACAGACACCCGCTCGGAAGTCATCAAATATTCCGCCAGCGGATTTCGTGATTTCACCCGCATTGCCGCGTCAGATCCGGCCATGTGGCGCGATGTGTTCCTGTCGAACAAGGACGCCGTGCTGGAAATGCTGGGGCGGTTTTCAGAAGACCTGTCCGGGCTTCAACGCGCAATCCGGCGCGGAGATGGTGACGCTCTGGAGCAACTCTTCACCCGCACCCGCAATATTCGCCGCAATATCATCGAAGCCGGTCAGGAGACGGAAAAGGCTGATTTTGGACGTATAGAGACCATTCCTTCCAAAAAGGATTAGGTCTTTTATCGACTATTCGGGTTGATTGAGCCGTACCAGATTCAGCACGCTGTTAAAGGGTCAATATGACCGTGGGAGCCGAACTTGTCTGATCTTTGGGTCTTCGGATACGGGTCGCTGATGTGGCGACCGGGCTTTGAACATACGGAGCGCCAGCCTGCACTGCTGCGCGGAGCGCACCGGTCGCTGTGCGTGTATTCCTGGGTGCATCGAGGCACAGAAGATCAGCCCGGGTTGGTGCTGGGCCTGGATACCGGAGGCTCCTGCCGGGGCATAGCTTTCCGCGTCACTTCCACGTCCGCCGATGCAACCATCGATTATCTGCGCGGCCGCGAACAGGTGACCATGGTCTACCGCGAGGCCTTACGCTCCATTCGGCTTCTGGACGGGACGGACCGCAAGGTTCGGGCTGTATGTTTCCTGGTTGACCGAGAGCATCCCCAGTATGCCGGCCGCCTGCCGGTTACAAAAAAGGCCGAGCTCGTGGCCCACGGTCACGGGCAGTCCGGTGACAATGTGGAATATGTGGCCAACACGCTCTCCCATCTCGATGAAATGGGGCTGCGGGAAAACGAACTGCAGCAGGTCATGGCGCAGCTCGGCTGAGGGCACCCGATATAGGCTCAGTTAGAATGAAAATAGCTTGGGAATTTTTTGTTCGAGCCTATCAGGCGCAGGCGGCTTCAGGCTCGTCATTGGCCGGGGTAAAGGTGCGCGACGGGGCCGTGCGTCCCAGTTGGCGTGAAGACAAATCCGCTTCGGCGCTGGCGCGCTCTCGAACCGTTTCAGACAGGAAGTGAATGTGAATCTCGTTGGCCCCGAGCAAGGCTGCCTTGCGGCGCAGATGCGCAAGGTTGAGGCTGTCAGCATCAGAGACCGTCTGGCCGATATCGAGAGGACGGCGTGTACCGTCGCGGTCGCACTGCACCAGGATATAATTGACCTTTGGCATCAGCGGGCAATCAAACAGCGGAAATACCGTGTGCAGGTAGCGCTGGCCGGATGCGCCGCGCCAATAGTGGAACGGTTGGGTGACTTGCGCCTCGCGGCACACCAGCGCCGGCTCATTGGCCGGTATGGGCGCATTGCCCTCATTTGCCGCTGTTATGGTCATCATCATCATGCGTCAGACTGATTCGTTTTCGGTAACCCTGAGATGGGGTCGATATGAAGAATTTCAAGCGGAATTGTGACGATTGAAACACGAAGAAGAACAAATATAGAACATTCGAGTCCATCCTGTCAAATCTTCAGGCAATCGTCCATTTATTGATAAGGTAACGATCATGTCAGACACCCATCCAAACATTCGCAAAATGAACACGGACGATGTAGAGGCCATCATGCCTCTCATGATCCAACTCGGTTATGAGGTGAATATCGGCGAATTGAAGAGCCGTTTAGAGGCCATAGGCGCAATGGCGGGACACAATATACTGGTGGCAGAAATTGACGGGCACCTTGCCGGTTTTTGTCACATGTTTGCCCGCCCGGCCCTGGAAAAACCGCCGGAGGCCATCCTGCTGTCCCTCATTGTCGATGCGGAGTATCGGGAGGACGGAATTGGCCGCGCGCTGGTCGATGCCGTGGAAGCCTGGGCGAAGGGCGAGAATTATTCTTCCGTTTCGCTGTCGTCGCAGGTGGATCGAGAAGATGCGCACGCTTTTTATGCCAATCTCGGCTATGAAACTGTTGCAACCTCCAGCCTTCTCCGCAAATGGCTGGCCTGAAAACCGTATTCCCCGAACCGGTCCTGATGAACACTTTCCCCACTTCAGCGCCCATCAAGATTGTGACCGAGCGTTTTGAACTTCGCTCGCTCACGGCCGCGGACATTTCCCCGCGCTGGATCGCGTGGCTGAATGATCCGGAAGTTCTTGTCCCCCTCAATGCGCCGCCCTGCAACCACACGGTCAAATCCCTCGCCAGCCAGCTCACCGGGTATGACAACTGGAACCATTATCATGTGGGCGTCTTCGATTTGGAAACGAAGCTGCAGATCGGCGTGCATGAGATGAACCTGAACCGCAAGGAACGCCTGCTGCAGACCAATGTGCTGATCGGCGAGAAGGAATGGTGGGGCAAGGACGTGGTGCTGGAAACACGTGGCGCGCTGCTCGATTATTTCTTCTTCGAGCAGAATATCGAAAAGGCCTATGGCATGCCGCTGGCGCGCAACTTTCCCATGCTCTTCAACTACAAGGCGCAAGGGTGGACGATGGACGAAATCATGCGGGAGCATCTTGTGTCGATCACGACGGGTGAAAAACTGGACCAGTATCGCTTCGTCATGATGCGCGAGGATTGGGCACGGCTAAGAGGAAGGGACTGAGGACATGTTCGGACAAAAACCCAATTCCTCGCCAGCACCCGCCCTGATTGCCCGGGCACTGGGAATTGCTGCTAAAGACGTGCCGCCGGATGCCCGTCTCGATGAATGGAAGTTGTGGGACAGCTTCTCCCACGAGCAAATTCTCACAGAGCTGGAAAAGACGCTGGGGCGTAAACTTGACCCGGCGGAAGTGATCGAGATCGAAAGCGTTGAGGATATCGACAAAATCCTCAGCGCCTAGAAGACTGCCACGCATCAAGCGTCACCATGTGAAGGCCAAGGGAAC
>JAJFHQ010000046.1 GCA_021775525.1 Hyphomicrobiales bacterium
GGCAAGCTGGGACACGCTCGTCACCAGTGGCTTGTCCTTCCATTTCAGGCCCAGCATGATTCCGCGCAGCTCGGCGTGGCTGAACAGGAATTCCACATTGTGGCGCTTGCGCATCTGGTCGCGCAGTACCTTCTGGCTGCCAGGGTGATAGAGGAAGTGATACTGGGACGCCCTGCTCGGGAACATGTAAGCGTAATCGAGTACGTTCAGGTAAGGCGCACCGCCTGCCGAGTTCTGCGTCGATGCGGCATAGAAATCGACGATGCCCTGCTGGGTCTTCTTCACGCAGTTGAGCTGTCCGCAAATCTGGTTGTTGCCTATGAACTCGATGCGGATAGCGCCGTCCGAACGCTCCTCCAGATCGTTGATGAACTGAAGCACTCCGGCGCGCTCGATCAACAGGTTTTTCTCGTTGAAGCCGGCAGCTCCGAATTTCAGCGAGTGCTTTGCCGGTGTCTTGTGGCGTTTCTCATAAGTCGAATTTGCCGCCTCCGCCAGCCGAGACAGCGAAACAGCTCCCGTTAGGCCACCCGCCGCCATCAGCGTCGAGGTAACCCCGAAATGTTTTGTCAGCTTCAAGAGATCCCGCCTGGAGATACCTTTCAGCTTTTCCGATACTTTGAACATATTTTTCCTCCCTCAGTCAGTCCACCAACTCAGTCATGTCTGTCGTAACTCGTGTCTCATAAATGAGACATTATGTTTCATTATTGCGCATATTGCTGCTGCGTGACAAGATAAGAATTGAAACTATTGGGAAGCTACAAAGGTTCAGAATGCGCCGGCAAGGCAATAAATTACTGATGCAGAAACGAAAAATGTGGGTGTAATTGCCCATTTCTTGGTCAGGAAAGAAGAGCTGAAGTGACACAATCTGTGGGGCAATATGACTTTATCATTGCGGGTGCCGGCTCCGCGGGGTGTGTTCTCGCCAATCGGCTAAGCGCAAATGGCCGCCACCGGGTTCTCCTACTGGAAGCTGGCGGGAGGGATATCAGCCCATGGATTCATGTGCCGGTCGGGTATTTCAAAACCCTTCACAATCCGAAGACTGACTGGTGTTACAAGACCGAACCGGACCCCGGGCTGAATGGCCGAAGCATCGACTGGCCCCGAGGCAAAACCCTTGGTGGCTCGTCCTCCATAAACGGGTTGCTCTACATTCGTGGTCAACGCGAGGACTATGACCAGTGGCGCCAGATGGGCAATGCCGGCTGGTCCTATGATGACGTCCTTCCCTATTTCAGGCGCTCGGAAAGCCAGGAACGCGGTGCAGACGATTATCACGGCGGCGATGGCCCGCTTCAGGTTACAAACATGCGGGTTCAACGGCAGGTCTGCCAGGCGCTCATTGACGGGGCAGAGGAAATCGGTATCCCGCGCAATGACGATTTCAACGGTGCGACGCAGGAAGGGGCCGGGTATTTTCAACTCACCGCCAGAAAAGGACGGCGCTGCTCAACCGCTGTCGGATACCTAAATCCGGTCCGAAACCGCTCGAACCTGAAGATCATCACCCACGCGCATGTGGAGAAACTGCTGTTTGAAGACGAGGCCGGACGCGAGGCCAAGGGCATCGCGTTCTCGGTCAAGGGACGACCTCACCACGCAACGCTGAACCCCGGTGGAGAGGTGCTTTTGTCGGCCGGAGCTATCGGCTCACCTCAACTTCTCCAGCTTTCGGGCATTGGACCCGGTGACATTCTGGGTACAGCCGGAATTCCCGTGCGCCACGCGCTTGATGGGGTCGGTGGCAACCTGCAGGACCATCTTCAAATCCGCATGATCTACCGGGTCAATGTCCCGACCCTGAATGACGAGATAAACAATTTTTTCCGCCGCATGATAATCGGTGCCCGCTACGTGCTGACACGGACCGGCGCCATGGCGATGGGGGCAAGCCAGGTCTGCATATTCGCCAGGACGCGCCCTGAACTTGAGGTGCCGGACATACAGTTTCATTTTCAGCCCCTGAGCGCCGACAAGCCCGGCGTCAAGATGCACCCCTTCTCAGGCATCACCATTTCCGTGTGCCAGCTGCGCCCTGAAAGCCGCGGACGTATCGAAATCAGGTCACCCGACCCGCATGACTATCCGGCCATCCATCCAAATTACCTCGCGACAGGTCTTGACCAGCAAACGGCTGTTGCCGGGATGCGCGTCACGCGCGCCCTGACACGGACCAAGGCCCTTTCCCAGTTTATCGTCGAGGAAAAGGTACCAGGTCCTTCTGCCTCCACTGATGAAGAGTTGCTGGATATGGCCCGCAATATTTCCCAGACGATTTATCACCCAACCAGCACTTGCAAGATGGGACAAGACAAGATGGCCGTGGTGGATGAACGGCTAAAGGTCCGGGGGATCGACCGCGTTCGCGTCATTGACGCCTCGATCATGCCCACAATTGTTTCCGGCAATACCAATGCACCCACAATCATGATTGCCGAGAAGGCAAGCGACATGATCCTGGAGGATGCAAAATAAAATTATGGAGCGCGCGTGGAGCGGGAACGCCAGCCCGGCTGGCGGTTCCCCGGATGATCTTTGCTAAACGCCGAGAGAGATAATGCTGACAACGGCCAACGCCGCTGCCATCAGAGCAGTTATCACGTTTTTCATTTTGTAATTTCCTGTGATGTGATTACTCGAAGTCATTGCGCGCTACTTGCCATGGAAACTGACCGCGTTGTCCCGGATAAATCGTCGCACGCGGTCGGTATTTACCACTTGCCGGTGTCCCGGAACGGCATCAATTGAAATCAGCGGCATAGGATCAGGCTCAAGTGAACGATACCGCCTAGGAGCGCAGCCCAACAATCCGTGTTTCCGTGGCAAATCCACGTTTAGGGTCAAACCGGTGCAAGTGATAAAGCGGCCGGGCGTCCGCTTCTGCCGGATACTCCCCCTTACGCAAAGTCGTGGATATGGCTGTCACCACAGAGGCCGCGATGTCACCGATATTGCCGTGTGCAAAGCGATGAACATGACCGCAGAATACTGCGATGACACGCCCGGAGCTTTGCAAGGTGTCGGTTAGATCCGCCATCGCCTCGCGGCTATCGAAATGGTGCGGCTCTGGACCGACCGGCACCTCGAATGGCGGATGATGCGTGAACACCGCAATCGGTTTGGTGGTCTCGGCGTCGATCATCTCCTTCAATCGAGCGACCCGTTTCGAGCAGAAGTCCCCCTTGTTGCTGGACGGATTGAGGGTGTCCAGCATGACCAGTCGGACTGGGAAATCCTCAACCGCATAGTCGACAAACTCTGAATTGGCGCCTAGATATCCGCACCCTGCAAAGGCCTTGAGCAGATTTCCCCTGTCATCCTTGTTGCCGACCATCACATAGACCGGCGCACGCGCCTTGGCGAGCGTGGCGACGGCCTGAGCGTATTCATCTGCCCGGCCGTTATGAACGATATCACCGGTATGAACGATCACGTCGGGCGCTGGATCGAGCGCATTTATATCCACGATGGTTGATTCGAAATCACGGATGCGCTGGTCCGCATCGTCAGTATCGAGTGCAATATGGGTATCAGAAATATGCGCAATAATCATAATGAGGGACCCTAGTCACCCACGCGCAGGGAGGCATAATAGTCTTTGAGGATCGCCACCACCTCGGGCCGGCTGAACTCGGGCGGGATATCCGCATCATTGGAGAGCATCTCGCGCTGCTCGGTCCCGGAGATGGAAATATGATGTTCGGGATCATGAGGGCAGCTCTTGGCCGTCGCCATGCCATAACACTTACGGCAGTAAAAGGTGATGTCGATTTTCAGAGCGCGTGTTTGAAGCGCGCCGTCCCACAACTCGTCGAATATGTGATGTGCGTCGAACGGACCGTAATAATCACCAACACCCGCATGGTCGCGTCCCACGATAAGATGTGAGCAGCCGAAGTTCTGGCGTATGAGGGCATGTAGAAGCGCTTCACGCGGTCCCGCATAACGCATCTCGATCGGGTAGCCCGCCTGGATCACGGTGCCTTCGCGGAAATAATTGTCGATCATAGACTGGATTGCACTAGTGCGAACCTGGGCTGGAATGTCACCCTCTTTCAACTTGCCAAGCACCTGGTGAATGAAAACACCGTCGGTGACCTCGACCGCGATTTTCACAAGATGCTCATGGCTGCGATGCATCGGGTTTCGCGTCTGGAACGCGGCGACCCGTGACCACCCTTTTTCCATGAACATCGCCCGTGAAGCTGCCGGGCGGATATAGAGCTCCGGGTACTTGTCTGGATACTCACCCTCGCTCAGCACCATGACACGGCCTGCCAGATTCACATCTCCCTGCGCCAGCACCTTCGCCACGCCGGGATGCTTGGGGTCTGTGGTGCGATAGACATGCTCGGCCTCGAATGCCTTGTCACCCGTGTACTTTTCACGCACCTCCATGATGGCGAGGATCTCTCCATTCGATGCGTCAGTGAGCGCGACGTCTTCTTCAGCGCCTATGGAGTCGGCAAGCGCTTTATCAACCGGTAGCGTGATGGGGATTGGCCAGAAGATACCGCTGGCCAGCTTCATCTCCAGGCATGAGCCTTTCCAGTCGTCATGACCCATGAACCCGTCGAGCGGCGTGTAAGCCCCCATTGCCAGCATGAAGATGTCGGAGACGGCCTTTGAGTCGAGGGGGATTTGCTTGAGCGTCGAGGCCCGTTCAAGTTCACCGGCCCGCTCGGTCTCGGGCAGCAGCAGCGGCTTGACAGTTTCTGAAGCGTGCGGCGGGACGAGTTGCGGCATTGCGATACCTTCCTGAAATCAAGCGTTTTCCGTCGCGCAATCTTCGCTCATCTACGTTACGCTATGACGCCTACGGCTTTTTTGGGGTCTTGTATTTGACTTCCTTCTGAAAGGATTCCCACACGGTGTCGTAACCAACGAACCCTTTTTCGTTCGCCTTTTTCTGACGTGTTTTCAAAAAGCGCGTGTGGCCTTCAGGAACTTTGGGTTTGCGTTTTTGCTGGCTCATTAGTCACCTCTTTCTAAGAAGCTTGGTTTGTAACAGCAAGAAACTGCTGTCGAAAATTGATCAATACCATTCATAGCATTTTGCAAAATTGATACATAGGTCCGAGTTGTCTGAGGAAAATCGCATTTGGTCCCTGTAAAAAAAGCATCGACACCGCTTCTCAAATTGGTCTCGTAAGTGACGGGTCGATCTCCGCCTCCGCGCCGATCGCCCCGCCCACCTTTATCTCTTCATCGGTTGCTTCGCGCACGGTCAGTATCTCGAGTGAAAAAACGACCTCCCTGCCGCAAAGCGGATTGTTGCCATCAACGGTCAGTGTCTTGTCGTCTACCCGGGTCACGAAAAAGCTGTGGGTCTTGCCCTTGTCGTTCTCCATGAGGATGGAAGTACCGACTTGCCGATACTCTTCTGGAACGTTCTCAATGTGATCGGTAAAAACCAGAGACTCGTCTCTGGGGCCGTAAATCTGATTGCCATTAATTGGCACCTCGACGATATCGCCAGTGGACTTGCCCTCCAGCTCCTTGTGGACGTAAGGGGCGAGGATTTCATTGTGTCCGTGAATGTAGCCCAACGGGAACTCGACCATGGTGAGGACATGCCCCGATTTTTTGTCGGTCACCTTGTAGGTGAGTTCGACGAGCTTGCCGTTCTCGATGGTTTCACTCATTTCAAATCCTGACCCATTGCTCAGAAGATGGATGCCCCAAAAATCCTGACCTCGCCATCTTCATGGCCAAGGACAAGTCGCCCGAGCCATTCGCCTTCCTTTTTGGTGCTCCGCTGCCGGTAAAGCACCGTCACATGTTCTCCCCGGCGGATAATGCCGAGATAGTCGACCTGTTCAGACAGGTTTCTGGCCAGTTCGCTGTTCGCGAACTGGTGGCCCACCTCAACTTCATTCATGGCCTTCGTGAGGGAGTTGGAAAAATTCTCAACGAATTGCCCGTATTGGCCCTCGTTGGAGTGTTTGAGGAGATCGCGCCACAGGGGATCGGCTATGGCCAGTATCTCCTCATCGGTTTTCTCAATAATATTCATGCCCATACTCTCGGTGACGCTAACAGGCCCTCATTTTCAGGCACATAAAAAAGACCAACACGCGAAATGCTGGTCTTTTTAGCCCGGGCAGAAGGTCAATGCGAACTTCCGCCCGGGTTATTATTTCTCCTCGTCACCAACCAGGTGATAAAGGGGCGCCTTCTCCATGGTGTATTCACCGGTTTCCGGATCGCGACGCGAAACAGTCAGCACGTGCCAGTTGTCGTCATCGAGCTTCATGTGGTCGCCGCGGTAGTAGTAGCCCGGCCACCGCGTTTCCTTACGGAACAGGGTGTGCTGAGTCACACACTCGGACGTACGATGACGGTGCTTCAATTCCCACGCACGCAGCAACTCGTGAAGATCCTTTGCGGCCAGTTTCTCAAGGTCTTCTTCCATGATCCTGAGCTTCTTGAGACCGATATTCAGGAGCTTCTCGTTGGTCATGTAGTTGACGGTCACCCCGGCGCAATACTCGTCCATAAGTTTCTGCAGACGGTCGTGCCCCTGGCTGGGATTGATGTAGTGCGGGTTGACATCGCCTGCCACGATCTCATTGCGGTAAGTTTTGTAATGTACCAGAGGCTTGTAGATCTCTTCCTTGCGGCGGTCGATCTGCTCATCGGATACAGTGATGCCTTCGCCTTTTCCGTCATCAATATATTTACACGCGGCCTTCGCAGCGAGACGCCCTTCGGTGAAAGAACCCGATGAGAAGGCGTGCGGCGTGCCGCCGACAGCATCTCCGGCGCCGAACAGACCCTCGATGGTCATCATGCGGTTGTAACCCCAGAAATATTCAGGCGGGGAAACGTCCTCAGGCCCCGAGCACCAACCGCCACAGCCGGTTGCATGGGAACCCATAACATAGGGCTCGGATGTGGTCAGTTCGGGATTTTCGTTTTTGGGGTCCACGTCTGTCGCGGCCCACAGGACCGCCTGGCCGACGGTCATGCCGAGGAAGTTTTCCCAGCCAACCTCTTCCAGATGAGGATCTTGGAAAGCAGGCATGGTCACCATGTGAATGGGGCCGCGGCCGGCATTCACTTCATTGATCAACGCGTGGTTGCGCAAGCAGGTCGGGATTGGTCTATGGGTTAAGTGCGAAGCTTCCGGGTCCAGATATTCCTTACCGACCATTTTCTGCAGTTCGGGGAACCAATTGGATTCATACTCTTCGCCCATGCCATTTTGCGTATAGGTCTTGAGGTGCAGGAAGTAGGCGCCGACCGGGCCATAACCATCCTTGAAACGCGCCAGCACGATGCGGTTTTCCATCTGCGTCATCTTGGCGCCGGCCTCGATCATGAGCCCGTAGGCGGACCCGGACGACCAGGGCGCATACCAGGTGCGCCCCATGCCTTCGCCCGTCGAACGCGGCTTGAAGATGTTGGAGGCGCCGCCGGCGCCGCAGATCACGGTCTTGGACTTGAAGACGTGGTAATTGCCTGTGCGCACGTTGAAACCGACAGCACCGGCGATCCGGTTTTCCTTGGCATCGTCCATCAGCAGGTGGGTGACACAAATCCGGTTATAAACCTTGTCCGCCGATTTCTTGGCGGCCTCGGCCACGATGGGCTTGTAGGATTCGCCGTGAATCATGATCTGCCATCGTCCTTCACGAAGATAAGTCCCCGTTTTCGGGTTCTTCATGATGGGCAGGCCCCATTCTTCGAACTGATGCACCGTGGAATCAACATGACGGGCCATATCGAATGCAAGATCCTCGCGCACCATGCCCATCAGGTCGATGCGGGCGTAACGGACATGGTCCTCCGGATTATTTTCGCCCCAACGGGTGCCCATATAGCAGTTGATCGCATAGAGACCCTGGGCGACCGCACCGGAGCGATCGATATTGGCCTTCTCGGCAATGATGATTTTCTTGTCCTGACCCCAGAATCTGGCTTCCCAGGCAGCACCGGTTCCGCCAAGGCCCGCACCGACGACCAAAATGTCGATGTCGTCTTCGATGATTGTTTTGTATGCCATCAGTAGTACACGCCTTCCTTCAACGTGAGGCCATTGGATTCCAGCGTATGTAAATCACCATCGTCCATGCGGAGAAACTCAGGTTCGCTGTACAGCAGCTGGCTGTCGCGCAGTTCCTGGCTGGGCCCGGGAGCATCTGCCAGCTGCGGGATCGCCGTGCCCCAGGGCTTGGTGGTGATGGGCGACAGGAAATTCTTTTCCTCACCGTTTCGGAATTTAATTTTCCAAGCGATCGTCCCTTTCTCTTCATCGCGTTTGACGCGAACGCTGTGACCGAGCGGGGCGAAGTCGGCATATCCACGAACATCGATCGCATCCTGCGGACAGGCCTTCACGCAGGAGTAGCACTCCCAGCACATGTTGGGTTCGATGTTGTAGGCACGGCGATAGGTCGGGTCGATGTGCATGATGTCCGAGGGACAGATGTCGACGCAATGTCCGCAGCCGTCGCACTTCGTCATATAGACGAATGTAGGCATTGTTTGGCTCCTTCTCCGTTCGAAAGAAACTTGAAGTCTGTCTCTTAGTAGTGGTTGGGCGCTTCTCGCTTGATGCCAAGACCCATATCCATGGGAGCGTCTTCCAACAGTTCCATGGAATGTCGTTTCTGCTGTTCAGGATCGTCACGGGTCAGCGTCGGCAAATTCGCGGCTGAACCGTCAGCCTTGGACACTCTTTTCTCGAACGCCGCAGCCGGTTTAAAGAACATATGAGAGAATTTGGACCAGGGGATCGAGCCAAACAGCACGGTCGTGGCGATGAGGAAGAGACCCATGAAAATGTTGGACCAGCTGGCGCCGCTGAACTGCAGATATGACCAAATCAGGCCAAATGTGGCGCACGCCAGGAGCGAAAGGATAAACAGGTCAGCGCGCATCAACCGGAAGGGCGAGCTTCCTTCCGCCGCAACGTCGACCCGGATGTAAAACCAGAACCAGTAGCCGCCAATGCAAACCATCAGCGCCCCGATGTGCCACATTAACGGCCAGATGGCAGGCGTCGCGGTTGCGGCGGTCGGGTAACAGAAAACCATAACGACGGTCGCCGCCACAAAGGCTACGAAACCGTACATTCCCAGAAGATGGGCAATTCGGCGCTGCGCGTTGCAGAATTCACCGGACGCCAGTACGTCCACCGCAACTGTCTGGACCGCGATGGACATCTTTTGCCCGGCGCCGACCTTCTTCTCCGCATTTTCCCGGCCACTTCGCCAATTGTTGAAGAAGTATTTGGCGCTGCCCTTGTGGATAACGTCGAACAGCGTGCCGCCCACGACGAGAAGTATCATGACCACGATATAAGACTGCATTATATCTGGCGATATAGTCGCCGAGAGCGCTGCAAATGGATTGCTGGTGAACATTGCTCGATGGCCCCCCTATAGTCCTAGGCACTTTCCGGCACAATAACCGAACTAGTTCCTATCGGCAAACTGTTTCACTATACGAGCCACTTTATCTCATTTTCTGACACATTATCGGTCCAAAAACGGACTTGGAATCTCGTGTCGAAGCCCATTTGCGCAGGTATTATTAGGAATCGTCCGCCTTTCCCGGGCCGAAACACGGAGAGCAAGGCACGAAATACATCGCCGATATTGCGAACAGTCGCGTACAGGATTTGTGAAAAAAATGGAGCGGGCGATGAGATTCGAACTCACGACTTCAACCTTGGCAA
>JAJFHQ010000047.1 GCA_021775525.1 Hyphomicrobiales bacterium
CGCATTCGCCCAGGCGGTTGTCACTCCGTCCTGCCCCCCCGGCTATACCCTTTCCGGCACTCAATGTGTCTCGGCTGCGCCGACGCCGAATTGTCCTTCGGGCTATACTTTCTCTGGCGGGCAGTGCGTTGCAAGTGGCGCTACGCCGTCCGCTACAGCAACGCGCGAATTTGGGCGCCTGAACTGTGGCCAGCTCTGGCATGCACGGAACAAGATCTTTGCCGAACACGGCTATTGCTTCAAGACAGCGCGTGCGAAGAAAGCGTTCCCGAAAAACTGCTTCCCCCCCTATGGCAAAAATCTACCGGCGTGGGCGAAAAATGATATCGGGTGGATAAAAGAGGTCGAGAAAGCTAAACGCTGTTCATCAACTGCCGCGCCGACGCGGAAGGCGCCCGTCGCCCCGCAAAATGAGGGTTCGACGGCCTTTGAAGCGTACGATTGCAAAGGACTCTGGGCGCACCGTAACGGCATTTTCGCCTCAAAGGGTTATTGCTTCAAAACAGCGCGCGCGAAGAAAGCATTCCCGCAGAACTGCTTCCCCCCCTATGGCAAGCTGTCAGCGAGTGAAAAGAAAGAAGTCGCCGAGACTAAAAAGTGGGAGAAAATAAAGGGCTGTCGATAGCGGGCTTTCGAGACGACGCCCTTATTGCGGTCGTGCGTCCAACTGCATCCAGAAGGATGTCCAACACAAGACCGGTTGCATGTCCTCAGCGCCTCCATAGGGCTGCGTCATCCGGCAAATTCAAATTTTCTAAAAGAAGGCGGGCCAAATTTTGGACCTTGTTCGAAGTGTTCTTCCAACATTTTCCTTGGCCCTGAAAAAAAGAGAAAAGCGCTTCCTTCCACATCTTCATTGCCATCGCAACTGAAAGAAAGAATAACAAATTCATCCCCGGTTTTCGGATCTTTGAAATCTTCCTCCCGAATGCCAAGCCTCTTGCTGCAATGATCGACGTGGGACAGAGCCATTGCAATCGCTGAAGCGCTCGATGCGTGCTGCATGTATTTGAGCCAATTGATTTTAGCGCCATCGACGCCGTCCGATTGTGCGGAAGCCTGTGACGAGGCACCTGCAACGAATGAGACGATGACGAGGCTGAAGGCAAATTTCGCAAGCCATTTAGGCAGATGTGCGTGAAACATAACCGTCACTCCTTGATAATTAAGACACGTTCAGCGTCTGCCGCCCGCAGTGGAATTGCTTTGCAGAGTGTACCGCCATGGGGACATTACGTCGATCCTCGTGCCTGCCTTCAAAAACCCGCGAATATCCGCTTCTGGCACTAAGCGGACATTCTGGGCTGTAACGTGCAATGTCCACTTTCGGGGGCAAAGCGGGCATTCCCTGCGGTAGTCGAGCCTATACATATTTATCAGTATGCGGCTTGGCCTCGAAACGCCGAAGCCATTGAGTTGCGTAGTATATTTTGGATGAGTGAATAATTTAGTATTATATTACAATGAGTTATAAAGATATTGATGGGAACTCTCTCCGCCAGCAAGCCTGTTATTTTTTCAAAAAACTTCTGAATATTGTCCGCAAGGTCAGTGGGTTTGCTCGCCTGCCGGCCTGAGAACCGGCATCAGGTGGCGAACGCATCTGACTAGTAAGCAATTCCCCGCTCAGACATTTGCTCGCGTCCGGATTGCATCCAATCCTCAATGGCCTTTAGAGATAGAACCTTGTCGCAATAGATTTGCGCTGTCCCGTCATCTCCTTGCGCAGCCAAATCAATTCCGTAGGTGCGAAAACGTGAGCACACGGGTGCGTACATGGCGTCCGCGGTACAGAAGTCCCCGAACAGGAAATCGCCGCCAGAACCGTATGTGTCACGGCACATGCGCCAGACCTCGACGATGCGGGTTACATCGTGGCCAACTCCCTTGCTCACGGACCCAACGGGCTTCGAGGCGTGCATATCCATAGGCATTTCCGAGCGCAGGTTTTCAAAGCCCGAATGCATTTCGGCACTCACCACGCGGGCCATTGCGCGGGCTTCACGTTCTTTAGGCCAGATGGCAAGTTCGGGATGGGTTTCTGCGAGATATTCCATAATTGCCAGCGTGTCCCAAATCGTCAGGCTGCCCGCCGTGAGCGCCGGAACCTTGCCCGAAGGCGAGTGTTCAAGAACCCGTGCCCGCGCGCCCTTGTTATAGATGTCCACATTGATCTCTTCGAAAGGAATATCGAACATGCGCATCAGCAGCCACGGGCGCAAAGACCATGACGAATAGTTCTTGTCTCCCAGCACCAACTGGTATCCGGTTTCAGCCATGACCTTCCCTCCCATTGTTTTTGCCGCCGCACCTTGCCATACAGTTTGCAACACCGGTCAACATGTCCGCATCACAATGATAAGGCCTCTGCCGCCATGAGCAAATCTCGATCAAGCATGTCCACGGCCTTGCCGGGCTGTTACCTGAAATCTGCGCCGCGCGTCAAATCCAGTCCCCTTTGGCTGGCAACAGTAGACAAGTTGAAAACCGACTTGAAAGCCCTGCCCAAGCCGCAGCGTAACTGGGTTGAGGCTCAAGGGTGGAAAGCGGGTGAGGGATCAGTGGTTCTGTTGCCTGGCGAAGGTGGTTCGCTCAATGGGGCGGTGCTGGGCCTCGGCAAGGAGGATGATCCCGCGCGCGTCTCCATGCTCATCGGCGCGCTTCCGAAAGCACTTCCCAAGGGAGACTATCACTTCGAGAAAACGCCCCGGGACCGGGAACTGGCAGCTCTTGCCTGGGCCATGGGCAGTTATTCCTTCGATCGCTACAAGGCAAACAACAAGCAGGAACTGCGCCGTCTTGTTCTGCCCAAAGGGGTTGATGCTACGCGGCTGGCCAACATTGCAGGGGCCGTAATCCTCGGTCGTGATCTCATCAATATTCCGGCCAATGACCTGGGGCCAGGCGAGTTGGCGCAGGCGGCGCGCAAACTGGCGCATTTGCACGGGGCCAAGTTCAAGGTCATTACCGGCGATGCTTTGCTCAAGCAGAATTTCCCGCTCATCCACGCGGTCGGCCGGGCCAGTGACCGCGCTCCGAGGCTCATCGATTTTACATGGGGCCCGGCAAACGCACCCAAGGTGACGCTGGTGGGCAAGGGCATCACCTATGACACCGGCGGCCTGAGCCTCAAACCCACATCAGCCATGGCGCTGATGAAAAAGGACATGGGCGGGGCGGCATCGGTTCTCGCACTGGCGTCCATGATCATGGGGGCAAAGCTGAAGCTGCGTCTCCGTGTTCTCATCCCAGCTGCCGACAACAATGTTTCTGCCAATTCCTTCCGGCCCGGAGACGTACTGCCCAGCCGCAATGGCATGAGCGTGGAGATTGGCAATACGGACGCCGAGGGGCGTCTCGTCCTTGCCGATGCGCTTGCCTTGGCCGATGAAGAAAAACCCGATTACCTGCTGACCATGGCCACGCTCACGGGTGCTGCCCGCGTGGCGCTTGGGCCGGACCTGCCGCCCTTCTACTCCACTGATGAGGTTTTTGCCGATGCCGTTCTGGCCATGGGGACCAGGCTGGATGATCCGCTGTGGCGCATGCCTTTCTGGCAGCCTTACGACAAGTATCTCTCCGCCAAAACGGGGGAAGTGAATCACATCTCCGACGGGCCGTTTGCGGGTTCCGTCACCGCGGCGATGTTCCTGAAGCGGTTTGTCTCCCAGGCTGTCCGCTATGCACATATCGACATGTATGGCTGGGTACCGCGAGAAAAACCGGGGCGGCCGTTTGGCGGCGAGCCGCAGGGTGCACGCGCCTTGTTTGAAGCGTTTCGTGATATATTTGGCGGATGAGCGAGAAACCACTCGACCGCCGTGTAAATGCCTACCGGGACGACCTGGCGGCGGCAAGTTTGAAAGGGCAGGTAGACGTGCCCAACTATTCAGACGGTGAAAAACGTCAAGTCATCGCGGGCTCGGCCCAGCTGCGCAAAGCACCGCGTTTCGATGCACCCCTTGAAACCGAATTCCTGTTCGGCGAGGCGGTGACCGTCTACCAGGTGAACGAGGGTTGGGCCTGGGCACAATCCGGTGAAGATGCCTATGTGGGCTATGTTTCAGATAATGCACTCACGAAGAACATTGTGCAGGCAACACATCGGGTGAGGGCTCTGCGTACGCATCTGTATCCTGAGCCCGATATCAAGACACCGCCACTGGAATTGCTCTCCATGAATGCGCGCGTCGGTGTGGCAAGCGTTGATGGCTGGTTTGCACAACTCGACGATGGCCGCTTCGCGATTACCACTCATCTGGTCCCGGTGGATGACTTTGCCCCGGACTTCGTGTCCGTGGCACAGGAATTTCTCGGCACTCCTTACCTGTGGGGTGGGCGTACCAGCATCGGCCTCGATTGTTCTTCGCTGGTACAGCTCTCGTTACAGGCTTCAGGATTCGCGTGCCCGCGTGACAGCGACATGCAGGAAACTTCACTCGGCGCGGCGCTCTCGGACCCGAAAGACCAATGCGCCTACAAGCGCGGCGATCTTCTCTTCTGGAAGGGCCATGTGGGTATCATGCTGGATGAGACCCGGTTGCTGCATGCCAACGCGCATCACATGGCTGTCGGCATTGAGCCGGCTGAGCAGGCCATCGCCCGTATCGAGGCATCTGAGGGGAGCGTGACATCCGTGCGGCGCGGCGCGGGTCAGCGATGAGTAAGGGTAAGAGCAAGAAGATCAAGCAGAAGGCGCCCGAAGTCACGTCATCTGATGCGCGCTACCAGAAGTGGATTTCTCGGGCCTATGCTTTTGCCGCGGCATGCCTGTTTGCACTCGCGCTCGTGGAATTTTTCGATTACGCCACACCGCAAATCCAGACCCTGCTGATGCTCGGCATCGTGATTG
Organism: Hyphomicrobiales bacterium; assembly: GCA_021775525.1. Classification (GTDB taxonomy): domain Bacteria; phylum Pseudomonadota; class Alphaproteobacteria; order Rhizobiales; family Methyloligellaceae; genus UBA2767. The sequence continues at coordinate 4,853 of JAJFHQ010000047.1, forward strand.
CGGGCACGGCTGCCTGGGTCATGCAGGCCAAGCGCAAGTGTCACAATTGCGGGCAGCTTTATGGCTATCACTTCCGCCTGGTGAAGGCGAACATGTGTCATAAATGCGGAGCCGAATATCCCAAGTGGCGTCCCGGGCTCGAAGATGGCGGTAGCGGGAATTCAAGCGGATGACAAAGGCTGTCTCACCGTGGGATAGTCAGGCCGGGAGTTGATTTTGGTATCGGAGGGCCGGTGATATGTCCGCAGAGCATCAACACATTCATTGCAAATCCTACGGAGTAGCCGCTGCGCTTTTCGTGCTTGTTACTGTTGGATCGTCGGGCAAGCTCTCGGCCAATACGGTCGTCTATAACTGCCAGGGCGGCCAATCCCTCAACGCTACATTCGATAATCGGGCTGATACGGTGCGACTGGAAATCGGTACGAATTTGACCGTCACTCTGAATGCTGCGGTAACCGGATCGGGCATGCGGTTTACCGGCAATGGATACGAAGCCTATGGCAAAAGCGGTTGGCTGAACGTGAAACGCCCGGGACAAATCGAATTGCGTTGTCAGAAAATCGGATCGATCGGGACCCCTGTGACAAGTCCGCCGCAATACAACCCGCCTCCACGGCCACCGCAGCAATATGCATCGCCGAGCTTTAACTGCAATGCCCGTCTCAACGTGACCGAGGCGCGTTTGTGCTCCAATCCCGCGCTTGCTGATCTAGACCGGAAAATGGCCTCGACCTATTCATGGCTTCGCGGTCAGTTGCCCGGCTGGAAGCAGGGGCAATTGAAACAGGATCAGAAACAATGGTTGGGGCAGCGCAACCGCTGCGGATCGAACGACCAGTGTATTCAAACCGCCCTCTATGACCGGATCGCCTATCTGAACGAATATCTGGAACCCGGCCAGCCACCCGGTCAACCGCCGCCACCGCAGGCAGGGGGTGTCACGTTTCCATTCCAGGCGAGATCCTGGGGCGGGATTGTGCGCTCGGGACCGGGCACGAAATTTGGAAAAATCGCCAGCCTGAGGGAACGTGAATCCATCACCGTGTTGCAGCAAACGAGGCAATATTATCAAGACCGCCCGTGGTTCAAGATCAGTTTCAGGGGGCGTACAGGTTATCATTGGGGCGGCATCATCTGCCCGACCGGGCGCACAGTTCCCGGAACCTACCAGGTCTGCAACTAGGGTACTGAAAGCGCTTTTGACCATGACAAAAACGATCGAAGCTTCTGATTTCAAGTCCTGGCTGTCCGATGGTGACGAGCTTGCGCTTCTGGATGTGCGCGAGTTCGGACAATATGGCGAGGGTCATCTGTTCTTCGCCATCTCTGTGCCTTACAGCCGCTTGGAGTTGGACCTTCCCTTGCTAGTTCCCAATCCACGGGTGCGGCTCGTCCTCTGTGATGATGCGGACGGGGTTGGGGAGCGCGCGGCAGAGCGCGCGAAAGCCTCCGGATATGAAAATGTATATGTGCTGAGCGGGGGCATTCGTGCCTGGGAAGCAGCGGGCTACACGCTCTATGCCGGCGTGAATGTACCGAGCAAGAGCTTCGGTGAATTGGTCGAACATGCCTGCGATACGCCCCGGATCAGCGCGGAAAAACTTCAGGCGCTACGTGACGGACATGAAAATTTCGTGCTCGTGGATGGGCGCACTTATGCCGAGTATGAGAAGATGAATGTACCCGGCGGCATCAGCTGTCCAAATGGAGAGCTGGCGCTGCGTATCGCCGAAATTGCTCCTGACCCGGAAACGCAGATCGTCGTCAATTGCGCCGGGCGGACGCGCTCCATCATCGGAGCGCAAACCCTGATAGACCTTGGCGTGCCCAACCCGGTCGTGGCCCTGGAGAACGGCACGCAGGGCTGGTTCCTGGCAGGACTGGAACTTGAGCATGGAGCCTCGCGCCGTTACCCGGATGAACTCACGCAGGCCGACCTGTCCTCTTTGAGGGAACGCACGCACGCGCTGGCCGAGGCGCGGGGCGCAACCTTTGTTGCCCCTGCGCAAGTGTCTGCATGGAAGGGCGAGCGCGACCGCACCACCTATATTTTTGACATCCGTACGGCGGAAGAATTCGCAAGCAATGGCGCACGCGCAAGCGTTCATGCGCCGGGCGGACAACTCATTCAGGCAACCGATCACTGGGTGGGTGTGAAGAATGCACGGCTGGTGCTGGTCGACAGCGAGGGCGTGCGTGCGGCCATGGTTGCGAGCTGGCTGCGCCAGCTCGGGCACGAGGCCTTTATCCTGGAAGGTGGTGTGGCTGCGCTGGCGGATATGAACCTGCCGGCGATACACACGGGTGAGGGTGAGACAGAACTCAAACATGTTTCGGCCGACGAGCTGGCAGGACTGGTTCGAGACAATGCCGTATCTCTTGTCGATGTCCGGCCGAGCATGAGTTATCGCGATGCTCATATTGAGGGAGCCCACTGGTCGATCAGGCCGAGGGCAGGTTCACTCACTTTACCCAAGGACCGCCCGGTTGTTCTGGTCGGCGATAATCCGGTTATCGCGGCGCTGGCGGCTGGCGAATTGAGTGATGCCGGCATCGATGTTGCGGGACTTCTGAAAGGAAGCAAGGAAGACTGGAAGCAGGCTGGGCTGACCATCGTCTCAACACCGGATGAACCGGCAAATGACGTGTGCATCGATTTCCTGTACTTCACCCACGGTCGCCATGACGGCAACGAGGCCGCATCGCGCCAGTATCTCGCATGGGAGGTGGGGTTGGTGGATCAGCTTGATGAACAGGAGCGAGGGGTGTTCAGGATTGTCCCTGCGTCGAGATGAACTCTCAGGCCTCTGCGGCTTCCTCGGCCTCGATATTCGAGCGCTCGACATTGTCCAGGTTCTGCCCCTCGATACGTAACAGGTTTGTCGGCTCTTCGCGCCGTGGGGAATGGACAGCGCCTACTTCATAGAAATGGGCATCGCCCGGAACCAGCGTGTAGGTCTTCTCTGGCACGACCAGCGTCGGCTTGTCCCCTTCGCCTTTTTCCACGATACGCCAATCTGTCATATCGGTGCTGCCCGAAGCCTGACCGTAGATAGCCCAGCTCGGACCATGATCGTGCGGTTCGCCAAGCGCCTTATTGTTATAAACATGGGCGCAAATACAAAAACCCAGATCGGGGTCTTCATAGAGAACTTCGCGCGGGTCATCATCCGGGCCTCGCTCGGACATGTGGGTTAAAATAAAGTCCTGGTCTTTAAGCGCTTTCGAAACATGCTGGCAGACGGCTTGTTTGCCGCTAATGCCTGCGTCCGCCTTCAACGTACCGTGAATATCTGATGCCAGCTGCTCAAGCGTGTAGGTCATTTTTCGCACCTCTGTGACTGAAACTGTTGGAATTATCGTAGCGAATTTCATGATATTGGTCGAGTGAGGTTGGGACGCACAATGTCGCAATGGCGACTTTTGGCGTGCTTGACCATCAGCATGCGCATGGCCCATCTGTGCGCCAGGATATATCGGTCAGGAAGTCAGTCGAAAGTTGCTGGGGGGATACATGAAAATTTGCATTTTTGGCGCAGGCGCCATCGGCGGTTATGTCGGTGCGATGCTCAAGAAAGGCGGGGCCGATGTCTCATTGATCGCGCGCGGGCCACACCTCGATGCCATCAACAGAGATGGTATCAAGATCATATTCAAGGATGGCGAACTCATCGAGAAAATGCCGGCAACAGATACGCCATCCGACCTGGGCCCGCAGGACTACGTGATCGTGGCTCTGAAAGCACACCAGGCGTGGCAGTCAGCAGAGCGGATTACGCCCCTGCTTAGCCCGGATACGGCCGTGGTCACCATGCAAAACGGTATCCCGTGGTGGTACTTCCACGGATTTGAAGGCCAGTATGCCGGGCTTCAACTGCAAAGCGTGGATCCGGATGGCAAGCAGTGGGGGATCATCGGACCCGAGCGTGCCATTGGCGCTACGGTCTATCCGGCAACCGAGATTACCGAGCCGGGTGTGATCCGCCACATATACGGCGACAAGTTCGGATTTGGTGAGCCTGACCGCAGCGAGAGTGAGAGAGTCACCAAGCTCATCAAGGCGTTTGAGGCCGGTGGCCTGAAGTCGCGCTTCTACCCAGAAATCCGCAATGACATCTGGCTCAAGCTGTGGGGAAATCTCTGCTTCAACCCGATATCGGCACTCACAGGCGCGACTCTCGACATCGTGGCGACCGATGCCGGCACCCGCACCGTGGCCCGCACCATGATGGAGGAAGCGGAAAAGATCGCCCGGCGCATTGGTGTCCATTTCCGGGTTGATATTGAACGGCGGATCAATGGTGCTGCCGCGGTGGGCGCCCACCGGACGTCCATGCTGCAGGATCTCGACAAGAAGCGACCCATAGAACTCGATGCCCTGCTTGGCGTGGTGCAGGAGATGGCGCGGATTGTCGATGTGGAGACCCCTGCGATTGATACGGTTTTGGCGCTGACAAAGCAGATGGGGCGGGTGGAAGGCGTTTACCCGGTTTTCCCCGAGCAGGAAGAAGAAGACGAAATGCTTACAGTCGATTAGGATCGCGTCCAAAGGATCGCATCCAAGATCGAACGGGAGGAAAGAGTTTGTCGAGTTTGAGTTTCACACGCCGCGCGCTCGCGGCGAATTTATTTGTTTTTTGTATCCTTGCACTGAGTGTCGCCCGGCCCGGGGTCGCGCAGACTGCGGATGATACAGCAAAAATTCTTGCTGGATTGCCGCCCGCCGCCGGTTCACCACTAGAGGCTATCACGAAACAGGCAGGGTGGAAGCGTCACGCCAGGCAAATGAATGCGTCCTGGGCTGGATTCGAGAAAAATATCGCCACGCGCATCCAGGTCTGGTCGAGGGCCAAGTTGCCTCCCTCTCCCAAAGCCATGATTTACATGTTTGGCGGACCTGACTTCCCGCACGCGAACGCATTTTATCCCGGCGCGTCTGTCTACGTGCAGAGCGGGCTTGAACCAGTCGGCTTTGCACCGGAACCAGCCGCCATCTCCGCAGCTAAACTGGCGAGCTCCCTGACCTATCTGCGCCGCTCGCTGTCCTATTATCTCAAGCATGGCTATTTCATCACCAGCCACATGATTACGAATCTGAGGGCCGGCAAGTTCACCGGAACTGTGCCCTTGCTCTACGTATTCCTGGCGCGCTCCGGCAAGACCATCGACAAGGTGGAATTCGTGATGCTTGGAGCCAATGGCGACCTGACCCCGGCCAAGGACAAGAAGAAGCCGGACGGGGCAAAGATAACGTTTACGGGTGCAGATGGCGTGGCCCGAACACTCTATTATTTCAGCACAGACCTTTCCAATGGCGGCGTGAAGAAAAGCACTTTCCTGGCCTTCTGCGCCAAGCAGGGGACGGCGGGTTCGCTGGTCAAGAGTGCCTCATACCTGTTGCACAATCGCGGCTTTTCCAAAGTGCGTGAATTCCTGATGCGGCAAAGTTTGGTGATCGTGCAGGACGACACGGGTATCCCGCTCAGATATTTCAAGAGGGAAGAATGGATGCTGCGCGCTTTCGGCAGATATGTTGCACCGATCCCAGTCTTCAAGGGAAACTACCAGTCGCCGATGGCAAAGTTTTTTGCCAAGGCCGAGCGCCTCAATTTCAGGATGGGCTATCATACCGGCTCAGGGCGCACGAATGTCCTGGTTGCGGAGAAGGCAAAGGCGAGCGTTAAAACTCAGTAGCCCTGTTTCAAGTCAACGACATTCTCAAGCGCGTCGCCATTTTCATAGCGCGCGATCTGGTCCGCCACGTAGCGGCACACGGCCTGGTCATCGGAGATCGAGGCATTGTGCGGCGTGATGATGACGCGTGGATGCGCCCACAGCTGACTTTTGGCAGATAACGGTTCGTTTTCGAACACGTCGAGCGAGGCGGCCCAAAGCGTGTCACTATCGAGTGCATCAAGTATATCAGCTTCCACCTGCACCTTGCCGCGCCCGGCATTGATGAGTACGGGCCCGGGCAATGGGCCATCCTTGGCCAGACCTGAAATCAGCTCGGTATTGAGCATCCCCTCGGTACCAGCGGTATGGGGCAGAAGGCAAACCAGGATGTCCGTTCGGGCAAGAAAAGGCTTTTGTCCTTTCTCACCGGCAAAACAATCAACGCCGTTGATTTGCTTTTGAGAGCGGCTCCAGCCAGCGACCTGATACCCCATGATCTTGAGTTTCTCGACTGCATCAAGGCCCAAAACACCAAGACCCATGACCCCCACGCGGAGTTCATTTGCGGCAGGCTGTTTCTCCCACTCCTTCCAAATCTTCTGTTTTTTGTTTTCCGCATAATCCAGCATCCGGCGATGATGCGTGAGCACATGCAGGCAGACATACTCGCTCATGCGCATGGTGAGGTTGGGGTCGACAAAACGCACCAGCGGAACGTCTGGCAAACCGGATTGTGTCAGCAGATGATCGACCCCGGCACCTACGGAAAAAATCACTTCCAGGTTGGGCAAGGTTGCGAGCATGCCTTCAGGCGGCTTCCACGCCAGGGCGTAGCGGATATCGGTTACATCGCCTGTCTCCGGCCAGACGCGGACATCCAGCGCGTTGCCCATGGAGCTCAGGCCTTCGGCGAAAGGCTCGGGCTTGATCGGCCCGCTTGCTATGAGGAGCGCCATACCCCGTTCACCTTGAAACGGCGTCTTGATGGGCGGTCTCAAGGTCGAAAGCAGCCGCCATCAGCGCCTTGGTGTAGGCGGTCTTGGGTGAGGAGAATATCTGCCGGGACGTGCCCTGTTCCACCACCTTGCCGTTGCGCATGACAATGACAGTGTTGGCGAGTGCGCGGACAACTTTCAGGTCGTGGCTGATGAACAGGAAGGCGAGCTTGTGCTTGTCCTGAAGCTCGCGCAGCAGGTCGACGATCTGCGCCTGGCCCGACATGTCCAGCGCAGAGGTGGGTTCATCGAGCATGACGAACTTGGGTTGAAGCACCATGGCGCGGGCGACGGCAATGCGCTGGCGTTGGCCGCCTGAAAATTCATGCGGATAGCGGTTCTGATGAGTGGGATCGAGATCGACCTCGGTCATGGCCTGCGAGACACTTGCGCGGCGCTCGGCAAAGGTCATCTCCGGGTTCTGGATCAGCAGGCCTTCCTCGATGATCTGTGCAACCGAGAGACGCGGGCTCAACGAACCGTACGGGTCCTGGAACACGGCCTGCATTTCTCGACGCAGTGGTCGCATCTCCTTGGAGTCATAACCCTCGATGGAGTTGCCCAGGTAGACGATCGGTCCTTCGCTTGAAATCAGGCGCAGCAGGGCCAGCCCCAGCGTGGTCTTGCCCGAGCCGGACTCGCCAACGACGCCGAGGGTTTGTCCGGCGCGCAGTTTCAGCGATATGCCATCCACCGCCTTGATGTGTCCAACGGTGCGTTTGAGCAGGCCACGCCTGATCGGGAACCAGACCTTGAGATTGTCCGCCTCAACGACGATCGGGGCTTTTTCATTGGCGCTCGGCGGGTCGCCCTTGGGTTCAGCTGCAAGCAGGTGCTTGGTGTAGGGGTGCCTGGGGTTTCTGAAAATCTGCTCGGTTTCGCCCTGTTCAACGATCTCGCCATTGTTCATGACGGAGATGCGGTTGGCCATCTTGCGCACGATGCCCAGGTCATGGGTTATGAGCAGCACCGCCATGTTGAACTCTTTTTGCAGATCGAACAGCAGCTCTAGAATTTGCGCCTGGATGGTAACATCGAGTGCGGTCGTGGGTTCATCGGCAATCAGCAGGTCTGGCTCGTTGGCGAGCGCCATGGCGATCATGACGCGCTGTCGCTGGCCGCCAGAAAGCTGATGCGGGTAAGAGGTCAGTCGGCCTTCCGGGTCATCAATCCCCACCTTGTCGAGAAGCTCAAGTACCCGCGTGCGCGCCGCGCTGTCTGACAGGCCGCGATGGAGCTTGAGGATTTCACCAACCTGTTTCTCAATGGTGTGCAGCGGATTGAGCGAGGACATCGGCTCCTGGAAGATCATCGAAATCTGGTTGCCGCGAATGCCCCGCAATTGCTGCTCATCCATGTGTAGCAGGTCTTCACCGCCATACAGGACCTTGCCCGATGGGTGCGAGGCGGCGGGGTATGGCAACAATCGCATCACCGAGAGCGCTGAGACGGTTTTTCCTGAGCCGGACTCGCCAACAAGCGCTACCGTTTCGCCAGGCATGATGTCGAAAGTCGCGCCGCGCACGGCATGGGTCGTCGTCCCGTCGGAGGTAAAGTCTACCGACAGGTTATTGACGCTCAACAACGGTTCTCCCTTTGACCTGGTTTTCGAGGAAGGCTTGTGATGCACCGGGTCGGGGTTGTCCGCTGTGCGCTCAAGCACGGCCATGGGCACGGGTTCGGCGGCGGACGGGGACACAAAAGTTTTACGCGGATCAAGCGAATCGCGCACCGCCTCTCCGATGAAGATGAGCAGGCTCAGCATGACTGCGATGACGCAGAATGCGGTGATACCGAGCCAGGGCGCCTGCAAATTCGCCTTGCCCTGCGCCAGCATCTCGCCAAGCGAGGGGGAGCCGGGAGGCAGGCCGAAGCCAAGAAAATCAAGCGATGTCAGCGTCGAGATGGAGCCGTTGAGGATGAACGGCATGAAGGTCAGTGTGGCGACCATGGCGTTGGGCAGCAGATGTTTGAACATGATTTTGGCGTTGGTGAGCCCAAGCGCGCGCGCGGCACGGATATATTCAAGATTGCGTCCGCGCAGAAATTCAGCCCTGACCACGCCCACCAGCGCCACCCAGGAAAACAGCAACAGGATGCCGAGTAATATCCAGAAATTTGGCTCGATGATCGCGGCGATGATAATGAGCAGGTAGAGCGAGGGGATCGAGGTCCAGATTTCAATAAAGCGCTGGAACAGCAAATCCACCCAACCGCCGAAATATCCCTGTACCGCGCCTGCCGAGACGCCGATGATCGAGGAAATGATCGTGAGCACCAGCCCGAACAGGACCGACAGGCGGAAGCCGTAAATGGCCCGCGCGACAACATCGCGGCCCTGGTCATCCGTCCCGAGCCAGTTTTCACCTGATGGCGGCGCGGGCGCGGGTACCGGCAGGTTCAAATTGATGGTGTTGTAGGAATAATGGATGGGCGGCCAGAAAACAGTACCGTCTTTTTCCTTGATGAGGTCCGTGACGAAGGGGTCGCGATAGTCGGCCTCGGTCTCAAACTCCCCACCGAAGGTGGTT